>JAWKSZ010000024.1:0-104881 GCA_041402045.1 Planctomycetota bacterium | reverse complement strand
TTCGGGTCGGGGCAGGCCACGCGGCTGGCGCGGGCCGCCGCCCAGCGCGCGCGCACGACGTCCGGCTCGACCGCCGGCTCGAGCTCGAGGGCCTGGGCCCCCAGGGCCACGGCGTAGCCGCCGACCTCGACCCCCAGCGCCTCGAGGGCCAGCAGGCACGCGCCCCCCGCGGCGACGCGCATGGCGGTCTCCCGCGCGCTGGCGCGCTCGAGGCTCAGGCGCAGCTCGTCGTGGCCGAACTTGACCGCGCCGCTGAGGTCGGCGTGCCCCGGCCGCGGGCGGGTGAAGGCCGGGACGTCCTTCTCCTTCCAGGCAGCCCAGTCGAGGTTCGGGATCGAGAGGGCCAGCGGCCCGCCGGTGGTCCGGCCGTTGAGCCAGCCGCCGGTGAGCTGCACCCGGTCGCGCTCGATCTTCATGCGCCCGCCGGCGCCGTCGCCGGTCTGGCGGCGCGCGAGGAGCGCGTCCAGCGCGTCCGGGTCGAGGGGGACCCCCGCCGGCAGCCCGTCGAGGATCGCGGTCAGCCGCGGCCCGTGGCTCTCGCCGGCCGAGAGGTAGCGCAGTCGACTCAGCACGGCTCCTCCTCCTCGAGCGCGCCCCCCAGCTCCCGGAACAGCCCGGGGAACCCGGGGAAGCTGTCGCGGTGGCAGGCCACCCCCCGCACCCGAGTGCGCCCGCGGGCGACGGCGCCCGCGATCGTGAGGGCCAGCGCCAGGCGGTGGTCGCCGTGGCTCTCGACCTCGGCGCCCACCAGCGGGGTCGGCCCCTCGACCTCGAGCCCGTCCGCGGTGACCCGCACCCGGGCGCCCAGCTTACCCAGCTCGCGGGCGGTGGTCGCCAGGCGATCGCTCTCCTTGTGCCGCAGCTCCTGGGCGTCGCGGATCCGGGTCGTGCCCTGGGCTTGGGTCGCGACCAGGGCCAGGAGCGGGACCTCGTCCACCAGCGCCACCAGCTCGCCGCCGCCCACCTCCAGGGCCTGGAGCTCGGCGCCGCGCACCCGCACCCGGCCCACGGGCTCGCCGCCGCGCTCGCCCTCGTCGGTGACCTCGACCGCGGCGCGCATGGCCTCGAGCGCGCGCAGGACCCCGGTGCGCCCCGGGTTCAGTCCGACCTCCCGCACCTCGACGTCGCCCCCGAGCGCGGCCCAGGCCCAGAGGAAGCTCGCCGACGACGCGTCCCCCGGGACCTCGAGCCCGAAGGGCACCGGCAGTCGCCCCGGGCGCAGGGTGATCCGCGGGCCGTCTCGCACCAGGTCGATCCCGAGGGCGCCGAGCAGGCGCTCGGTGTGGTCGCGGCTGGGCATGGGCTCGAGGACGCTGACCTCGACCTGCCCCGAGAGCCCGGCCAGGAGCACGCAGCTCTTGACCTGGGCGCTGGCCACCGCGGGGCCTAGCTCGCCGCGCGCAGCGCCCCGCCTGCCACGGTCAGCGGCGCGCGGCTCGTCCTCGGGCCGGTGACCGCCGCCCCCAGCGCGCGCAGCGGGTCGCGGATCCGGCCCATGGGTCGGCCCAGGAGCTGCGGGTCGCCGGTGAGGGTCGCGGTCCAGGGGCGCCCCGCGCACACCCCGGCCGCCAGGCGCAGGGTCGTGCCCGAGCGCCCGCAGTCGAGGGGCGCGGTGGGCGCGCGCAGCCCGTGGAGCCCTGGGCTGCGCACGCTCCAGGCCTCGTCGTCGCCGGTGACCTCGGCCCCCCAGGCCTCGATCACCCGCCGGCTGGCGAGGGCGTCGCCGCTGGCCAGCGGGCGCTGGATCACGCTCTGGCCCTCGGCCAGCGCCGCGAGCAGGAGCGCGCGGTGCGTGATCGACTTGTCGCCGGCCACGCGTACGGCGCCCTGCGGCGCGGTCCCTCCGACGACGGTCCAGGCGTCCATCACCGACCCCCGTCAGCGGGTAGGCTCGGGCCATGCCGCCGCCGCCCGTCTGCGCCTGCGTGTGGGTCGACGACCCCGCCGCGACCCGCGCGCGCCTCGCCGCCCTCGCCGGGCGCGCGGCGCGGGTCGAGCTGCGCCTGGACCGCGTGGGCCCGGACTTCCCCCTGGAGGCGCTGTTCCCCACGCCGCTCCCGGCCCTCGTCACCTGCCGCCCCGCGCGCGAAGGCGGCGCCTGGGAGGGGAGCGAGGAGGCGCGGCTGAGGCTGCTCCAGCGCGCGGTCGACGCCGGTGCGGACTGGGTCGACCTCGAGGCCGACGTGCCTGCGGACGCCGTGCGCGGCGCCAAGGTCCTGCGCTCGCGCCACGTGCTCGAGCCCAGCGCGCCCGCGAGCTGGCCCGAGCTCCTGGACGGGCTGCGCGGCGGCGACGGCTCGAAGCTCGCGGTGAAGCTCGAGGACGCCGAGGCGGCGCTGGCGCTCCTGGCCCTGGCGGAGGCCCGCGAGCCGCGGCCGCTGGTCGTGGGCCTGGGCCCCGCGGGGAGCGTGACCCGGATCCTGGGCCCCTCCCACGGCCTGCCCTGGAGCTACGCCGCCGACGACCCCCAGGCGCCCACGGGCCCCGGGCAGCTCGGCCTCGAGCAGCTCGCCGGGCTGTGGCAGGGCGAGCGCGCGCGGGCCACCGCGTTCTACGGCGTGGTCGGGCGCCCGGTCGGGCACAGCCGCTCGCCGGCGCTGTTCAACCGCGCCTTCGCCGCCCTCGGCGAGCCCGCGCTCTACACCTGGCTCGAGACCGCGGACCCCCGCGCGCTGTGGGACCGTTGCGCCGCCGACCCCCGCTGGCGCGGGTTCTCGGTGACCGTGCCCCACAAGCAGGCGGCCGCGGCCTGGGCCGCGGAGGTCGGGGTCCTGAGCCCGGCGGCGCGGGCCACCGGCGCGGTCAACACCCTGACCCGCATGCCCGAGGGCTGGCGCGCCGAGAACACCGACGCCCTGGCGCTGCTCGAGCTGCTCGAGCCCCACGCGCTCCCCGGGCGCGAGGCGCGGGTCCTGGGCAGCGGCGGCGCGGCGCGGGCCGCGGTGTGGGCCCTGCGCCAGCTGGGGGCGCAGGTGTTCGTACACGCCCGCGACCCGGGGCGCGGCAAGCGCCTGGCCGCGGAGCTGGGCGCGATCTGGGGCGGCGACTTTGCGCTCGTCGGGACGCCGGCGGAGCAGCCGCGGGTCCTGATCCAGGCGACCACGGTCGGCATGCGCGGGGGGCCCGACCCCGAGGGCGCGCTGCTCCCGGAGCTGGCTTTCGACGAGCGGACCCTGGTCTACGAGCTGGTCTACACCCCGCGCGAGACGCCCTTCGTGCGCCGCGCGCGCGCCCGCGGCGCCGAGGTGATCGACGGCGCGGCGCACTTCGGGGTGCAGGCGCGCGCGCAGCTCACGGCCTGGCTCGGCGCGCGTCCCCTCTCCGACGCCGACTGGGCGGCGTGCCTGGCCGAGGCGCTGGCGGAGTAGCACCCGCGCCTCGCCTCAGTAGTGCCAGGGGAACGCGGAGTAGTCCTGGTCGCGCTTCTCGAGGAACGCGGTGCGACCCTCCTGGGCCTCGGCGCTGGAGTAGGCCAGGCGCGTGGCCTCGCCCGCGAAGAGCTGCTGACCCACGAGCCCGTCGTCCACGAGGTTCATGGCGTACTTCAGCATTTTCTGCGCGGTGGGGCTCTTGGCGTTGATTCGCCGCGCCCAGTCCAGGGCCACGCTCTCGAGCTCGGCGTGGGGCACCGCCGCGTTGACCATGCCCATGTCCGCGGCCTCCTGGGCGTCGTAGGGCCGGCCGAGGAAGAAGATCTCGCGGGCCTTCTTCTGCCCGACCATGCGCGCCAGGTAGGCCGAGCCGTAGCCGGCGTCGAAGCTGGCCACGTCGGCGTCGGTCTGCATGAAGCGCGCGTGCTCCTTGCTGGCCAGGGTCAGGTCGCACACCACGTGCAGGCTGTGCCCGCCGCCCACGGCCCAGCCGGGGACGACCGCGATCACGACCTTGGGCATGAAGCGGATCAGGCGCTGGACCTCGAGGATGTGCAGGCGCCCGGTGGTGCCGGCCTGGCCGTAGCCGTAGCCGTCCTTGCCGCGCACGCGCTGGTCGCCGCCCGAGGAGAACGCCCAGCCCCCGTCCTTGGGCGAGGGGCCGTTGCCGGTGAGCAGCACGGTCCCCACGTCGGTGGCGCAGCGCGCGTGCTCCAGGGCCTGGAGCAGCTCGTCCACGGTCTGGGGACGAAACGCGTTCCGACACTCGGGGCGGTCGAAGGCGATCCGCACCGTGCCCTGGCCGCGGGCGCGGTGGTAGGTGATGTCCTCGAAGGCGAAGCCGTCCACGGCCTCCCAGCGCTCGGGGTCGAAGGGTTGCTCGCTCACGCGTCACCTCCTACGACGCCGACGTAGAGGTGCGCGACGCCGAAGTTCATGGGTTGGACCTGGACCTCGCGCAGGCCGCACTCCTCGAGGAGCGCGGCGAACTCCGTCGCCGGGGGGAAGGCCGCGATCGAGCGCGAGAGGTACTTGTATTCCGTGGCGCCCGAGAGCGCGGCGCCGAGCCGGGGCACGACCTGGTGCATGTGGAAGCGCGAGGCGAGGGCCAGGGGCCCCCAGCCCCGGGGCTCCGAGAGCTCGAGGATCGAGACCCGCCCGCCGGGGCGGGTGACCCGCACCATGTCGCGCACGCACTGCGGACGGTCGGGGACGTTGCGGATCCCGAAGGAGATACAGCAGCCGTCGAAGTGGTCGTCGGGGAAGGGCAGGCGCTGCCCGTCGCCGCGCACGAGCCACGAGCGCGCGTCGAGCTTGTGCACGCCGTAGCGCAGCATTTCCGCCGAGGGGTCGAGCCCCACGACCTCGCACTCGGGGTAGGCCTTGCGCAGGGCCTGGAGCACGTCGGCGGTGCCGGTGGCCACGTCCAGCAGCCGCCGGGGCTCGGTCGGCGCCAGCGAGCGCACCAGCCGCGTGCGCCAGCGCTTGTCGAGGCCCAGGCTGATCAGGCGGTTCATGAGGTCGTAGCGCGGGGCGATCTGGTCGAACATGTCGCCGCTGCCCAGGCGGTGCGGCGTGGTCTCGGTCGTCGCGGTCATGCGACCTCCAGGGGGGCGCCGCAGCTCTGGCCCAAGGCCAGGAGCCCGGCGCGATCGAGGGCCTGCGGTCCGTCGGAGAGGGCGGCCGCGGGGTCGGGGTGGAACTCGACGAGGAGCCCGTGGGCGCCGGCGGCGAGCCCCGCGCGGCCGAGGGCCACGACCAGGTCGCGGCGCCCGGCGGCGTGGGAGGGGTCGGCGAGCACCGGCAGCCGGTAGACCCCGGCCAGGAGCGCCACGACCCCCACGTCGAGCAGGTTGCGGGTCGCGGGGTCGAAGCCGCGCACGCCGCGCTCGCAGAACGCGATCGGCCCGGCGCCGGCGACCTTCAGGTGCTCGGCGGAGAGCAGCCACTCCTCGAGGGTCGCGGACAGCCCGCGCTTGAGGAGCACGGGCCTGCCCGCCTCGCCGACCGCGCGCAGCAGCCCGAAGCTCTGCATGTTGCGCGCGCCGACCTGGATCACGTCGGCCAGCTCGGCGACCTGAGCCACGTCGCCCTCGCTCACCGCCTCGGTGATCACCGCCAGCCCGTGGCGGTCCGCGGCGTCGCGCAGCCACTCCAGCGCCTGGGGCCCGTGACCTTGGAACGCGTGGGGCGAGGTCCGGGGCTTGAAGGCCCCGCCCCGCAGCGCGCGCCCGCCGGCCTCGGCCACCGCGGCCGCGGCCTCCTCGATCTGGGCCCGGGACTCGACGCTGCACGGCCCCGCGCACAGCGCGGGGGGCGCGTCGCCGCCCAGGGTCAGCGGCCCGGCGCGGAACGGCTGTCCGGCCAGGGCGTCGATCTGGGGGTGCGGCGAGGCCTCGGGGTAGACCGCGCGCACGCCGTCGACCCGCAGGGCCTGCGGGTCGAGGTGCGCCGAGTGCTTCTGCACCCAGAACCCCGTGCCCTGGGGGCCGCTGCAGCGGGTCACCCACAGCCCGAGGGCGGAGAGCTCGCGCTGCACGCGGGTGGGGTCGGTGGTGGGATCAAGCTCGATCCACATGGGACGTCCTCCTCTCCTGCCTAGTGCCGGCGTTCCAGGGCCACGGCCACGCTCGCCTCGAGCAGCGCCCGCGGCGCGCCCTGAGGGAGCTGCGCCAGCGCCTCGAGGGCGACCTTGGCCTGGGCCTCGGCCTCGCGCCGGGTGGCGTCGACCGCCCCCAGCCGGACCACGTCCTGGCGCAGCCGGGTCATGGCCGCCCAGGCCTGGTCCGGGTCGAGCTCGGCGAGCTCGAGCAGGGTCTGGCCCACCTGGGGGTCGCGCTCGGCCGCCAGGAGCACGGGCCAGGTGAGCTTACCCTGGCGCAAGTCGGCCAAGGGGTCCTTGCCCGTGACCGTCGGGTCGCCCTCGATGTCGATCACGTCGTCGATCAGCTGGAAGGCCATGCCCAGCGCCTGCCCTGCGCGCTCGAGGGCGGCGCAGGCCTCGGGGGAGAGCCCCGCGAGGAACCCGCCCACCCAGAACGACCAGCGGAACAAGGACGCCGTCTTGCCGCCGATCACCCGCAGCACGGTCTGGCGGTCGACCCGCAGGTCGCTGCGCGCGTCGAGCTGCACCGCCTCGGCCTCGACCATTTCTCCGATCACCTGCAGCAGGCGGTCGAGGACCGGGGTCCCGAGCGGGCTGACCCGGCGCAGGGCCGAGGTCAGCAGGTGGTCGCCGCCGAGCACGCTCGCCGAGTTCGAGTAGACCGCGCGCGCGGTCGAGAGCCCGCGGCGCTCCTGGCCCTCGTCGATCACGTCGTCGTGCAGCAGGGTCGCGGTGTGCACCAGCTCCGCGGCCACTGCCGCGGCGCGCACCTGGGCGTCGAACTCCCGCCCGCCGGCGCGGGCGGTGAGCAGCACGCACAGCGGGCGCAGGCGCTTGCCGGTGGTGCCTAGGAGGTGCCCCGCCGCGCGGCGCGAGTCGAGGGTCGGGGCCGTGCCCAGCTCCTGGACCATGCCGCTGAGGTCGACGTCCAGGCGCTCGAGGCCGTCCTGGAGCCAGCCGAACACGTCGCTCAGCCGCTCGCCGAGCTCGCCGCCGCAGCGCGCGTGCGCCACGCCGACGAGGGTCTGGAGCACGGGGTCCGGGGCGCTCGCGGGCAGCGGCTCCCGGGGCGTCGTCGCCCGCAGGTCTTGCTCCGCGGGGCGCGCGCCGCCGCGGGGCGCAGGGAGCTGCGCGCGCAGCTCGCCCCAGGCCAGCTTGCCGAGGGACGTGCGCGGGAGGGTCGCCAGCCAGTGGAAGGCGTCGGGGACCTTGAACGCCGAGAGCTGGCCCACGCAGAACGCGCGCAGCTCGGCGTTGCTGGGCAGGACCTGCGGATCCTTGGGCACGAGGGCGGCCACCGGGCGCTCGCCCCAGCGCGCGTCGGACACCCCCAGCACGGCGACCTCGGCGACCGCGGGGTGCTCGGTGAGCACGGCCTCGATCTCCTTGAGCGCGATCGTCTCGCCGCCGGACACGATGAACTGCGCGGCCCGCCCGCGCACGTGCACGCGCCCGTGGCGGTCGACGCTCCCCCGGTCGCGGGTGGCGACTCGCCCGCCGGCGAGCGGCCCGAGCACCTCGAGGGTCTCCCCCGCGCTGCGCACGCGGGCGAAGGGCAAGGGCGCGCCGCAGCCCGACTCCTCGCCGAAGTCCCCGGGCTCGCGGGTCGCGACCTGGGACGCGGTCTCGGTCAGGCCCCAGGTCAGGGCGATCGGCGCCTTCAGCGCGCGGCAGCGCTCGACCAGACCCTCGGGGGCGGCGTCGCCGCCGAGGAGCACGACCCGCAGCGCGTCCGGGAACGGGCGCTCCGCGACCCGCGCGTCGAGCACGCGCTCGAGCATGGCGGGGACGAGGGAGACCATGCTCACCTCGCCCTTGTCCAGGGTCTCGGCCACGTGCTTGGGGTCGAACCGCGGCTGGAGCACGCAGGTCGTGGCGTAGAACGCGCAGCGCACGAGGATCGAGAGCCCCCCCACGTGGTGGAAGGGCAGGCACGCCAGCCAGCGGTCGTCTGGGTGGTGGCCCAGGCGGACCGCCGAGCCGAAGGCGCTGAAGGCGAGCTGGCTCGTGGTCAGCGCCACCGGCTGCGAGTCGCCGCTCGAGCCCGAGGTGAAGGCGTAGATCCGCGGCTCCTCCAGCGGCCAGAAGCGCTCCGCGGGCGCGGGCCCCGGGGGCAGCTCGGTGACGAAGGTCCCGCGCGGGTGCCCCTGGATCAGGGGCTGCACGGCCTCCATCCGCAGCCCGTGGGTCAGGATCACGTGGTCCGGGGGCAGGGTCTGCAGCCGGCGCTGGTGCTCGCGCGCCGGGGCGTCGTGGGGCAGCGGGATCACGGTCGCCCCGATCCAGCCCAGGGCGTGGAAGGTGATCACCCACTCCGGCGACGGCGGGCCGCAGAGCGCGACCTTGTCCCCCGGGCGCACCCCGCCCTGGGTCAGGCGCCCAGCGCTGGTGAGCATGGCCTCCGCGAGGTGGTGCGCCTTCCAGCGCAGGCTCCCGCACTCGAGCACGACGTGGTTCGGGCGCGAGAGGTAGGTGCTCCACACGGGGTTGGGCAAGGCCGAGGCCGAGACGGCAGCCGGAGCGACCGGCTCCATGAGCGGTGTCGCGATCATGAACCTACCTCCACGGGGGTTCGGGGGGAGCGGACGGGCGCGGGTGCGCCCGCGAGCCCGAGCCCGGGGCCGGTGGCCTCGAGGGGCTGCGCGGGGAGCACGTCGTGCCCGAAGGGGTCGCCCAGGCCGTGGGGCGTGGGCTCGTCGAGGGCGCAGGCGACGTGGAGCGCCGCGCGCCGCCCGACGGCGGAGTCGAGGGCGTGGGTCACCAGCGGCCGCGCGCCGGCGTCCCGCGCGCGGCGCCCGAGGGCCAGCGCCCGGTCGGGGCCGCCCAGGGCCTGGGGCTTGAGCACCCACACGTCGGCGGCCTCGGCCCGGGCCAACGCGTCGGGGCCCAGGAGCGCCAGGGACTCGTCGGCGCCGACCGCGACGCCGCGTCCGCGCAGGACGCGCAGGCCCGCCAGGTCGTCGGCGGCCAGCGGCTGCTCCACGAGCTCGACGCCGAGCTCGACGAGCTCGGGCCAGGCGACCTCGGCCTCGGCCCGGTTCCAGGCGCCGTTGGCGTCGAGGCGCAGGGCGGCCTCGGGCCCGGCGGCGGCGCGCAGCGCGTGCACCCGGGCCAGGTCCTCGTCCAGCGGGCGCCCGCCGACCTTGAGCTTGAACGCGCTCGCCCCGGCGGCGCGGGCCGCGCGCGCGTCCTCGGGGTCGCTCACGAGGGTGTGGGTCCGGGCGCGATCCGCGGCCCGAGGGTTCAACAGCCGCGCCAGGCTCAGCCTCTGGCGCTGAGCCTCGAGGTCGAGCCAGGCCGAGGCCGCCGCGTGGCGCGCGGGGCCCTCGATCCCCTGGGTCCAGCTCGCGAGGTCGGTGGGGTCGCGGCGCGCGAGCTCGCGCAGCGCGGCGCGCAGCGCGCGGGGCGCGGGCCCGAACCCGGGCCAGGTCGCGGCGTCGCCCCAGCCGGTGCGCGCGCCGTCCGTGAGCTCGAGCAGCCAGCCGCGGCGGGCGTCCACGCGCCCGCGGGCGGTGGTCAGCGGACGGAGGAAGCGCAGGCGGTAGGCGTGCAGGCGCGCCTTCACAGGAGCACCCCCACCGCGAGGAGCGCGGCGAAGGCGACCTCGAGCTGCGCGGTCTGACCGAGGAGCGGGTTCAGCGCGCGCCCGCGGGCGCGCCACAGGACGTGGGCCCGCCAGGCGGCCAGGGGCAAGGCGCCCAGCGCGAGCAGCGCCCAGGGACCGAACCAGCCCAGGGCGACCCCCATGCCCAGGAGCCCGAAGGGCAGGGCCACGAGGGCCACGTATTCGACCCGCGCCGCGGGGGCGCCCAGGCGCACGGCGAGGGTGCGCTTGTTGCTGCGGGTGTCCTCCTCGACGTCGCGCAGGTTGTTGACCACGAGCACCGCGCTCGCGATCGCGCCCAGGGCCGCGCCGGCGACGAGGGCCCCCGGGGTCAGCTCGCCGAGCATGGCGTAGGTCGTGCCCGCGGTGGCCACGAGCCCGAAGAACAGGAACACGAACAGCTCGCCCAGCCCGTGGTAGGCCAAGGGCAGCGGCCCCGCGGTGTAGGCGATCGCGCTCAGGATCGCGACCCCGCCCACGGCGAGCAGCTCCCAGCCCGCGAGGGTGCTGAGGTAGACGCCGCAGGCCGTGGCCAGCGCGACAGCGCACGCGGCCCCCGCCCACACCTGCCCCGGCGAGAGCCAGCCCTGGGCGACCGCGCGGGGCGGGCCCAGGCGCGCCTCGGTGTCGGCGCCCTTCTGGTGGTCGGCGACGTCGTTGACCAGGTTCGAGGCGACCTGCAGCCCGAGGGCCACCCCCAGCGCGGCGAGGGCCGCCTGGGGCAGGAAGCGGCCCTGGTCCGCGGCCAGCGCGCTGCCCACGCCGACCGGCGCGGCGCCCACGAGGAGCGTCGGCAGGCGCAGCGCGGCCAGCCAGGCCTTGAGCGGCGACGGTCGGGGGAGGGCTACCGGGGCGGACACGCCACCTCCAGGCTCAGCGCCGCCGCGCGCTCGGCGGCCAGCGCGTGCTGCGCCAGGTTGAACGGCCGCGGGCAGGGTACCTCGAGCACCCGCAGCCCGGCGGGGGCCTCGCGCAGGGCCTCGCGCAGCGCGCTCAGGGTCTCGACCCGGCGGTGGCTGGCGCCGGCGGCCGCGCACAGCGCGGCGAGGTCGGCGGTCTGGGGCGTGACGAACAGCGCCTCGTGGTTCGGGTGCTCGCCCACCGGCAGGCGCTCGAAGATCCCGCCGCCGCCGTTTTGGATCACGAGCACCGTGGCCGAGACCCCGAGCCCGCGCGCGGCGAGCAGCCCGCCGGCGTCGTGGAGGAAGGCCAGGTCGCCGGAGAGCACGAAGGTCGGCCCGTCCCAGCCGAGCGCCGCGCCCCAGGCGGTGGCGAGGGTCCCGTCGATCCCGTTCAGGCCGCGGTTGCCGGAGACGACGACCCCCGGCGCGAAGCGCGCGCCGAAGCTGTCCAGGTCGCGCACCGGCATGGAGGACGCCACCTGGAGCAGCGCCGCCGCGGGCAAGGCCTCGGCCAGCGCGCGGGCCACGCTCCCCTCCCAGGGGCGCTCGTCCGCCAGGAGCGGCCGCAGGACCTCTTCCACCCGGGCCCCCGCGTCGCGCCAGCGCTGCTGCCACACCCGCGGCCGCGGGCCGGGAGGCAGCGCCGCCTGCAGCGCGGCGCAGGCGTCCGCGGGCGCGAGGGGCAGGATCGCGGCGACGCGGTAGGACGGGTCCAACAGCCGCCCGCCGGGCTCGACCAGGACCTGGGGCGCGTCGAGGCTCGCGAGCCAGCGCCCCACGGGCTTGGAGGTCGGCCAGCCGCCGAAGCGCAGGACCACGTCCGGCCGCTGCGCCGCGCGGAACGCGTCGTCGCGCAGCAGGAGCTCGACGGGGCCCACCGCCGCCGCGCTGCCGCGGGCGTGGCCCAGGGGCTCGGCCAGGATCGGCCAGCCCAGGTGCTCGGCCAGGGCCTCGACCGCCGCGCCGAAGCTCGCCGCGTCGCGCAGGCCTCCGGACTGAGGCCCGCACACGATCACGCCCCGGCTGGCGTCCTTGAAGGGCGCCAGGTTCCAGGCGACCTCACCGCCCGCGTGCAGGCGCGCGGCGCGCGGGATCGCGCGGGGGGTCGCGGGGCAGGGGGGCAGGTCGGGGCTGTAGAGCGGCTCGCGGAACGCGACGTCCAGGTGCGCCACGCCGCCCGGCGCGGCCTCCGCCGCGTCCAGGGCCTGAGCCACGACGCCGCCCACGAGGGCCGACTCCAGCCCTGGGCCCGCGGGGCCGAGGCTCCGGAACCAGCGCGCGTGGTCGCCGAACAGGCGGGTCTGGTCCAGGGTCTGGGGCGCGCCGCAGCCGTGGAGCTCCGGGGGTCGGTTCGCGCTGAGCACGAGCAGGGGCACGCCGGCGGCCTCGGCCTCGAGCACCGCGGGGTAGTAGTGGGCGGCCGCGCTGCCCGAGGTGCAGAGCAGCGCCACCGCGCGCCCGGTGGCCTTGGCCAGGCCCAGGGCCACGAAGCCGGCCACGCGCTCGTCGAGCACCATGTGCACCCGCAGCGCGGGACAGCTCGCCGCCGCGATCAAGAGCGGCGCGCTGCGCGCCCCGGGGGACGCCACGAGGTGGCGCAGGCCACCGCCGGTCAGGGCGCCGATCAAGTCGGCGGCGAAGCGCTGGTTCAGCAGAGCCGCGTCGGTCACAGGTCCTCCTCCACGCACGCCTCCGCGAGCGCTTGGGTCAGGGGGGTCAGCTTGAGTTCGGTCTCGTCCCACTCGGCCGCGGGGTCGGAGCCCGCGACCACGCCGGCGCCGGCGTAGGCCCAGGCCTCGCCGCGCTGGAGCAGCGCGCCGCGGATCGCGACCCAGGCCGCGCCGTCGCCCTGGCGGTCGACCCAGCCCAGGGGCGCGCCGAACCACCCGCGACCCCAGGGCTCGTGGGCCTCGAGCCAGGGTTGGGCGACGTCCTGGGGCAGGCCCGCCAGGGCGGGGGTCGGGTGCAGCGCGGCGACCAGCGCCCACAGCCCGCGGCCCGCGCGAGGGGCGCTCAGCGGGGTCTCGACGTGCTGGGCCTCGGCCAGGAGCTTGAGGCGCGGGGCCGGCGCGGGGGCGGGGTCGAGCCCCGCCGCCTGCAGCCCCTGGCGGATCCCGGCGACCACCGCCTGGTGCTCGTCCTGGATCTTGGGGCTCGCGAGCAGCTCGGCCCCCAGCGCCCGGTCCCGCGCGGGGTCTGGATCGCGGGGCGCGGTGCCCGCCAGGGCCACCGTCTCGAGGCGCTCGCCGCGCACGGCGACCAGGCGCTCCGGGGTGCGGCCCACGAAGGCCTGCGCGCCCTGGGTCAGGCAGTAGCGGGTGCCCGGCCCGGCGGCGAGGGCGTCCCACACCCGCGCCAGGTCGTAGCGCGCGCCCGCGGGCAGAGCGAAGCGCCGCGCCCGGGCGGGCACGAGCTTGCGGCAGGCGCCGGCGAGGATCGCCTGGCGCGCGGCCTCGGCGTGGGCGACCCAGGCCTCGCGAGCCGGGATCGGCGCGGTCTCGGCGGTCGCCGCGCAGGGGGTGGCGAAGGGACGCGCCTCGGGGAGCGGGGCGTCCACGAAGCTCAAGGCGAACAGGCCCTCGCCGTCGCGCACCAGCACGTGCTCCGGCAAGCGCAGCTCCGCGGCCGGCCAGCCCGCCCAAGGGGCCGCCGGCGCGGCGCGGAAGAACCCGCGCCCGCCCCACAGCCAGGGCGCCGCCGCGGTCCGGGCGTCGGGGGGCTCGGGCAGTCGTTCGAGCCACGCTGAACAGGCGGCGTCCCAAGCCGCCCCGTCGGGGGCCAGGTCCCAGCGCAGCCGCGACGCGACCCCCAGGGCCAGGGCCGCGCCCTCGGCGCCCGCCCAGGCCCAGGCCTCGCCGCTGTAGCGCCCTGGATTCAGGCGCACCTCGGCCTCGGCCGCCGGCAGGCGCTGGATACGGAGGGCCGGCGCGGCGGGCGCGCTCGGGGCCTCTTGCGCTGCGTTCGTCCAACTCAGGGTGGACCTCCAGCTTGTTCACACTATCATGAACAACATGAAGGCCAGCCCGAATGTCCCGAAAGAATCGCTGACGCAGCGCGGCAGTCCGTCTAAGCTGGGGCCCATGCAGGGTCCCAGCGAGCGCATGGAGCGGCGGATCATACAGGTCTGCGACGCGTCGGGGAGCCTGGTCGAGTACTGGGGCTTCAAGTCGATCATGGGCCGGGTGTGGACGCTCCTGGCCTTGCGCGACGGCCCCATGCACCAGACCCGGATCGCCGACACGCTGGGGGTCAGCCGCTCGCTGGTGAGCGGCACGATCACCGACCTGATGCAGTACGGCCTGGTGCGCGCGGTGGGCGAGGGCCGCAACGCCCCCTACGAGGCCGTGGTCGACGTGTGGCCCGCGGTGACCGACGTCCTGCGCACCCGGGAGTGGATCCTGCTCGAGACCGCGCGCATGGCGCTCGAGGCCGCCCTTGAGGAGGCCCAGGCCAGCCCGCCCAGCGGGTATTCCCTGGCTCGGATCCGCTTCCTGCTGGGCATGGTCAAGGCTGTTCAGAGCCTGTTGAACTTGGTGCTCTCGGTGCGTCGCCCCGGCGCGACCGCGGGGCTCAAGGGCTGGGTGGGGACGATGAAGTCCTTGATCGACAACCTGCGGTCGGTGCGCTGAAGGATCCCGTCTCGCTGCGTTCAGCGGGGCGTGGAGCGTGGCCTGGAGCGCCGCTCGTTCACTGGATCCAGAGTTAAGCCCTTCGACCGATAAGCTTAGCCGCGGTTCACCCATATGGGTCATGCCCCTGACGGGGCTGGTTCGATACAGTCCGCCCGATCTGCTTGGAAGGGGGACTCGACGTGAACCGGCGAGGGGAACACCACGCGTGAGCGAGCTACCGACGTGGGCGGACGTCGAGGGCGTGGCGCGACTCGTCGGCGACCTCGCCGACCCCAAGCTCACGCCCGCAGAGCGCGACCAGCGCTTCCTCCTCGGCACCGCCGCGCACCTCGAGGCCAAGCTGGGCTTCTTGATCCGCGCCGAGTACACCGGCGTCCCCGACCAGCCCGTGCGGCTCGTCTCGATCTACGACTGCGGCCTCGGCGAACGCGAGCGCGCGCTGATCGAGGACTACACCGCGAGCAACGGCCAGGACGACCCCACGATCCTCCCCACCGTGACCGAGCTCGTGCAGAGCCCGGTGCACACACCCAAGACCTGGCTCTTGAGCGACGTGATCGCCCCCGAGGACTTCCACGCGCACCCGCACTACCGACTGTGCGAGGCGATCGGCTCGGAGGATCGGCTGATGGTCTCGGTGCGGATCAGCGAGCAGCGGCTGGTGTGCGTGAGCCTGCACCGCGCGCCCGGGGCGCGCCCCTTCGGCGAGCGCGAGCGCCGGCTGGCGAAGATCCTGTTCGAGCAGGCCGGGCGCGCGCTGATCTGGAACCACGTGCCCCTCGGCGGGTTCCTCCGCCGCCAGGACGGCACCGTTCTCGACCTCAAGCGCGCGCAGCCCCCGGCGGAGGAGCTGTTCGGCCTGAGCAAGCGCGAGGCCGAGGTCGCGCGCTGGGTCGCCCGCGGCCTGTCGAACAAGGAGATCGCCCAGGAGCTGAACCTCTCGCCGGAGACGGTCAAGCGCCACGTGAGCAGCGCGCTCAGGAAGTCTCACTCCGAGAGCCGCACCGAGCTGGCCTACCTCGTGCTCACCCTGCGCGGCCAGGGGTGAGCCATGCCGCCAGGTCCTTACAAGAACTCCCGGGCGATCGCGTCGGCGACGCTCACGCCCTTGCCCGAGAGCCAGGCGCGCTCCGGGGTGCGCAGGATCAGCCCCAGCTCCTCCAGCCGGGCGAACTCCGGGGCGAAGTGCGCGTAGGGGTCGACCCCCGTGGTGCGCGTGTAGCTCCGGCGCACGACCCCGGCGCTGGTGCGCAGCGCGAGGTAGACCGTCTCCTTGAGCTTCGCCTCGCGCGCGAGGCGCTCGCGGTCGACGACCGCGTGGCCCTCGGCCAGCACCCGCGCGACGTAGTCGTCGAGGTCCCGGGCGTTGTGCTGGCGCTCGCCGCCCAGGTGGAGGCGGCGCCGTTGCCGACGCCCAGGTAGGGGAGGTTCCGCCAGTAGGCGCGGTTGTGCCGCGAGCGGTGTCCCGGCTTGGCGAAGCTCGAGACCTCGTAGTGCTCGTAGCCCGCGGCGCGCAGGGTGCGCCGGGCCAAGGCATAGTGCGCGGCCTGGCGCGCGTCGGACTGCTCGACCAGCTCGCCGCGCTCGCGCTGGCGGTGGAACTCGGTCTCGGGCTCCACGGTCAGGCAGTAGACCGAGACGTGCTCCGGGGCCTGGGCCAGGAGCGCGTCGAGGTCGCGGGCGAGGTCGTCCAGGCTCTGACCCGGGACGGCGAAGATCAGGTCCAGGCTCAACGAGCGCACGCCGGCCGCGCGCACCGCGTCCACGGCGCGGCGCACGTCGTCGGCGCGGTGGAAGCGGCCGAGCGCTTCGAGGGTCTCGGCGGCGAAGCTCTGGACCCCGAGGCTCACCCGATCGACGCCGAGCTCGACGAGCCGCGCGAGCTTGCGCGGGAGCAGGGTGCGCGGGTTGGCCTCGACGGTCACCTCCCGCGCGTGGGCCGCGTGGGGCGCGAGCAGCTCGACCAGGCGCTCGAGGCCCGGGGTGGTCAGCTCCGCCGGAGTCCCGCCGCCGAGGTAGACCGTGTCCGGGCGAAAGCTGGCTGGGGCGCGGGCGGCGAGCTCGCGCCCGAGGGCGTCGAGGTAGCGCGCCTCCTGCGCCGCGTTCAGGGGCGCGGTGGCGAAGTCGCAGTAGGGGCAGCGCCGCGCGCAGAACGGCAGGTGCACGTAGAGCGCGCGGGGCGGGTAGGCCTCGAGGGGCAGCGGGTCGTCGCGGGGCGGCACGGGACGAACATAGCCCCTGGGGCTCGGGCTCGGGGGGGTCGCCGTGTAGCCGAGGGGACACGGGGGTCCCAGAGGGCGTGCTTGCCGAGGTAAGGCGAGCTACAATCTCAGCTTACTGGCCCGACGGGCCGCGTCACAAAGGTGCTTCGCGTCGTTCATGGCAGGGAAGAGCTTCAAGGGGAACCTCGAGGTCCTGGACCTCAGCAACATCTTCCAGTCGCTGGCCATGAACCGTCACTCGGGGACGCTCATCGTCACCGACGGGAAGCGCGAGAAGAAGATCTTCTTCGCGGAGGGTGAGATCACCCTCATGAGCTCCAGCCGCCGCCAGCGGCTGGGCGAGCTGCTCGTGGGCGAGGACAAGATCACCCCCGACGAGCTCGAGCTCGCGCTCAAGCTCCAGCGCCAGAGCCACAAGCGCCTGGGCGAGATCCTGGTCGAGGAGCAGTTCTGCTCCAACGAGGACATCGAACGCCTCGTGCGCCACCAGATCGAAGAAGAGCTCTACGACCTGTTCCTGTGGCGCAAGGCCGAGTTCGAGTTCCTCGCCGATCAAATGCCCGAGGACATGGCGCGCGAGTCGCCGAACCTCACGCGCCTGGCCTTCAACACCAACAGCCTGATCATGGAGGCCATGCGCCGACTCGACGAGTGGGCGCTGATCCGGCACCTCGTGCCCTCGACCAAGGAGGTGTTCACCCTCGTCGACGCGGACAAGCTCAACGGGCTCGAGGTGCCCGAGCGGATCGCCAAGGACGCGGCGCGCCTGGTCGACGGGCGCAAGACCCTCGAGGGCCTGGCCGAGCAGTTCATGATCAGCGAGTTCGAGCTCTGCAAGCACCTCGCCGAGATGATCCAGCACGGCGCGGTGCGCGCCCTCGAGCAAGGCGAGCTGAGCGAGAAGGCCGAGGAGTACTACGCGCTCAACGACTACGCCGCCTCGGCCGCCCTGTTCAGCCGGCTGAACGAGTACGAGCCCAACCGCCCCGAGATCCTCCTGCCCCTGGCCGAGAGCCTGCAGCGCACGGGGGCCGAGCGCCAGGCGCTGGCGATCTACGAGCAGCTCGCGACCCAGCTCGAGGGCGGGCGCGACACCGCGCGCCTGCGGCAGTGCTATCAGGCGATCCTCGAGCTCGATCCGACCCCGCGCCCGCGGATCAGCGCCCTGCTGCAGGGCATGAACGCCGAGCACGAGCGCCCCCAGGCGCGGAGCCGCGGCTGGCTGGTCTACGCGGTGGTGCTCTTGATCGTGGGCGTCGCTGGCGCCGCGGCGGTCAAGGCCTCGGGGATCTTGCACTACGACCCGAACAAGCTCGCGGACCAGGCGGCGGCGGCCAAGGCCCTGCTCAAGGAGATCGACGAGGCGCGGGTCGGCGGGAAGCACGAGGTCTGGTTCGCCAAGGGGCTCGAGCTGTTCGCCGAGCACCCCCGCTCGAAGGAGGCGGCGAGCCTCGAGCTGCCGATCCTCGTGAGCTCGGTGCCCGCGGGCTTCAAGGTCTACGTCGCCGGGCGCCTGCAGGGCGTGACCAAGCCCGACCAGGACTTCGTGCTCGCCCAGTTCCGCCCGACCAAGTCGGTCGAGGTCCAGCTCAAGGAGGAGCTGGCGGGCGGGGACGAGCGGGTGGTGTGGAGCCAGTCCTTCGACGGCCAGGAGTGGCACGGGGTGATCCAGGCTTCGATCTACCAGAAGCCGTTCTCGGGCAACGCCGACGCCCAGGGCTTCGACAACGCCCTGGTCCAGTCCCCGTCCTCGGGCCTCGTGTTCACGCCCTCGCGCTCGGGGACCCTGCGCGTGCTCCAGATCGGGAGCCAAGGGATCCAGCCCCTCGCGAGCTGGGACAAGAAGCTCGAGCTCGGCGACCTGGGGGACGCCTTCGGCGACCCGACCCTGCTCCCGGGCGCCGGCGCCGACGGCGCCGACCTGCTGGTGCTCACGACCCCCCGGGGGATCGCGCGGGTGACCCTCCCGGCCGACCGCGAGGCCACGCCGGCGCCGTCCTGGATCGAGGTCGCGCCCGGGGGACCGGGGATCCTGGGACCCGCGCGGGCGGTCGACGGCCAGACGGTGCCCGGCGGGCGCGTGGTCTACGGCACGTCCGAGGGTCGGGTGCGCGCGCTGGACCTCGCCGGCGCCGAGGTGTGGAAGGCCCGCTGTGAAGGGCAGCTCCCCTGGAGCCCCGCGCTCGTGGGGGACCTCTGCGCGTTCTCCGCCACCGACGGCGTGGTCTACGCCTACGGCCTGGCGGACGGCGCCTTGCGCTGGAGCTACCGCTGCCCGGAGGTCCCCCAGGGCGGCCCCGTGAGCCTGGGCGCCACCCGTCTGGCGATCCCCCTGCGCACGCACCTGCTGCTCCTCGACGCGGCGGCGGGCGAACCGCGGGGCTCGGTCCCCTTCCCGCGTCCGGGGCGCGCCCGCGCCCTGGCCTCCGCCGCTGGCGAGCGCCTGTTCCTCGCGCAGACCGGCTACGTGGGGGCCTACGCCCTGGGCGAGGACGGCCCGCGGCTGCTGTGGGAGCGGACCCTGGAGACCGAGGCCGTGCCCTGCCTGGCGCTCGCGGGCGAGTCGGTGGTGGTCGGCTGGGGCGCGCCGCCCGAGGTCGCGAGCGAGGAGCCGATCCCGGCGCTGGTGGCCCTGACCCAGGACCGCGGGGTCGTGACGACCCTGGCCCTGTTCCCCGAGCACGGTCGCGGCGCCTGCCACGCGATCCTCGTCGCGGACCACGGGCTCATGGTCACCACCGACCGCCGCACCTTGCACTTCTACGCGGAGGGCCCGTGAGCGCGCGCTGGCTGCTGGCGGCGGCCCTCCTCTGCTGCGGCGCGCTCGCGGCGCAGGACGAGGTCCGCGAGCTGACGCCCCTGGGGCTGCTCGAGCTCGAGCGCGACGCCGCCGGCGCGCGCGCCCGGGTGCGCGCCCTGCGCTACCGCGGCACGCGCAAGCCCATGCTGCGCACCTACGGGCAAGGGTTGGACGGTCGGCTCTACGTGAAGATCCCCGCCCTCGCCGACCAGCTCGAGCAGGACCGCGACGGCTCAGGCAACGCGCTGACCCCCTACCGCAGCGTGATCGACGTCGAGGGGGTGCTGCGCTGGGGCGGCGACGAGCTGGGGATCCTGCTCGAGGTCGAGCAGGTCACGCGCCAGCCCGACGACCTGACCCGGCTGCGGGAGGCGCTGGAGGCCCTGCCGCCGGAGGACCGCGCCGGTCGGGTCGCGCTGCGGGCCCGCGCGCGGCAGCGCCTGGTGACCGCCCACGCCGCCGAGGACCGCGCCGCGCTGCGCGGGTTCGCCGACGAGCTGCGCGCCGAGCTCGAGGCGCAGAACCTCGCCCGGCTGGGGGCGCTCCCGGCCAAGGCCGCGGCCTGGCTCGCCGCCGGGGAGGCCGAGGGCGACCTCGCGGTCCTGGCCCAGGCCTGGCGCCACCCCGAGGTCGCCCCCGCGCTCAAGGACGAGCTGGCCCGGGCCATGAACGCGCTGCAGGCGCGGCGGCTGGGGGACACCTGGTATCCCTTGGGCGAGTTCCGTCACGTGCTCGGCTTCCGCCGACACCCCGACCGCCGGGGCGCGCTGACCTGGATGTCCACCCGCCGCGCCGAGTTCCACGAGGCAGCCCAGGAGCTGCTCGCGCTCCTGGCCCTCAGCGACTCCTCGCCCTTCGGCGCGAGCATCGCCGAGGTCCTGGAGAAGGCCGTGGCCCGGGGCGAGGTGCTGCGGGGCATGGGCAAGGACCACATCGTGCGCATGCAGCGCGAGGGCCGCCCCTACCTGCCGGCGACCGTCTCGCGCATGATCGACCCCGCCGTGGGCGAGCAGCCCGAGGTGGTGTGGGAGCAGTGGGCCATGCCCGACGGGCTCCGGGTCTACTTCTACAACGGGGTCGTGTGCAGCACGGTCCAGCCCGAGTCGGATTGAGGAGGACGACGTGAACTACCGGATCTGGATCCTCGGCGCCGCCTGCGCGCTGACCGCGTCCGCCCAGGAGCCCGTGGACGGGCACACCTACCTCCCGCCGGCGCGCTGGAGCAAGCTCGAGGCTCAGGACCTGGGCCAGCCGTTCTACGCCGAGGGGCGCTGGCTCGAGTGCAGCGGCGACGAGGTGCTCCTGCTGGACCTGACCCCCGAGCAGCGCGGGTTCTTCCACGTGGACCCCAACGGCCGCCTGCAGCGCCGGCTGACCCAGGACCTGACCCCGGACGGGGCGTCCCTCGCCCGCCGCAAGAGCACCGTGCGCTTGTTCGGCAAGGCTCAGCAGGTCTCCGGCAAGCGCGTGCTGCACGTGGAGGACGTGACCGCGATCCCCGGGGACGCCGAGCGCCTGATCGCCGCGATGAGCAAGCTCGGCGCCGACGACCCGGCGCCCTACGCCGCGCTGGTCGAGGAGGCGCAGGCCCTGGCCAAGCGCTACGACGACGACGAGCTGCGCGCGCTGGCGCGCCTCGTGGCGCGGCGCCAGGCCCACGTGGAGGCCCAGCTCCTGGGCGACGACGACGTCGAGGGCGCGCTGGCGCTCTCCGAGCGCATGCTCGCCGCCAACGACCGCCTGGGCGCGATCTCGCTCCTGGCGCGGCTCGAGGTCAAGGTCCAGGACGAGGCGCAGAAGGCGCGGCTGCGCAAGCGCCTCGAGGGCCTGGGCGCGACCCAGACCGGCGGCGAGTGGCGCTCCTACGAGGCCTTCAAGACCGACGAAGGCTTCGTGCAGACCGACGACAAGCGCTGGGTGCGCAAGGAGGCCCTCGAGCTCAAGGCGGTGATCGCCGACGAGCTGGCCGCGCAGCAGGGGCAGCTCGTGATCGTGCGCGACAACCCCGTGGACGCGGCCCGGGCGGCGAAGAGCGGGCGGCTCAAGCGCGGCCAGAACGCGGCCGAGGCGCGAATCGCTGCGGGCATGCCCGCCCGCGTCGCCCACGAGACCCGCCGCAACCAGGTCGGGGAGGACGTGGTGTGGACCCAGTGGGTCACCCGCGACGGGCGCCGGGCCTACTTCATGAACGGGGAGGTCGTGCGCACCTTCGCCGCCGACGACGCCTGGCAGCTCGCGCCCAAGAAGCCGTGAACGCCCCCCGGGCCTCGATCCTCGCGATCGGCACCGAGCTCACCGCGGGGGCCCTGGTCGACACCAACTCCGCCTGGCTCTCGACGCAGCTCGAAGGGCTGGGCTTTCGCGTGGTCGGGCACCGCGCCTGCGCCGACGTGGTCGAGGAGATCCGCCGCGCCCTGGGGCAGGCCTGCGCCGAGGCCGAGGTCGTGCTCGTGACCGGCGGTCTGGGTCCGACCTCCGACGACCTGACCCTCGAAGCGCTGGCGGCGGAGGCGGGGGTGCCCCTCGAGTTCCACCCGCGCACCTGGGCCGAGATCGAGGCCCGGTTCAAGGCCTTCGGGCGCGTCCCCAACAGCCAGAACCGGCGCCAGGCGAACCTGCCCCAGGGCGCTCAGGTCTACACCAACGAGGCGGGCACCGCCCCCGGCGTGCGGCTCGAGCTGCACGGGGCGCGGGTCTACTCCATGCCGGGGGTCCCGCGGGAGATGCGCTGGCTGTGGCGCACCTACGTCGAGGCCGAGCTCGCCCCCCTGGGCCCCGGCGCGCTGGCCGAGTGGACCTTCCGCACCGTCGGCCTCGCGGAGAGCGTGTTGGGCGAGCGCATGCTCCCGGTGGAGGCGCTGGGCCCGCTGACCGTGCGCTACAACGTCGAGGAGGCGCGGGGGACGATCGTGGTCTCGCTCCGCGCCAGCGACCCCCAGCTCCTCGCCCGGGCGCAGGCGCTGTCCCGTGAGGTGTGCGGCGACTACCTCTGCGCTGAGGGCGCCGACGACCTGCCCGCGGCGCTGGTCAAGGACTTCGCCGCCCGCGGGCTGACCGTCGCCGTGGCCGAGAGCTGCACCGGGGGCCGGGTCGCGAGCGCGCTGACCGGGGTCCCGGGCTCGTCGGCGGTCCTGCTCGAGGGCGTGGTGGCCTACGCCAACGCCGCCAAGGAGCGCCTGGGGGTCGACCCCGCGCTGCTCGCGGCTCATGGCGCGGTGAGCCCCGAGGTGGCCCAGGCGCTGGCCCACGCCGTGCGCGCGCGCGCCGGCGTCGACCTCGCCGTGGGCGTGACCGGGATCGCCGGGCCCGACGGAGGGAGCGAGGACAAGCCCGTGGGCCGGGTCTACTTCCACGCCTGCGCCGAGGGGCGCGAGCTCCCGCTCGTGCGCACCTTCGCGGGCACCCGCGGCCTGATCCAGACCCGCGCCACCGCCACCGCGCTGGACCTGCTGCGCCGAGTCGCCGGCCTCTCGTCGCCTACGGGTTGAAACACGACCGATCGTCCTTAGGCTCGCTCCCGTGCGGCCGGGAAGGCGTCCACGCGGGGCGTCTCCGAGCCGCGCTTCACGAATGGGGGCTTTCATGAATCGATCTCACCCGTGGCTGCTGGGGGCGGCGCTGTGCGCGCTCGCCGGCGGGGGGCTGGCTGGCGACGAGCACTGGTCGCGTCAGTTTCAGAAGCCACAGAACTCGACCTCGATGCACGCCGGCACCGGCCTCAGCGACGGGGGCGGCAAGCCGTCCTTCGAGTCGGTGCAGTGGCACGACGGCAAGCTGTGGATGTCCGGCGCCTGGGAGCCCGGCGTCGACCCCACGGACCTGACCAAGCGCCAGCCGAACACCTACTGGCACCTCTGGACCTGGTCGCCCGAGGACGGCTACCAGGTGGTGTGCTACTTCGGCAAGCAGGGCGGGCAGGGCCCCGACGGCAAGATCCACGCGGTGGAGTTCCTCCCCGACGGACGGATCGTGGTCGGCGGCGCCTTCACCCGGATCGCCAACCCCGGGGGCACGATGTACCGCGGCGTGAACGCGCTCGCGATCTACGACCCCCAGGAGCCCACCGCCAACCGCTGGCAGCCCCTGGGCGGCCCGCAGTACAACGGCACGGTGAGCGCCGGCGGCGCGATCGACGCCCTGGCCTACGACCCGCAGGGCAACGACCTCTACATTGGGCACACCGGCGAGGGCATTCGCTTCAGCGGGTTCCCCAAGTCGTCCAAGATCCACCGCTACGACTTCGACACCGGCTCCTACGAGCCGCTGTTCCCCGGCCTCGGCGGCACCAAGCCCCAGGTCCACGAGATCCAGGTCGACACCTCGACGAAGCCCTCGACGATCTACGTCGGCGGGAAGTTCCACTACACCGCCGGCAACGGGCAGAACCCGGCGGTCAGCGACTCCACCGCGCGCTACACCACCGGGTTCGCGAGCTGGCAGGAGGGCAAGGGCTGGACGACCTACCCCCTCGACCACCGCAAGCAGGGGTATCACGAGGACGAGCAGGTCCTGCAGCGCGCCGCGGACTTCATGCACTTCGACTCGGTCCACGTCATGGACTTCCTCGTCGACGGCGGGGACATTTGGATCGTGGGCGCGTTCAGCGAGGGCAAGGGCGGCGGCGACCCCCTGCGCGGGATCGCCAAGTGGGACGCCGAGAAGCAGGCCTGGATCGACCCCACCGGCAAGGGCGGCGTGGGCCGTGAGGTGTGGAGCATCGCCAAGGCCGACAACGGCAAGCTCTACTTCGCCGGCGCCTTCGGCGGGGTGAACAAGGGCAAGGACACCTTCCCCGGGTTCAAGAACGGCGAACCCGCCGCCTGCGCGATCTCCTACGACCCCGCGACCCAGACCTGGGAGCAGCTCGGCTCGGGCCTCGGCACGATCCCGTTCCCCGAGGTGCGCCTGTGCGTCGACGGCAACGACGTCTACTTCGTGGGCGACTTCCACTGCATTGGCCTCGGCAACGAGAAGAACAAGGAGTTCGCCTCGGAGTACATCGCGCGCTGGAACGAGACCGTGGACTTCACGGCCAACCCGCCCCAGACCTCGGACACGAACGCGCCCCACGAGGTGTGGGGTCCCGGCGCCCAGCCGCTCTCGCAGCCGCTCTCCAGCGGCAACGAGCACTGGTCGCGTCAGTTCCCCCAGCCGCCGCGGGCCAGGGGCCGCACCTCCTCCATGTCCGGCGCGACCGGCATGGACTTCGGCACGGGCACCCCCGACGTGAGCGGGATCGTGAAGCTCGGCGACACCGTCTACCTCGCCGGGAGCTGGCAGGCCGCCATGGGCGAGCGCTGGTACGTGTGGTCGTGGAACGCCGAGCGGGGCTGGGAGAAGCTGGCCTGGTCGGGCAACGGCGGAAAGGGCGAAGGGATCCAGAGCCCCCCCGAGGGCCTGAAGCTGATCGAGGGCAAGCTCTACGCCTACGGCGCGATCTCCAGCCACAGGTGCGTGGGGATCTTCGACCCCGAGACCAAGTCCTGGAGCACGCTCAAGGGCACCCACGGGGGGAAGGCCGTCGAGGGCAACGCCGCCGAGGGCGGCACCGGCGTCGTCAACGACCTGGCCTACGACGCGCGCACCGGCGACCTCTACCTCGTGGGCAACTGGCCCCCGGGGATCGAGAACCCGGACTACGAGCACCCCAAGGACGTCGCCGCCGTGCTGCGGATCGACAAGGCCGGGGAATACCACGTCATGGGTCACGACCTGCTGCCGGAGGACCCGGGCAAGCCGGTCAAGGGGATCTACGCGATCTGCCTCGACACCTCGAAGACCCCCGCGGACGTGTACATCGGCGGGACGTTCAACTACTACGGCGGCGTGCCCACCAACAACGACCGCATGGCCTACAACGTCGCCAAGTGGGACCACGAGGCCCAGGACTGGCGCCCGCTGGGCAAGGGCAACGAGGTCTCGCTCAAGGAGATCGACCGCAAGTACTACCCCGAGGGGCTGCCCGGGCTGCCCACGCGCGCGGAGGTGTTCCAGGGCTTCCTGGCCGCGATCTTCCCCCGCGTGCGCTGCCTGGCGATCGACGCCGCGGGCAACCTCTACGCCGGCGGGACCCTGGCGATCGTGGACGACACCGTCCCGGTCAAGGACCGCAAGGAGACCTTCGGGCTGGCGAAGTACGACGTCGCCCAGGACCGCTGGGTAGGCTGCACCACGGTGGGCGGCGTCTCGCGGGACGTCGACCAGCTGTCCTGGCTCGACGAGGGGCGCACGAAGCTGCTCTTGAGCGGGAGCTTCGTGCACGACAACCAGTTCGGGCTGCTGCACAACGTGGCGATCCTGGACACGACCACCGGGGAGCTCTCCCCCCTGGGCGGCGGGCTCAAGCGCGCCTCCCGCGAGCACGTCGTCGGCGCGCAGGTCAAGCACTTCGTCGACGGCCAGGACCTGTGGTTCGCCGGGCTGTTCGACCACGCGGGCGTCAACGAGAACGACCTGCTCGAGGCGCCGATCCAGGCCAACGGGATCGCGCGCTGGAACGGCTCCGAGAACCTGGACCCCAACCGCGGGCTGAAGCTGGGGGAGGTCAAGACCTTGCCCAAGCCCAGCGGGAGCAGCTCGGTCTCGGCCAAGATCACCCTCGAGGCGACCCTCGAGGGCGAGGGCGAGATCCTGTGGTGGGAGCAGCGGGCCAACGGCGACTTCGCGCAGAAGGCCAAGGGCCCGAAGTACACCGCGACCCTGCGGATCAAGCCCACCGACGACCACGCCCTGGTGTTCGTCTCGGTGAAGCTCCCCGACGGGACCGAGGGCGGCAAGCGCCCGGTGCGGATCCCGATCGAGTAACCACCGCGTAAACACCGACCTCCTCGCGACCGGGTGGAATGCCTCCACCCGGTCGCGCGTTGTACGCTCGGTGAACTGGAGGACGACATGCGTACCCCCCTGTGGACCCTCGGACTCCTGGCGGCGGGCGCCCTGAGCGCCGCCGCCGACGACGCGCCGGTCGAGCTGGGCCGCGTGGCCTGGGAGCGCGACTTCGCCGCAGCCGAGGCCCGCGCGCGCAAGGAGGAGAAGCCCTTGCTCGTGCTGTTCGACGAGGTCCCCGGCTGCAGCACCTGCAAGCAGTACGGGAGCCGCGTGCTCTCGCACCCGCTGATCGTCGACGCGGCGGAGACGCTGTTCGTGCCGGCGGCGGTGTTCAACAACCGGGGCGGCGACGACCGCGTGATCCTCGAGCGCTTCGGTGAGCCCTCGTGGAACAACCCGGTGGTGCGGATCCTGGCCCCGGACGCCGAGCCCCTGGGGCCGCGCCTCGCCGGGAACTACACGGTGGAGGGTCTGGCCCAGGCCATGCTCGACGCGCTGGCCAAGCGCGAGCGCGCGGCCCCGAGCTGGCTGCGTCAGCTCGGCTCCGCGCCCCTGGCCCGCGCGACCTTCGGCATGCACTGCTTCTGGGAGGGCGAGGTGCGCCTCGGCGCCCTCGAAGGCGTGCGCGAGACGAAGACTGGCTGGCTCGGCGGGACCGAGGTCGTGGAGCTGACCTACGACCCCCAGGCGATCGACTACGCCAAGCTCCTGGCTCAGGCCCAGGCCATGCAGTGCGCGACCCAGGTCTTCACCCACTCGGCGCAGCAGTTGACCCTCGCCCGCCAGGCGGTCGGCGAGCGCGCCGTGCCCCACCCGGGCAGCCTGCGCCCGACGCCTGGGGACGACGTCGACCAGCTCCAGCACTCCCCCCTGCGCTTCGTCCCCATGACCCGCGCCCAGGCGACGAAGGTCAACGCCGCGCTCGGGCGCAAGCAGGACCCGCTGCCGCACCTCGCGCCCAGCCAGCGCGCGGTGTGGCGCGGGATCGAGGCCCACCCCGACGCCGGCTGGCGCTCGGGGGTCGGCGCTCAGGATCTGGGCGCCGCCCTCGCCGCGGCGCGGGCCAAGCTCGCGGAGCTCGACCCGCGCTAGCGGCGGCTACTGCCCGCCGAGCAGCGGCGCGAGCAGCCCGCCGAAGGGCGCAGGCCCCCACTCCAGCGCCTCGAAGGGCACGACGCCCTCGCGGCCGCCGTCGAGGCGGGCCTGGACCAGGGGCCCGGTCGTCCCCACCGCGCGCAGCCGGCGCCCCGCGGGGAGCGTCGTGACCCGGGCCGAGCCGCCAGGCCGCCACACGGCGGCCCAGGTCGGACGGCTCGTGCGCGCGAGCAGCGCCTCGCCGAACAGGAGCGGCAGCGGCCCCGCCGCGCTGGTGAAGCGCTGGCCCTCGACCTCGACGCGCTGCCCCTCGAGGAGGGGATAGAGCGCCGCGAGCGGCCCCTCGAGCAGGACCTCCTCGGCGCCGACGCGGAGCGCGTAGCCGTCGATCGCCGAGCGCACCAGGACCCCCTCCAATGTCTGGGGCTCCGGGGACACGACCCGGCTCACGACGAAGGCGCCGCTCACGGGGTCGTGGCTGCCCTCGAGGCGCACCACGAGCTGCGCGAAGCGCGCGAGGGAGCGCGCCACGTCCGCAGGCGCGAGCAGGGTGCGCTGCCCTGTCCAGTCCTGGACCCACACCTCGTCGGCGTCGACCTCCACGGTCCCCTCCAGGGGCACCAGCGCGGGGGTGCTCTGCAGGATCTCGAGCTCGATCCGACGCAGGACCTCCAGCACCGGCGCCACCCGGGCGCGGTAGGCCGGGTCGATCGCGCCCACCGCGCCGCTCGTCGCGCCGCCGAGGAGCGGGAACGCGGCCTCGACCTCGAGCTCGAAGCGCGCCGCGCCGGGGACCGGCGGGCCGCTGGAGACGTCGGGGGGGAGGGTCCCCGCCCGCAGGCCGCGGACGGCCCGGGTGAGCTGCTGCAGCCGGTGCGCGGGGAGGTCCAGCTCGCGCGGCGCTGCCCCCAGGGCCTCGATCAAGCTCGCCCGCCCCGAGGCGCGCACGCTGAGGTAGCTCAGGCTCCCGGCGCGCTCGCGGCTGAGCTCGACGCGCTCGAAGCGCAGGGGGTTGGGGCCGGGGAAGGGGAGGCCGGGCTGTTGCGCCTCGGCGCTCAAGGCGACGGCGAAGAGCGCCGCCAGGCACAGGGTGGAACGGGTCATGGTGGGTTCTCCAAGCTGCCCAGAGGGCTGTTGGCCAGAGAGAACGCACCGCGCGGACCAGCCCGATCCTCGCGCTAAGTCCCTTCCAGACGGCGCCCAGGTGCCACCAGAACGCGGCAGCCCGCTCCTCCCCCGCCCGCGAACGTCTCCCCGGCGCGCTTGCGCCAGCCCGGCGGGCTGACAGACTCGAAGCGTGACGAGCCCGAGCTACGCGACGCTGCGCGCCCTCCACCCCGGCCCGCCCGAGGGCAGTGCGGGCTTCAGCCTCCTGACCTGGAACGTGCTGGCCGACGCCCTCGCCGAGAGCGGCGGGTTCGTGCGCGCGCCGCAGGGCTCGCTGGCCTGGGAGGCGCGCCGCGACGCGCTCCTCGGGCTCGTGCTCGCGGGGGAGGGCAGCGGGCGCCCCCCCGACGTCGTGTGCCTGCAGGAGGTCGACCGCTTCGCCGACGCCTTCGAGCCCGCGCTGCGGGCGGCCGGCTACGCCAGCCTGTTCGTGCCCAAGGCCGACGGACGCGACGGCTGCTGCCTCGCCTTTCGCCGCGAGCGCTTCGCCCTGCGCTGGGCGGAGCCGCGGCGCTACCTCGACGCCCACGGCCAGAACCAGGTCCAGCACGCGCTGCTCGTGGCCCTCGACGACCTCCGGGGCGAGCCCCCGCTCCTGGTCGCGACCACGCACTTCAAGGCCAAGCTCGAGCACGCGGCGCTGCGCGCCGCGCAGGCCCGCCAGCTCGGAGGCTGGGCCCGGGCGGCGCAGGCGCGGCTGGGCCCCGACGCGCGGCTGGTGGTGGCCGGCGACCTGAACGACGTCCCCGAGTCCGCGGCCCTCGCCGCGCTGCGCGCGGTCGGGCTCGAGCGCCTACGCCGCCTGCCTCGGCGCCGAGGCCGCGTGGACGACGTGGAAGGTGCGCGCCGCGGGCGAGGTCCGACGCACGATCGACTACGCGCTGTTCGACCCGCAGCGCCTCGCCCCGCGCGCCGTCCTGCTCCCGCCGCCCGAGGACGCGATCGACGACGCGCGCCTGCCGTCGCCGCGCTACCCCAGCGACCACCTCGCGCTGTGGGTGCACTTCGGTGCGCGCTGAGGGGCAACCCGACGGTTTCCCCGGCGTGTCAGTTGGGCGTCTCCACGCGCTGCGCGACCACGCCACCAGCGTTTGCAGCCGGTCCCCGGCTTGCAAGAATGCGAGGCGTGAAGCGCCCCGCCAACGTCGACCTCCTGCGACTCGGGACCCACGGGTGACCGCGTGAGCCACGGAGGCCTGCGCTCGGGAGCTCAGTTCGGGCCCTACCTCCTGGTGGCCGAGCTGGGTCGGGGCGCCATGGGCCAGGTGTTCCGCGCGCGCGACGCGTCAGGGCGCGAGCTCGCGCTGAAGGTGCTCCTGCGCCCGGAGTCGGAGCGGCAGCTGCAGCGCTTCGTGCGCGAGGGGCAGATCACGGCCACGCTCAACCACCCCGGGATCCTGCGGGTGCACGACGCGGGGGCGGTCCAGGGCTGGCCCTACCTCCTCTACGAGCTGATCGAAGGCGCGAGCCTGGAGGAGCTCCTGCGCAGCAGCTCCCAGGCTCAGCTCCTCGACCACCTGGTCGCCGTCGCCGACGCCGTGGGCCACGCCCACGCGAACGGGGTCCTGCACCGCGACCTCAAGCCGAGCAACGTGCTGATCGACCGCGACGGCCGCGCGGTGGTGTGCGACTTCGGCCTGGCGGCGGGCATGGGCCTCGAGCGCCTGACCCAGTCAGGGGCCATGGTCGGCACGCCCTCCTACATGGCGCCGGAGCAGCTCGCGGGCAAGCACGAGCTCTTCGGTCCCCCGGTCGACGTGTGGGCGCTCGGCGTCCTGCTCTACCAGATCCTGACCGGGCGGCTCCCGTTCAACGGCCGCACGCTGCTCGAGCTGGCGCGCCAGGTGGCCACCGCGCGCCCGCGCCCGCCCCACGCCGACCCCGGGGTCTCGCGCCCGCTGGGCGCGGTGTGCCTGCGCGCCCTGGAGCGGGATCCCGGCGCGCGCTATCCAGACGCCGCGGCCTTCGCAGCGGCGCTGCGCGCGGCGCGCGCCGAAGGCGGGGCCACGGCGGACCGCCCGTCCTGGCGTCGGCCCGTGGGCCTGAGCGCCCTCGTGCTCGGGGGGCTGGGGGTCGCCGCCTGGACGATCCTCGGGGCCGACCCCGCGCCGTCCGCGACCCCCGCGGCGGCTTCGACCCCCGCCCCCGCCGACGAGCCGGACCCTCCCGTGGCGGCGAAGGACCCCGCCGCACCGGAGCTCCTCGCCCTCGAGCGCGCGCTGGACGGCGTGCGCCCCGAGCAGGTCGCGGACCGGCTCGCCACCCTCGACGTGTCGACCCTGCGACGGTCGCCCGGGACCGTCGAGCGGGTGACCCCGGCCTACGTCCGACTCGGAGCAGAGCTGCGCGCGCGGCTGACCCGCGAGGGCGAGCGGCCGGCGCCCGAGGCCGAGGTGCTGCCCTGGGTCAACGCCCTGGGAGACCTGGCCGAGCTCTGCCCCGACGCGCGCCCGCTGCCCACGACCGCGGAGACCCTGGACGCGCTGGTGGCCTGGATGCTCGTGACCGTGGACCTCGACGACATGCCGATCGACGTGGCGGAGGCGGCGGTGCGCCTGGGGGGCTCCCCTCCCAGCCGCACCGCCGGCGCGCGGCTCTTTGAGCGCGGGGTGCGCTACCGCACCGACCCCGCCGAGGCCTCCCGCACCGCGCGGTTCATGGTGGCCTGCACGCGCATGGACATGACCCTGGGCTTCTATCGCTTCCCCTCCGCCGACCCGGCCTACCTCCCCCAGGGCCAGGACCCCATGTCGCAGGCGCTGCGCCTGCGCCTCGAGGTGGGCCTCGAGGACGACGCGTTCCTCATGGAGCGGCTGCGCGAGCTCATGCACGCTCCCCCCCCGGGCCTCGAGCTCGGGCCGCGGGTGTGGGCCGAGTGGGCCGCCCTCGCCTGCCGCAGCTTGGAACGCGAGGAGGCCATGGCGCTCCTGGAGGAGGCCCTCGAGCGCGACCCGGAGAGCCCGCTCGCGAGCTTCGAGTATGCGGCCCGCGTGGCCCGCAGCCGGCCCCTGGAGGAGGCGGCGGAGGCGTCCGCCGCCGCCGCCGAGCGCTACCGCCGCTCGGGCTACGACACCTCCCCCACCTCGGCGAGCACCTATCGCTTGCTGCTGGCCCTCGACACGCGCAATCAGGCGCTCCTCGGGAAGCGCGCCGAGGCCCGCGCGAGCTTCCGCGCGCTCAAGCCCTTGATCCTCGGCGACGACGAGGTCCAGCGCCTCCAGCGCGAGTTCCCCTGGTTGGAGGAGCCGGAGCCGCGCTGAGGGCCGCTCAGCCCGACGGTCGGGCGAGTTCGAGCAGCCGGGTCGCGAACGGGATCAGGCGATCGCGGGTCGCGCTGCGCGCGCGGAGCCGGAGGGGTAGCCTGGACGACGCGTGCCCCCCTTCGAGCCCCCCCCGCCGCCCCCTCACGACCCCGGCTCCCTGGCGGAGACCGCGGGCAGCGACTCCCGGCTCCAGGGCTCCTGGGCCTTCGGCACCGGCCAGCACGACGCGCAGCGCGTCGGCCCCTACGCCCTGATCCGCGAGCTCGGTCGGGGCTCGTGGGGCGTGGTGTTCCTCGCGCGCAGGGGTCAGGAGCCCCCAGTCGCGCTCAAGCTGCTCCTGGCCCACGGCCAGGCCAACCCCGAGGCCCAGGCGCGCTTCGTGCGCGAGGCGCAGCTCTCGCAGCGGATCGAGCACCCCAACGTCGTGCGGCTGCTCGACGTGGGCGAGGACCCCCGGGGCCGCTACTGCGCCATGGAGTACGTGCCAGGGCCGACCCTCAAGGACTACCTCCAGCAGCGCGAGCGGCTGCTGATCCAGGAGGCCTGCGAGCTGGTCGCGACCCTGGCCGACGCCCTCGACGCCGCGCACCGGCTGGGGGTCGTCCACCGCGACGTGAAGCCGGCCAACGTGATCCTGGAGGCCCGGACCGGGCTCCCCCGGCTCACCGACTTCGGGCTCGCGCGGGACACCCGGGCCGGGAGCGACCTGACCCGCACCCGCGACGTGATCGGTACCCCGGTCTACATGGCGCCCGAGCAGTTCTCCGGCGCGCGGGTGGACGCGCGCGCCGACGTCTACGCCCTGGGCGTGATCCTCTACCAGGCGCTGTGCGGGCGCCTGCCGTTCTTCGCCCCGAACCTGCTCGCGCTGCAGCAGCTCGTCCTGCGCGGCGACTACCCCGCCCCGACCCGCCTGCGGCCGGACCTGCCCGCGGGGTTGGTCGCGATCCTCGAGCGCGCCCTGGCCCGCGACCCCGACCGCCGCTTCCCCCGCGCCGACGACCTCGCCCGCGCGCTGCGGGGCGACCTCCGAAGCCCGGCGGGGCTCGGGCTCGAGCCCCCGCGCTCGCTGGCCTCCGCGCCGCGGGTGCGCTGGGGTCGCGCGCTGCTCGTGGGCCTCGCCCTCGGCGTGCCGCTGCACCTCCTCCTGCGCGCGCCAGCCGCCGACCCCGTCCGCCAGGCCGCGCAGTCGCCGAGCCCTCCCAGCGCCGACGCCGCCCTGGCGGAGCTGTTCGCCTGCGCCGCCCGCGGGGTCCCGTATCCGTCCCTGGCGTTCCAGCTCGAGAGCCTCGCGCTCCCCCGCCGCGAGCGACTCCTGGCCGGGATCCAGCTCGCCTTTCGCCGGGGTCGGCTGCGCAGCGCCCTGCGCCTGAGCGCGGAGCTCACCCCCAGCGACCGCTCGACCGCCGCCGACGAGGCTCGGCTGTGCGCGGGGCTCGCGGCGACCTTCCTCGCCGACTACCGCGTCGCGACCGCCACCCTCGAGCCCCTGAGCCGCGGCGACGACGCCTGCGCCCGGATCGCGCGGGCCTGGCTCTGCCTCGCCGACGACTACACCTTCAGCCCCGACGACTACCGCGCCGCGATCGAGCTGCTCGACGACGTGCTGGCCCGGGAGCCGGAGCACCTCCTCGCGCGGCTCTGCCGGGCCTACTTCGCCGTGGCCAAGACCCACCTCGAGGGGCTGCCCTACGTCGACGGCCTGGAGCGCGTGGCCCCCGACCACTGGATCGTGGTCCACCTCCGCGGGCGGGGCCTGCGCCACGACCCGACCCGCGCCGCCGAGGCCGCCGAGCTCCTGGCCCGCGCGGTCGAGCTCACCGGCGGCGACTGCGAGCCAACCTTCGGCTACTACGTGCAGGCGCTCCTGATCAGCGACCAGCTCGCGCGGGCGCGCGAGGAGCTCTCCCGCGCGCTGGGGCGCTACCCCGCGGTGGGGGGCCTGATCGCCCTCGACGCCGCGGTCGAGGAGCTCTCGGGGAATCGCGCCGCCGCCGACGCAGCCCTCGCGCGGCTGGTGCGGACCGTGGGGATCGAGCGGGCGCAGCTCGAGCTCTACTGGCTACGGGCGGACCCCATGGGGCCCGCCCTGCAGCGCGTGATCGAGCGCAGCGGGCGTTAGTGGCCCGTCCTGGCTACTTCTTCGAGGCCCCGTCGTCCGCCAGGCTGTAGCGGAAGTAGGGCTGGTCGCAGGCCGGCGAGCCGTCCTGCGCGGCGACCGCCACCCACACCTCGAGGGTCTCGGGGTGGAAGATCGCGATGTGCAGGTTGCTCTTCATGGCGACCGGGCGCTTGCACAGCTCCTGGAGCAGCGGCGCGTCGACCTTGCCGTAGTTCCCGTTCATGAGCCGCTCGACGAAGTGCAGGTAGCGGTCGGGGCCCGAGAGCACGATCGTGTCCGCCGGAGGCTGAGCGATGAACCCGGAGGCGCCGCCCTCGGCCTTGAACACGGTGCGGTAGGGGCCGCTCTCGACCTGCACGTCCTTGAGCAGGGTCTTGTTGCCGGCGGCGGGGTCCTTGCTCGGCGAGAACTTCTGCATCATGGCGTAGCCCTGACCGTAGGCCAGGGTGTGGAACTCCTGGGGCGTGGCCCACAGGCCGACGGCGTCGCGGGTCTTGCCGTCGGAGATCACGTAGTAGTACTCGCAGGTCCGCGGGGTGGTCTTGAAGATCTCGACCGCCTCCTCCAGGGTCCCCGCGCGCTCGAGGGCGTCCCGGATCAGGAACGCCATGGGCATGCCGTCCCAGAAGGTGAGGCCCTCGCCGCCCATTTCGCCGATCGCGACCTGGGCCTCGTTCATGCCGGTCACCGAGCCAATGAACCCGGCGAAGCTCACGTTCAACCAGCGGTGCCCGCCCTCGGGGGACTGGTCGATCACCACCGAGCTGTCCTGCAGCCCGAGCTTGGTCATGTAGTCGAGGATCCGCACGTGGTAGAGCGACCCGTCGTGGGTGGCCTTGCCCTTGAGCGCCATGCCCGAGCAGTGGAAGGCCGCCGGGAACAGGTTCCCCGCCTCCACGTCCTCGTAGTCCAGCCCGGCCCCCTCGGCGAGGCCCTTCATCTCCTGAATGAAGCGCGCGGGAATGTGCGGGCGCAGCATGTCGTGCATGGCCGGGCGCATGAACAGGTAGGCGAGGTACTCGTCCTTCTTGCCCAGCTCGCCGTCGTTCTTGGCGATCCGCAGCATGTTGCTGCGCACCTGCTCCTTGAGCAGGGTGCCGTGCTGGAAGCCCATTTCGTAGGGGCTGCCCTTGAGGTGCAGCACGAGCTGCCCGTCCTCACGCTTCTCGAGCCAGCCCTTGCCCTCGCGCGCGACGACCTCGGCCTGCGCCAGGGGCGCGAGGCACAGAGCGAGCAGGGACACCAGCAACACGTTGCGCACGATCGACCTCGAATCTAGGACGGGAGTCCGGTGGGGAGCGACCTGCACGGTAGGAGGGGGCCCAGGAGGGGTCAAGCGGATTCAGCGACTCCCAACGCCCTTCGAGGCGACACTAATCCCCCGAGGAGCTGGACCCGGGTCCCTGCTCGAGGGCGAGCAGCGCGGCCTCGGCCTGGCGCAGCGCCTGCTCCTCGCGGGCGACCGCCTGGGGGGCCTCGGCGAGCTGGGCGCGGAGGTCCGCGGCCCGGGCCTGGACCTGGGCCAGCTCGTCCAGGAGCTGGCGCACCTGCTGCTCGTAGCGCAGGAGGTCGTTGAGCAAGAGCTGCTCCTGGCGCTGCGCCTGCAGGCTCCCGTCGTTCTGCCCCGAGACGCGCCAGGTGTCGTAGGCCAGGCGCGAGATCCGCTCGCGGTCCCGCGCGGTGTCCAAGCGCAGCGAGAGGTCCGAGGCCCGCGCCTCGAGCTGCGCCAGCTCGCGCTTGCCCGCGGCGATCTGGGCCTGGAGCCGGGCCAGGCGCTTGCTCTGCTTGGCCACGCGCTCGGACGCCTCGCGCAGCAGCTTGTCGCGCTCGCGGCGCTCGCGGCGCGCGTCGGCGCGCTCGGCCCGCGCCTCGCGCTCCTCGGTCTCGCGCTGCTCGCGGACGTCGGCCACCTCCTTGGGGACCCACTGCCCCTTGTGCCGCACGTAGCCGATCGCGGGGTAGTACTGCTCCGGCGGGAGCCACTGCCCCTCGTGCTGGTGCCAGTCGAGCTTCGACTCCAGGAGCTCCTTGGCGCCGGCCACCGAGGCCGCGTCCAGCTCGACGCCCTCCTGGAGCTGCGCCTCGCTCAGCCGGTAGCTCGCGGCCTCGACCAGGACCTCCGCGGCCGCGTCCTCGAGCCCCTGCTCCAGGGCGTAGCGCCCGAGCTCGACCCGGCCGGCGAGGTCGTCCGCCGCCAGCGCCTTGCGCCGGCGCGCGAAGACCTCCCGCGGGAGCTCGGTCTCCACGACCTTCAGGACCTCGGCCCGCTCGAAGGTCATGGCCCCGAGCCGGACCTCGACCCGGAGCTGGGTCCCACCCTGGATCCAGGTGGCCCGACCCTCGATCACCCGACCGTCGGTGAGGTGCACCTCGTCGGCGCTGACCACGGCGCAGGCCAGGGCGAGCAGGAGCAGCAGTCGGCGCATGGGTCCTCCTTCCCCGCGAGCTTACTGCGCGCCGGGGCGAGGCCAACAGAATTCCCGCAGCACGGCCAACCGCCCCGCCCCTTCGTCTCCCGCGCGTTCTGAGCGCGGCTCAGCGCGCCGGGTAGTGCTTCTGCTTCACCCGAGCCAGGGCGGCGGCGGGCGGCACGATCTTCGCCGCGCGGAAGCGGGCCTCGAGGTCGGCCTCCCCTGCGTCGCACAAGGCCTCGTAGAACAGCCCCAAGCGCGTCGCGTCCCCTCGACCCCAGGCGCTCTCGGGGAGCGCGGCGCAGCGGGCGAAGGCCTGGCTCATGGCGTCGACCCCCAGCGTCTGGGCCAGCTCTCCCAGGAGCCGCACGTCGGCGGTCGAGGGCGCCCCGTCGGCGCTCCCGCCGGCCACGCGGCAGAGCACCGAGCTCAGGAGCCAGCGCTGCCCGCGCCGCAGCGCCTTCACGTCCCAGGCCGGGTGCGCGAGCCCGCGGGCGAGGGTGTCGAACACGGCGCTGTCGCCGCGCAGCCCGCGCGGCGCGAGGAGCAGCTCCAGGTCGGCGACCGCCGCGCCGCCCGCGAGGGGTGACGCGTCGGGGGCGTGCTCCACGTCGGCGACCAGCCGCAGCGGCCCCGGCGGCTCAGCGCCGACGAAGCGCGCTCCGCGGGCCACGACCTCGTCCCAGAACGCGAGCAGCGCCCCAGGGTCGTCCAGCTCCCGCAGCCGCGCCGCGGGGACGGTCAGGATCACCCGCGCCCCCGAGAGTTCGCCCCACGCCCCCGGCGCCGCTCGGGCCTCCCGCCACAGGCGACCCGTCGCCGGGCTCCACGACGGCGCCTCGACGGCGCCCTCGAGCTCGACCTCGCCCCCGCCGCTGCCCAGCCGCTCGAGGTAGACCAGCCCGCCGAAGGGGCTCGCGACCGCGGTCTCCGCGGCGCCGAGGGCCCAGCGCCGCGAGACCTCGGGGTAGCGCGCCCAGCGCTCGCGCCCCCACAGCGCCTCGGTGTGCGCGCCGATCCGCAGCGCGAGGCCACCCGCGGAGCCCGCTGTCACGCGCGCGCGCAGGGTCGCGCCCGGCGGCGCGTAGAGCCCGGTCGAGATCCAGCCCAGCGCCTCGGGCGGCACCTCGACCCGCCGCCTGACCCGCGGAGCGTCGGCGGGGACCGCGCCGGGGAAGCTCGCGCCGTGGGGCACCTCGCCGCCCTCGAGGCCCGTCCACACGCGACCGAAGACCGCGACCCCCAGCGCGCGCCGCGTGCCGAGCTCCGCCGGGGCCTCGGGGGAGGGTGCCGGGAGCTCGCCGAGCTCGTCCCGCAGCGCGTCGACCAGCCACCCCAGCAGCGGGACCCCGCGGCTGGGGAGCCCGGCCACGCCCCAGGCGAGCTGGATCAGCGCCTCGCGCCGCACCTCGGGCTCGGCGTCCAGCGCGCCGCTCCACTCCGCGTGCAGCGTGCGCAGGGTGTGCGCCTCGGCGCAGCGCGCGGGGTCGAGCTCCCAGCGGCCGCTCGCCGGGGCGCGCAGGTAGCCGGCCCGGTTCAAGGCCAGCCCCATGGGGCCCAGGACCTGGTTCTCGAGGGAGGCGTCCCGCCAGTCCACGTCGGGGCCCGCGAGCTGCTGCTTGCCCCAGGGACACCCGAGCAGCAGCAGCCCGCCCCCCGCCTCGACGAACGCGCGCACCGCCGCGGGGTCCAACGCCCCCTCCTCCGGCGACTCGCGCCAGAGGATCAGGTCCAGCTCCTCCAGGCGCGGCCCGCGGGTCAGGTCCTGCACGACGTGGCCCGCGTCGCGCAGGACGTTCGTGAGCAGCCCGCCGGGCTGGGGCGCCAGGAGCCCGATCCGCAGCCGTTCGCGCCGCCCCCCCGTCCAGCTCAGGCAGTTGGTCAGGAAGAGCTGGGCCACGATCCAGCGGGCGCCGCCCTCGGGGGTGTCGCGGTTCCAGGCCCGCGGCTTGGTGAAGTCGTCGTGCCCGACCACGACCACGCGCCCGGCGCCGAAGCGCGCCGCGACGGCGAGGGCCTGGTGCCGCGTGCTGCGGAAGGGCAGGTTCGAGGCCTGGGCGCTGACCAGCACCACGCTCCGCGGGCTGAGGCACACCACCGGCCCGGGAATGCTCCCGGTCGGCGGGGCGGGCAGGTGCTCGACCCCCGCCAGGAGCTGGGCGCGGTCGCGCTCCAGGTCCTCGAGCGGAGGGAGCGGCGGCAGCACGTCCGGGCTCGGCGGCGGAGGCGGGGGGGTCCCCGGCTCGGGCGCCGGGGACCCCCGCGTGCGCCACACGACCGCCGCGAGCAGACCGCTCCCGCCTGCCGCGGCCAGGGCCGCGCTCAGGAGCAGCCCGCGCCGGGTGGGCCCCACGGACGCGGGCCCCCGGAGGAACACCGCGAGGTCCCGCGCGACCGCGTCGGCGGAGGGGTAGCGTCGCCCCGGCTCGCGCTCGAGGCAGCGGAGCACGATCCGCTCCAGCCGCGGGTCGAGGCCCCGGCGGTGGGCGCTGGGCGGGTCGACGGGGTGCTTGATCTGCTGCACGAGCTCGGCCCAGGAGCTCGCGAGGTAGGGCGGGCGCCCGGTCAGCGCCGCGTAGAGCGTGGCCCCGAGCCCGTAGACGTCGCTGCGCGCGTCGACCTCGTCGTGCCGTCCCTGCATTTGCTCCAGGGGCCAGTAGCCGGGGGTCCCCAGGTGCGCGCCGGTGCGGGTCAGGCGGCTGGTCTCGAGCAGCTCGTCCTTGACGAGGCCGAAGTCCACGAGCACCGGCTCGCCGTCGGGGCGCACGATCACGTTGGGCGGCTTGAGGTCGCGGTGCAGCACGCCGCAGCCGTGGGCGTAGCTCAGCGCGGCCGCCAGGCGTTGGAACATGCGGGCGGCGACGTGCTCCTCGAGGGGTCCCCCGGTGTCGAGGCGCTCCTGGAGCGAGCCCCCGGGGACCAGGCCCATGACCAGGAAGGGGACCCCCCCGTCCTCCCCCACGTCGAGCACGCGCACCAGGTTCGGGTGCGAGAGCCGGACCAGCGCGCCCACCTCGCGCCGGAACCGACGCGCGGCGCGCTCGGGGGAGCGGTCCTCGAGGGAGAGCGTCTTGACCGCGACCTCCTGCCCCGCCGGGGTCCGACAGCGGAACACCGACCCCATGCCTCCTCGTCCGAGGAGGTCGACGACGGTGTAGGGGCCGAGGCTGCGCGGGGTCACGCTCCAGCGTAGTGAGGGAGGGGACCTCCGCGCCAGCTCGCCCCTCCGGGGTCAGTCGGTCTCGGGGTGGCGCGCTGAAACCAATCCCGGCGCGGCGCTCCTCCCCTCCGAGGAGGAGCCATGCGCTGCCACCCGCTCGCGATCGCGCTCACGGTGTGCGCCGTCGCCGCCGCCGAGGAAGAGCCCGGCTGGGCCTCGCTCCCGTCGCCCTCGATCGAGAGCTACGTGCACCTGGAGGTCGGCTACGCGCCCTGGGTGGACGTGACCGCGGACAAGGACTACCTCGAGCCCGACGACGGCGTGCGGTTCGACGCGCGGGTGGGCGGCGGCCCGGGGGTGTTCGCGCGGATCTCGGGGGGGTCGCAGGAGGTCAGCCTGGGGCTGAGCTACCGCCTGAGCCAGCACCTCGAGCGCACCTACGACGCCCTGACCACCCTGCACCTGGGCGCCCTCGAGCTCGAGGTGCACGGCGGCTTCCCGGAGCGCGGCCCGGTCCAGCTCACCGGCGGCGTGGCGATCGGAGTGGGCGCGGCGGTGTTCGACTTCGACCGGGGGTATCACGACTCGGGCGGCGCCGCCGCGCTGCTCCGAGCCCGGGTGGGGCTGCGGGCCTACGGGCGGGTCGAGGTGTTCTTCGAGGCCGGCGGCTTCGTGTGGGGCACCCACCGCGAGGCCTTCGGCTGGGGCGGCTGGGCCGGCCCCGGCGTCGGGCTGCACTTTTAGGCGGTATCCTGCGCCGCATGCGCACCCACCCTGGATCGCCGCGCGCCTGGATCGTGGCCTGGACCCTGCAGGGCGTCCTCGTCCTCGGCCTCGAAGCGACCGGGCTCACGGGGCCGGCGCGGCTGGCGCTCTTGGGGCCCCTGGCCGGGCTCCCCCTGCTCGGGCTCTACCTGTGGCTGAAGCGCGAGCCGGCGTCCGACTGACACCTGGGCGGCCCGACCCCGTCTCTCCTCGCCCTCGCCAGGAGTGATACCTTGATCGCGGCCCGCCCCCCCATGACCGAGACCTCCTTCGCTGCCCAACTCCTCGCCTGCGTGGAGGCGCTCCCCGCCTTCGCCGAGCTCGAGGGCCTGCTCGACGAGGCCCCGCGGGTCGCCGCCAGCGGGCTCCCCGGCGGCTCCCGGGAGGTGCTCCTGGCCGCCTTGGCCAAGCGCCGCCCGCTGATCGTGCTCCTCCCGCGGGAGGACGACGCCCCCCGGCTCGAGGACGACCTGGCGAGCCTCCTCGACGGCGCCCGGGACGTGCTGCGCTTCCCGAACCTGGACCTGAGCGAGGTCGCCAGCGACGAGGACCCCGAGCACCTGATCGGCGAGGGCTCCCTGGGCGCGCGGCTCAGGATCACCAACGCGCTCCAGTCCGAGGGCCCGCCGCCGGTCGTGATCAGCACCGCCACCGCCTTGCTCCAGGGGCTCCCGCCCCGAGCCGCGGGGTGCTGGGCGAGCTCGAGCTGGCCTCGGGGTCGAGCTCGACCCGAGCCAGGTCGCCTACCGCCTGGTGGGGGTCGGGTATCGCCGGGTGAGCCTGGTCGAGGCCCCGGGGGAGTTCGCGATCCGCGGCGGGATCCTGGACCTCTACCCCCTGGGCGCGGACCAGCCCCTGCGCGTGGAGCTGTTCGGCGACGAGGTCGAGTCGCTGCGCACCTTCGACCCCAGCTCGCAGCGCTCGACCGGGACCCTCGAGCGCGTGCGCCTGTCCCTGGTCGACCCGCGCCACTACCGCGCCCTGGCCGCCGACGACCGGGCCTGCCTGCTCGACTACCTGCCCCCGGGCGGGCTCTGCGTGCAGATCAAGCCCGACCGGATCCGCGAGGTCCTCGAGCGCAGCGCCCAGCGCTTCGAGGAGAGCGGGCTGGCCCTGCTCGAGCCGGCCCAGGTGCGCGCCGCCTGGGAGCCCCACCCCACCCTGCTCCTGGCGGTGGCCGTCCCCGACGACGACGACGACGCGGAGGACCCCCACGCCGAGGGCTCCGAGCTCCCGGAGGTCGCGTTCCCCCTGGCCAGCGCGACCCTCGCCGCCGGTCACGGCCTGGAGGCGGTGGGCAACGAGCTGGGGCGCCTGATCGCGCGGGGCCAGCGGGTCACGGTGTGCTGCTTCAACGACGCCGAGCGCGAGCGCCTGGGCGAGCTGCTGCAGAAGAGCGGGCTCGAGCCCCAGCTCGAGGACGCGCTGCGCACCGCCGCCGACCCCCCGGGGCTGTCGCTGGTCACGTTCTCGCTCCCCGGCGGCTTCCGCGCGCCCCCGGACCTGTGGGTCACCGCCGCGCACCGCCTGTTCCGCCGCACCCGGCGCGGCGAGCTCAACGCGCGGGTGCGCTCGCGGCTCCAGGGCGAGCACCTCCCCGTCGAGCGCTTCGCGGACCTCGAGCCCGGGACCTACGTGGTCCACGTGTCCCACGGGATCGCGCGCTTCCAGGGCGTGGTGCGCCGCGAGCGCGACGGGCAAGAGCGCGACCTGCTGCACCTCGAGTTCGACGGCAGCGACCTCTACATCCCCACCGACCGGATCGGCCTGATCCGGCGCTACGTCGGGCCCACCGCCCGCGCGCCGCGGCTGAGCAAGCTCGGCGGCAAGGCCTGGAAGTCGAAGACCAAGAAGGCCCAGGAGGCGGTCCAGGACCTGGCCGCGGACCTGCTCGAGGTCCAGGCGCGGCGCGAGCTGGAGGGCGGCCACGCCTTCCCCCCCGACGACCGCCTGCAGGACCTGTTCGAGGAGAGCTTCCCCTACACCGACACCGACGATCAGCTCCGGGTCACCGCCGAGATCAAGCGCGACATGGAGCGCGCCCGGGCCATGGACCGCCTGGTGTGCGGCGACGTGGGCTACGGCAAGACCGAGGTCGCGATCCGCGCCGCCTTCAAGTGCGCCAACGCCGGACGCCAGGTCGCGGTGCTCGTGCCGACCACGGTCCTCGCCCACCAGCACGGCAAGACCTTCGCCGAGCGCCTCGAGGCCTACCCGCTCAAGGTGGCCGCGATCAGCCGCTTCCTCAGCGCGAGCCAGCAGAAGGAGGTCCTGGCCCAGGCCGCCGCGGGGGAGCTGGACGTCCTGATCGGGACCCACCGGCTCCTGTCCCAGGACGTGAAGTTCAAGGACCTGGGGCTCGTGATCGTGGACGAGGAGCAGCGCTTCGGGGTCGCCCACAAGGAGCGGCTCAAGACCCTGCGCACCCGGGTCGATCTGTTGACCCTGACCGCGACCCCGATCCCGCGCACCCTGCACATGGCGCTCTCCGGCGCGCGGGACATCTCGATCATCAACACGCCGCCCCCCGGGCGCTCCTCGGTCGAGACCAAGATCGTGCCGCGGCGCCCGGCGATCCTCAAGCGCGCGATCGAGCGCGAGCTGGCCCGCGAGGGCCAGGTCTACGTGGTCCACGACCGGGTGCGCACGATCGAGCGCCTGGCCGACGAGGTCCGCGAGTGGGTCCCCGGCGCGCGGGTGCTCGTGGTCCACGGCCAGCTCCCCGAGCGCGACATCGAGCGGCGCATGCTGGCCTTCATGGAGCACGAGGCCGACGTGCTCGTGGCCACGACCCTGATCGAGAACGGCCTGGACATTCCCCGGGCGAACACCCTGCTCCTCGACCGCGCGAACCACTACGGGCTCAGCGAAATGCACCAGCTCCGCGGGCGGGTGGGGCGCTCGAGCCGCAAGGCCTACTGCTACCTGGTGCTCCCCAAGACCGGCGACGTGGGGGACATCGCCCGGCGCCGGCTGCGCGCGCTGGAGGAGTTCTCGGACCTCGGCGCCGGGTTCCAGATCGCCATGCGCGACCTCGAGATCCGCGGCGCGGGCAACGTGCTCGGCGCGGAGCAGAGCGGGCACATAGCCAACGTGGGCTACGACCTCTACTGCCGCCTGCTCAAGCGCGCGGTGGCCGAGCTCAAGGGCGAGCTCGGGGCGAGCAAGGACGCGCTGGCCCTCGAGCGCGACCTCGACCCCGAGGCGGCGGAGGTCGAGGTCGTGCTCGACGTGGCGGCCTACGTCCCCGACGCCTACGTGGACTCGGTCCCGCTCAAGATCGAGGTCTACCGCAAGCTGGCCAACGCCCGCGGCGAAGAGGAGCTGGCCGAGCTCGAGGCCGAGCTCGTCGACCGCTACGGCCAGCTCCCCGACGTGCTCGAGAACCTGTTCGCCCTGCGCCGGCTGCGGATCCGCGCCGCCGGGCACGGCGTGCTCAAGATCTCGCGCCAGGACCGCGTGCTCCGGCTCAAGTGCCGCGAGCGCGAGCGCCTGGCCGCCGGCGTGGTCGCGCACCACGACCGGCTGCGGCCGATCGACGAGACCATGCTCTACGTGGTCATGCCCGACGAGGAGGCCGACGACGAGAGCCAGCTGCGCTTCCTGCTCGAGGTGATCGGCCCCGCGCCGGAGGGCGGCCAGCTCGGCCCCGACGCGCCGATCGACGTCGAGCGCCTGCGCCGCGAGCGGCGCAGGCGGCTGCGCGCCCGCGAGCACCAGCGCAAGCTGCGCTCGAAGAAGCGCTGAGCCGCTCGGGGACGGCGGGGCCGCGGGCTGCGTGGCGCCCCGCCGCGCCGGTGTGGCACACTCCGGCGTGAGCTCCCTGGTCCCCGGCGCGCGCTTCGCGAGCTTCCGCCTCCTGGCCCCCCTCGGGCGCGGCGCGTCGGGCACGGTGTGGCGCGCCGAGGACCCCCACGGGCGCGAGGTCGCGCTCAAGGTCCTCTTGGGCACCGGCCCCCGCGCCCGCGAGCGCTTCGCCCGCGAAGGCCGGATCGCCGCGAGCCTCGAGCACCCGGGGATCCCCAAGGTCCACGAGGCCGGGGAGCTCGAGGGCACCCCCTACCTCGTCTCGGCCCTCGTCGACGGGAGCTCCCTGGACGAGCACCTCGCCGAGGTCCCGACCCCCGGGCTGCTCCCGCTGCTGCTCGAGGTCGCCGAGGCGGTGGCCTACGCCCACGGCCGGGGCGTGGTCCACCGCGACCTCAAGCCCCAGAACATCCTCGTCGACCGCGAGGGCCGGGCCCACGTCGCCGACTTCGGCCTCGCCGCGACCCAGGACGACGAGCGCCTGACCCAGACCCACACCCTGATCGGCACCCCGCACTACCTGCCCCCGGAGCGGCTGACCGGGTGCGCGGACCCCCGCAGCCCGGCCACCGACGTGTGGGCCCTGGGGGTCCTGCTCTACCGCGTGCTCACCGGGCGCCTGCCCTTCCCCTCCGACTCCTTCCTCGAGCTCACCGCGCAGGTGACCGGCGCGACCCCCGAGCGCCCCGGCGCGCTCGCCCCCGACGTCCAGCCCGCCCTCGAAGCCCTCTGCCTGCGCGCGCTGAGCAAGGCCCCCGAGGCGCGCCCCCGCGACGCGGGCGAGTTCGCCGCGGCGCTGCGGGCGGCCCTCGCCGGCGAGGCCCACGCGCTGCACCGTCGGCCCCGACGCGCGCTGTGGCTGCTCGCGGCGCTGCTCCCGCTGGCGCTGGCGCTGGGCGCGGCCGCCCTCTGGCCCCGCGCGGCCCCCGCCCGCCCCGCCCGCCCCCGGCCCCCCCGGCGCGCTCTCCTCGACCCGCGGGTCGAGGACCTGCGGGAGGTGCTGCGTCAGCTCGCGACGCCGGCCGCGCGACACCGGCTCACGGCCTCGCCCGCGCGCTGGGCGTCCGCCGGCTGCCAGGCGCTGCTCGCGGCAGAGCGGCTGCGCCGCGAGCGCGACCTCCTGGAGACCCTGGCCCGCGGAGCGGCGACGGAGGCGTCCCTCGTCGCCGACCTCGGCGCCCTGGCCGCGGTGCTCGCGGTCCAGGCCCCCGGAACCGGCGCCCCCTCCACCTCGCGGCCGCTGATCCGCGCCGTGGTCGGGTGGTTCCTGGACGAGGTCCGCCGGCGGCGCTCGGTGCCGCTCGCGGCCCTCGAGGCGGCCTCCCGGCTGAACGTGTGGCTCGACGCGCGCGGCGCCGAGGTGTGCGTGAGCCAGGACCTGTTCGGGCTCTACGTCTCGGGAGCGCTCTCGGCGGAGGGGCTCTCGCGAGGGCTGGTCGCCTCGCTGCGCCTGGACTGCCCTTCGGGCCCGCAGCCCTACTTCGACGTGCCCGCCGAGGTCCTGCCCTCGGGGGACGACCCCTGGTCGCGCTTCGCGCACATGCGCATGGGCCTCGAGCGCTACGACGTGCGCCTGGCGGAGCGGCTCTACGAGGTGCTGCGCGACCCGCCCCCGGGCCTGGTCCTGGGACCGCGGGTGTGGGCCGAGACGGCGTTCTCGGTGCTGACGGCCCTCGACGACCCGGCCGTCAAGCGCGAGCTGATCCTCGCCGGTCTGGCCCTGGATCCGCGGTGCTGCTCGCTCTACGTGGCCCTGGCTCGTGAGCGCTACGCCGCGCGTGACTTCCCTGGCGCCGTCGAGGCCATCGAGCGCGCCCTCGCGCTGTTCCGCGAGCAGGGCTTCGACCGGGGCTACGCCGGCGAGTTCACCTGGGGGCTCGCGCACCGGATCTGGGTGGAGTGCCTGGTCGCCGCGGGCGAGCGCCAGCGCGCCCTCGAGGCCTTCCTGCAGCTGCGGGTCGCCTCCCCCAACGAGGCCAACCGCCTGGAGCAGCGGCTCCCCTGGCTGGGCAGCGGGCGCTGAGCGGCTGGCCCGGCCCCGCTCCGCGCGCGAGACTGAGGGCATGGACCCGACCCCCGACGCGCTGCGCCCCCAGGGCACCTTCGCGGGCTTGCGCCTGGTCGACGAGCTCGGCCGCGGCGGCATGGGGACGGTGTGGCGCGCCCGCGACCCCACCGGGCGCGAGGTCGCGCTCAAGGTGCTCCTGCGCTGCACCCCCCAGGGCCTGCAGCGCTTCGAGCGCGAGGGGCGGGTCACCGCGCGGCTCAAGCACCCGGGGATCCTGCGGGTCCACGCCCTGGGCGAGGAGCGCGAGATCCCCTACCTCGTCTACGAGCTGGTGGAGGGCACGACCCTCGAGCGGCTCCTGGGGCGCGCCGCGCGCCCCGAGCTGCTCGACGTCCTGCGTCAGGCCGCCCACGCCGTGGGCTACGCCCACCAGGAGGGGGTGGTCCACCGCGACCTGACCCCGGCCAACGTGCTCGTCGACGGGCAGGGGCGCGCGCGGGTCGCGGACTTCGGGCTCGCGGCGTCCCTGGGCCAGGACCGCCTGACCCGCACCGGCGTCGTGCTCGGGACCCCGCACTACATGGCGCCCGAGCAGTTCTCCGGGCAGCGCGACGCCCTGGACCCGGCCACCGACGTGTGGGCCCTGGGGGTCACCTTGTATCGGATCCTCACCGGGCGCCTGCCCTTCGAGGCCGCGAGCATGATCGAGCTCGGCGGACGCGTGCTGGGGGTCGACCCGCCCACCCCGCGCAGCCTGGACCCGGAGGCCTCCTCGGCCCTCGAGGCGCTCTGCCTGCGCGCGTTGGCCAAGACCCCCAGCCAGCGCCCGCCCGACGCCCAGGCCTTCGCCCTGGCCCTCGAGGCAGCCCTCGCCGGCGAGCCGCACCCGCTGACCCGGCCCCTCGCCCGTCGACGCCGCGGACCGGCGCTGGCGCTGGCCTGCCTCGCGCTCGCGGCCGTCGGCGGCGCCGTCGTCGGCCTGCTGGGCCACGACCCCACGCCGCGGGCGGAGGTCGACCCCGCCCCCACCGTCGACACCGACCCCGAGCTCACCCGCCTCGACGCGCTGCTGAAGGAGCTCCCCGCGCGCCCCGCGCTGATCGGGCTGGCGCGGCTCGACCCCCACCGGGTGCGCGCCACCCCGGCGTGCGTGCGCGCCCTCGCCGACCGGCGGCGGAGCCTCGAGCGCGCGCTGCTGGCCGAGCTGCGCGCGGGCGACCCCGCCCCCGACGACGTCACGGCCCGGCTGCGGGCGGTGGGCGCGCTCGTCGAGCTCGCCCCCCCCGAAGCGGGCGCGCCGGCCAGCAGCGTCCCCCTGCTGAACGCGCTCCTGCCCTGGGCCACCGGGGTCCTCGAGCGCCAGGCAGGGTCCCCGGTCCTGGCGCTGGAGGCCGCCACCGGCCTGCGCGCGTGGATCACCGACCGCCACGCCTCGGTGATCTTCACCGAGTCCGTGTTCAAGAACTTCACCGCGGGCACCCTCTCGCTGGAGGACCTGCGCCGGATCCTGGTGCTCGGCGTCCAGCTCGACCTGTGCCTCGGCCCGCAGTCGATCATGCAGGCCCCGCCGGAGCAGCTGCCCCGGGGCGACAGCCCGCTGCAGCTCTACACCCGGCTGCGCTTCTCGATCGGCTGGGTCCCCGACGGCGTCCACCAGCAACTGCTCGCGCTCCTGCGCGATCCCCCCGAGGGCCTCGTGCTCGGCCCGCTCAACTGGGCCGAGACGGCGTTCGCCGTGCTCCCCGCCCTCGACGGCCGCGAGCGCGAGGCCATGATCCGCGCCGGGCTGTCCTGCGACCCCCGGCACGCGGGGCTGCGCATGGCCTGGGCGCGGGTCCTCCAGCTCTCGGGGGACGTCGAGGGCGGGCTGCTCCAGGCCGAGATCGCGGTCGCTCTCCTCCGGGAGCAGGGCTACGCCCACAACCCGCTCGGGGGCGAGAGCGTGTGGGGCGAGGGCCTGCGCCTCCTGACCCGCAGCCTGGCGGAGCTGGATCGCCGCGCGCGCGCGCGCGAGGTCTACCTCGAGCTCCTGGGGGTCGACCACCCCGGCGCGCTCCAGCTCCGCGCGCGCTTCCCCTGGCTCGACGAGTGACGCGCGGTCGACTGGCCCGTAACCCTTGGTGTAGCCGTCCGGGGGCGGGCCGACCAAGCCGTAACCCCTGGTGCACCCGTCAGGGGGTGGGTCGACCACCCTGAACCCTGTTCGAGCCCTCACGGGGTGGGTCGACCCACCCCTGAGCCCCTGTCGGAGCCCTCAAGGGGTCGGTCGACCCACCCCTGAGCCCTGTTCGAGCCCCCACGGGGTGGTCGACCCACCCCCTGCACCCTGTTCGAGCCCCACGGGGTGGGTCGACCCACCCCGCACCATGGTCGGAGCCCCTCAGGGGGTGGGTCGACCCACCCCTTGAACCATGGTCGAGCCCCCAGGGGGTCGGTCGACCCACCCCCGGAACCATGGTCGGAGCCCTCATGGGGGTGGGTCGACCCACCCCTTGAACCATGGTCGAGCCCCCAGGGATCGGTCGACCCACCCCCAGCACCCAGTTCGAGCCCTCACGCGGTCGGTTGACCCACCCCTGAACCATGGTCGAGCCCCCAGGGGGTCGGTCGACCCACCCCGAACCATGGTCGAGCCCCTAGGGGGTCGGTCGACCCACTCTGGAGGGCCTCCCGGCACCCCCGGCGGGGATCGACCCACAGGGGTTCGGGACGGTCCTGGCCACCGCGGCTCGAATCGGCACACCCTCGAGTCCTGCGCGCGTGCCCAAACGGAGGTAGGAGCGGGGTTTATCCCCGCCCGCGGGGGTCGGCCCGCTTCCCGGGAGAAGGCACTGCGCGTGCCCCCGAGCGGCGCGGTCCTAAATGAAGAGGCGCGATTCCGAGCGCACTCGAACTCGCGCTGTTCATTGACTACTCACGACGCTCCGCCTCACGAGTGCGGGCAGGAGCTGCTCGGGACCCGAGATCTCAGGCGGGCTGGAGAGACGGCTGCGCACGAGGCGGAGCCATTGAAGGAGTAAATGGAAGGCAGGAGTTCGCGACGTCGCGACCGACTCAGTTCGTGAACCTCTGGCACCGTGCAGGCGACGTCGCGGAATCGTGCCCTTCCATTTAGCGCGCCTTGACCCGCTGCCAGAGCTCGAGGTACGGGCCTCGCCGCGAGAGGTAGGGCCAGAGCTGCATGGCGTTGACCTGGACCTCGAGCGCGCGCTGCTGCGCGAGGCCCGAGCGCTTGTCGAGCCGGCGCACGGTGTCGCGGTTGGTGGGGGAGTAGCCCGCGAGCAGGAGCAGGTCGCGCTGGTTCTCCGGCGAGAGCGCGTACTCGACCCAGGCCTCCGCCGCCGCGAGGCGGTCGCCGCTGAGCTCGGCGGAGAGCATCCAGCTGTCGACCCACACGGCGGTGCGCTCGGGGACGCAGGTCGTGAACGCGACCCCGCGCCGCTCGAGGGTCCGCCCCAGGATCCCCCAGTCGTCGACGAGGACCACGTCCCCCTCGAGCACGAGGGCCAGCGCGTCCTCGGGCGTCCCCCAGGTCCGGCACCCGTTGTCGAACAAGGCGTCGAGCCGCGCCTCGACCTCGATCAGCTCCTCGTCGCCGAGGTCCGCCGGGTCCAGCCCGAGGTCCATGGCGGCCAGGGTCACCGCCCACACCGCGTCGTCCCAGATCGCGACCCGCCCGCGGAAGCGCGGGTCCCACAGGTCGCGCCAGCGGGTTGGGGTCGTCCCGGGCTCGAGGCAGCGCAGCCACATGCTGCCGAAGGCGTAGGGCGCGCCGTAGGTCCGCCCGCGCTGCTGCAGCCACGGAGGGCGCTGGAAGAACGGGATCAGCTGGCGCTCGACCGCGAGGTCCAGCGGGCGCACGAGCCCCGAGGCGATCAGGTGCGGGGCGAAGTCGCAGGTGGGGGTCACGAGGTCCACCGCCCCGAGGACAGGAGCTCGGGCAGCTCGTCGTTGGAGGTGATCAGGTGGGTCTGGATCACCCGCACCTCGCGTCCGGTCTCGGCGGCGTAGCGCGCGCGAACGCGTCGGCGAAGCGCGGGTCGGCGTAGTGCGGCCAGCCGGCCACCGCGGAGCTCGAGGGCGCGCCCGCGGCGTCGGCCACGACCCGAGCCGGCGCGTTCGGCGGGAGCGGCGCCTGCACCCGGGGCGCCGGGCGCGTCCAGCGCGCAGCGGAAGCCGGTGTCGCCGAAGCGATCGCTGGCCCGGGCGAAGCTGCGGTCGCAGATCCGCCCGCAGGCGCGGGGTCCGAGCACCACACCGCGCCGCGCAGCGCGCGCCCACCCTCGCCGCCGCCGGCGCGCCTCCTCGTAGGCGTCGGCGCACCACTCGTCGGCGTTCCCCGCGAGCCCGATCACCCCGTAGGGGAAGCCGACGTCGTCGAGGTAGGCGTCCACCGGCGCGACCTGACGGGCAGGTTCGGGCGCCCGACCTCCCAGCGGTCGCCCCAGGGGTAGCGCCGCCGGTCGAGGGCCCCGGCCGCCAGCTCCCACTCGGCCTCGGTCGGCAGGCGCTTGCCCACGAAGTGCGCGTAGGCCGCGGCGTCGGCCCAGGTCAGGCCGGTCACCGGGTGCTGCTCGAAGCCGGCGTCCCCGGGGACGTCCCGCCAGCCCTGGGGACGGTGGTCGCTCCAGGCCTCGTCGCTCGCGACCCAGAACGCGCGGGTCAGCGAGCGCGCCCTCCGGCAGGCCGGGCCGCAGCGCCCGTGGCCCTCCCCCGCCACGTGCTCGAGGAACGCGCGGTAGGCGCCGACGGTGACCTCGGTCCGGTCGAGCCAGAACGCGTCGACCCGGCCGGGCAAGCGGCAGCTCGTCGCCGTCGCCCTCGGCGCTCCCCAACGTGAACTGCGCGCCGGGGACGTAGCACATGCCGTCCGGCGCGGGCCCCGGGTCGCGCACGCTGAGGGTCACGTGCTCGCCGCGGTCGAGGGCCAGAGGTAGCGCGCGCGCGGCGGACCGCCCGCGGCCTTCGAGGAACGCGACCCACGAGCCCGCGCGCGGAGCGACCTGCGGCTCCCCGCCGTCGTGCCCAGCACCCGCTCGGGCTCGGCGTCCCAGCGCCCGGAGCTCGCGTCGTAGCAACGAAAGCGCAGGCGCAGCCCCGCCGGGATCCCGTTCACGGTGACCTCGGCCTTGCCTGCAGCGCGCCGCTCGGCGCGGCGGTCGCCTTCGGTCCCGGTCAGCCGCGCGGCGCCCCCAGAGCTCGGCGGCGAGGCCCCAGTCGGCCTGCTCCTCGGCGGCGTGGGCGCGCTCGGCGAGCACCCGCAGGCAGGCCTCGCGCACCCGCGGGTCGTCGGGCTGCTGGGCGAAGGCCTCCTCCGCCAGGATCAGCGCGCGGTGCAGGCGCTCGACGGCCTTCCCCAGGTCCTGGCGCTCGAGGGCGGCCTGGCCCTCCTCGAGCGCTTCGAGGGCCGCCTCCGCCGCCTGCCGGGCCGCGAGGACCTGGCCCCCGCCCACAACCACAGCGGGCTCGTGCCCAGGACCAGGAGCAGCACCAGGGCCAGGACCGTGGTCGAGCGGTGGCTGCGGGCGAAGCCGACCGCGCGCGCCGCGAGCCCCGGCCGCCGGGCCTGGACCTTGCCGTCGTCGAGGAAGCGGCCCAGGTCGTCTGCCAGCTCCCCCGCGGTCTGGTAGCGGAACATGCGCTCGCGGGCCATGGCCTTGAGGCACACGGTCTCGAGCGCGTAGGGCACGTCCCGGCGCAGCGCGCGCAGCGCGTGGGGGGTGCTCTCCAGGATCCGGTGCAGGACCTGCCCCGCGGTCTCCGCGCGGAAGGGCGAGGTCGCGGTCAACAGCTCGTAGAGGATCACCCCCAGGGCGTAGACGTCCACGCGGTGGTCGAGGTGCTGCCCCCGCACCTGCTCCGGGGCCATGTAGAGCGGGGTGCCCACGATCTCGCCGGTCTGGGTCAGGCCGACGTCGCGGCCGAGGTCCTTGGCCAGGCCGAAGTCGAGGATCAAGGGCTCGCCCTCGGGGTCGAGCAGGAGGTTCGCGGGCTTGAGGTCGCGGTGCACGACCCGCTGCTGGTGCGCGGAGTCGATCGCCTGGGCCACCTGCCGCAGCAGGCGCGCGGCGGCCTCCGGCGCGAAGGGCCCCTGACTGGCCAGCACCTCCTTCAGGCTGCGGCCCTCGACCACGGGCATGGTGAAGTAGGCGCGCCCCTCGACCTCGCCGTAGGAGTAGACCCCCACGATCCGCGGGTGGCGCAGCTTGGAGGCGAGGGCGGCCTCGTGGCGGAAGCGCTCCAGGTCGCGCTCGCCGGAGAGCTCGATCGAGAGCACCTTCAGCGCGACCTCGCGCCCGAGGTCGGTGTCGAGCGCGCGGTAGACCAGGCCCATGCCGCCGCGCCCGAGCTCCTCCTTGATCTCGAACCGCCCGAAGCGCTCGCCGAGGGTGAAGCCCGCGCTGCCGCTGCTGCCAGCGGACGGCGAGAGCTGGGTCACGCTGTCGGTGGGGGGCGGCGTGAACCGGGTCACGCTCTCGGCGCCGCGCCCGGGGAGCGAGCGGGTGACCGCCGCCGGGTCCACGCCGTCGGGGGCCTGCCCCGGGGGGCGGGTCGAGCCGTCGGGGTCCGCTCCGCTCACCCCCGCCGCCTCAGAGCGAGAAGTCCCAGTCCTCTTCGGACTCCTCTGCCTGGGGCGGGTCGGCGGCGCTGACGAGGCCCTCCTCGAACAGCCCCACCAGCCAGGCCATGGCCCGGTAGCGGTCGCCGTAGAGCCGCGCGATGTCCTCGGGGGTGTGCGTCCCGTCGACGAGCGAGACCAGGCGCGCGTCGCCGGCCTGGCGCTCGGCGCGCTCCTTGACCCCCTCGCCCTCGACGTAGGCCACGCAGCGGTCGCGGGGCACGAGCTCGCCGACCACGCTCCAGCGCTCGCCGGCCTCGGCGAACACGTCGAAGAACAGGTCCAGGTCCAGGCGCAGCGCGTCGCGCTGGGACGCGTCCTGCAGCCGCGGCGGCAGGGTCCCGGCCAGGAGCTCGAAGCGCGTCCCGGTCCAGGAGAAGCACTCCGAGACCTCCTGCGCGGTGACCCGCGAGAGGGCCTGCACGTCGGGCTCGCCGTTGTGGGTGCTCAGGGGGCCGGTGCGGTGCGGGACCCCGTCGACCAGGGCCATCTCCTGGCTGCGGCGCCCGTCGGTGACCCGCAGCACCCCGGTGAGCCGGGCCGAGGCCATGTCCTGCACGGTGGCCACGAACTGCAGCTGCCCGACGAAGCCCTCCTCGATCACGCCGGAGGTGGGCACGTCGCTGGAGAGGATCGCGTCCTCGTCGGCCTGCTGGATCGCGTCGGGGTCGACGGAGCGCACCACCCCGTCCCGCGCCAGGCTCGCGAGCACCGTCAACGCGCGGTAGCGGCGCACGCCGGCGATCCGCACCAGGTCCTGGATCGTGTGCCGCCCGTCGACCAGGAGCAGGAGCTCCTCCTGCCCGATCTCGGAGATCGTGCGCATCTTGGCGGTGTTGGACTCGAAGCAGAGCACGATCTCGTCGTTGGGCAGGACCCGCCGCGCCTCCTCGAACTCCGACGCCCGCCGGATCGCCTGCATCAGGAACTCGCCGGTGTTCAAGCGCAGCTTGTGGTGCTTGCTCGAGGCGAAGAACTCGGGGGGCAGGTAGTCGGCGGCGAACTCGAACACCGCGTCTTCCCAGAGGAAGATCTCGTAGATCTCGTCCTTGAGCTGCCCGGCGGCCTCCGCCGCCAGCTGGTCCTCGGTGACCACGCCGGCCGCGACGAGCTCCTCCTCGAGCAGGTCGCCCTCGCCCAGGTCGCCCTCGCCGGTCAGCAGGTAGACCTCGCCGCTCTCCAGGTAGATCGCGCGGCTGCGCCCCTCCTGCGAGGGGTCCTCGACCTTGAGCGTGCCGCTGCGCTTGCTGAGGTTGAAGGACTGCAGGATCTCGGCCAGCGAGAACGCGCCGAGCTCGCCGCGGAGCGTGGGCCGCGCCGCGCGCTCGCTGAGCTCGGCCTCCTGGGCCTCGAGCATGTTCAGGCGCTCGTGGAAGTAGTAGGTGTCGACGGCGCACTCGATCGCCGCCATGCACACCTCGATCGCGCGCCCGCGCTTCTTGGCCTCCAGCGCGGTGGCCAGGAGCTCGCGGTAGTCCTCCTGCTCGAGCTGCACCAGGTGCCCGGCCTCGACCGCGTCGTAGACCCGCTCGAAGAAGGCCTGGGCGGGGAGGCCCTGAACCTGGATCACCTCGAGCAGGCTGCGCTTGCCGTCGAACTCGGCGAGCAGCGGCTCCTCCCCGGCGGCGTCGCGCCCCGAGGGCGTCAAGCGCAGGAAGGTGCGCACGCTGGGGATCCGCCCGAGCATGGTCTCCCAGCGCCGGACCTCGCGCATGACCTCGGCGTGCAGCCAGGGGAGCAGGGGCAGCTCGACGGCGCCGCCCCCGAGCTCGGCGCCGGCGGTGCGCACCTCGACGTAGGGCAGCTTGAGCAGGAAGGTCTCGAACACGCGCTCCATGAGCGCGTCCTTCTGCGCCCGCAGCCAGTCGTCCATGCTGACGTAGCCGCCGCCCACGAGGATCTGCTGCAGCGAGCGCCCGGTCTTGCCCAGGAGCTCCTTGGCGCGCTCCAGGTCGACCGGCGCCAGCGGGCGCACGGCCATCAGGTGCCGCTCGACGTCCGGCGCGGGGCGGTCGCCCAGGCGCAGGATCAGGGACATCTTGCTCAGCCCGAGGTCGACCCGCCGCCCCTCCTCGTGGGCGGAGTACTCGCAGGTGATCCCCTGGCGGAACAGGCCCAGGAGCAGCTCGAAGGCGCGCTTGCCCTTGACCCGCGCCGCGAAGTTCAGCTGGCCCTGGGCCGCGGCGTCCTTGAGCGCGGGGCTCCCCCAGAACACGCGGTCCAGGAACTTGCCCTTGCCCTCGAACTCGGGGCTCTCCAGCGCGCACTCGTAGAGCCGGAGCGCGTAGCGAATGTCCTCGCGCAGCGCGCGCTGGAACTGGCGCTGCAGGTCCGCGGGCTTGATCGGCGCGATCACGCCCTCGCCCAGGAGCCCCGCCACCAGGGCCTGGGCCTCGAAGCTCGAGAGCCCGAGCCGGCGCGGATACTCGCTCAGCGGGGTGCGCCCGTCGAACAGGTCCTGGGGGTCGAGGCGCTGCGCGCGCGCGGCGCTCAGCGCCTGCTCCGCGGCCTCGCGTCCGCCCTCCCCCGGAGTGAGCACGTAGAGCCGCTTGCCGCTGGGGAGCAGGGCGCGGATCCGCTGCCACTCGTCCTTGCGTCGCGCCGACTCCATGAGCACCGAGCGCACGTCGAAGCGGAACTCCTCGGGGTCCTGCAGCCGCTCCTGGAAGTCCCCGGGCAGCTCCTGGGGCAGGAACTCGTAGTAGGCGTCGGGCCAGCCGAAGATCTCGTAGACCTCCTCTTCGACCTGGTAGCGCCGGGCGGACATGATCGTGTCCTGGGTGGTGTAGCCCAGGCGCACGAGCACCGCGCCCAGCCGCGCGTTCTGCACCTCACGCTGCAGGGTCAGCGCCTCCTCGAGCTGCGCCACCGTGATCTCGCCGCGGCGCACGAGCACGTCGCCCAGGCGGAAGCTGAAGGTGCTGCGCTCGAGGTAGAGGCCGCCCTGGTAGAGGTAGAGGGTCTTGGACGTGTCCTGATTGACCACGGTCAAAGAACCGTGGTGGCCGCTGGCGGAGAGCAGATCGAGCAGATCGTCCAGGCTGAATGCCTTGACGTCTCCCTGCAGCCCCATGGGTTCAAAGACTCCCAACACCCCCGATTCGGAGGGCGCGCACCTTCGACGCAAGACTAGCAGCGGCAAGGAATTGAAACAAGGAACCCCGGCAATGGTCCCTGACGATTCGGGCCTGGCTATTCGGACAGCCCGGCCTCGTTCTCCCGCCCGGAGACCGACGCCAGGGCGGCCTCTACGGCCCGCGCCGCCTCTTGGATCGGGGCCTCCGCCCCCCCCAGGAACACGCGGCCGAAGGCGCCGAAGCTGAGCACCTCGAGCACCTCGATGGGGGCCGCCTTCTCCGCCTCGTTGGCGGCGAAGATCGCGTAGCCGGCGGGGTGCACCTCGAGGATGTAGAGCGACTGGTCCTTGAGCAGGAAGTTCCCGTGGCGCATGCGGTTGATCAGCATGGTGTGGTGCGCTTCGGCCCCGGTGATGATCTGGGTCGTCTTGATCCGGGGTTGGAGGCGCTCCTGCTCCGCGAGCCCCAGGGCGCCGAGCACCGCCTCGCCGGCCGCGCGGACCTCGCCCTGGTCGTGGGAGTGCAGCTCCATGAAGCCGAACACGCGCTCGACGATCATCATGCCCGGGCGCACGTCGGTCTGCTTCAGCGCGACGTCCATGACCCGGTTGATGTCCATGCCCGGCGCGATCTCCAGGATCAGCGCGGCTTGCTCCTCCTCGGGGAGGTAGCCCTTGCTCACGGTCGAGAGGAAGGACGCCACCTGGGGCTGCAGGATGTCGATGTAGCTGTAGCAGCGCAGCTCGACGTGACTCACCGGGGGCACCTCCGCGAGGGCGTGACTATACGCCGAAACGAGGCGGGACCCAATCCCAGCGTGGGAGCTCCGCAGGTGCGAGCAGGCCGAACCGAGGGCAGAGACTGTTGACCCCCGGCTCCGCCAGGACATTGCCGCGGCTCACGGATACGCCGAAACGAGGCGGGTCCCAATCCCAGCGAGGAAGCTCCGCGGGTGCAGGGCCGGACCGAGGGCAGAAATTTTGACCACCGAGCTCCGCGGGGTACCGCAGCCGAAAGAAGAGACACCGAGACAGTCGTGGTAGGGAAGGCCCCGAAGGGCCTCCCCCACCCACCGGACGTGCATTTCCCGCATCCGGCGCTCCCCAGACGTCTTAGTCACAAGGCATGCGCAGTGGTTCAGCGCCTCCTCGTCACAGGACACGAGGCCCATGCGATCGAGGTGTTGATAGACGCTCATCGGAGGACGGAGGGTCGCTGACTCCGACGCCGAAGGTGCACGCAGCCGGACGACTTGATCCCCGGAAGGCCTGCCGCGGGTGGCGAAGCAGATGGTTGCCCAGCCCAGCAAGTGCCGGGTTTCGGCTACGAGCCGGGGGACCGGCTTGAAGCCACGTGAACCGGTCGGATGAGCTTCGCCCGCTCTCTGGCCACCGCCTTCGACGGTCTCACGTTCAGGTAGCTATGGCCCCGACCTGAGAGGTCGCGGTCAAGCGAAACGTGAAGCCGAGAAGTCTAGCTCGCTCCCTGTTTCGGTTCCGAATGCCGGTCTTGTCCCGGTTGATCACGAGGCCCATGCGCCCTTCCAGAAACCTCGACCTCGTGCACAGGCCAGGGCTCAGGTTGCGCGCCAGATCACGAAGTCGTCCGCATACCGCACGAGTTTCGCGTTCCCCGTCCCGGCCCAGCCCAGAAGGTCGAACCAGTGCAGGAAGGCGTTCGCCAGCAGAGGAGATCACTCCCCTGCCGGATTTCCCGCCTTGGGCCTCGTTCCCTTCGGACCCCCGTCGTCGTCTTCCACGACGGGGCCTCGAGCCTGATCAGCCAGCACAGGCGATCCGTGATCCGCTTCTGCAGCCCGGCCATGAGCTTGCGTAGGGTATCGAGTCGAAATACCCCTTGAGGTCCGCGTCAATACCTCGTCGAAACCCACCTTCGTGCTCTCGGATCGCCGTGAGCGCTTGGTGCGCGTTTCGACCTGGTCGGAATCCATACGAGCTATCCACGAAATCTGCTTCGAAGATCGGCTCCAGGATCAGCAGCGTCGCCATTTGGACCACCTGATCACGGACCGTCGGGATCCCTAGCGGGCGCTCCTTTCCGTCAGGCTTCGGTATGTAGACACGGCGGACGGGGCTGGGGCTTGTAGGTCTTCGACCGCAGAGCCGCCTCGATTTCGTCGAGGAATCCTGCAGCGCCGTCCTCCGAGCCTTCGATTTGGTCGATCGAGACTCCGTCGATCCCACTCCCGATTGGCGCGCACCTGAGCCACGCCGCCTCCAGCGTGACCCTCCACACAATTCGCCCATGGCGTGTGAAAATCCGGGCTCTTGCTTGGCCTTGTGGTGCAGCTTCTGCCTCAGCGAAAAGAGTTTCTCCGGTATCCGTCGACGCCCGCCCCTCCAGGGGTCGTTTGCCTCGGGGACCGAGTCGTCCGTAGTGGAGCTATCGCTCAATCGGCACTCTCCGCGTCTTTATGCCCGTCGGTGGGGCCCCTTCGCTCCACGGGCATTACCCGCCTCCTCACTACTACGAGCCCCGCCGACTCCCGACATGCCGCTTGGGTTATGCTTCCCCGTCGCTTGGGTTCACCCACATGCCGGGCCTCCCAGGTTCCTCGACTGATCTTTCGGCACGCTGCCCCAATCACCCCGGCAGGCCCAGCGGGCTCATGCTCGTTTCAATACCGCCGGTGACAGGCTTCAGCCCTTCAGGAAGCTTGACGCCTGCACATGTGTAGCGAGGCCGAATCAGGTTCACGTAACGTTGCGGCTCCTTTGTCGCCCGGGCTTCGACGATCCGGTTGCCCGGGGACGCCACTCGGTTACGGTGGTGAACGAGCAATTACGGTGGGCTCCTTTCATCACGAGATCAGCCAGGCCCCCTGGCGCACTGAAGACACCGAGCTTCGCGGGGGCGGACCCGTGCAGACACGCCGGGAGCTCCGCGGGGCGCACCCGTGAGGGCACGCCAGGAGAGGAGAGGAACACGGAAGACGCGGAAGACACGGAAGTCCCGCGAGCCGAGGACGAGCGGTGTGTTCACACCGACACGGAAGCTCCGCCCGCTCGCTCACGCGCAGTATGAGAGAGGAGAGAGAGGAGGAGAGAGGAGAGAGGAGGAGAGAGGAGGAGAGAGGAGGAGAGGAGGAGAGAGAGGAGGGAGAGAGGAGGAGAGAGGAGAGAGGGCGGAACGAGAGCGTGTCGGTGCGCGAAGCACGAGCGCATAGGTGGGCGGAGCAAGCGCATAGGTGGGCGGAGCATGAGCGGGCGAAGCCCGCGAATGTCCCGCGCGCAGCGCGGGACGAGGCCCGTCCCCGGGCCTCCCCGCGCGAGCGGCGCAGCCGCGAGCGCGCCCTGTGGGGTGAGGGTGAGGGGCTTTGCCCCGAGCCCGAGGGGGCCTGGGACAGGCCCCCCAGAAACACGCGTCTTTGGTCTAGGGCCTTCGGCCCTAGACCAAAGAATCTCGGTGGGTGGCGTAGGTGATGAAGTCTTGGAGGTTGAAGAAGTTGCTCTTGATGTTGCCGAGCGTGATCTCCATGCCCGACTCGAGCTCCTTGCGCCCCTCCAGGCGCTCGCCCCACACGTAAGTGCCGTTCTTGGCGCCGAGGTCTTGCACGAACCAGGTGCCGTCCTCGCAGACGAGGGCGGCGTGCAGGTTCGAGATCGCGCCGAGGGGCAAGTGGATCTGGCTCACCGACGCGCGCCCGATCCGCACCAGGGCGTGGTTGGCCAGGTTGAACACCGCGTCGGCCACGTTCTTGTTGACGTTGGCCTTCAGCTCCTGCTGGCTGAGGGTCACGGTGTTCGAGCTCACCGGGCCGCCGCCGCCGGGGACCGGCGACCGGCCCTTGGGCGCCTGGATCACGAGGAAGGGCCCGGGGTAGTGCTTCTCGACCTCGCCGGCGGAGCCCAGGGACTTGAACTCCGCGCGGTACTTGCCCAGGGAGCGCGGGCGGATCCGGGGCTCGCGGGTCAGCTCCTGCAAGAGGTCGAAGCAGTCCTCGGGGCCGAGCCAGAGGAACTGGGCTTCGCCCAGCATGAGCTTGGTGCCGAACTTGAGCGGGAGCTGCTCCTCGGGGTCGAGCTTGCGGCCGTTGATCGTGGTGCCGTTGGTGGAGCCGAGGTCGCTGATCGACCACAGGGTGCCGAACCGCCGGAGCACGCAGTGCTTCTCGGAGACCGAGGCGTGGTTGCAGCGGGCCTGACCTTGGCGACCGATCACGATCTCGTCGCCGTCGCCGAGGTAGAGGATCAAGGACTCGGAGAGGCTGGGCGAGAGCTCCTCCACGTCCGAGCGGGAGTACTCGCGGGTGTCGTCAGGGGCCTCCGCCTCCTCGGGGTTCAGCTCCAGGAGGAACGGTGCGCTGAACTGCGCCTCGAAGGCCTCCTTCGGCAGGACGCCCGCGCGCTTCGCGAGGACTCCCAACGTCACCCAATCTGCCGCCACATCGGCCTCGCTCATCCGGTGTGCCTGCCTCCTTCGCGGGGTCGTCCCGCGGCCGCTCGCCCCACCCTAGAGGTGCTGGGGCCTGAAACCACCTGAAACCATGGTATATACCGCGGTTGAGACGTGCCAGCCGGAGGCAAAGGTGAGCGAGCTCCTCGAGCGGATCAACGGCCAACGGCCGCAGGTGATCCAGTCGTGCGTGGGCCTGATCGAGAACGAAGTCTCGAGCAAGCGCGGCATGATGGCCCTGCCCCTGAAGGCCGGCTACAAGGTCCTCAAGGGCATAAAGCCTGGCTTCGTAGCCCACTGCGTGGACTTCCTGCTCGACGACTTCTGCCGGGCCATGGATCCCTACTACGCCACCTGGACCAGCAAGGAGGCCGCCAGCCGCGGCGGGCTGGACCGGGAGCTGGCGGGGCAGCAGGAGCAGGTCTCCGAGGCGCTCCTGGGCGTGACCGACGCCCGCGCGCAGCGCGCGACGAACCGCACGCTCAAGAAGCTCTACGAGAAGCTCCGCCCCAAGGCCAAGGAGCACGTCAAGGCGGCGCTGCCCGGCCTCGGGCGGACCCTCGAGCCCTACGTCCGCCCCGTGAGCTAGCGCGCAGCCCGGGCTGCGAACCACGCGCTGCGTCATAAAGCCCGGCGCCAGCGGTCGGTTGCATTCCCTGGGCGCGGGGTAGACTACCGCTCCCCAAAGGCCAAGGGAGTTCCCCGACGTGTGTGAACCGACGCCGCTGCCGGTCGACAAGGACCCGGACGAGACCCGGGAGTGGGTCGACTCCCTGCTCGACGTGCTCCACCGCTGGGGGCCCGAGCGGGTGCGCTACCTGCTGGCCGAGCTGGCCGGCAACGCCCACGCCGCCGGGGTCGAGCTCCCCGTGACCGCGTTCACCCCGGCGGTGAACAGCATCCCCCCCCACCTCGAGCCGGATTACCCCGGGGACGAGGCCCTCGAGGACGAGTTGGAGTCGGCCCTGCGCTGGAACGCGATCGCGACGGTGGTCCGCGCCAACCGCAAGCACAAGGGGCTCGGGGGCCACCTCGCGACCTACGCCTCGGTGTGCACCGCCTTCGAGGTCGGGTTCAACCACTTCTTCCACGCCCCCAGCGCCGAGCACGCGGGGGATCAGGTGTTCTTCCAGGGCCACGCCAGCCCCGGGATCTACGCCCGCGCGTTCCTCGAGGGCCGCCTCGAAGCCAGCCAGCTCGACCTGTTCCGGCAGGAGCTGACCGAGGGCGGGCTCAGCTCCTACCCGCACCCCTGGCTCATGCCCGAGTTCTGGAACTTCCCCACGGTGAGCATGGGGCTCGGCGCGCTGCAGGCGATCTATCAGGCGCGCTTCAACCGCTACCTGCTGCACCGCGGGCTGTCCGACACCGAGACCTGCCGGGTGTGGAACTTCCTCGGCGACGGCGAAATGGACGAGCCGGAGTCGGTGGGCGCGCTGAGCGTCGCCGCCCGCGAGGGCCTGGACAACCTGGTGTTCGTGGTGAACTGCAACCTGCAGCGCCTCGACGGCCCGGTGCGCGGCAACGGGAGCGTCGTCCGCGAGCTGGAGGGGATCTTCCGCGGCGCCGGCTGGAACGTGCTCAAGGTGCTCTGGGCCCGGGAGTGGGACGAGCTGTTCGAGCGCGACGAGGAGGGGCACCTCGCGCGCCGACTGAGCTCGATCCGCGACGGCGACCTGCAGCGGATCTGGTCGCTCCCCGGCGCCGAGCGGCGCAAGGCGCTGTTCGACACGCCGGAGCTCCAGGCGCTGACCGCGCACCTCACCGACGAGGAGGTCGAGCGCCTGCGCCGCGGCGGCCACGATCGGCGCAAGGTCTACGCCGCCTATAAGGAGGCCGTCGACGGCGACCACCCCGGCGTCCCCACCGCGATCCTGATCCACACGGTCAAGGGCTGGGGCATGGGCGACGCTGGCGAGAGCAAGAACGTCGCGCACCAGAGCAAGACCCTCGACGGCGAGGATCGCGAGGCCTTCCGCGCGCGCTTCGACGTCCCGGTGCCCGAGGCGCAGGTCGAGGAGTTCCCCTACGTCGACCTCGAGGGGAGCCAGGCCCGCGACTACCTGCGCGCCCGGCGCCTGGACCTGGGCGGGCACTTCCCGCAGCGCCTCGAGCGCGCGGCGCCGCTCGAGAACCCGCCGACCCTCGACGACCTGGAGGAGTTCCTCGGGGACTCCGGCGGGCGCGAGGTGTCGACGACCATGGCCTTCGTGCGCATGCTCGGCAAGCTCATGCGCCACCCCTCGGTGGGCGAGCTGCTCGTGCCGATCATTCCCGACGAGGCGCGGACCTTCGGCATGGACGCGCTGTTCCGGCCGTTCGGGATCTACTCGCCCCACGGCCAGCGCTACGAGCCCGTCGACAAGGACGCGTTCCTCTACTACCGCGAGGCCAAGGAGGGGCAGATCCTCGAGGAGGGGATCACCGAGGCCGGCGCGACGTCGTCGTTCATCGCCGCGGGCACCGCCTGGGCCATGCACGGGGTGAACACGATCCCGATGTACGTCTTCTACTCCATGTTCGGCTTCCAGCGGGTCATGGACCTGATCTGGGCCGCCGGAGACGCGCGCGCCAAGGGCTTCCTCCTGGGCGCGACCGCCGGACGCACGACGCTCAACGGCGAGGGGCTGCAGCACGAGGACGGGCACAGCCACCTGCTGGCCTCCTGCGTGCCGACGGTGCGCGCCTACGACCCGGCCTACGGCTACGAGACCGCGGTGATCGTGCAGGACGGGATCCGCCGGATGTACGCCGACGGCGAGCCCGGCTTCTACTACATCACGCTCTACAACGAGAACTACGAGCAGCCGGCCATGCCCGAGGGCGCCGCCGAGGGGATCGTGGCCGGGATGTATCGCCTGACCCCGGCCCCCAAGGACGCCAGCGGATCGCGCCCCCAGCTCTTCGGCAGCGGCCCGATCCTGAACGAGGTCCTCCGCGCCCGCGAGATCCTCGCGACCTTCGGGGTCGAGGCCGACGTGTGGAGCGTGACCAGCTACTCCCAGCTCAGGCTCGACGCGCTCGCCCAGGAGCGGCAGCGGCGCCTGTTCCCGGAGCGCGAGCCCGAGCCCAGCTACCTCGAGCGCTGCCTCGAGGGGCTCGCGGGCCCCTTCGTCGCGGCGAGCGACTACGTCCAGCACGTGCCCGCGCAGATCGCGCCCTGGGTCCCCGGACACCTGCACGTGCTGGGGACCGACGGCTTCGGGCGCAGCGACACCCGCGCCGCGCTGCGCCGGCACTTCGAGATCGACGCCGAGCACGTGGCCGTCACGACGCTCAGCGCCCTCGCCCGCCAGGGCGAGCTGGATTCCCAGGTCGTGGTCGAGGCCTTCGAGCGGTTCGAGATCGACCGCGAGGCCCTCGACCCCGTGACCCGCTGACCCCCCCGCCCGCTCACAGGAGATCTGGCGTGATCGAGTTCAAGCTGCCCAACCTCGGCGAAGGCATGGAGTCCGGCACCGTCGTGGGCGTCCTGGTCAAGCCCGGCGACGTCCTGCAGGCCGACCAGCCGGTGCTCGAGATCGAGGCCGACAAGGCGACCGTCGAGCTGCCCTGCCCCCACGCGGGCGAGGTCAAGACGATCCACGTCAAAGAGGGCGACAAGGTGAGCACCGGCGACCCGGTGCTCACGGTCGACGCGGAGGGCGGAGGCGCGGAGGACGCGCCCAAGGCCAAGCCCGAGGCCGAGGCCGAGCCCAAGGCCGAGGCCGAGGCCAAGCCCAAGCCCAAGGCCGAGGCCGAGCCCAAGGCCGAGGCCGAGGCCGAGCCCAAGGCTGAGCCCGCGGCGGGGCGTCGCGAGCGACCGGCCGCTGCGGGGCACATCCCGGCGGGCCCCGCGGTGCGTCGCCTGGCGCGGCTGTTGGGGGTCGACCTGGCCCAGGTGCGCGGCAGCGGCGAGCGCGGGCGGATCACCCCCGAGGACGTGCACACCCACCTGCGCCAGCTCGGCGCAGGGGCAGGCGCCGCCCGCCCCGCCGAGCCGCTCCCCGACTTCACGCGCTGGGGCGAGGTCGAGGAGCGGCCGGTCAGCGGGATCCGACGGAGCACGGCCCAGGCCATGACGCGCTCGTGGACCACGATCCCCCACGTCACCCACTTCGACCTCGCCGACATCACCGAGCTCGAGGCCAGCCGCAAGGCCTTCCGCCAGGGCAACCCCGACGGGCCCAAGGTCACCATGACCGTGCTCGTGCTCAAGGCCCTCGTCGCCGCGCTGAAGGCCTTCCCCGACTTCAACACGAGCTACGACACGGCGCGGGACGTGATCGTCTACAAGCGCTACTACCACCTCGGCGTCGCCGTCGACACCGAGAACGGGCTCCTGGTTCCGGTGGTGCGCGACGTGGACACCAAGTCGATCCAGACCCTGGCCCAGGAGGTCACGGAGCTCGCCGGGCGCGCCCGGGACCGCAAGCTCGGGCTGGAGGACATGCGCGGCGCGACCTTCACCGTGAGCAACCTCGGCGGGATCGGAGGGATCGGCTTCACGCCCATCGTGAACTGGCCCCAGGTGGCGATCCTGGGGCTCTCCCGCGCGCGGCAGGAGTACCGCCCGGGGGCCAACGGCCAGCCGGAGCTGCGCCTGATGATGCCCCTCAGCCTGAGCTACGACCACCGGGTGATCGACGGCGCCGCGGCGGCCCGCTTCTCCCGTCACCTGGCGGGCCTGCTCTCGGATCCCGCTCAGCTCCTGTTCACCGTCTAGCGCGGCCGTGCCCTCCCAGGCCGAGAGGCGGCTGATCGACCTCGAGATGAAGTTCGCCTTCCAGGAGCGGGCGTTGGGCGAGCTCGACGAGCAGCTGCGCTGGGCCCTGGGCCGACTGGAGCGCCTCGAGCGCCGCCTGGCGCGGGCCGAGGAGCGCCTCGTCGGGGGGACCGGCGCGGACCCGATCGAAGGAGTAGGATACGAGCGAGGTTCAGCAGCCCCTCAGCCCCCGGAGCCCGAAGGCCGCGCGTGAGCAGCGATTCCAACGACGAGATCGAGGACCTGGACGACGTGCTCCAGGCGCTGGAGGCGCTCGAGGAAGAGGAGACCCGCGCGATCCAGCGCGAAGCCGAGGCCGACACGCCCGACGACGACGCTCCTGAGCCCGACGACGAGGCCCTCGAGCCCGACGACGACGCTTCTGAGCCCGACGACGAGGCCCTCGAGCCCGACGACGCGGACGAGTCCCCCGCCGACGCGGACGAGTCCCCCGCCGACGCGGACGAGGCCCCCGACCTGGACAAGACCCCGGTGCCTCCCTCCAAGGACGAGACCGACACCGTCGCGCTCCCGCGCTGCATCGTCCCCGCCTCGGCCGCCGAGAGCGAGGTGGCCGCCGCCGAGGCCGCCGAGCAGGCGGAGGCCGCGATCGAGGACGCTCAGGCCGCCCGCGAGCTCGCCCGCGAGCAGCTCGAGGCCGCGCGGATCGCGCGGGAGGCCGCCCGCGAGGCGGTCGAGCACGCCCTCTCGATCGACGACCACGCCGTGCGCGTGGCCCGCGACGCGCTGGAGAAGGCCGTCCTCGCCAAGCAGCACGCCGATCGGTTCCTGCAAGAGTTCGTCGAAGGCTACCGCGAGGGCTCCGAGGCCTGGGACGAGCTCGACGCCGAGGAGCGCGCCGCGCGCGAGTCCGTGGCCTCGCTCCAGGTCGAGGCCGCCGCAGCCAAGGCCGAGGCCGCCCAGCGCCTGCGGGAGCAGGAGGAGATCCAGGCGCGCTCCAAGGAGGCCGAGCAGGAGGCCGAGAGCAAGGCCAAGGCCGCCGAGAAGGTGCGCGCGGTCGTGACCGAGAAGGAGCGGATGGCCAAGGAGGCGAGCCGCGTCGCGAAGCGCGCCGAGAACGACGCGCGGGTCGCCGCCGCCGCGGTGGCCGAGGCCATGAGCGAACTCGAGGAGCTCAAGGAGGCGGAGCGCCGCGCGGCCACCGCCGTCGCCCGCGCGGCCGCCGCCGTGATGGAGTCCGAGGAGGCGGTCGAGACCGCCGAGGAGGAGGCCAAGGACACCGAGGCCCGCGTCGGCGAGGCCGAGGCCGCGGCCGAGGAGGCGCGCCAGCTCCTGGACTCGAAGCGCCAGAGCATGGCCACCGGCGAGCTCAGCCCCGAGGAGATCTCCGAGATCGCGCAGGCGATCGGGACCCTGGCCGCGGAGGCCAAGACCAAGCAGAAGGAGATCCAGCACGCCAAGGCCCGGGTCGACGAGGCGCGGGAGTCGATCGAGGCGGCGCGGGAGGTGCTCAGCACCTCGCAGAAGACCCAGCGCAAGCAGCAGGACGCCGCCGAGAAGGCGGTCGAGGCGCGCGAGGCTGCGGCCAAGCGGCTGGAGCAGCTCAAGCAGGCCCTGACCGAGGCGCGTAAGGTCGCCGACGAGCGCAACGACGCCGCGGAGTCCGTGCGTGGCGAAGCGCAGCAGGCCTCCGAGGAGCTCCTGACCGAGGTCAGCCGGGACGGCGCTGAGGCGGTGGCCAAGGCCGAGGAGACCGCGAGCGCCTGGCGCGCCGCGGCCCGGCAGTACGAGACCGCGCAGGCCCGCGCCGACGCCCTGCAGCGGCAGCTGCGCAAGGCCGAGAAGCGCCTGGCCGAGGCCGCGGCGCAGAAGGCCGAGATGCAGGAGGCGCAGGACACCTACGCCCAGCGCAGGGAGCAGGCCGAGGACGCGGTGCGCTCCACCGCGGAGCGCGCCTGGCGCGCCGAGACCCGCCTCGGCCGCCTGGAAGAGGAGGCGCGCGCCGCCGCCCGCGAGCTCCGCCCAGCGCTGGTCGAGGCGCGCGCAGAGGCCGAGGCCCAGGCGCGGGCAGCCGCGGCCGAGGAGGGCGAGGAGGTCGACGGCGACACCACCGACTTCAACCTCGGGTTCGAGGACGTGTTCGGCGACGGCGAGATCGACACCCTGCGCTTCGACCGCGACAAGCTCGCCGCGGCCGGGATCTCCCTCGACGACGCCGAGCGCGCCGCGCTCCACGAGGACGAGGGCGATGAGGGGGTGGGCTCGTTCTGGCTCACGATCTCGACCGCCGAGGGCCTGCTGGGCAAGCACGAGTTCGAGCGCGACGTGATCTCGCTGGGGCGCGACCCCAACTGCGACGTGTTCCTCGACAACATGCTCGTCTCGCGGCGCCACGCCGAGATCCGGCGCCGGGGCGACTTCTTCGCGCTCATCGACATGGGCACCAGCAACGGGACCCTGCTCAACGGGAGCAAGATCAACGGGCTCACGATCCTCAACAACGGCGACGGGATCGGGATCGGCAAGTTCCGCATCCGCTTCGAGGCGGACTTCGCCAGCGCGTTCGGCGTCCCCACCGGGGGCGGCTCGACGGTCGGCGACGACGACGACGTGGAGCTGATCGGCGGCATGACCTTGCGCATGACCCCCGAGACCGAGCAGCGCGTGCTCGAGGAGAGCACGGGCAGCGCCCTGGGCAGCGTCGTGGTGCGCGACGCCACGGGCAAGGAAGCCCGCAGCCCCGTGCGCGAGACCTTCCTGATCGGCAAGTCTCCGAGCTGCGACCTGCGCCTGCGCGGCTGGTTCGTGCCGCGCAAGGCGGCGATGATCGTGCGCGGCGCGTCGAGCTACAAGATCGAGAACCTCAGCGACTCCCCGAGCTCGCTCCTGGTCAACGGCAAGCCCGTCTCGACCCGCGCCACGCTCAGCGACGGCGACACGATCGAGGTCTACGGGCAGCGCGTCGAGTTCAGCCAGGGGTAGCCGGCGACTCCGGTCGCTGAGCGCCGTCGCTGCCCCCCGCGATCCGCCCCAACTTTCTTGGCCGCGCCGACCTGCGCCTGTCGGAGGGGCCGAGTAACCTCACTCCCAACATGGAACATCTCTCAGGGGAAGTGTGGGAGAACGGTAGCGCCCGGCTCGGAGGCTCTGGAGCCATGCGTCGCATGGCTACGCCCTCCGAGTCGGGTCGCCTGCCGTTCCCCGAGGAAGTCGGCGGCCCTCCGCTGCGAGGCAACCCGCTCGACCTGTTCGACGACGAGACCTTCGAACGCGAAGTCCTCGAGTCACCCGTGCCGGTCGTGGTGGAGTTCTTCACCGAGACCTGCGTGCCCTGCCGGATCCAGGAGCCTGCGATCCGCCAGTTGGCCGAGGCCACCCACGGGCGCATCAAGATCGGCCGCGTGAACGCCTTCGACTCGCCGCGCACCACCCGCGCGTTCCGCGTCCAGGGTGTGCCCCACGTGGTGGTCTTCAGCGGCGGCCAGGCCGTGGCCGAGTTCGTGGGTCAGCACACCTACGACGAGCTCCTGCGTCGCCTACAGCCGTTGGCGCTGTTTTAGGGGGTCTGTCCCAGACCCCCTCGCCCTCGCGGCTTCGCCGCTCGGGCTCACCCCCAAGGGGCTCGCGCGCGCTTCGCGCGCGCTGCACGCTCGCGGCTTCGCCGCTCGCCGGCGTCCCGCGCTACGTCGGCTTCGCCGCTCGCCCGCGCTTCGCCCGCTCGCCCGCGCTTCGCCCGCTCGCCCGCGCTTCGCGCGCGCTGGGCGCTCGCGGCCTGACGCCGGCATCGCCGGCGTCCCGCGCCACGTCGGCTTCGCCCGCTCGCCCGCGCTAGCCCGCTCGCCCGCGCTTCGCCCGCTCGCCCGCGCTTCGCGCGCTGGGCGCGCGGCTGACGCCGCTCGCGGCGTCCGCGCTACGTCGGCTTCGCCCGCTCGCCCGCGCTTCGCCCGCTCGCCCGCGCTTCGCCCGCTCGCCCTCGCTTCGCGCGCCCGCGCTTCGTCGCGCTGCGCGCGCGCTCGCGGCTGACGCCGCTCGCCGGCGTCCGCGCGCTTCCGTCGGCTTCGCCCGCTCGCCCGCGCTTCGCCCGCTCGCCCGCGCTTCGCCCGCTCGCCCGCGCTTCGCGCGCTAAGGCGCTCGCGGCTGACGCCACTCGCCGGGCCTCCCGCGCTACGTCGGCTTCGCCCGCTCGCCCGCGCTTCAACCCCTCGCCCGCGCTTCGCGCTCGCGGCTGACGCCGCTCGCCGGCGTCCCGCGCTACGTCCGGCTTCGCCGCTCGCCCGCGCTTCGCCCCTCGCCCGCGCCCGCGCTCTTCGCCAGCTCGCTGGCGTCCGCTAACGTCCGCTTCGCCCGCTCGCCGGCCTCCCGCGCTTCGCCGGCTCGCTGGCGTCGCTCGCCGGCCTTCCGCCGAACGTCGGCTTCGCCACCCGCCGGCGTCCCGCTACGTCGGCTTCGCCGCTCGCCGGCCTTCCGCGGGCGTCGGCTTCGCCGCCCGCCGGCGTCCCCGCACTACGTCGGCTTCGCTGCTCGCCGGCCTTCCGCCCAACGTCGGCTTCGCCGCTCGCCGGCGTCCCGCGCAGCGTCGGCGTCGCCTCCCGCCGGCCTCCACGCCAGCCTCGGCTTCGCGCTCGCCGGCGTCCCGCGCAGCGTCGGCTTCGCTGCCCGCCGGCGTCCCGCGCAATGTCGGCTTCGCCGCCCGCCGGCCTTCCGCGCAACGTCAGCCTCGCCGCTCGCCGTGTGCCCACCGTCGGCTTCGCCGCGCGTCCCGCCTTCCGCGCAACGTTGGCTTCGCGCTCGCCAGCGTCCCGCGCAGCGTCGGCTTCGCCGCTCGCCCCGCTCGCCGACTTTTCCGCAAAGCGTCGGCTTCGCGCGTGCCTTCGCTGGCGACTCGTCGGGCGTCCGCGTGACCTCGACGTCGGCCCGCTGCGTATGCGAGCGCGGCTCGAAGGCGCCCGGGCCTCCTTCGCAGAGGCGGTGCCCCCACAGTGTAGGGGCGGGGCTTGTCCCCGCCCGGGTCTGTGCGTCCCTCCACCTTGCGAGTGGGAGGGACGTGCCGCGACGCTCTCGATCGTGGTCCGAGCGCGCGCGGCGGGCTTGGCTGATCCGATCACCTGAGAGGGAGTTGCACCCTCACGCCCGAAGGCCACGGGGTTTGAGCCCGCTGCGTCTGCTGTTCCGCCACCAGGTGGTGATTGGGACGACTGGGAGTTGCACCCAGACTCGCCGGATTAAAAGTCCGGTGTGCTGCTGTTACACCATCGACCCGTCGTCGCGTCGGTGCGCGCCATGACCTCGGAGGGAGTTGCACCCTCACGCCCTCGCGGGCCCCAGCGTCTCGGACTGGTGTGTCTGCTGTTCCACCACGAGGCCGTCATGCCGCCGGAGGGACTTGCACCCCCACGCCCGTTGCGGGCACCAGGTTCTGAGCCTGACGCGTCTGCTGTTCCGCCACGGCGGCTAGGAGTCGGCGCCACGTGCGCCGCACGCCCCTCCTACCTGCCGCGGCGTCGCGGCTGTCACCGCGCTGTGCGAACCAACGCAAAGGAGCCGTCGCCTGAGCGACGGCTCCTCGGGATCGCGAGGGACGCGACCTAGTCGTTCCCGCCCAGGGTCGGGATCTGCGGCGTGAAGTCGGGCACGTCGCGGTAGAGGTGGTCGAGCTCCTCCTTGACCTCGAGGTCCGTCTTCCAGTGCGCGTCGGCGGCGTCGATCACGTCCATGAGCCGGGTCTTGTTGGGCACCCCGTCCACGAGGCGGGTGTAGATCGAGTCCGCGCCGAAGCGATCGGTGAGCGCGTGCCGCGCCAGGCCGCGCAGCCCGACCATGGGCTCACCGGCGGGCGAGGTGTAGGTCACGTAGCTGGGCGTGGTGTTCGGGTTCTGCGGGTCGCGGCCGGTGACGCGGTAGAAGTCGGTCGTGTCGTCGAGGTGGTTGAACTCCATGTTCAGCCGCCCGTAGCGGCGCACGGAGTTGTTGCGCCGGCCCTTGATCTTGTTCCGGCTCCAGCTGTTGTCGCGGACCCAGGGGTAGGCCTGGCTGGCCTTGGGGAGGTCGCCCGGGGGGATCTCGGCGTAGTCGACCTCGCTGAACACGTCGCCGAAGTTGGGCTGCTTGGCGAGCTCGGCGTCGTCGGGGGTCACCACCTCGCGCAGCTTCTCCACCGCGACGCGCCAGCCGCGGGCGAGCTCGCGGCTCTGCCACTCGGTGCGGCCCGAGCTGGGGTGCGCGCCGACCACGACGGTCACCTCGTCGCGCAGGTCGCCCAGCCCGCGGTCCATGCGCGAGCGGTTCCAGGCCTCGAACGCGACCTCGGCCTGGGCGCCGAGGACCACGATCCCCTGGACCCCGCCCTTGTCGTAGAGCAGGTCGTAGAAGTCGTTCCGCCAGGCGAGCTGCTCGGGGAAGTCGTCCATGACCTGGTGCCCCTGCTCGACCTTGCTCGGCCGGGTGGGGTAGGTGAAGGCGTTGACCAGCACGTAAGACTCGGTGAGCCCCAGCTTCTCGAGGAAGCCTTGGGTGCGCTGTCCCGCGTCGCCGACGAGCGAGCGGCGAATGAAGGGCAGGCTCTCGGTGGGGCCCGGGTCGGAGGCGATCCCGATCACCCGCGCGTCGCCGTTGAGTCGGCCACGGTAGAACACGGGGCCCCAGTCGTCCCAGAACACGTCCTCGTAGGCGCCCTCGTTGGGATACGCCGGGGCCTCGCGCAGGTGCTTGGCGACCTTGCCCCGGGGACCCCGGTCGTAGGCCTCCGGGTCCGCAGGCGGGATCAGGATCCGCCGCTCGAGGTCGAAGCTCTCGCCGTCGAGGGTGGCGCGGTAGCGGGTCACGTCGAGGACCTCGAGGCTCAGGCTCGAGCCGCCGGCCGTGGCGCCGTTGCCTTGCCCGTTGAGGGCGTCGATCACACCGTCCGTCGGCGCGTCCACCTCGGAGCCCGAGAGCACCGCCTCGTCCGCCGAGGCCCGGCTCACGCGGAACCAGCGGTCCCCCACGCGCACCTGGTAGACCGTGGCCGAGCTGAGGTAGAGGTCGACGTGCTCGCCGTCGAGGCTGCCGCTGGTCGCCTGGAAGTGCCCGCTGAGGCGGTGGGCCTCCGGGACCTCGGCGTAGCACACCGTCGCGAGCAACACGAACAGGCTGGAAAGGGCTAGGGATCGCATGTCTGTCTCCGTCTGTCTCCGCGCTGCCCAGAGCAAGCGCGGGTCCAAGCGGGAGCGGCTCCCCCCCTAGGCTTAGCGAGCGTCCGCCCCCGACACTCCCCCTCAGGATGCTCCTGTTCTGGCACCGGCGACCGGCCTCCGCCCCTAAGACCCACGGTGACAGGGCCTTGAGTCCGCGTCCCGAAAGGTGCGCATCGTCCCAGGTCCGTGTCGGTCAAGGTCCCGTAAACCGCGATTCCTCAAGGACTTGTTAAGTCATGACAGGACGCTGGGCGACGCCCGTCCCCTGAGCCCACCCCGGCGCTCGTCGCCCCCTCGGCACCCCGCGTTGGTCGCCGTCGAAGGAGTGCACAAACCCAACGATCCCTTGGACCTGTTCGACGCCTGCGCCGAGCGCGTCCTCCGCGAGCGCTGGCACCTCGCTGCCCTGGAAGGCGTCGCCCCCTTCCTCCAGGCCTGCAGCGCGGGCCTCGAGTTCGAGGCCCTGATCTACGACCCGACCCTCCTGCGTAGCTCGCGGGCCCAGAAGCTCGTGCGCCACAAGCGCGCAGCCGGCGTCCCCACCCGGCGGGTCAGCCCCGAGGACTTCCGCCGGCTGTCGCGCGCAGCGCGCGCCTCCGGCGTGGCCGCCGTCGTCCGTCAGCGCTGGCGGACCCTCGCGCGCGTGCGCGTCGATCGGCCCTGGATCTGCCTGGAGCGGATCCGCTCCGCCGGCAACCTGGGCACGATCCTGCGCACGCTGGAGGCCGTCGACGGCGGACTGATCCTCCTCGGCCCCGCCGTGGATCCCTTCGCCCTCGACGCGGTGCGCGCCAGCATGGGGGCGCTGTTCCACCTGGACCTGGTGCGCACGACCCTCGAGGAGCTGCGCGCCTGGGCGCGGCGCACCGACACCGAGCTGGTGGGGACCTGGCCCGAGGGCGCCGCGCGCTACGACGCGCCCTACGCCCGCCGCAGCGTGCTCCTGATCGGCGAGGAGCGACGCGGGCTCAGCCCCGCCGCGCGCGAAGCCTGCGCGCGCTCGGTCTCGATCCCGATCGTCGGGCGAGGGGACTCGCTCAACGTGGGCGTCGCCTGCGGGGTCCTCGTCTACGAGGTCCTCCGCCAGCGCCAGCGCTGATCAGTCGCGCTTGGTCAGGAGCTGCTCGCGCCCCTTGACCACGAGGTAGGTCAGCTTGCCCTTGCGGGTGAGCACGAAGGTATTGCCGTCGACCTCGAGGCTCAGCGGCTTGGCTCCGTCCCAGCCCTGGATCGCGGACTGGGCCTGGGACAGGTCGAAGCTCATGGGCTCCGGCGCCCCCGGCAAGCGGAACCCCAACGTCCCGCCCTCCTGGGTGACCTCGATCGCCTCGGCGGCCTCCTCCGGCGGCGCGTCGAGGGCGCGCAGCACGAAGCCCTTGGCCCCGCGCTCGGCAGCGAGGGAGACCACCCGCCCGTCCCGGGTGTTCACGACGTCCAGGGTCGTGGCCTTCTGCTCGGCGGGCATGAGCAAGAGCGCGAGGAGCAAGATCACGATCCCGACGGTGTCTACCATGGAGCCTCCAGGCGCCCACTCTACCCGCGAGGCGCCGCCAAGGAGCGCCCCCCATGCCGCCCACGGTCGTCGCGGTCGCCGCGAACCCCGAGCACGCGCTCTCGAAGCTCCTGCGCTCGGCGATCCAGCTCCGCGCCGACCACGGGGTCGAGGGCGACGCCCACGCCGGCGTCACGGTCCAGCACCGCTCGCGGGTGGCCCGCGACCCCAGCCAGCCCAACCTGCGCCAGGTCCACCTCCTCCAGGCCGAGCTCCTCGACGAGCTCGGCGATCGCGGGTTCGAGGTGGGCCCCGGCGTGCTCGGCGAGAACGTGACCACCCGCGGCCTGGCGCTGCTCGACCTGCCGCGGGGGACGCGGCTGCGCCTGGGGACCGCGGCGGTGGTGGAGGTCACCGGGCTGCGCAATCCCTGCCAGCAGCTCGAGGCCTTCCAGCCGGGGCTCCTGGCCGCCGTGCTCGCGCGCGGGCCGGAGGGCGAGCTCGTGCGCAAGGCGGGGGTCATGGGCGTCGTGCGGACCGGGGGGCCAGTGCGGGCCGGAGATCCGATCGCCGTCGAGCTGCCCCCGCCGCCCCACGTCGCCCTCGAGCGGGTGTGACCCCGACGACAGCCGCGGGCCCGACGGGCGTCGGGGGGGCATGGTCCACAGCGCCCCCAGCACGAGCCCCCTCCGCGCCCCGCGCCCAGCGGCGGAGCTGGCCCTCGCCCGCGCCGCGGGCGACGAGGCCGAGCGCGTCGACGCCCTCGGCGACGCGCGCCTGGTGCGCGCGTTCCGTCGCGCGCTGAGCCGACGCGGCGTCGAACCCCTGCCCGTGTTCCGCGCCGAGTTCCCCGCCCCCCTGAGCTGCGGGCGCTGCTTCGCCGAGGCCGTGCGCGCGCTGGACGGCGCCCTGGAGCGGGTCGACCCCCAGGCCGCGGAGCTCGGCGTGTTCGAGCGCTACGACGAGGTGGTGTGGTACTTCGAGCCGGTCGAGGAGCACCCCGAGCCCTGCGAGGACTACGCCCCCGACGAAGAGCGCCCCCGCGAAGGCCTCGACGCGCGCTTCCACGAGCCCGACGCCTTCGGCCTCGTGCGCCTCACGTTCCCCGAGACCTCGGTGTGGGTGTGGACCTACACCCAGGGCGAGGGGCTGGAGGCGCTGATCGCGGCCCGCGCCCTCGCCGACGTGCGCCCCCTGCTGCGCGCGGTCGAGCGCCGCCACACGCAGCACCGCCGGCGCCTGACCCGCATGACCACGGTGGGCGGAAACCGCGTGACCCACGGCAGCCTCACGCCGCTCGCGTGGGACGCGGTCGTGTTGCCCGCGACCTTGCGCGCCGAGCTCGAGGGCTGCGTGCGCGAGTTCTTCGCCGCGGGCGAGCTCTACCGCCGCCACGGCGTCCCCCACCGCCGCGGGATCCTGCTCGCCGGCCCGCCCGGCAACGGCAAGACCTCGATCCTGCGCGCGATCGGGACCAGCGCCGGGGTCCCGGTGGTGGTCACCGCGGTGGACGAGGGCGGGCACAACCTGGCGCGGGCCTTCGCCACCGCCGCCGACCTGGCGCCCTCGATCCTGTGCCTGGAGGACCTCGACTCCCTGGTCGGGGACGGCCCCGAGCGCACCCAGTTCCTGAACCTGCTCGACGGGCTGGCGCCCCTCGAGGGCGTGCTGGTGCTGGCCACGACGAACCACCCCGAGTCGATCGACCCCGCGATCACGAAGCGCCCCAGCCGCTTCGACCGGGTGTTCGTGATCCCCGAGCCCGACCTCGCCCAGCGCGAGGCCTACCTCGCCCGCGCCCTCGCCGCCGACGCGCCCCCCGGCGCGGTGACGCACCTCGCCGAGGAGACCGCCGGCTACAGCGTCGCGTTCTTGAAGGAGCTCGTGCTCCAGGCGCGCCTCGCCGCGGTCCGCCGCGGCGCGGCGACCCTCGAGGACGAGGACCTCGAGGCCGCCCTCGCGGCGACCCGCGCGCACCTCGAGCTCTCGGGGCTCACGCCGCGAGGCCAGCTCGGGTTTCGCGTGGAGGGCGCGCAGGACCCGCGCTAGCGCGCGGGGAACACGACGGGGGGAGACGTCAGAGGCAGCGGCGCCCCGCTCCCCAGGGGCAGCGCCCCACCGCGCTGCAGCGGCGCGCTCGTCGCGGGGGCCGGCGCCTTCCCGGCGAGCACCGCGAGCTCGGCGCTGCAGGACCCGACGTGATCCCCGTGGCAGCCGTCGGTGTGGGCGTCGAAGGCCTTCTTCCCCATGTCCACGAGGGCAGCGACGTCGAGCTCACCGAAGGGCATGAAGGGCAAGGCGGCGACCCGCTCGTGCACGACCTGATCGGCGGACTTCACGAGCAGGCCGACGTCGTCCCCGAGGAAGCCGGGGTCGCGGCGGAAGTCCGAGCCCTCCTCGCGCACGGCCTCCCAGCGGTCGAAACCCTGGAGCGCGCTGCGCGCGCGGGTCTCCGCCGAGTGCGCGAGCGCGTGCTCGAGCTGCAGGTCGAGGAACGCCTGGTTCTTCTCCACGACGCTGCGCCGGGGGTCGGCCCAGATCCGCCCCAGGGTGCGGGCGAGGGCGAGCTCCTCGAGCAGGGGCTCCGGCGCCCAGAACCCGGGCAAGACGTGCAGCACCCGCGCGTCGGGGGTCAGCACGAAGAGCTGCACGTTGTGGTGCCCCGCGCAGTTCGTCGTCTGCGCCGCGGGGAAGTCCACTCCGTGGGTGTTCGAGGTGCCGGCGTAGTCGACGGCGCCGGAGATATCCGTCCAGCCGCACACGAAGTGCCGCCGGAGGGTGGCCAGGACCTTGGGGTGCGAGAGCGACACGGCCCTCAGCGAGTGCCCGGCGCTTCACAACCCGTCGTCGAGCTTCCCCACGAGCTGGATCCAGAGCACGAGCTTGCCTTCGCGCTCGGCGCGCGTTTGGAGGGCCGTCAGGGAGTTCGACCACTCCACGGAGCGCAGCAGGGTCCGCACGCGCTGGGCGGCCATGCCGGCGGGCAAGGGGTGCCCCGTGTCCTGGGCCTGGAGGGGAAGCAGCGCCGCGAGGGAGAGCGCGGCGGCGAAGAGCAGAGAGCGGGTCATGGGCGGTCCTTCGACGGGGTGAACGCTGCGCGCCAGGGGTCCGGGTCGGGGCCGAGGTCGCGGCCCAGGCGGCGGCAGAGCGCCGCGCGGGAGGGCGGGCTCGCGAGCCCGGCGCGCAGCGCCTCCCGGGCCCCCTCGCCCGGGAGCCGCGCCAGGGCGGCGAGCGCCGCCGCCGCCAACTCGGGCGCGGCCTCCGCGGCCGCGGAGCAGAGCGAGGGCTCGGCGGGGACGCGGAGCCCGGCGACGGTGTCCAGGAGCGCGTCGCGCAGCGCCGCGAGCCGCGCGCGCTGCGCGCCTTGGATCCGCAGCTTGACGCGCGTCAGCTCGAGCTGCCGTTGGCGGGTCTCGCGGTCCTCGGCGCTCAGCCGGCTCCGCCGGCGCTGCGCGCGCTCCTCTAGCCGCTGCTCCTGCGCAGCGAGTCGAGCCTGACGCAGGTCGAGGTCTGCCAGCAAGGCGCAGGCGCGGGTCGCGAGCTCGAGGGTCGCGGTCGTCGCCTCAGGGTCGGGGCTGGTGCGCAGCGCCTCCAGGGCTGACGCGACCGCGGCCACCGAGCCCCGCGGGAGCGCGTAGCCCTCGAGGGCGCTGCGCACCTCGCGCTCGGGGGGGTCGGAGTCGGGAGCCCCGAGGGCGAGCCCGAGGGACGTCAGGGTCAGCGCGGCACACAAGGAGGGTCGACGCATGCCCTCCTACACGCCGCGGCGCGCCGGAGGTTCCACGCGGTTCAGCGGAAGCCGGGCTGACCCAGGAGCCAGTCGATCCCTTCGTCGAGGGTCGGGCCAACCCCCAGGGTGTGTCCGTAGCCGGGGAGGATCGTGATCCCCTCGCCGGCCCGCGCCGGGACCAGGGGGTCGACGCCCCCGAGGTAGACGCGGCGGGGGAGCTCGCTCGCCCGCCGCGGCGCCCCGGAGAAGCACAGGCTCCCCGCGAGCGGGGAGTCCGCGGCCCCCAGGGCGGCGTCGAGGGCCATGACCCCCAGCGAGTGCCCGACGCCGAACACCCGCCCGCGATCGATCCGGTAGTCGTCGGCGAGGGAGGCGAGCAACGCCGCGAGGGTCGGCCCCGGCGCGCGGAGGAAGACCTCGGTGCGCGGGGTGGCCAGGAGGAACCCCTGGGACTCGGCGAGCTCGAGCAGGCGCCCGCGACCGTAGCCCCAGGTCCACATGTTCTCGTCGCCGCCCGCGCCGTGGAACGCGATCACCAGAGGGAGGGCGACGCCCGCGCGCGCGCGCTGGGGCGCGTAGACCCGCAGTCCGACCTCGCGCCCGCCGACCTCGAGCGGTCGCCAGGTCGACCCGACCCGCCCGCGGTAGGGGTCCTCGCCGTGCTCGAGGGCCTCGAGCTCGGCCTCGAGGCGGGTCGAGAGGGCGGGTTGGTCGCAGAGCACCTGGGTCGTGTCTCCAGGGTCCGGCTCCCGGGTCAGGAGCCGCAGCCGCGCGCCGAGGATCCGGGCCTGGTCGCTGGGCTCGAGCCGCGCGAGCCGGGCCTCGAGGGCCTGACGCAGGGGCTCCGGGTAGCGCCGGCACACCGTGAAGCGCCCCACGCTGAAGCCCTGCGCGTCGACCCGGTAGACGCCGGGGGCGAGGGACCCGAGTTGGGGGACCGGGCCGGGCTCGACGTTCAGGCTGAGCGCGGGGGCGTCGGCGCCGAGGGGCACGAGCTCGAGCCGACAGGGCCCTGGGGCCGAGAGCACCGGCGCCGGGGAGCCCGGGGCCCACAGCGCCGGCTGCAGGGACGTCGGTCAGGCCCTGCGCGAGGGCAGGGTCGCGGCCCTCGAGGCTCCGCGGCCAGCTCGCGCAGCTGCGTCAGCGCGCTCGGTCGCGCCGGAGAAGAAGGCCAGCGTCGCGCGGTCGAAGCGCTGGTTGACCTCCTTGCGGCGGGCGTCGCTCAGGGTCCCGCGCGCTCGAGGCCGCGCTCGACCTGCATGTAGGCGTGGGCCAGGTCCCCGCGGCTGGGCGCGGCGTAGGCGCTCGCGGTCGGGATTTGAGATCGCCAGGATCGCTCGGGTCATGCTCGGCCTCGTGGAACCATGAAGCCACGTCCCGGCGAGCCCTACCAGAGGGGAGGCCAGGAGGCGCGCTGCCCCTCGGGGCTCGCGCTGCGCAGGGTCAACCACCCACTCGGGGGCCAGGCGCGGCGCGCTCACGACGCTCGACGCGGAAGAGGCGCGACGCGTCCCACCGGCTCGGGGGAGCGACCGGCTGGAGGGCCCACAGCAGGCCGGGGACCCCAGCGGCCGCTGACGCGCCTGCCCAGCAGGCGGTCAGCGGTCGCTAGAATCCGGCAGGGACAGGCGCCCCGAAGAGCGAATCACGGCCTTGTGTCGCGTGGTCCTCGAAGCTTCCTTCCTTGCCTCGCTCTTCCAGCTCCGGGGCCTTCCACAACCCCGTGCCCTCTCACGGGACGGCACACCCGGAACCCAGCACATGAACTGAAGTGAACAATAAGGAATCAGCCTGTTGCTTCCAGCTCAACACGAGCGGCGACCGCCCGCAGCACCGTGAGCACCCGGGCCGCGCGATCTCGGGGGCCGAGGATCGGGCGCAGGGTGGCGTAGATCCGGGCCGGCGGCATGCCGTCCCAGGGCAGGCGCTTGAGGCGACCGGCGCCGACCAGGCGCACGACGGAGTCGGGCAGGGCGGAGAGGTAGCGCCCCTGGGCGCAGATCAGGAGCGCGGAGGTCAGCTGCTCCACGTGCACCCGCACTTCGCGCCGCAGCTCCGGGGGCCAGTTGTCCGGGGCCGGCCCCGCGATCTCGGGCGGCCCCACGAACGGGTGCTGGAGCAGCTCCTCGACCCCCAGCCGGCGTCGGCGAAACAGCGGGTGCCCCTCGCCGCAGTAGACGCCGTTTTGGTAGTGCCCGAGGACCTCGACGTGCAGCGCCCGCGGCGCGGGGGAGAACTCCGAGAGGTAGAGGTCGATCTCGCCCTTGAGCAGCTGGGCGTGGGGGTCGTCCCGGGGCAGACACAGCTCGGGGCGCAGCCCCGGCTCGAGCTCCTCCAGCTGCGGGAGGCAGGCGATCACGAGGCTCGTGGCGAGCTGGGACCCGCTCGCGATCCGCACCGGGCCCCCGCGCTCCTCGCCCTGGAGGTCGTCGAGGAGGTCGTCGAAGCGGCGCATGGTCCCGCGCAGGTAGCTCAGGAGCTGGCGTCCCTCTTCGTTGAGCACGAGCTTGCGCCCGCGGCGGTCGAAGAGCTTGCGCCCCAGGTGGCGCTCCATGGCCGAGACCGTGCGCGACAGCGCCGAGGGCGTGACCCCCAGGCGCTCCGCGGCGGAGGGCAGGTGCTCGGTCTCGGCCACCGCCCGGAACCCCGGAAGGTGGTTCCACACCCGGGTCAGCCGCAGCAGTCGATCCACGCGCCCCTCTCTTTCTTCAGACTCAACGATACTTCGCAGACTGTTGCGGTGCCCGCCCGCGAGGCGAGGCGCGCCAGCGACCCCTGCTATACTCCGGCCGCGAGCGCCAGACGCAGCGCTGCGCCGCGCTGCTCTCGCCTGGAGCGCGCTCGGCGCCTCTGCGTGAGGCGCGGGACGCCGCGGGCGTCGAGCGGAGGACCTTTGATCGAGCTCGAGGCGGTGCGCAAGGTGTTCCCCCCCCGCGGGGGGCAGGGCGACCCGGTGGTCGCGGTGGACGGCGTGAGCTTCACCGTCGGCGCGGGCGAGACCCTGTGCCTGATCGGGACGAGCGGCTGCGGCAAGACCACGACCATGAAGATGATCAACCGCCTGATCGAACCCACCAGCGGCACGATCCGCGTGGGGGGCGAAGACGTCACGGCCCAGGACGTGATCCGCCTGCGGCGCCGGCTGGGCTACGTGATCCAGAAGGGCGGGTTGTTCCCGCACATGACCCTCGCCGAGAACGTCGGGCTGCTCTGCCAGGAGGAGGGCTGGGAGGCCGAGCGCACCCGCGCGCGGGTGGACGAGCTCCTGAACCTGGTGAACCTGCCCCCTGACGCGTTCCGCGGGCGCTACCCGCGCGAGGTCTCCGGCGGTCAGCGCCAGCGGGTGGGGGTCGCCCGCGCCCTGGCCCTCGACCCCGACTACGTGCTCATGGACGAGCCCTTCGGCGCGCTGGACCCGATCACCCGCAGCCAGATCCACGACGAGTTCCTCGACCTCAAGACCCGGGTCAAGAAGACGATCGTGATCGTGACCCACGACATGGACGAGGCGTTCAAGCTCGGCGATCAGGTCGCGCTCATGGACCACGGGCGCGTGGTCCAGCTCGGGACGGCGGAGGACTTCCGCGAGCGCCCGGCCAACGACTTCGTGCGCGCGTTCCTCCAGAGCCACCTGCACGGGGAGGGCTAGTGCGCGCTCCAGCCCTCGGCGCCGCGCTGCTCCTGGCCGCCCTCGGCGCCCGCGCCGACACGATCACGATCGGGAGCAAGAACTTCCCCGAGAGCGGGCTCCTGGCCGAGGTCATGGCGCAGCTGATCGAGGCCGAGACCGAGCTCGAGGTCGAGCGTCGAGCGAACCTCGGCGGGACCACTGTGGTGTTCACCGCGCTCAAGTCCGGCGACATAGACATCTACCCCGAATACACCGGCACCGGCTGGGCGGTCCTCCTGGGGATCCCCCAGCCCGTCAGCGACCCGCTCGAGGCCTTCGTGCGCGTCCGCGAGGGGTTCGAGCGCGAGTGGGGGCTGACCTGGGCCAAGCCCTTCGGCTTCAACAACTCCTACGCGATCGCGCTGCGCAAGGACCTGGCGCAGGAGCTGGGGGTCACTCGGCTCTCCGACCTGCGCGAGCACGCGGGACGCCTGCAGGCCGGGGTCAGCCCCGAGTTCTTGAAGCGCGGGGACGGCTGGCCTGGACTGAGCCAGACCTACGGGCTGGGCGCGATCCCGGTGCGCGGCATGGAGCACGGGCTGGCGTATTCCGCCCTCGCCAACGACCGGATCCAGCTCGTCGACGCCTACACCACCGACGCCAAGCTGGTGAAGTACGACCTGCTCGCGCTCCGGGACGACCGGCGCTACTTCCCCCCCTACGACTGCGCGCCGGTGGTCCGCCAGGACACCCTCGCCGCGCACCCCGAGCTGCAGCCGGTCCTCGACCGGCTCGCGTTCCGGCTCTCGGACCAGCACATGCTCGTGCTCAACAGCCTGGTCGAGCTCGACGGGTTCAGCGCCGCGGAGGTGGCCCGGGCCTACCTCCTGGGCGAGGGCCTGGTCCAAGGCGCGCCCTCCGAGCCCGAGCGCGTGGCGCAGGCCCAGGCCCTGATCGAGGCGCGCGCGCAGGCCGGCGCGGACCTGACCCTGGAGGAGACGACGGCCCGCCCCAGCGTGTGGGCGTTCATGCGCGGCCGGGTCGGGATCACGCTGCGCCTGGCCGCCGAGCACCTCATGCTCGCGGGGCTCGCGGTCCTGCTCACGGTCCTGGTCGCCGTCCCGCTCGGGGTGCTCGTCTACCGGGACCCCAACTGGCGCTGGCTGATCGGCGCCGCGGGCGTGATCCAGACGATCCCCAGCCTGGCGCTGCTCGCGTTCATGATCCCGATCCCGGGGTTCGGGCTCTCGCCCCAGTCGGCGATCGCGGCGCTGTTCCTCTACGCGATCCTGCCGGTGCTGCGGAACACCGCCACCGGCCTGACCGAGGTCGACCCCGACCTCGTCGAGGCCGCTCGCGCCATGGGGCTCACCGAGGGTCGGATCCTGACTCGGATCCAGCTGCCCCTGGCGACCAACACGATCATGGCCGGGATCCGCACCGCCACGGTGATCAGCATTGGCGTGGCGACCCTCGCGGCGTTCATCGGCGCCGGCGGCCTGGGTCAGCCGATCTTCGTCGGGCTCCAGCTCAACGACCGGGCCATGATCTTCGCCGGCGCGGTCCCGGCAGCGCTCCTGGCCCTCGGCGTCGACCAGCTCCTGGGGCTCCTCGAGCGCGCCCTGGCCCCCAAGGGCTTGGGGTAGCGGATCCACCCCGAGGCCGCTGGCGCCTCGCCGCCGACGGGGGTACTCCCAAGGCATGAGCCGCACGCCCAAGGGCTTGAGCATGTGGGAGTCGGTCTCCCGCTCGGCGGAGACCCTGGCCCCCGCGCCCCCGGCGGGGGACATGGGCCTGCTCCAGGACGGGCTGCTCCCCGCGCCCGTGCTCGCCGCCCTCGAGGCGCGCTACGAGCTCGGTCGAGAGCTGGGGCGCGGCATGAGCGGGGTCGTGCTCCTGGCCCGCGACCGCGAGCGCGGGGACGCGGTGGCGCTCAAGGTCCTGCGCCCGAGCGCGTCGCGTCAGCAGCGCGAGCGGTTCGCGCGCGAGGCCCAGCTCGCCGCGCGCTTCGACCACCCGGGGATCGTGCGGCTCTTGAGCTCGGGCGACGCCGCAGGCGCCCCCTACCTCGCCTACGAGCTCGTGCCCGGGGCGCGGTCCCTGGCCGCGGTGATCCCCGAGCGCGACCGCGCGGATCGGGCCGGGCTCGTGCTCGAGCTGGCCCGGATCGTGGGCGACGCCCACGCCCAGGGGGTCGTGCACCGGGACCTCAAGCCGGCGAACGTGCTCGTGGCCCAGAACGGCAGCCTGCGGCTCACCGACTTCGGGCTGGGCTCGGAACCCGACGCCGAGACCCTGACCCAGACCGGGATCATGATCGGCACGCCGCTGTTCATGTCCCCGGAGCAGATCCGCGGCAAGCACTCGGCCTTCGGCCCGCCCTGCGACGTGTGGGCGCTGGGCGTCCTGCTCTACGCCTGCCTCGTCGACGCGCTGCCCTTCACCGGCGAGGACATGCTGACCCTCAGCGCGCGGATCTGCGGCGGCGAGCGCCCGCGCCTGCACGAGCTCGACCCCCAGGTCGACCGGCGGCTGGAGGCGGTCGTCGATCGCGCGCTGCAGCCCGACCCCGCGGCGCGTCACCCCGACGCGCGCGCCTTCGCCGAGGACCTCGAGCGCGCGCTGCGCGCCCCCGCCTCCCGGGGCCTGCCCTGGCCGGCCCTGGCGTTCGGAGGCCTGGCCCTGCTCGGGCTCCCGCTGCTCGCGGTGTGGGCCTTGGCCCCCCCGGGCGCGAGCCCGACGGAGCCGCCGCCCGCCATCGCGGAGCCCCCTCCCGCCCCCCCGCCCCCGACCCTGCCCGCGGGCGCGCAGCTCGCGCTCCCGGTGGGCTGGACGCGGACCCTCGAGGTCGAGCTGGAGCGCCACCGCGAGTCCGAGCTGGTCAACGACCTCAGCGTCTCGGACCGCCGCTCGTGGGTCCGCATGGAGTGGACGGTCACCGGCCACCAGGGGCGGCTGGCCCAGATCGAGGCGACCTTCGAGGACCTGACCTTCGACTACGAGCCGGACTCGCGCGGCGGACGCCGCGGCGGGCTAGACCCGGTGCACTTCGACTCGCGCGCCCAGCGCGACCTCGATCACCCGCTGCTGCGCCTCCCGGGCCAGCGCTTCTCCCTCGAGCTGGACCTGACCACGGGGCAGGTGGAGCGGGTGCGCGGGATCGAGGCGATCCACGACGCGGTCTACGCCGACGTGCGGGGCACGGACCTGTTGCGCTTGCGGCTGGGGTGGCTCGGCTCCTCGGACACGGTGCGCAGGTTCCTGAACGACCTGCTGAGCGTGCTCCCCCCGACCCAGGACGCGCGCGAGGACTGGAGCGTGAGCCGCTTCCGCACCGAGGACGAGTCCGAGAACCCCTGGGCCCGCGGGCTGCCCTCCGTCGAGCTCGAGCAGCTCGTCGGGCGCTGCGCGCGCGCCGCGGAGGACCGCGACCTGCGCCTGCGCTGGTCCGCTAAGGCGCGCGCCAGCAGCGACCGCACCCCGTGGACCCGGCCCCACGACAAGCGGGCGTTCGAGGTCACCGCCGACGGCGAGCTGACCCAGGAAGGAGACTTCGTGGCGATCGGGGGCGAACCCAGCTCGGCCTCGCTGCGCGAGGTGTTCGTGCACACCCGCACGTTCTACGACCCCGGCGAGGACACCCCGCTGCACAGCTCCACCCGCACGACTCGGGTCCGGATCAGCCTGCGGATCGTGCCCCGCTGAGCCGAGGGGGTCGCCGCCCCCTCGGGCCGCAGCTCGACCCGAGCCTGCGCCGCGGCGAGTTCAGTCGTCCTCGGACAGAGCCTGGCGCGCAGCTTGCGTGAGAGGTCCGCGCCGAGGATCCCCTGGAAGGCCCCGCGCAGCTCCGGTCGGCGAGCGAGCAGCTCGCGCAGCGCCTGCGCCTCCCACGCCAGGAACCGGCACGGCTCCGCCGCGCGGCACGTCCACGCCCGGTCGCTCGCCGGTGAGGTAGCTCCTCTCGCCGACGAGCCGCCCGGGCTCGAGCCGCGCCAGCTCGGCGCCGGCGCGCTCGACGCGCCCCCCCTTCCTCGAGCTGCGAGCTGCCCCAGGCGCTCGAGGTTCAGGCGTCCCCCTGCGGCTGGAACACCTCGACCGGGCGCCCGTCGGGGTCGAGCACCTGGGCCGTGCGCCCCCAGGGCATGTCGCGCGGCTCCCACACCACCGGCGCGTCGAGCGCGCGCAGGCGGGCGAAGACCGCGTCCACGTCGTCGACGGTGAAGCCCAGCATGGACGCGCCCCCCGCGCCCTTGCCCGGCGCCTCGCCCGGGGGCGCCTCGTAGAGCGCGACGTGGGCGCCGCCCACCTCGCAGGCGCAGTGCACGGGCCCGCCCTCGTGGGCCTCGTCCTCGAGGGGCAGCCCCAGCGCGCGGTAGAACGCGCGGCATGCGCGCAGCCGCGCCGTGAACAAGACCAGCGACCCTACCCCGCGCGCGCCCATGCCCGCCTCCCCTCGTGGGGGGTAGTCTACGTGCGCGACCGGTCGCAGCGGGATTCCGGGAACCCGAGCCCGCGCCGGGGCGTATGAGGCGAGGGGAGGGTGCATGCAGAACGCAGGCCGGGCGCTAGCAGCCGCAGCCGCCGTGGGGCTCGTGGGCGTGTTGTGGATCCAGTCCGCAGGCCGTGTATCCCCGGACCCGGCTGGCGCCGGGCCTGCCCCCGGGTCGGCTCGGCCCTCGCGCCTCGAGGTCGTCCCGCAGGCGCGCGCTGACCGGGCGCCGGTGACCCCCGAGGTCCCTGCCGACGACGCGCCGACCGCCCCGGACGGAGTCCCCGGGCCGCTGGGCGCGGTGCCCGGCGGTCCTGCCGTGGTGTGCGAGGGGCGCGTGCTCGACCTCGACGGAGCGCCGGTACCCGGCGCCGAGGTCCTCGGCGCGCTCAACGCGCCAGACCTCACGCTGCGCGAGCTGCTGGCAGCGGGGTCCGTCGTGGCGGTCGCGGACGCGGCGGGCCGGTTTCGCTTCGAGGCGCCCGACGGCGTCTTCGCCGCGGCGCTGGCCGCGCGCTCTCCGGACGGCCTCGCGCGCGGCGTCGCCCTTCGCCGCCTGATCCCCCAGGCCGACGCGCAGCAGGTCGTGCTGCGGGTGGTCGCGGGCGCGCGGCTCACGGTGCGGGTCCCGGCGGGCTGGGCGAACGCGCACCTCGCGGTCTGGTCCGAGCCCCCAGGGCTCTACCCCGAGCGCGAGCTCGGCCTCGTCGTGTCCGAGAGCGAGCCCCTCGAGTTCGAGGTCGGGGACGAAGACGACGTGCTCGTCCCGGGGGCCTACGGCCTCCAGCTCAAGGGCGTGGACTTCGCCGGGAGGCGAGGCGTGACCTTCGCCCAGGTTCGACTCGCGCGCGGCGAGGCCGTCCAGCTCAGCTTGACCCCCGAGCCCTACGTCGCGGTCGAGGTCCTCGTGCGCCACGACGGGGCGCCGCAGCCCGGGCGGGTGTTCCTGCGCGGAGCGCGCGGCGCGGAGCGGGGCTTCACCCCCGAGGACCTGCAGGGCGCCGAGGGAGCCGACGTCGAGGAGGAGGAGCAAGCAGGCCACCTGCGCTTCGAGGGCGACCTCGCGGAGGGGCTGGAGACCGACGCCGAGGGGCGGCTGCGCCTCGAGCTGCCCCCTGGACGCTGGACCGTGCTGGCGTGCGCCCCGGGCGGGCGCCGAGCCCAGGCCGAGCTCGATCTGACCTCGGCCGCGCCGCAGCGCGCGACCCTCGAGCTCGCTGCGGTCGCGCCCGCGCGAGTGCGAGGGGTCTCCGAGGCCGCGGAGGTCGGCGTGTTCGGCTCGGCGAGCCTGGAGCTGGCGGTGGGCGCGGCCGGTGAGCTCGAGGTCCTGGGTCTGCTCGAGGGAGAGCGCGCGTGGGTGCGCGTGCTCGACTCGGACGACGACGGGCTCCGCGTGGGGTGGGTCGAGCTGGTCGCGGGGCGCGTGGAGCAGGTCGCGCTGCAGCGCGCGGCGACGCTGCAGGTCACCCTGCGTGACGACCCCGCCGGAGAGGCGCTGGGCGAGGTCTTCGCCGCAGGAATCCTGGGGTCCTATCCCCTGGCCTGGCCGCTGAGGGTCGAGCCGCTCGAGGGTCCGCGACTCCCGAGCCCGATGGGCTGCAGCCTGCATGTCGACGGGAGCGACCTGTGGGCGCGGGCGCCGGGGACGCGTCTGCAGCCGGACCTCGAGGTCGAGGACGGCGACGGGCAAGAGCACGTGGGCACGATCGTCGACGCGTACTGTTCGAGCACGAAGGTCCTGGACCTGGTGCCTGGGCGCTACCGACTGACCCTCGGCCGCGGGAGCCGCGCGCTCGTGCGCACGGTCACCCTGAGCCCCGGCAGCCACCACGAGGAGCAGTTCCGCCTGGCGCGCTGAGGGCTGCCTCTGGCCGCGCTAGGATCACGGGCGTGAGCGACGACGAGACGGCACCGCGCATGGGGCTCCTGGCTGCGCTGGGACCCGGGATCCTGGTGGCGGCGACCGGCGTGGGCGCCGGCGACCTGGCTACGGCAGCGTTCACCGGCGGCCAGCTCGGGGTGGCCGTCCTGTGGGCGGTGGTCCTCGGCGCCGCGCTCAAGTTCGCGCTCAACGAGGGCCTCGCCCGCTGGCAGCTCGCGGCGGGGAGCACGCTGCTCGAGGGCGCGGTCGAGAAGCTCGGGCGCGGGGTGGCCTGGGTGTTCCTGCCCTACCTGCTCCTGTGGTCGTTCTTCGTGGGCTCCGCGCTCATGAGCGCCTGCGGCGCCTGCACCGCCGCGATCCTCCCCTGGTTCGAGCCCGGCACCGGCAAGGTCGTGTTCGGGATCGCGCACAGCCTGATCGGGTTGGGGCTCGTGCTCGCCGGCGGGTTCGCGCTGTTCGAGAAGGTCATGAGCGTGTGCATTGGCGCCATGTTCGTGATCGTGCTCGTGACCGCCGGCTGCCTGTGGCCGGGCACCGTCGCCGTGGCTCAGGGGCTGTTCGTGCCGGACCCCGCGCTCCTGCGCGGGCCCGCCCTGAGCTGGACCGTGGCCCTCATGGGCGGGGTGGGCGGGACCCTGACCGTGCTCTCCTACGGCTACTGGATCCGCGAGGCCGGTCGCGGCGGGCTCGGCGCGCTGCGGAGCTGCCGGGTCGACCTCGCGACCGGCTACACCATGACCGCGCTCTTCGGCTGCGCCATGGTCGTGATCGGCGCGGCGACGCCGCTCGAGGGCAAGGGCGCGGGGCTGGTCGTGGCCCTGGCCGCCAAGCTCCAGGACGCCCTCGGGGCCTGGGGCAAGTGGGCGTTCCTCCTCGGCGCCTGGGGCGCCGTGTTCAGCAGCCTGCTCGGGGTGTGGCAAGGCGTGCCCTACCTCTTCGCCGACGTGGTGGCGCAGCTCCGCCGCGCGCCGGACGCGCCGCCCGCGCCCGTCGACGTGCGCGGCGCGACCTACCGCGGCTACCTCGTCGCCCTGGCGCTGGTCCCCATGCTCGGCCTCGCGGTGGACTTCAAGCAGATCCAGAAGCTCTACGCGATCGTGGGGGCCTGCTTCATTCCGCTCCTGGCCCTGGTGCTGCTGGTGCTCACCACCCGCCGCGCCTGGGTCGGCGAGGGGCGCACCCGCGCGCTGGGGCTCGTGACGCTGGTCGTGGCCCTGGCCTTCTTCGCCGGCCTCGGGGTCGCCCAGATCGCCGACTAGCAGCCCGTTGAACGTCGCTCCGGCGAGGCGAGGAGCGAAGCGATGTCCGCATCGTGAGCGACGAGCAACGGGGTCGGCAGGAGTTGCGGAGCAGCTCCTGCCGATCGAGGGGTCGGCGCAGCCGACCCGAAGACCGGGGCGGCGTTCGACGGGCTGCTAGGCCGCGTCGCGGGTGGCGCGGAGGCAGTCGACCAGGTCGCGCACCCGGGCCTCGGCGTCGAGGACCTCCTCGAAGCGCAGGGTGCTGCGGATCCGCGCCGAGCGCACGACGAGGTCGTTGCGCCAGCGCCCGAACAGCGCCCACTCCGAGTCCAGGCCCTCGGTCTCGGCCCAGCGCAGCTCGCGGCCGGCGACCTCGGCGATCCGCTCGGCCCACTCGCGCATGCTCCAGGCCTCGGGCTCGCTCACGTTGTAGAGGTGGCAGCCGGGGCGCATGGCCTCGACCGCGAGGGCGACGGCGTGGGCCACGTTGTCCACGTGGCTGTGGGACCAGCGCCACCCCGCCTCCCCCTCGCAGGGGACGGGCTCCCCGGCGTCGAGGGCGTCGAGCAGCGCGCCGAAGCGGCGCTGCGGGTCGCGCGGACCGTAGACCGCGGGCAGGCGCAAGATCGCGGTGGGGCGCTCGAACAGCGCGCCGTCGCGCACGTAGACCGCCTCCACGCGCTTCTTGTCGTAGTCCGGGAGGTCCTCGTAGCCCGGCAGCCCGCGGTAGGCGAAGGGCGCGCCGAGGGGGCTGTCTTCGTAGAGCTCGGGCTCGGGCGGCGGCGCGTCGAGGCCCTTGATCCGCCCGAACTGCGCGTAGACGTCCTGGCTCGAGAGCACGACCGACGGGGTGGAGCCCAGGGCCGCGGACGCGACCCGCGCGTCTCCCTCGGTCATGGCCCGGGTGTCGACCGCGGCGTCGGGCGCGAGGTCCGCGAGCGTCGCGGCCAACGCCGCGGCGTCGCTGCGCTCGCAAGGGACGGAGGCCATGTCCTCCACGGGCGAGGGGTGTAGGCCTCGGTGCAGCGCGCTGACTCGGTGCCCGCGGGCCAGGAGCGCCTCCGCCACGGCGGGGCCAATGAATCGCGTGCCTCCGATCAAGGCGACGTGCACGGGACCTCCTCGCCTCGACTGTAGCAGCGCGATCCGGCCCGCCGCGAGTGTCGGCGTGGCGGCTAGACTCCGCGCATGAACCATCGCCTCTCCCTCGCCCTGCTCCTGGGCGCCCTCGCCTGCACCCCCGAGCCGTCCCCCGAACCGGCTGCCGCCCGCGCCGAGGAGTCCGCGCCGTTGACGCCGATCGCCGACTACGCCGGCTGGGCCTTCGTGAGCTCGCCCTCCGGCCCCAGCGCGTTCGCGATCCGCGACGCCGAGGCCTTCGAGGCCTTCCTCGCGCGGATCCCCGACACCGTGCCGAGCAAGCGCCGCCCCGCGCCCCCGAACGACGACGCCCTGCGCGCCGCGGGCGCGCCGGACTTCGCCCAGCACATGCTGGTGGTGAGTGTGCGCGAGTCGATGTACGTCGGCCCGCGGGTCGCGCGGCTCGAGCGCACGGACCCGGGGCTGGAGGTCACGGTCGAGCACCCGCCGCTGGGGGACACGATCCACGCGGCCGCGATCCTCGAGCTCGGGCGCTACCACGCGGTGCTCGTGCCCCGGGTGGACGGTCCCCTCGCGAGCGAGGTCGTCGAGGTCCCCGAGTAGCGCAGGTTTTTCACTCCCTGGGGGATCCCTGGGGACCCTGCCTGAGCCGCTCGTGGAGAACTCGGCCCGTGCGTTCAGCAGCCTGTGGAGAACCTGTAGACAGCGCGCTGTCTGGGCTGGCGGGCGCCGGGGGTCGTCGGAGGGCCTGGGTATCACGTCGGGGTCACTGTCAGGAGCCGCCCCATGACCCAGCTCGAAGCCCACGAGATCGCCACCCTGTTCCCCCGCATGTCGAGCGTCGACCTCGACCACCTGCGCACGTCCTTGTCCGACCAGGGACAGCTCGAGGAGATCCTCCTGTTCGAGGGCAAGATCCTCGACGGGCGCCACCGCTACGACACCTGCGTGGAGCTGGGGATCGAGCCCCGCTTCCGCGAGTTCGAGGGCGACGCCCAGGAGGCCTTCGCCTACAGCGTGGCGCTGAACCTCAGCCGCCGGCACCTGACCACGGTCCAGCGCGCCGCCGCGGGCGCAGGGCTCAAGGAGTTCCAGGCCAAGCTCCTGGGCGGTGACCCCGAGCCCCTCGCCCCCGAGGAGCCGAGCGAGCCCGAGGCCGTCGCCGAGGAGCCCGACGTCGCCGCCGAGCCCGCGGAGGAGCCCGCCGCCGAGGACGCCGAGCTCGAGGAGGCGCCCACCGCCGCGCGCCCGCAGAAGAAGAAGGCCAAGAAGGCGCTCAGCCCGCGCACCGTCAACGCCCGCGCCCGCGCGATCGCCAGCGAGCGGGTGGGCGTCAGCCCCCGGGCGATCGACGAGGCCGCCAAGGTCAAGGCCGAGGCGCCGGACGTGTTCCAGCGCATGCTCGAGGGCACCGCCGGCAGCATGCCCGATGTGAAGAAGGTCGTGGCCCTGCCGGTGGAGCAGCGCCAGGAGGTGCACCGCCTGGTGGACGAGGGCGCCAAGCTCAAGGCCGCCCTCAAGCAGGTCGCCCCCCCCGCCCCCGTGGAGGAGGGCCCCGTGTTCCTGGGCAAGGTCGTGCTCGAGCCCGAGCAAGCCCGGAGCTTCAACGAACTCCTCGAGCGCCGCCAGATCAAGCGCGCGGACGCCGCCCGCGAAGCCGTCCTGCTCTGGATCGAGAAGCACCAGGACGCCCTCGTCGGCGCGAGCTAGCGTTCGCGTGCGCGAGCCGGCGTTCTCGTCCGGGAGCGCCCCCCCGCGCGCGATCGACCTGGAGCGCGCTTCCTCTCTCTCCGCTGACGGCTGGCGGAGCTTCCGTGTCGGGTGCGTAGGGCGAAGAGCGTGTGCGGTGAGCGGGACTTCCGTGTCTTCCGTGTCTTCCGTGTTCCTCTCCCGCGTCCCGGCGGGGTCCCGCGCCTGCGAAGCCGCGTGCCAGCGCGCCTGCGTGCGGGCGGAGCTCGGTGTCCTCGGCGTTTCTTCCTCTCGGAGGGCCGCGCGCCAGAGTGCGGGCGGAGCTCGGTGGTTGAACACCAGAGGGCGGCGCGCCTGCGTGCGGGCGGAGCTCGTTGGGAGAAGCGACCTCGCGACCCCTGAGGTCGACGTGGGCTCCGCGGCCGCGCGTTCGAGTGCGCGGGCGGAGCGCCCAGGACCCTGAGCGGCGCCTACAGCAGCCAGTGCTTGCCGACGGACCAGCCCAGGTAGCGCAGGCCGTCGCCCACCGCCCCGCGGTCGTCGAAGCGATCGCCCGCGCGCACGCGGCGCAGACCCTCGAGGGCCGGGGCGAAGCGCGCGGCCCAGGTCGGGTCGGCGGCGGCGACCCGAGCCTCGAGCTCGGCCACGACCTCGGCCTCCTCCTGCGGGGTGCAGAAGGAGAGGAAGAACAGCGCCTGGCGCCAGGCGTAGGCGCCGTTCTTCACCGCCTGGAGCTGAGCGCGCCAGCCCGGCGCCGTCTGGGAGGCGCGGCGCACGAGCCAGGCGCAGGCCGCCCGGGCGAGGCCTGGGGCCAGGCCGCGCAGGCGCGGCTCGAGCCCGAGGCCCTGGACCAGGACCGCGAGGCCATGGGTGGTGAGGATCTGGCTCTGCTCGAGGATCGCGCCGTTGCGCGCGACCCAGCTCCCGCCGCCGCCGACCTCGGCCTCGGCGGCGCGGGCGCGGCAGACCTCGGCGAAGTCCTCGGCCACCTGCAGGCCATGACGCACGCTCAGCGTCCCTCCGCGCCAGCGCTCGGCCGGCGGGAGGTCGTAATAGCGCGCGTAGAGCGTGCCCGCGAGCAGCTCCGAGGCGCGCTCGGCGGCGCGCTGCCAGGTCACCGTGAAGGTGCCCATGAAAATGTCCGCGGCCACCTCCTGCACCAGCGGCAGGGTGAGCTTCGCTCGCTTGGCGAGGGTCCGGAGCTCGGTCACCAACGGGTTCGGGAGCAAGGTGTGCGGGAACCCGACCAGCGCCAGGAGCGTGACCTGCTCCAGGGTCTGGCGGGCGACGGCTTGGGTCGAGGGCGAGTCCTCGCGGAAGCGCTCGAGGGCCGCGATCCAGGGGAGCTCCTCGAGGCGCACCTGGCTCTGGAGGTCGAGGAGCAAGAGCGAGCGCCGCCGGCGGAAGGCGCCGTAGACCTGCTCGTAGATCCCCCGCAGCTCCGGGTCGGCGATCCCCGCCGCGGCGACCTGAGCGGTGAGCTGCGGCAGCACCTGGGCCAGGACCTCGCTGGAGGCGATCACCCCGCGCTCGATCAGCTCGTCGAGGGGCGCCTCCAGGGCGCGGGCGGCCTTGCGCACCAGGGACCGCGGCACGGCGTGGCCCTCCGGGACGTGCGGGTGCTCGTCCCGGGCGGCCGGAGCCTCGATCGGCTCCAGGGTCGAGAGCCCGCCCTGGCGCGGGCACGCGCTCATGCGCGCGGCGACGAGCTCCGCGAGCTCGACCCGGCTCGGGAGCGCGGCGACGGCGGCCTGCGCGCGACGCAGGGCCTCGCGGCGCGGGCTCCCGAGCGCGCCGCGGCGGGTGGCCGTGTTGGCGAGGGCCCGGCGAACCCAGCCCACGTCGCGCCCGCTGAGCGCGGCGGTCCGCTCCGGCTCGCAGCGCAGGAGCACCTCGCGCAGGCGGGAGAAGTTGCTCTTCGGGTGGCGGTGCTTGCCGCAGCGCGGGTGCGCCGCGGCGGCCTGGGCGTAGTCGCGCGACCAGGCGTCTCGCCCCGCCCAGAACTCCGGCGTGAAGCGGGCGCATGGCCAGCCGCCGAGGACCCGCCCGTCCTCGAGCCGCGGAGCTTCGCCCTCGACGGTCTCGAGCCACAGCGCCACCAGGCGGTCGTAGAGCGGGTTCCACACCCGCAGCGCCTCGTGCATGCTCGCGACCTGCGGGCGCGGCGGCGTGGCGCGCAGGTCGTCGGCGACGTCCCCCGCGGTGCGCAGGCGCACGAGCGCGCCCACCGCGCGCGGCGCGGCGCCGAGGGCCGGGGCGAAGCGCAGGCGGTGGAACAGCGGGCGCAGCGCGGCGATCAGGTCCAGGGCGAGGTCGTAGTGCCGCCGCTCGAGCAGCCACACGATCACCGGCAGCGCGCCGTGCTCCGGGACCTCGACGCGATAGGCGCCCGCGCGGACCGCGGCGGAGAGCTTCGCGATCCCGGCGTCGCCGAGCCACGCCAGGTTCAGCCGCTCCCGCGGGGTGTCGCCGCGGACCTCGGCCGGCAGCGTAGCCAGGCGCGCGGCCTCCGCGTCGTCCAGGGCCGACTCGGCCAGGTAGCGCCCGGTCGCGAACCCGCCGTGGGCGACCTCGAGGGTCACCCAGGCCGGGGTGTCCTCCACCGGCGTGCGCGAGCCGACGCGCAGCGTGCCGTCCTCCATGCCCGCGAGCACCTCGCGCCAGCGCTCCGCGCGCTCGACGGCGCGTCGACGCAGCGCCGGGTCGGTGTGGGTCTCCAGCGCCTCGAGGGCCCGGCGCAGACGCTCGAGGGCGTACCCCGCGTCGACGTCAGAGGCCTCCCGGTCCGACTCCCGATCGTGCATGGCTGATCTCCTGGAGCCTCACTCCAGCGCACCGCGGCGCGCTCGCGGCGGAGCTCGTGAACTTGGAGGCAGGGTTCGAACCTGCGCCCTTCCGGTCTCAAGCCGGACGCTCTGCCACTGAGCTACTCCAAGGCGGCGTGCGGGTGAACCGCACCCCCCAAAGGTAGCGGCGGTCTCCCTCTGCATGCCAGACGCTCACGGAGCGATTCCTGTCATTCGAGCCCGGGGGCGAGGTAGGCTCGACCGGGTGAACGCCTCCCGTTCGTCCCCCGATGACCCCAGGCGCACGCCGTGAGCGGCAGCGCGGAGTGGGTGTTCGCCTCCGACGCGGGCCTGGCCTCCGCCGAGGACCTGGGCTCGACCTCCCGGGCCGGCTCCGGCCCGGGGCCCGGGGCGAGCTGGGGGCCGTTTCGGATCGAGGCCGAGCTGGGGCGCGGCGCGACCGCCCGCGTCTATCGCGTGCGGATCCAGGGCCAACCGCCCCTGGCGCTCAAGGTCCTGGTCGACGCCAGCCCGCGCGCGCGGCAGCGCCTGGCGCGGGAGGCGTGGCTCGTCGGCCAGCTCCAGCACCCGGGGATCGTGACCCTGCGCGGCGCGGGCGAGCTCGGCGGTCACCCGTTCCTGCTCTACGAGCTGGTCGCGGGGGCGCGACCCCTGAGCGGGTTCTGGGTGAACCTCCCCACCGCGGCCCGGGTCGCGCTCGTGGCGGAGGTGGCGGCGGCGGTGGGTTACGCCCACGCCTGCGGCGTGCTGCACCGCGACCTCAAGCCCGCCAACGTGCTCGTCGACGCCGACGGGCGCCCGCGGGTCGTGGACTTCGGCCTCGCCACCCACACCGAGGTCGAGGCCCTGACCCGCGAGGGCGCGTGGTTGGGGACCCCGAGCTACATGGCGCCGGAGCAGTTCGAGAGCAGCCGCGGGGGGCAGACCCCGGCGGTCGACGTGTGGTCCTTGGGGGTCCTGCTCTACGAGGCGCTCACCGAGCGCCTGCCCTTTCACGGCGGCAGTGTGATCCAGCTCGCGCAGCGGGTGCTCGACGACCCGGTCACGCCACCGAGCCGCATGAACCCCGAGGTCCTGCCCGCGGTCGAGGCCGTGTGCCTGCGGGCGCTGGCCAAGACCCCCGACGCCCGCCACGCCGACGGGCGAGCCTTCGCCCCGGCGCTGCGCGACGCCCTCCTCACGCCCCCGACCCCCGCCCGCAGGTGGCCCTGGGGGCTCGTGGGCGGGGTCCTGGCCGCGCTCCTGGGGCTGGCCTGGCAGAGCTTCCGTCCCCCGCCCGAGCCGACCCCCGACCCCGCGTCGGCGGCTACCGAGGTCCCCGACGCCCCCCCCTTCGCCGACGTGAGCGTGCTCGACGCCCTCGACTCCCTGGGCCCGGAGGCGGTGCTCGCCCGCGCCGAGCCTTGGCTCGCCGAGCACCCCGACGACGCCAAGGCCCGCCTGGCCCTGGCCTCGGCCCACGCGCGCCTGAAGCACTGGGACCGGGCGCGAGACGAGGCGCGGACCGTGCTCAACGACCGCCCGAGACACCTCCTGGCCCTCGAGCTGCTCGCGGTCAGCTCCCACGGCCTGGGCGACCGCGTGGCCGCCGAGGAGTACACCGACCGGGGCCTGGCCCTGGACCCCAGCCGCCCGCGGCTGTGGCAGGTGAAGGCCATGCTCGCCGCCTATTACGGCAAGCCTGACGACGCCGAGCGCGCCGCCCGCCGCGCGCTGGAGCTGAACCCCGAGGACCCCGAGACCCTCGGGCTGTATGCCCTGGCCAAGTCCATGCAGGGCGAGGACGAGACCGCCCTCGACTACTACGACCGCGCCCTCGCGCGGGCCGACACCCCCGACCTGCGCTTCAACCGGGCCACCTCGCTCTTGAAGCTGCGCCGCGGGCGCGAGGCCCTGGACGACGCGGAGTTCGTGCTGCGCGCGCTGCCCGACGACCCGGACGGGCACTGCCTGCGGGTCTCCGCGCTCTCCGTCCTCGACCGCGTCGCGGGCGCCAAGGCCGGCGACGCGTTGCTCCAGCGCTTCCCCGACGTCGCCCGCGCGCAGCACACCTGCGGCGAGGTCTACGGTCGCGCCAAGCGCTACGCCGACGCCCGCGCGGCCTACCGGCGCTGCCTCGAGCTGGAGCCCGCCGGGCAGTTCGCCGCCCACTGTCGCAAGGAGCTCGAGCGCCTCGCGCCGCAGCCGCCTACTCCCAGCAGGTGACGACGAGCGCGCGCAGCCGGCGCCCGTCCGGGGTCGACTCGCCGAGCAGGAGCTGCGGCTCGCCCGGGGTCACCGTGAGGGTGTGCTCGAGGGTCGACTCGTGGAAGCGGGGCTTGTGGATCCAGCCCGCTCCCTGGGCGACCGGGGTCAGGCTCGCGCCGTTCACCTGCTGGTGTCCGAACCGCAGGGCCAGCTCCAGCCGTCCGTCGCCGTAGCGCCGCGGGCGCACGCCCAGGCGCGAACCACGGGTCACGACCCGGGTCTCGGGGCTCGCGCGGTCGGGGCCGAAGCTGCCCCAGAGCACGGCCGCGTTGTGGCTGGCCGAGAGCTCGGTCCAGGCGCCGCTGCGTGCGCTGAGCGTGTAGGCGTCGAGCACGCGCCCCGCTCGCAGGTCCGGGAGCGCGGCGCGCAGCGCGGCGACGGTGTCCAGCCCCTCGAGCGCCTGAGGCTCGGCCTCGATCCACTCGGCCTGCACCCTGAGCGGCCGGTTGCGCCAGGCCTCGACGGCCTCGAGCAGGCTCTGCAGGCGGTCCGCGACCGAGGCGTCATGCAGCACGTGCAGTTGGTCCCAGAGGTAGACGAGCTCGGTGCCCGGTCCCCAGCTCAGCGCCTCGACCCGCGCCCGCTGCGCGGCGAGCTCCTCGGGGAACAGCGGCGTCCAGCCTGCGTCGTCGACGGGGTTCGGCGGCGCGAGCCGCACCCCGAGCCCGAAGCCCAGGTCGTTGTGCACGGTGACCGCCTGCTGCCGGAAGAACTCCTGCTCCAGCCCGTCGAGCACGTGCTCGGTCCGCCCGCCGAACATGCTGCTCCCGAAGAACGCGCTCTTCTTGGCCTCGGCCTCCTCGGCCAGCTCGCGCACCCGGTGCGGGAGCGCGACCCGCAGGCTGCGGTACTCGCCGTCGGGCGTCGGCGCCGCGGTCCAGCTCGCGCGAACCAGCGCGAGCAGCGCCCGCCCCGGGCGCTCCGCGGGGCCCGCCGCCGCGACCTGCCACGCCCCCTGCTCGAGGCGCAGCTGCGCGCGGAGCCCCGCCAGCACCACCTGCGGGAGGTCGATCCCGGCCTCGGTCGCCGCCCCCTCCCGCCGGTAGCCGACCGCCAAGGTCCGCGGCTCCTCGGCGGCCTCGCGCTGCAGCGCGAGCTCGAGGTGCGCCAGCGCGTCGCCCCGCGCCCCGAGCCACGCCGTGGCGTGGAGCGCGAGCCCGTCCTCGACCGTCTCCTGGTGCACCACCGGGAGCCCGTCCTCGAGGGTGACCCGCACCGCGGGGCGCCGCGCGTAGGTCTCGCGCGCGCTCGCGCGCAGGCCGGGGGTGAGGCGCAGCCGGCGACGGACCAGGGTCTGGGCCGCGCCCTGCTCCAGGTCCTGCCGCAGCGCGACGAGGAGCTCCTGGACGCCCGCCGCGGGACCCGGGAGCGCTCCCACACGCGCGCTAGGGACCTCGAGCAGGTGCACGTCCAGCGCGATCGGGGTGGTCACCTCGGCGCGCAGCCCGAGGAACACCGAGTGGGCCAGGGCCAGCTCGGGGTCCTCGGCGCGCACCCGCAGCACGTGCCCGGACGGCTCGAGGGCGAGCTCCGGCGCCCGCGCGCCGCGCCCCGCCGCCCGAGCGCGGAGCAGCCCGTCCAGCAGGTCGTGGAGCCGGCTCGCGGCGTCGGGGTGCCCCGCCTCGACGAAGGGCGCGACGTCGAGCCGCGCGACCTCCCGCGGGTCGTCTCCCACGGGCCCCGGGGCGGGGCTCGGCGCCCCGAGGGCCGCGGCCAGCGCCCGGGGCGGCGCGGCGGGCGGGGCCGTGGGCGCGCTGCACCCGATCAGGAGCGCGCACAGCGCGACCTGGGACGTAGACCTCGGCATGAAACCTCCTGCGAACCACCACGCGCGGCAGGAGTGAGAGTTCAGGGGCGGGGATGGTTTCCGCGGGTCAGCGCGGACGGTCGAACACCACGCGCCGGCCCTCGACGCGGAACCCCTGGCGCACGCGGCTCAGGGCCTCGGGGTAGGCCTCGCACTCCGCGGCGAACACCCGCGCCGCGAGGGTCTCCGGGGTGTCACCGTCCTCGACCGCGACCGCGCGCTGAACGACGATCGGCCCGCTGTCGTAGGCGTCGTCGACCAGGTGCACGGTGCAGCCCGAGACGCGCACCCCGTGGGCCAGGGCCGCCCGGTGCACGCGCTCGCCGTAGAACCCCTCGCCGCCGAAGGCAGGCAGGAGGCTCGGGTGCACGTTGAGCACACGCCAGCGGAAGTCCTCGGGGATCGGGGCCAGGTGCTTGAGGAAGCCGGCGAGGCACACCCACTCGGCCTCGACCTCGCGGCAGGCGGCGAAGACCTCGGCGGTGAAGGCCGCGGTGTCCGCCGCCTTGCTGCGAGGGATCACGCGGGTGGGGATCCCCGCCTCCGTCGCGCGCGCCAGCCCGTAGGCCGAGCGCCGGTTGGAGATCACGAGCACCACCTCGAGCGCGAGCTGCTCGGCGCGCTCGAGTAGATTTTTCAAGCTCCGCCCCCCGCCGCTGAGGAGCACCACCACTCGCGTGTTCACCCGGCAGAGCTTGGGGTCCGGGGCGCCGCGCGTCAAGCCGCTCAGGGGCGACCGGGCGCCGGGCGCACACGTCGTGCCCGAGAAGGACGGCACGCCCTTGTCCAAGGTCCCTGTCCTGCGTAGACTTGCAACCACGCAGGAATCGAGATCAGCGGCCCTTCGTGAGCACCAGCCCACAAGTCTTCGTCCCTCTCCCCAAGTTCTTGGAGCCCCTCGTCGAGCTCGACAAGGAGGCGTTCCTCGAGCAGGTGAAAGAGCCCGTCGTCGTGTTCGACGAGATCGGGGAGGAGAGCCGCGAGGGTCAGTTCCAGACGATCAACCGCGTCCCCGAGAGCCTGGGCAGCACGGCCCCCAGCCCCAGCAAGTCCGGCAGCGACTTCACCCTCGGCGGGGCCAGCAAGTGGGCGTGCACGCTGAGCACCGGCAGTAAGTTCGCGTGCATCCTCACCCTGGGCCGCGCCGCGAACAACAACCTGCGGATCAACATTCCAAGCCTCTCCAAGTTCCACGCCTACTTCACCTACGTGGCCAAGGAGAAGGCCTGGTACCTGGCCGACGCCAACAGCTCCAACGGGACCTTCTTGAACGGTCAGGAGCTGCCCTCGAGCCACGGCAAGGTCAAGCTCGACAACGGCGCGCTGATGCGCTTCGGGCCGGACATTACCGCGCGCTACTTCGACCCCCAGGGGCTGTGGGAGCAGGTGCAGAAGGCCGCCCCCAGCACGCAGGCCGCAGAGCCGGAAGCCGCCGCGGCCGACGAAGGCGAGTAACCCCGTGAGCGAGCTGCCCAGCCGGACCCCGGGCGCAGCTCGTCCCGCGAGCAGCTAGGTGCCCAAGGGGAACCGCTTCGGCGAGATCGCCGTGCGCGAGGGCTTCGCCGCGCGCAAGGCCGTGCGCTCGTGCCTGGAGATCCAGTCCAAGCTCAAGAGCTTCGGCGTCGAGCCCAAGCGCCTGGGCGAGATCATGGTCGAGAAGGGCTACCTGACCGAGGAGGACGTGCGCGCGATCCTCGACGTGCAGAAGCTCGGCGGCTCGCGCATGGACAGCCGCAGCGGGGTGATCAACGAGGCCAGCCGCGTGCGCCGGCTCTACACGAGCCAGGTCGAGGCCACCCGCGACATGCCGGTCATGCCCAAGATCCCGGGCTACGTGATCCTCGAGCTCCTGGGCGAGGGCGGCATGGGCGTGGTCTACAAGGCGCGCCAGGAGTCCTTGGACCGGATCGTGGCGATCAAGGTCCTGCCCGCGCGCGCGGCCAAGGAGACCACGTTCATCAAGCGCTTCCTCGCCGAGGCGCGCACGGTCGCCCGACTCAACCACGAGAACATCATCGGCGGGATCGACGTCGGCGAGGCCGACGGCACCTACTACTTCGTGATGGAGCACGTCGAGGGCGAGTCGGTGGCGGACCTGATCCGCCGCAAGGGCTACCTCGAGGAGCGCATGGCGCTGCAGATCACGGCGCAGATGGCGCGGGCCCTGCAGCACGCCCACAAGCACGGGCTCGTGCACCGCGACGTCAAGCCGCAGAACATTCTGCTCACGCGCAACAACCTGGCCAAGCTCTGCGACATGGGCCTGGCCAAGGTCCAGAGCGAGCAGGGCGAGGCCTCGGGGATCCCGGTCGGGACGCCGCACTACCTCTCGCCCGAGCAGGCCCGCGGCGAGGCCGACGTCGACATTCGCAGCGACGTCTACTCCCTCGGCGCCACGCTGTATCACATGCTGACCGGGGTCACGCCCTTCGAGGGCGAGAGCCCCATGGTGCTCATGACGAAGCACCTGACCGAGGAGCCGCTCTCGCCGCGCAAGCACAACGGGCAGATCAGCCGCGGGGCCTCCGAGCTCGTGCAGCGCATGATGGCCAAGGAGAAGGAGGACCGGCACCAGACCCCGGGCGAGCTCCTCGACGACATCGAGCGCGTGCTGGAGGGGAAACGGCTCAGCGGCGGCTCGGCCCGGGTTCGCCGCCCGCGCTCCGCGCGACGCAGCGGCTCGCGCCCGCGCCTGAGCGAGTCGAGCACCATGAGCCAGCGCGACCGCGAGCGCGACCGCGGCGAGGCCGCGCGCCCCCGGCCGCCGCGGGTGCGCTCGCGCACCGTGCGCGGGAGCACGAGCAACGAGACCGTGGCCCTGCTCTTGATCCCCCTCGCGCTCCTGGTCGTGGGCGGGATCATCGCCTACTACGCCTTCGCGGGCGGCGCGAACCTGTTCCCCGAGCCCAAGCCTCCGCCGACCGCGGCGGAGCAAGAGCGAGCCCGCGAGGCCTTGATCCGCTACCGCTCGCTGGAGACCGAGGGCCGCCTCGACGAGGCCAAGCAGGGCTACCGCTCGCTGATCGAGAGCTACCCCGAGACCCACGCCGCGGGCCTGGCCCAGGACTACCTGGACGACCTGGAAAAGCGTTAGCGGCTCCGCGAGAAACCCCACGCCCAAGCGCAACCGAGGTTGCTAGGATCCCGCCGTGATCGGGCGCTGGGTCAAGGTCTTGGGGTCTCCGCGGACGGCGTTCGCCGGCCACGACCCGCGCGTGTGGGGCTGGATCGCCCCCCTCGCCCTGCTCGTCGTGCTCTGCCTGCTCGTCGGCGCCGGGCAGCTCCTGAACGGCTCGGCCGAGCTGGCCCTGGAGCAGGCCCGGGCGCAGTTCGACGCCCAGGGCACCCCGCCCGAGGCCCGGGAGACCAGCGAGAAGTTCGTGCGCGGCTTCGCCTACGCCGGACCGGTGCTCGGCGCCGGGTTCGCGGTGGTGTGGTCCTTGGCCGTGGCGGGCGCGCTCGCGCTCCTGGGCCTGGTGCTCCAGCCCCACGGCCAGCCGGTGGCCTTCAAGCGCGCGCTGTCCATGAGCAGCCACGCCAGCCTCGCCACCTGCCTGGGGGTCGCGGCCCTGGGGGTCGGCGCGCTCAGCGGGAACCCCGCGCCGAGCGCGAGCCTCGCCCACGTCGCGACCGCCGGGAGCGCGCTCAGCGCGCTCGGCTCGCGGATCGACCCCAGCCTGATCCTCTACTACGTGGTCCTCGCCAGCGGGATCCAGGCCAGCCTGGGCTTCGGGCGCGGGGTGGCGCCTGCTCGTGAGCGGCGACTTCCTGCCTCGGCGGCTCGCTCCTGGTCGTCCTCGGGGCGCTGGCGAACGGCGCCATGCGGGTCCAGGGCTCGTGAGCTCCCCTGCGACCCAGGACGACCGCCCCCCCGAGGCCGAGGGCGCCCCGCGCCAGGGCCACGAGCCCGTGGCCCCGGAGCGCGCGAGCTACGCCCGCGCCGCCGGGCCCCGAGGCGCGGACTGGGTCGTGGTGCTCGCGGTGCTCCTCCTGGGCAGCGCGTTCGCGGTCCTGCGCCCGCGGAGCGGCGGCAGCCAGGCGGGGACCGCGGTCGAGGTCGTGACCGTGCGCCGCGGCGACGTCGTCGAGCGAATCGAGGCCCCGGGCACCGTGCGCGCCGGGAGCGAGACCGGCGCCGGCGCGCCCTTCGAGGGCAAGGTCGTGGAGCTGCTCAAGGACGAGGGCGACCCGGTCGAGGAAGGCGACGTCCTGTTCCGCCTCGACCCCCAAGAGAAAGCCGAGGCCCTGGAGGAGGCGCGGCTGACCCACGCCCGCAACGCCGCGGCGCTGGAGGAGGCCAAGGCCGAGGCCCTCGAGTCCGAGCGCCTGCTGGAGGAGGTCGCCCGCGAGCCCTCGGACCTGGTGGAGGCCCAACTCCGCGAGCGCCAGAGCCAGCTCCAGCTCGAGCGCACCCAGACCGAGCTGCAGGCGGCGACGACCCGCCTCGAGCGCGCGAAGCTCATGGAGTCGCAAGGGATCGGGACCGAGATCGACGTCGAGACCAACCGCGACGCGCTGGAGGTGGCCGCCAACGCGCGCCGGATCGCCGAGGCCGAGCTCAAGCTCGCTCAGGAGACGATCCGCTTCCGCGAGCGCACCTGGACCGAGACCCAGGCCTCCCGCGAGAAGGACCTCGCGATCGCGCGCCGTCGCCTGGAGCGCGCCCAGGCCGACCACGCCTCGAGCAAGGTCGCCCTCGAGCGCGCCCAGCGCGACCTCGAGCGCTGCGCGATCCGCTCGCCGCTCCAGGGCACGGTGACCGCGCGCGGGGTGAACCTCGGCGACCAGATCACCCGCGCCACCGGCGACACCACCCACTACATCGTCTCGGACCTGCGCGTGCTCGTGGTCTACCTCGACGTGGACGAGGGCGACGTGGTCGACGTGCGCGCCGGCCAGCCCGCCACGGTCAGCGTCTCGGCCTACCCCCACGCGCGCTTCCCCGGCGAGGTCCTCGACGTGGGCTACCGCGCCGACACGACCACCGACGTCGCGACCTTCCGCGTGCGGGTCGTGATCACCGTCCCCGCCGAGGAGCACGTGCTGCGCCCGGGCATGTCGGCCCGGGTCGAGATCGAGACCGCGCGGGTCGAGGACGCCTGGCGGATCCCGCTCCAGAGCGTGGTGCAGCGCGAGGTGCGCGAGCTCCCCGAGCCTCTGCGGGCCGAGCTCACGGACCGCGCCCCCGAGGACCTCGTCGACGGCTTCTTCGCGGTGCGCGAGGGCAAGGCCGCGTTCGTGCTCCTGCCCCCGGGGGTGCGCGACCTCGAGCACGCCGTCGCGCCCCCGGACCTCCCCCAGCCCACCCAGGTCGTGATCGGCCCGTTCAGCACCCTGAACGGCCTCGAGGACGGGCGCCGCCTGGCCGCCAAGGAGTCCAAGGACTTCTACCCCCCCGAGGACGACCCGCCCGCCGCGGGCGAGGACGACTCCGGTGACTGAAGCGCGGCGCGAGCGCTGTGCTTCGAACGTCGCGGTGCAGCACTAGTGCTGTTCCTGGAGAACGTGCGGATCGCGCTGGCCGAGCTGCGCGCGAACCCGTTCCGCAGCGGGCTGACCACCCTCGGGATCGTGATCGCGGTCAGCGCCGTGATCGCGGTCGTGTCCTTGATCCAGGGCGCGTCGCACTTCCTGGTCAAGCAGTTCGAGGGGATCGGGGCCAACACGGTGTGGGTCGTGCCCCAGCGCCCGCCGGGCGACGAGGGCCGCCGCCTGGGCCGCGTCGAGCTGACCTACGAGGACACCCAGGCCGTGGCCGAGCGCTGCCGGGCCGTGGCCAGTGTGGCGCCAGCGCTCCAGCGCGGGGCCACCGTCGACGCTCTGGGTCAGGCGATCAGCACCCAGGTGATCGGCGCGACCCCGGAGCTCCTGCCCTCGCGCAACCTGAACGTCGACGGCGGCCGGTTCTTCGCGCCCCAGGAGCTGACCGCCGCTGCCCGGGTGGTCGTCGTGGGCGACGAGGTCGTGAGCAACCTCAACACCACCCGCGAGCGCCTGCTGGGCCGCTCGCTGCGGATCGACGGGCAGCCCTTCCGCGTGATCGGGTTCTTCGAGCGCCGGGGCTCGGTCATGGGCCAGTCCCAGGACGACTTCGTCGCGGTCCCGATCACCAGCTCGTTTCGCCTGTTCGGGCCCAGCGCGCGCCGCCGGGTCATGTTCACCGCCCTCGCCAAGCGCAGCGACGACCCCAGCGCGGCGGTCGATCAGATCCGCTGGCTGCTGCGCCTGCGCCACGGCCTGCGCCGCGGCGACCCCGACGACTTCCAGGTGTTCACCCAGGACCAGGTGCTGGGCACGATCGGCAAGGTCAGCACCATGATCACGGGGATCCTGGCGGGCATGGTCTCCGTCGCGCTCCTGGTCGGCGGGATCGGGATCATGAACATCATGCTGGTCTCGGTCTCCGAGCGCACCCGCGAGATCGGCGTGCGCAAGGCGCTGGGCGCCAAGAACCGCGACGTGCTCCTGCAGTTCCTGGTCGAGGCCGCGACCCTCGGGCTCCTGGGCGGCGCCCTCGGCGTGGGTCTGGGCTACGGCATGGGGGTCGTGACCCAGAAGCTGCTCGCGCTGACCCTCGACTTCCCCCCGATCCACGTGCCGTGGTGGGCGGTGACCCTGGCCCTCGGCTTCTCCAGCGGCGTGGGCCTCGCCAGCGGGCTCTACCCCGCGTGGAAGGCCTCGCGCCTGGACCCGATCGAGGCCCTGCGCCACGAGTAGGGGGCTGAGGAACCGCGCCGGCGACCCTGGTTCCACCACCGAGCTCCGCTGCTGGGGAACCGCACCGGCGAAGATGGTTTAACCACCGAGCTCCGCTGCTGGGGAACCGCACCGGCGAAGATGGTTTTCGCCGGGGAACCGCACCGTCGAAGAGTGTTTTCACCACCGAGCTCCGCTGCTGAGGAACCGCACCGGCGAAGATGGTTTAACCACCGAGCTCCGCCGCTGAGAAAACGTCCTGCAGACGCGGTACCAAGAAACAGTCGTGGTAGGGAAGGCCCCGAAGGGCCTCCCCCCACCCCGCACCGGACGTGCGGA
>JAWKSZ010000023.1:0-109870 GCA_041402045.1 Planctomycetota bacterium | reverse complement strand
CGGGTGGGGGTCAGCGGGGTCGCGCGCCAGGCGGCGCCGGCGCCCGCCGAGCGCGCCCGCGCCCAGCCCGAGCGTCCGCGGGACCCGGTGGCCGAGCGCCCCGCGCCGGCCTGGGCGCGGGAGCGGCAGACGGTGGGGGTGTTCCGTGCTTGATCCGATCCGCCCGCGGGTGCTGGCCACCCGCTTCATTCCCAACGCGCCCGACGCCCTGCTCGAGGCCTACGGGCTCTCGGGGGAGGAGCACCCGTCGCTGGCCCTCGTGACCTGCGACCAGGACGACGCGCTCTATGTGGCCCTCGACGAGGCGACCAAGCAGGCGCCGGTGGACGTGGTGTTCGCGCGCTCGCTCTACGCCGGCGCGGCCCACGCCTCGGGCCCGCTCTCGGGGGAGGTGCTGGGGATCCTCGGCGGCCAGAGCCCGGCCGACGTGCGCGAGGGCCTCGCGGCCTGCGTGCGCTGCCTGGAGCAGGACGCCTGCTTCTACACCGCCGACGCCGAGGGCAAGCTCGCGATCTTCCCCCACGTGGTCCACGCGATCGGCGGGTACCTCGCCCGGGAGTCGGGCCTCGAGCCCGGCTCGCCGCTGGCGTATCTGATCGCCCCGCCCCTCGAGGCCGTGGTCGGGATCGACGCCGCGCTCAAGGCCGCCGACGTGCGCCTGGTCAAGAACTTCGCCGCGCCGACCGAGACCAACTTCGGCGGGGCCTACCTCACCGGGCCGCTGGAGCAGTGCGAGGCCGCCGCGGTGGCCTTCGCCGAGGCGATCGTCGCCGTCGCCCAGCAGCCTCGGGTCCTCTAGCCGAGCGCTGCTCGAGGCTCCTCTCATGATCTACACCGGTCGCGTCGACGGCGTGCTGCGCCCGCTGACGGAGGACGAGGTCAGTCGGCTGACGCGCTGGAGGGTCTCGACCTTCTGGGTCATGCTCCTCGGCTACGTCGGCTACTACCTCTGCCGCAAGAACCTCTCGGCGGCGTTCCCGCTGATGGAGGACGCCTTCGGCTACACGAACGCCCAGCTGGGCACGATCGCCGCCGCCTCCGAGGTCGCCTACGCCTTCGGCAAGTTCGTGAACGGTCCCCTGGGCGACCGGATCGGCGGCAAGCGGATCTTCCTCGTGGGCATGGCGGGGGCGATCGCGCTGAACGTGCTGTTCGCCTTCAGCAGCGCGCTGTGGATGTTCATTGCGGTGTGGTGCGTGTGCCGGTTCTTCCTGTCCATGGGCTGGGGCGGGATCGCCAAGACGATCGGCTACTGGTACCCCGCCGAGCGCAACGGCACGATCATGGGGCTGATCTCGATCAACTTTCAGTTCGGCGGTGTGGCGGCGGTGCTTTTCGCCGGGCTCCTGGTCGAGCTGGGCTCGGGCTGGCGCGGGCTGTTCCTGGCCGGCTGGTGGTGACGGGGTGTGGGTGTGGGCCTTCCTCGCCTCCAAGGCCATGCCCTCGGACGTGATCCCCGAGACCAACTTCGGCGAGGCCGAGAGCGGCCAGGGGCACCTGGTCCGAGCTCGAGGCCGAGCAGACCCCCAAGCTGGCCACGATCGGCAGGTGGGCTGCGAGCCTGCGGATCTTCCGGCACCTGTTGTTCTTCGGCAGCCTGTTGACCACGCTCCTGCGCTCGGTGTTCACTGGACGCCGAGTTCCTCGCCGACATGGCCAGGACAACACCGCTGGCGATCCTCAAGTCGGCGCTGTTCCCGCTGCTGGGGGTGCCTGGGCACCATTGGCCCTGAGCTGTTACCACCGCAACCTACGCCAAGAACGGCGACCGCTACCGAGGCCATGTGGATCATGCTCGGGCTGACCGCGTGCCTGGTGGAGTCGCTGCTCGCCTTCGGCGACGCCAAGGGTGGCGCGAACCTGATCGTGGTCCTCACCGGCGGCGCGGGGTTCTCCTCGGGCCCTACTCCATGACCTCGGGCTGCCTGGCCCTGGAACGCCTTCAGCTCTCGCGGGCCGGCACCGGCATGCTCGACGGCGGCCATTTCCTCGGCAGCGCGCTGGGTGGCCTCGGCGCGGGGCTGCTCTCGGACCTCCTCGGTTGGCCCGCGGTGTTCGCGATCAGCGGGGGTCGCCTTCCTCGCCCTGCGCTCGGCCTTCGTCGCCTCGAGCTACCAGGTCTACCGGACCTCGTCGCCGCCGCCGCCTCCGGGGGCGAGGCCCCAGCTGCCAGCCGCCTACCCCGGCCGGCCCCAGCAGCGCCGAGCCGCCCTACAAGCCATCCTACGGCGTAGCGCCAGAGCTCGAGGTCCCGCGAGCGCAGGGTGACCGCGTGGCGCTCGGCGAACCGAGGAGCCTGCGCCAGGGCGACGAGGTCCGCGCTCCGCGTACCACCCCCGGGTGCTCGGCGACGGCCCAGCCCAGGGCGAGGAAGGTCGTGTTCACCGCGTCGCCGATCACGTCCAGGCTCGCGTAGTCCGGGTGCCCGAGCTTGCCCAGGAACACGTCGCCCGTGCACGGCGATCGTGAGGTCGGGCACTGTCGCTCGCCGCCTGCTGGGCGCGGCGCGGCGTCAACGCCCGCTGCGCATGCGTCGGCCCCGAGACGGGCCGAGGAGCCGCGTCGCCGGTGTGTGACCTGCGGCGGACGGCGGACGCCGTCGCTCGCGAGCAGGGCCTCGGTCACCAGGTGCAGGACCGCGTTGGTGCGCAGGGCCACGTCCCGCGGCGCCGCGCCCGCGGCGTCCCGCGCGAACCCCGCGAGCTCGGTCACGAACACCGCGGCGAGGAAGGTGTCCCCTCCGCTGCCGCCCCAGGCCACCGGCGCTCCGTCGAGGCTGGCTCAGGTCAAGAGCACCGAAATGTCCGGGGCGTTCTCCCCGCGCTCCCACTTGGACACGGCTTGCGCGCTGATCTGGAGCGCGTTGGCCACGATCGCGCTGCTTGAGCCCGCGGCCACTCCCGCAGGTCATGATCTGCTGGCCAGGTGTTCCAGGTTCATGCGCTCCGTACAGGAGGCGGGGGTGGCGGCGCGGGAGCACCAAGCGGTGCAATCGTGCCGTGCCGGTGAGGCTGTTGAAGAACCCGAACGCGTGCGTAGCAGCCGCCGTGCCTCTGAGCCCGAGAATGCATAGACCGCCAGAAAGACGCCGGAGACGCCAAGGCTCCGCTCGATCGCGAACTCGCTGACTGTCGAGTTGAACCTCGAGCTCCACGCTGGATCGTGACCGAGCGGACGTGCGCAGGAAGAACGGCGAAGGCACGAGCTCCGCCTTGCGGCGACCGGCCCGGCGAACAGGGTGACGAGATGCATCCGGCAGCCAGGAGAGGTGCTCCGCGGGCGCGGGCCTGAACGACAATTGTCCGAGCGACTGGTGGGCGGAGCTCCATTGTCTGGTGTTTCTTCTTCCCGGAGGCGTCACGACTGCGCGCGAGCGGAGCTGGGTGGTTCACTCTCTGTCGCCAGCGCGTTGACGCGTGGGCGGAGCCTTAGTCCTTGGCGCTCCTTGGCGGTTCGTCGCTCCTTTCGACACAAAGGCACCGGGTAAAGGCACGAGCACGGGCGCGGGCACGTTGCTCCGCCGACGCGCAAGCGGGCGAACCTTGCCTGCTGGCGCTCTACCGGTAGGCGTCCGGGCCCGCGGCCGGACGCCGAGGTGCTCCGCCTGGCGGCACCGGGCTGGGCTCGTCGACTCGTCGAGGGCGCCCAGGTGCAGGCGCGCGACCTGCTCGTCGAGGAGCTTGGGCAGGCGGTGCAGCTCGGGGAGGTCGGCGCCGCGCTGTTTCAGGTCCGATCTGGGCCAGGACCTGGTTCCATACCGGGAGCAGGACGCTGACCGACCGGGCCCGGTGGCGCAGCGGGGTTCGCCAGGCGGCTTGGCGAGCTCCGCTTGCCGTCGGGCGAATCACGTGGTCGACCTGGGGCTTGATCTCCTCCTCCCACTCCAGGTCGGCGGTGGAGCCCTGCACGTCGATCTCGGAGTCAAGTGCCCGATGTTGCACGATCGCGTTGTGCTTCATGGCGTCCAGGTGCCGGCGCGGATCGTCCACGTTGCCGGTGGCGGTCCTGAGAACCTGCTCGGCCTGGGCGCGAGCTCGTCCAGGGTCTTGACCTGGAAGCCCTGCATCAGCCTGCAGCGCGCAGATCGGGTCGGCCTCAGTCACGAACCACGGCACTCTGGCCGTACCAGCGCCTGGGCGCAGCCCTGCCCACGTCGCCGAAGCCACCACCCTGCGGCCTTCGCCGGCGAAGCAGCGTCGGTCGCCGGCGGATCCGTGATCGAGGACTGCTGCGGCAGCCGTAGACGTTGTCGAACTTGCTCTTGGTCGCGATCGTTTCACGTCGTAGGCGGGGAAGCGCAGGGTCCCGGCGCAGGCGCGCTCGACCGAGCTGTACGCCCGTGGTCGTTGGAGACCCCGAGCACGTCGGGGATCCGCGGAGTAGAAAGCTGGGTCCTCGGCGGGAGTGGCCCGGATCGAGGCCTAGAGGCGCGCGGCCTCGGGGTGCGCGCCAGGGTGCGCTCGAGGAGGGTCCGGGTCGGCCTCGGCGTCGGCGCCAGGGTGCAGGAGCAGGGTCAGGTCGCCGCCGTCGACGAGCAGGGTCGAGCCGCGACCGTCAGGCCAGCGCAGACTCGGTGGTGAGGCCCCAGAGTGGTCCTCGAGGCTCTGCCCCGCCGATCGCGAACACCGAGGGTGCGGTTCGCGGCGACGCCTGGCTGCGGCGGCGTGGTCCTGGGTGCTGAACACGTTGCGGCATGGCCCAGCAGCACCTCGGCGCCCAGGGCCTCGAGCGTCTCGATCAGGACCGCGGTCCCGGTCGTGGGGCTGCCCGCGATCCGGGCGCCAGGAGCGGCTGGCTGGCGGCTTCTCCAGCGGAGGGCCATGAGCCCGGGCATTTCGTGTTCGGCGATCGCGATCGCGGCGACCCCAGGCGGCGAGGCCGAGGTCCTTGATCCGGTAGTCGGGGCGGTCGCGGGGAGACGTTCGCGGGGTGGTTAACCTTCTGAGGTGGAGGCCGCCGCGCTGCTGATGGCGACCCGAGGCTCACGGTGGGAGCGCCCGACGCCGGAGCCCCATGACGGGGCGGTTCAATCTCGACAACCAATGGTTGAGCGCCCCCTGGCGCGCCCAGCGTGCCCTCAGGGACGAGCTCCCCTTCAGCCCTGACCGGGCCTGGTTCGACGCCACCTTCGACGCCGCGACCCCGGTCCAGCGCGCCGCGGCTGGGCGGCGGTCGCCGAGGGCGAGCACGCGCTGTTGATCGCGCCCACACCGGGAGCGGCAAGACCGCGTTCCTCTACTGCTGCCTCGATCGGCTGAGCGCTGCCCCCTGACGCCGAGGCCGGGGTGCGCGTGCTACATGAGCCCGCTCAAGGCCCTGGTCCAGCGGCCGACGCAACCGCCGCGCGCGCCGCTGCGAGGATCAACGCACGAGCGACGCCTGGGCTTTCGCCGCCCGCGAGCTGGTCGACGTGCGCACCGGCCCCGGCCCAGGCCCGGCCTGCGGCCAGCAGGCCGGAACCCGGGGCGTGCTGGTCACGCGCCGGAGTCGCCTGCCTCGATCTCGGCTCCCAGGCGCGGAGACGCTGCGCAGCGTGGAGTGGATCGTGGTCGACGAGGTCCACGCGCTGGCGCCGACCAAACGCGGCTGCGCACATCGCCCTGAGTCTCGAGCGGGTCAGCCAGCCGCGCAAGGAGCCGCAGCGGATCGGGCTCTCGGCGACGGCGCGCCCGCTGGACGGGCGCGCTACCTCGGCGGCGACCGCTGGTGCAGATCGTCGACGCCAGCGACCGCCCGGCCCTGGACCTCGAGGTCGTGGTCCCGGTGGCGGACATGGACCGAAGCCCGGCGAGGCTCCCGCTGCCGCGCAGGAGGCCTCGGCGGGGAAGGCCCTGTTCGAGCTCGGCGCGCAGCTCGCGGCGCGCCTCTGGCCCCACCTCCTGGGCCGATCTGGCCGGATCCGGCCCACCGCTCGACGATCGTGTTCGTCAACAGTCGCCTGCTCTGCGAGCGCCTGACCAGCACCTGAACGACCTCGCCGGCGAGAAGGCTCGTGCGCGCACGCACGGCAGCCTGAGCCACGCCCGACGGGAGCAGGTCGAGGAGCAGCTCAAGGCCGGGACCCTGCGCGGGATCGTGGCCACCAGCTCGCTGGAGCTGGGGATCGACATGGGCGCGGTGGACCTCGTGATCCTGATCGAGTCCCAGGGGCCGTGGCCCGCGGGCCAGCGCGCGGGCCGCGCCGAACACCAGGTCGGCGAGACGAGCCAGGTGCGCCTGTTCCCAAGTGCAGGAGCGACCTGCTCGAGGCGGCGACGGTGACCCGCGCCATGCGGCACGGCGGCTGGTCGCTGCCAGGTCCCCGGCGCTGCCTGGACGTGCTCGCGCAGCCGCGGTCGAAGCACCTTGTGCCTCGGCCGCGACTGGCCGCTCGACGACCTATTACAGGTGATCGCGCGGGCCTACCCCTACGCCGAGCTCCCGCGCTCGGCGCGGGTGAGGTGCTCGACATGCTCTCCGGGCGCTACCCGTCGGACGCCTTCAGCGAGCTCAAGCCGGTGCTGGTGTGGGACCGGACCCACGACGTGCTGCGCGCGGCGCAGGGCGCAAACTCCAAGGTCGTCTCAACCCGGGCACGATCCCGGACCGCGGGACCTACGGCCGTTACCGGGGAGGGCGGCCCCCGGCTGGGAGAGCTGGACGAGGAAATGGTCTTCGAGTCGCGCCCCGGCGAGACCTTCGTGCTCGGGGCCAGCACCTGGCGGATCCTGGACGTGACCCGCGACCGCGTGCTCGTGGAGCCGGCCCCGGGGGCCGGGTCGGCTCCCGTTCTGGCGCGGGTCGGGGCCGGGCCGCCCGGTCGAGCTCGGGCGCGCGGTGGGCGCGCTGCTGCGGGAGGTCGGCGCGCGGGAGGAGGCCGACGCTCGGGCCTGGCTGCGGGAGGCCGCGTCCCTGGACGAGCTCGCCGCCAAGAACCTGGTCGACTACGTCACCCGCCAGCGCGAAGCCACCGGCGTCGTGCCCACCGACCGCGAGCTCGTAGTCGAGCGCTTCCGCGACGAGCTCGGCGACTGGCGGATCTGCCTGCTCTCGCCCTTGGGCGCGCAGGTCCACGCGCCCTGGGCGCTGGCGATCGGAGGCGCGGCTGCAGCAGGAGTCGAGCTTCCCGGTGCAGGTGCTCTACACCGACGAGGGGATCGATGCTGCGCTACCCCGACACCGACGAGCCATGACGATCGAGCTCTGTTCCCCGAGCCTGACGAACTCGAGGATCTGATCGTGGCCCAGCTCGCGGTCCGCCCTGTTCGCCGGGCGCTTCCGCGAGCGCGCTGCTCCTCCCGGCGGCGAGCGGACGCGCGCCCTTGTGGGCGCAGCACTTTGCGTACGCGCTCGGAGCAGCTCCTGAACGCGGCGGCGGCGTTCCCCACGTTCCCCCTGATCAAGACCGCGGTGCCTGCAGGACCGCTTCGACCTCCGGCGCTGACCCAGCTCCCTGCGCCAGGTCGAGCAGGGGCAGCTGCGGGTGACCGAGGTCGAGACGCCAAGCCCTCGCCGGGACCTGACCTTCGGCTTCGTCGCCGAGTTCATGTATCAGGGCGACGCGCCAGCTGCGGCCAGCGCCGCGGCACCAGGCGTTGACCTCGACCGCGAGCTGCGCGAGCTCTGGGCGAGGAGGAGCTGCGCGGGCTCTTGGACGCCCGGGTCCTGGACGAGGTCGAGGAGGCCGAGCTCGCCTGGACCGCCCCGAGCGCCGCGCAGGGCACCCCGACGCGCTCACGACCTGCTGCGCACCGTGGGCGACCCCCTGCGCCGCGACAGCTCCCCGCGCGCTGCAGCGGGACCCGGATATGGCTCGAAGCCCTCGCCTTGGAGCGCCGGGCGGTCAGCTCAAGGTCGCGGGGGAGCCGCGCTGGATCGCGGCGGAGGACGCCAGCTACCGCGACGCCCTGGGCTGCCTGCCGCCCCCGGGAGGGCTCCCGGCGGCGTTCACCGAGCCGGTGCCCAACGCCCTCGAGGGCCTGCTTCTGCGCTGGGCGCGGCGCCACGGGCCGTTCCCTCGAAGGGTGCGGCGCGCTACGGGCTCCCGGCGGAGGCGACCTGCCCTTGCTCGAGGCCCTGGAGCAGCGCCCGGGCTGCTGATCGGCGCGTTCCGCCCCGGCGGCGTGGGGCGCGAGTGGGTGCACCGCGCGGTGCTGCGCGCCCTAGCGCCAGCGCAGCCTGAGCAAGCTCCGGCGCGCGGTGGCGCCGGTCGGCGAGCGCGTGCTCGCCCGCTTCTGGCGCCTGGCGCTGCGAAGGTCGGCTTCGCCGCGGCGCGGCGGCCTCGGCTACGCGAGGCGATCGAGCAGCTCGAGGGCCACTCGCGCTCCCGTTCTCGGCGCTCGAGGGCGAGCTGCTCCCGGCCGGGTCGCGAGCTGCCCCACGGACCTGGACGCCCTGGGCAACCGGGGAGAGCTGGTGTGGGTCGGCCGCGGCGCGTCGGGGCCTCCGGACAACGTCGCGCTCTACCTGCGCGAGACCTTCGCCCACCTGCGCCCGGAGCCCGAGCCCCTGGCCGAGCCCCGCGAGCTCCACGACCGGCTGCGCGGCGCGCCCTGCGCCAGCGCGGGGCGAGCTTCCTCCCCGAGCTGACCACGCCTGCGGCGACCGCCCTCGACGCGCTGCTCCAGGCGCTGTGGGACCTGAACGCAGGCCGGCGAGGCGAAACCCGGCGACACCTTCACCCCGCTGCGCAGCCTGGGCGGCAAGGCCGCCGGCCGGAAGCGCCGCGACGAGCGCGGCACCGGCACCTGGTCCGCGGGCGCGACCTGCAGCTCGGCGGGCGCTGGGAGCTGGTCGAGCGGATCGCGTTCGCGACCCCGACCCCCACCGAGCGCGCCCACGCCCAGGCCTCCATGCTCCTCGAGCGCTACGGCGTGGTGGCCCGCGCCGCCGCCCAGGCCGAGGGGCTGCCCGGCGGCTTCGGCGCGGTCTACGGTGTCCTCGGCGCGCTGGAGGAGCGCGGGCTCGTGCCGCAAGCACTTCTGTTGTCGAGGGCTGAGCGGGGCGCAGTTCGCGCTCCCGGCGGCAGCGGTCGAGCGGCTGCGGGCCGAGCGCGGCGGCCCCGACGCACGCCAGGTCCGCCTGGCGGCGATCGAAACCCGCGACCCCCTACGGGTCCCTCGTGCCCTGGCCCGAGGTGGCCGAGACCGCGCCCAAGCCCCAGCGTCGCCTGCACCAGAGCCTGACCCTCGTGGACGGGGCGCCGGTCCTGTTCTGGAAGCGCGGGCTCAAGGCCTGCACCAGCTTCCCCGCGGCCCAGGACCCCGAGCTCCTGCGCGCGGCCCTCGAGCACGTGCGCGGCCGGCTCGAGCCGCACCAGAGCCTGGACCTGGCCGAGGTCGACGGCGTGCCGGCGCGGGAGTCGCCGCTGGCCGGGGTGTTCGCCCAGGCGGGGTTCCTCCCCAGCTACCGCGGGCTGCGCGCGAGCGCGCCGGGGAGCTAGCCGGTGCCCGAGGGTGACTCGATCAAGAACGCCGCGGCCAAGCTCGCGCCGCGCCTCGAGGGGCGCACGCTGACCGACGTGCGCACGCGAGGGGACACGCCGCTCCCGGCGCTGATCGGGCGCACGGTGGCGGCGATCGAGACCCACGGCAAGCACCTCGTGCTGCGGCCGGAGGCCGGGCCCAGCCTGCGGGTGCACCTGGGCATGTACGGGAAATGGCGGCGCTTCCCGCCCGGGGTGCGCTGGCGGCGCTCGCGGGCCGCTGCGAGCTTGATCCTCGAGACCGCCGACGACGTGTTCGCCTGCTTCCGCGGGACCGTCGAGGTCCTGCGCGGTCCCTTGCCCGAGCGCGCGGCCAGCCTCGTGGTCCTGGGCCCCGACCTCCTGGCCGAGGAGGCGGACCTGGAGCGGGTCGTAGCGCGCGCGAGCTTGGTGCCGTCCCGCCCGATCGGCGAGGTGCTCCTCGATCAGCGGGTCGCAGCGGGGATCGGCAACGTCTACAAGAGCGAGACCCTCTGGCTCGGGCGCGTCGCGCCCCAGCGACCGGTGGGGGAGCTCTCCGCGGCGACGCTGGAGGCGCTCTACGCCTGCGCCCGGCGCTTGCTGCGCGCGAACCTGCGACCCGGCCGGCGGATCACCCGCGGGGTCGAGCCGGGGGAGGCTCCCTACCGCCGCGGCGGCCCGCGCACCTACGTGTATCGCCGCGAGGGCGAGCCTTGCCCGCGCTGCGAGACGCCGGTGGCCCTCGCGCGGCAGGGCGCGGCCAACCGCTCGTGCTACTGGTGCCCGAGCTGTCAGCCCGCGTCGGGCTGAGCGATCCCCTCGAACAGGAGCTGGGTCACGGCGCGCTTCCAGCGCGCGCAGGCGGCCACGGGGTCGTCGGCGCGGACCACGCGCCGCGCGCCCTCGAAGGTCATGGCGTTGAGCGCCTGCGCGGTGGTCGCGGTGTCCAGGTCGGCGCGCAGGTAGCCCTTGGCCTGGCCGTTGAGCAGGTAGCGCTCGGTGTAGGCCACGGCCAGGTCCAGGGCGAGCTGGAGCTTGCTCGAGAGCTGCTCGTCGATCCCCAGGGCCTCGACGAACAGGAGCTGGGGCAGGGCCTGGTCCTGGGTGAACAGGGCGAACAGGCCGTCGCTGATCCGCTCGACCTGAGCGCGGTACTCGGCGAGGGTGTTCGAGGCCTCGGGGTCCTCGGCCAGCACCAGCGCCGCGATCTGGGTCATGGCCCGGTCGATCACGTGAGAGAAGATGTCCAGCTTGTTCTGGAAGTAGCGGTAGAAGGTGCCGTGCCCGATCCCCAGGCGCTCCGCGATCTGGGCGATCCCCGCGCTGTGGTAGCCGCGCTCGGCGAACACCTCGTAGGCCGCCTGCACGATCTCGGCCCGCCGGCGCTCCGCCTTCTCTTCCTTGCTGAGCTTCACGCCGCCGATTTAAGCACGGAGCGCCCCCTGCTCGGGGCTGCGCGTGTCCGCCCCGTCCCCAGGGGCAGACACAAGGCGCTGTTGTACATGTACCTAGCGCAAACACAGGAAAAGAATGACACGTCATTCCGTAGCCACTAGACTCGCGGGCGAGGCGAGCGAGAGAGGCAATCATGGTCCAGGTCGACGTGTTTTGGTCCTACGCCCTGGGGGCGGGGTTCGCGCTGGCGGCGTCTCGCCAGATCGCCGAGGAGCGCCCGCGGTCCCGGGAGGAGGTCCGCGAGGGGGCGCCGGCGTGGTGGCAAGCCGCGCCCTTCGTGAAGACGCTCCTGTTCCTGGCCTTGGTGTTCGGGCCGTCGGGGGCGTTCCTGCTCTCGGCCTTCCCGAGCTGGGAGACCATGCACGTGGCCCGCGGGCGCGACGACTTGCCCGCGCTCCTGGTCACGGCCTTCGGCTTCACCAACGTGACCCAGGGGATCCTGGGCTACTGGGTGGTGCGCCGGCTGGTGCTCGGCGGACGCTGGAAGCTGGCCCAGGCGCAGTGGCTGCTCGGCTACTTCTGCATGTTCTTCGTGCTCGTCCACGGCTGGGACGGGACGGGCTACGTGCGCTTCTTCTCCGCCGACCCGAGCTGGATCGCGGGCTGGGGCTGGAGCGACGCCGCGCGCTGGATGATCTCGCCGGTGGCGCTCTCCCTGGGGGTCATGGGGCTCGTGCTCCTGCCCCTGCTCCTGGGGTGGATGGCCTCGTGGTTGCACGAAGGACGCGCGCAGCCCGCCTCCCGCAGCTGGCTCGCGGCGTGGGTGCTCGCGGGCGCGCTGGGGATCGCGCTCGGGAGCGCGGTGCTCGCCAGCGTGTGCGTGCGCCTCGCTGGCTGGGCCGGCGGCGCGCTCGTGTTCGGGGTCCTGAGCTGGGCCCTGCTCTGGCGCGACGGCGGCCTCCTGTGGCGCTACGGCGCGGCGCTCCTCGGGCGGGCGCCGTCGGCGGCCGCGCCCATTGACGCGCTGGCGGCCCCCGCGTTCTCGAGCTGAGCTAGCTCTCGCGCTTGCGGGCGCACGCCACGCAGGTCGTGGCGTAGGGCAGGGCCTCGAGGCGCGCGGCGGGGATCAGCTGCTTGCAGTCCTCGCACAGGCCCCAGGTCCCCTGGTCCAGGCGCTCGAGGGCCACGGAGATCTGCGCGATCTGCTGCTGCCCCTCCCGGTTGAGCGCCTGGAGCACCTCGTCGTTCTCGAGCTGCACCGCGGCCTCGGCGAAGTCCTGCTCGACCGGGGCCTTGCTGCGCAGGAGGTCCTCGTCGACCTTCGCCTGGCGGCGGCTCACGGTGTCGAGCAGCGCGTGCAGGCGCCGGCGGTGACTCCCGCTGGGGGCGGCGGCCTCGTCCTCGGCGGCGCCCGCCGGCGCCTGCGCGCCGTCGGGGCGCCCCACGAGCTGGAGCAAGTCGAAGGAGGACACGACCCCCACGACCCGCTCGCTGGCGCCGGGCTCGCCCTCGGTCACGAGCACGTGGTGGATCCGCTTGAGGCGCATGAGCCGCGCGGCGAGGTGCACGTCGGCGCTGGGCGGGAGCGTGTAGACGTAGGGGCTCATGATCCGCCGCACGGGCGTGGCGGGCTCCCAGTCGGGGAGCAGGTCGGTGAGGGTCACGATCCCGGCCAGGGTCTGGTCCGGATCGAGGACCGGCAGCGCCGAGACGCGCTCCTTGCGGCAGCGGTCGCGGACCTGCTGCAGGGTGTCGTCGCGTCCGCAGGTCGCGACCTGGCTCGTCATGATCTCCGAGAGCTGCATGGAGTCCTCCTGTGCCGTCGATTCCAACCCGCCTCGTCAGCGGCGTCGAGGCCCGGGCCCGCGACTGAAACTCGATCTCGATTCGACGGTCAGCCCGCCACGAGCGCGTAGCCTTCGCGGGCGAGCATGCCCAGGCCCATGAGCACGATCCCCGCGCCGAAGATCGCGCGCAACCAGCGCGGCGAGAGCCGCTGGCTGAGCGCGCCCCCCACGAGGGAGGTCAGCGCGGCGGCGACGGCGAAGGGCACGACGATCGAGAGGTCCAGCTCGACGTAGCTCAGGTAGCCGAGCGACCCGCCCGCCGCGTTGAGCACGATCACCAGCAGCGAGGTCCCGATCGCGTCGCGTATGGGCAAACCGACCAGGAGCACGAGCGCGGGCACGATCAGGAACCCGCCTCCGACGCCGACCACGCCGGTGAGGACGCCGGTGGCGAGGGCCGCCGCGGCGATCACCCAGCCGGGCTTCGCCGCCGCGCCGGCCGCGACGTCGGGCTCCTCCTCCGGCCCCTTGCCGCCGCGCAGCATGCGCGCGCCGGCCAGGAGCATGATCGCGGAGAACAGCACGAGCTGCGCCCGGCCCGAGAGCAAGCGCGCGAGCTGCGCGCCGCCGAGCCCGCCGAGCGCGCCCAGGACGCCGAAGGCCAGGGCGACCCGCAGCCGCACGCGCCCCCTACGGGCGTGGAACCCGGACCCGGCGAGCGCGGCCGCCCCGACCACGAACAGCGAGGTGGCCACCGCCGGCTTGGCCTCGAGCCCCAGCCCGTAGGTCAGGAGCGGGATCGCCAGCACGCTGCCCCCGCCCCCGAGCAACCCCAGGACGAGCCCCACCGCCGCGCCGCAGATCGAAGCCAAGACCATGAGCCCTCGCAGGTGTCGGCGCCTCGCCGACGCCCCACAGAACGCACTCGGCGGGCCGAGCCAGCGTCGACGTAAGGCCTTTCGATAGGGCGGTTCGTTGTTCCTCACGAACCGCCCTGATACGCTGGCGTGAAACATGACGAAACATGCGCTGGACACGCTGCAAGGCCTCCTGAACGCGGTCGGGGCACCCCAGGTCCTCGACGGGCTGGCGAGCCTGTTCCCCGACGCCGCGGTCTTCGCGGTGGACGCGGAGCGGACCGTCGTCTACTGGAGCGAGGGCGCCGAGCGCCTGCTCGGCTACCGCGCCGAGGAGGCCCTCGGCAACCACTGCCTGAAGACCAACCGCTGCGTCAACTGCATGGCCGGCTGCGGGATCCAGGCCCGAGGCGCGGTGCAGGACGTGCCCCTCGAGCTCTACCGCGCCGACGGCTCGACCGCGCAGGTCTCGAAGACCGCCCGCGGGTTCTTCGCCGAGGACGGCGCGTTCCTCGGCGGGGTCGAGGTCCTCACGCCTCGCGACCCGCCCGCCGCGATCGCGCCAGCCCCGCGCGAGGGCACCGAGTTCCACGGGCTGCTCACCGGCGACGCGGCCATGCTCGAGGTGTTCCAGATCGTCGAGAACGTGGCCCGCACCGACGCCACGGTCCTGGTGCGCGGCGAGAGCGGGAGCGGGAAGGAGCTCGTGGCCCGCGCCGTGCACGCCGAGAGCGAGCGCGCCGCCGGGCCCTTCGTCGCGGTCAACTGCGCGGCGCTGGCCCCGAGCCTGCTCGAGTCGCAGCTGTTTGGACACGTGAAGGGCGCCTTCACCGGCGCGGTCAACGCGCACGAGGGCCTGTTCCGGCGCGCCCACGGCGGGACCCTGTTCCTGGACGAGGTGGCCGAGCTGCCCCTCGACCTCCAGGCCAAGCTGCTGCGGGTGCTCGAGGAGGGCGAGCTGACGCCGGTCGGCGGGACACGCCCGCTGCCGGTGGACGTGCGGGTGGTGGCGGCGACCCACCGCTCGCTGCGCGCCGAGGTCCGCGCGGGGCGCTTCCGCGAGGACCTCATGTATCGCCTGCGCGTGGTGCCCCTGTTCATCCCTCCCCTGCGCGAGCGCCGCGGCGACGTCGAGCTGCTCCTGTGGCGGTTCGTCGCCCAGCACAACCGCCACGGTCCACGCCGCGTCGAGCGGGTGGCGCCGGAGGCCATGCGCGCGCTCCTGGACCACCCCTGGCCGGGCAACATTCGCGAGCTGAAGAACGTCGTGCAGTACGCGTTCGCGGTCGGCCGCGGCGCCGAGCTGCTCCTGAGCGAGCTGCCCCCCGAGTTTCGTGAGGGCGCGCCGGCGCCCGCGCGCCGCGCGCCCCACGACGACGAGGCCCGCAGGATCCGCGACGCCCTGGCCGCCAGCCACGGGCACGTGGGCGAGGCGGCGGCGCTCCTGGGCATGAGCCGCCCCACGTTCTGGCGCAAGCGGAAGAAATACGGCCTGGGGTGACCTGAGCGGGTTGGCTTGTAGAATATTCAATAGCGCATGAACTGGCTGAACTACCACCACCTCCTCTACTTCTGGGCGACCGCGCGCCACGGCAGCATTACGCACGCCTGCGAGGAGCTGCACCTCACGCCGCAGACGGTCTCGGCCCAGATCCGCACCCTGGAGAAGGTGGTGGGCGAGCCGCTGTTCGAGCGCACGGGCCGACGCATGGAGCTGACCGAGACCGGACAGCTCGTGTTCCGCTACGCCGACGAGATCTTCAGCCTCGGCCGCGAGCTGAGCGAAGCGCTGCGCGGCCAGCCCACCACCCGCAGCGTGACCCTGCACGTGGGGTTGATCGACGCCTTCCCCAAGCTCCTCGCCTATCAGGTGCTGCAGCCGGTGCGGACCCTCGAGCAGCCCGTGAAGCTGGTGCTGCACGTCGGCCGCCCGGAGCAGCTCCTCGCGCGGCTGGCGACCCACGAGCTGGACGTGGTGATCGGCGACACGCCGATCCCGGCCACGGTCAAGATCCGCGCCTACAACCACCTCCTGGGCGAGTGCTCGGTCACGCTGCTCGCGGAGCCCGAGCTGGCCGCGCGGGTGAAGAAGAAGTTCCCCGAGACCCTCAACGGCGAGCCCATGCTCCTGCCCACCGCGGACGCGGCGCTGCGCCACGAGCTCGAGCGCTGGCTCGACCAGAACGAGCTGCACCCCGAGGTCATGGGCGAGTTCGCCGACAGCGCGGTGCTCAAGGTCTTCGGCCAGAGCGGAGCCGGCGTGTTCGCCGTGCCCACGGTGGTCGAGGCCGAGGTCCGTCGGCAGTATCAGGTGCGCAAGGTCGCCGAGCTCCCAGACGTGCGCGAGCGCTTCTACGCGATCTCGGTCGAGCGCAAGGTGCGCCACCCCGCCGTGGCCGCGATCACCGAGAGCGCCCGCTCCCAGGTCTTCGGCTGACTCCGCGCTCGCGAGGCTGCAGGGCTGCAGCCTCGGCCGAGCCGTCGTAGGCTCGGGGTCCCGGAGGCTCCATGGCCCGTCGTACCCTGCCCGTCCTGAGCGCCCTGCTCGTCGCCTGCCAGAGCGCGCCCCCCTCCACCGCCCCTCCGCCTCGCCCTCAGGGCCCGGCCGCCTGGACGGCGCTGCCCTCGGCCGCCGCCGTGTTGGAGCGGCCGCTGGCCCACCTCCCGCCGATCCTCGGTGTGGACCCGCGACCCAAGACGGTGGGCGCCGCCCACGCCCGCGACCCCTACCCCGCGGCCTACCCCAGCCTCCGGCGCGAGACCCTCGACGCCTGGAAGCGCGCGGGCCAGGTGCTCGAGTGCACGGTGGCCGACGACCTCGTCACCGTGTTCTTCGGCGAGCTCGAGACCGGCGACAGCGCCTGGCACACCACGCGCCGGGTCCAGGCCCGGGTCGACGACCCCAGCGTCTCGTTCGTCGAGCTCCTGCTCGAAGCGCAGCGCCCGGTCAGCGACCTCGAGGTTCGCCTGCGCGCGGTCGCGGTCGAGCCGCGCTTCGCCGCGGGGCTGGAGCTCGCCGCGCAGCTCGCGGATCTAGGGGTGACTCAGGCGGCGTGCAGCCTGGAGGCGGTGCACCCCGTCCGCGGCGCGGTCTACGCGGTCGAGGGTCGCCCAGGGAAGCTGCTGGTGACCGCCGGCGGCGGACGACACGCGGTGACGGCCACGTTCCAGGGCCCCTTGCCCGCGGGCTTCGTCCCCTGGGACGAGCTCGTGCGCCGCACCCGCGCGCGGCACCTGGCGGGACAGCCCCTGGGCCCCCTCACGCCCTGGCTGCGCCACGTCGCCTTCGGGGAGGTCGAGGTCGCCCTCGGCGGCCCGCTGGTCTCGGCGGAGGCGCGGGCCGACCTGGAAGGCCGCTTGCAGGCGGCGCTGAGCTCCCGCTCCCCCGCGTCGTTCCTGGACACCGTGCGCTACGCCAGCGCGCTGGAGCGCGGGGCCCGGCTCGACCCCGACGCCCCCGCGGGGCTGCTCGCGAGCGCGCTCCCGCGGCTGGCGAGCCACGCCCACGAGCAAGCCGAGGCCGCGCGCGCCGAGGGGCTGCCGGTGCTCGCCGGGACCTGGGGCTGGCTGTCCTGGCGCCTGCACACGGGCGCCCGCGTCGAGCCCCCGACCCACGCCGAGGGCTTGGCGCAGGCGCTGGTCCCGGTGCTCCTGGGGCAGGTGCGCTACACCCCCGAGGTCCTGGAGGGGACGCCCCTCGCCCGGCGCAGCGGCGCCGACCTGAGCTCGGCCCACGTGCTGCGCGCCCCGGGGTTCGCGCGCTGGACCGTGCGCACCCAGGACGTGAACGGGGTGGAGGGCCTGCCCAACCGCGAGGGCGAGGCCACGATCACCTGGACGGTCCCCAACCCGAAGTACGCCACCTGGTATGCCGCCATGGAGGACCTGCAGGACCAGATCGACTTCAACCTGCAGTCGACGCCGACGATCGACGTGCCCACCGGGCGCCTGACCTCGGACGGGCGCCCCGAGGTCGAGCAGGTCCCCGACACCTCGAGCACGGAGTATCTGCGCGCCGAGGAGCTGCAGCAGCAGCTCGACGCGCTGGCCCTCGACGAGCCGCCCCTCGAGACCGAGCGCCAGACCACCGTCCCCGTGGTCTATCAGCGCTACTCGGGGGTGGTCGCCCGCCGCTACACCGTGCTCGCCGAGGACGGACGCGAGGTCGACCGCTTCGACGAGGTGACCGAGGTCGACCTCGAGCTCAAGCGCCACCGCGCCGTGCCCGAGGCCGGCGTCCCGGCGCTGGACGAGCACCGCTCCCTGGAGGAGGTCCTGCGCGGCCAGGAGCGCGGGCTGATCGAGCGCGAGCCCGCGCGCTTCTACCGCGAGGTCCTGGGTCGCGCGCTGCGCCCCGAGCTGGCGCGTCGGGTGCCCGAGGGGGTGCCCCCCGAGCGGCTGCGGGAGGAGCTGGCCTGGGGCCAGTGGTGGTGGGGGCTCGAGGTCGACGACGACCTGCGCCCCGCCCTGGGCGACGCCGCCCCCGCCCTCGCCGGCGACGACACCCCGATCCTGGGGCCCGCGCCCCGGCCGAGCCTCCCCGCGAGCGGCTCGCGGCTGGAGGCGCTCCTGGCCGTCACCGGCGAGGACGCGCTCCCCGAGTAGTCGGCCACGGCGCGGACGGCACGCGACGAGGGCCCTCCGCGGGGCCCTGAGACGCTCCGCGACCCCGGATCGGGATCGTGAGAGGTCCCCGCCGCGCTCAGCCCCGCAGCGCGCGGGCGGCCGCGCTCAGGGCGCAGAGTTTCTGGTACGCCACCCGCGCCTCGTTGACCGGGCGCTCGCTGAAGGTGGCGAAGCCGCAGTCGGGGTTGAGGAACACCCGCTCGGGGCCCAGCAGCTCGGCCACGGTGCGCGCGCGCGCGGCGATCCAGTCCGGGTCCTCGACGGTCGAGGTCCGCGGGTCGACGGCCCCCAGCCCGAGCTGGGCGCCCGGGGGCAGCCCCGCGAGGGCCTCCAGCCGCCCGGCGCGGGGGGTGGCGTACTCCAGCACGAACTGGTCGACGCGCATTCTGCTGAGGTGTGGGAGCAGGCCGTCGTAGGACCCGGAGAGCAGCACGTCCTCGTTCGAGCTCCAGTTCCCGCGGCACACGTGCAGGCCCACGATCGGCCCGCCGGCGCCCGAGACCCCCTCGACGACGCGGTTGATCAGCTCGACCGCGAAGCGCAGCTCGTCCTCGGGCTCGGCGGCGGCCGCCAGCGCCGCGCACATGAAGGTGCGGGTCGCCGACTTCCCGGTGAACACGAGCTCGGTCAGCACCGGCTCGTCGAACTGCACCATGTCCACCCCCAGCTCGGCCAGGGCCAGGAGCTCCTGGCGCAGGAGCGCGACCACGTCGTGCGCCAGGTCCTCGCGGGTGGGGTAGGCCTCCGCCGAGAGCCCCTGGACCCAGGTCGAGCGGCTGAGGAGGTAGGGCCCGGGGAGCGCGACCTTGATCGGCTTGCGGGTGTGCGCGCGCAGGAAGCGCGCGTCGTCGACGGCGAGGGAGCGCTCGAGCTGGAGCTTGCCGGTGACGGTGGGGTTCTTGATCGCGAAGGCGGGCACGTCCAGGGCGCTGAGCAGGGCCTCGAAGGCGGCCTTGTCCTCCACGTAGTCGAGCAGCTCCGCCAGGGTCAGGAGCTTCATGCCGCCCACGCGCTCGGCCACGAAGGAGAAGAAGTTGTCGCGGCGCTGCTCGCCGTCGGTCACCAGGTCGACCCCGGCGTCCTCCTGGTACTTGATCGCGAGCAGCGTGGCCTGATCCTGGAGCTCGCGCAGGTCCGCGGCGCCGCGCTTGGTCGCCGTGCGCAGCCAGGCCGGCCGCGGCCAGCTCCCGACGGTGGTCACGGGGAACAGGGGGAGCTGGGTCATGGAGCGTGCCTCACACCTTGTCGAGCTCGATCTCGAGCGGGGTCTCGCGGCGCAGGGTCTGGGCCACCGGCGAGCGGCGCAGGGTCTCCTGCCACAGCGCCTGCAACGTCGCGTCGTCTGCGTCGGCGTCGACGTAGAGCTTGCCCACGACCTTGGCCAGCCCGGGGTGACCCTCGTCCTCGATCCCGAGGAACACGAGCACGTTCTGGGCCTGCGCGCGCACCGTGACCTCGAGGTTCCACACCTCGATCTTGGCCCGCGAGCAGCGCCACTGGAAGCCTACGGCCAGGCAGCCGGCGAGGGCGGCGAGCAGGTGTTCGACGGCGCTCGCCGCCGCGTCCTCGGTGTCGAAGCTCGCGGGCTGGCCCAGCTCCCAGACGTGGTTGCGCACGTAGGCCCGCGCGCGCATGCCCTCGGTCCAGCGGATCCGCGCGCGCCACTCGAAGCTCCGCGCCGCCTCGAGGTCGGTGGCCAGGTCCGCGTCGTCGCCGCCCTTCTTGCGGATCAGGAAGTGCTGATACTTCCCCTCGCCGGGGGTCACGCCCAGGAGCGCGTGGCCCACCATGCGGCACCAGGCCGGGAGGTCCTCGACCACGGAGATCTCGCGGCTGCGCACCTCGAGCAGCCCCCCAGGGTCGAGGGGCTGCATGGCGTCGCGAATGATCAGCAGCAGCCCGCTCCCGCAGTCGAGGTCGCCGCCGTCGCACACCGCGTCCGGCGCAGGGAGGGGGGACTCCGCGCTCACGGGGTCAGTAGCTGACGCAGCCAGCGCCCTGGCTGAGGAGCTCGACCAGCTTGGCGCCACCCACGATCTTGGCGCCGGGGACCAGGCGCTCCTCGTTCAGCCCGCGCTTCTTGAAGCAGGGCGAGCACACCCAGATCGTGCCGCCGGCCTGGGCGTAGTTGTCCATGAGCTCCTTGAGCGGGGCGAAGCCGTCCTCGTGCACGTCGTCGGCGTAGCCTCGCTCGGCCAGGCGCACGCCCTCGGTGCTGAGGAACACGGTCGTCTCCTGCTCCGAGGCCACGCTGGCGTTGGCCACGACGAAGGCCACGGTGGCCTTGTCGGTGTCGTTCTTGGCGTGGGTCAGGCTCACACAGATCTTGTTGGTCGACATGTCAGGCGTCCTTTCGACGAATCCAGTAGAGAGGGTGCTCCTCGCGGAGCAAAGGGTTGCGGGTGACCCGACACCAGGCCGGAATATCCTCGGGCGCGGCGGAGTCCAGGGCGCGGAGCAGGAGGACCGCCCCCGGCGGGAGCTCGCCGAGCTTGCCGCGGAGCGCGAGCACCAGGTCGCCGCAGCTCATGTCCCCGGCGTCCCACCGGCCGTCGGCGCGCGCGGGGGGGGCGGCGCTCGTGGGGGGCGCCGGCGGTGCCTCGGCGGCGGACCCACCGACCCAGAGGCAGGCGGGGCGGTCGTCCTCCCCGAAGCCTTCGCGGGCGCTGGCCCAGAGCCACCCCTGGCGGAAGCAGTCCCGGCGCGTGATCCGCGCGTGCACGTCCTCCCGCGCCTCGGCCAGCGGTCGCTCGAGGACCTGCGCGAAGCAGCTCAAACACACCGGGGCGCGCTTGAAGCCCATGGCCCAGCTCACGGTCAGCTCGTGCCCGCAGAGCGCGACGGCGCAGCGGGCGCAGCGCTGGCCCTCCCAGGCCGCGAGCTGGCTCAGCAGCGCCTCAGCGCGGGCCTGCTCCTCGGGGTCGAGCCCCGCCTCGAGTTGGAAGTCCTCGGACTCCACCCACTCCTCCGTCGCTCGCCGACCAGCGAGCCTCGGGAGGCGGGGACGCTACCGGGGGCCGCGCCGCGCCCGGAACGCCCGGGCCGGACCCTCGGCGGCGAACTCGCCGCCCGAGTCGGGCACTCAGCCGTATGCGTGGTGCGTGTTGCGCGTCATGGCGCCCACGGTAAACGACCGCCGACCTCGGCGCGACCCGTGGGGCTGGGACGGGACACCTGCGTCCCACGCCGTCGCTAAGTCCGTCGAGCGCGGAGCCACGCCTCCGGCGGAGGATTTGCAGTCCCGGAGGCATGGGACTCGTCGCTTCACTCCTGTTCCGCAAGGACATTCGGAGCCGGCACCGCGACCTGATCGCGGTCGTCATGCGCTTCGCCCGCGGCGACCTCGCGCGCGCGCTGCTCCGGGGGGACGGCCCCTCCGACCCCGAGTGGGCGCGGCTGGGCGAAGGCAGTGAGGAGCCCGCGCAGCTCGCAGAGGAGCTGGAGAAGCTGGGGCCGGTCGCGGTCAAGATCGGCCAGACCTTGAGCGCGCAGAGCGACCTGTTGCCGCCGCGCTACGTCGAGGCCTTGACCAAGCTCCAGAGCGACATTCAGCCGTTCCCTTCGGAGCAGGTGCGCGAGATCGTCGAGGAGGACCTCGGCCGGCCGCTCGAGGCGCTGTTCCGCAGCTTCGACGAGGAGCCCCTGGCGGCGGCGTCGATCGGTCAGGTGCACCGCGGGATCACCCTCGACGGGCGGCAGGTGTCGGTCAAGGTCCTGCGTCCAAACATTCGCCGCCAGATCGAGCTGGACTTCGAGGCCTTCCAGCAGCTCGCGGCGCTGGTCGAGCGCCGCCTGGAGGGGGTCGCGATCCAAGACGCCCTGGAGACGGCGCGCCGGACCATGCTCAACGAGACGGACTACGAGGCCGAGGCCCGCAACATGCAGGAGCTGGGGGCGATCTTCGACCCCTTCGACGGGCTGCGGGTGGTCCAGGCCTACCCCGAGCTGTGCAGCCCGCGGGTCCTGACCATGGAGTTCATGCTCGGGACCAAGATCACCGAGGCGACCCCCGAGCAGCTCGAGCGGATCGACGGCGAGCGGCTGGCCGAGGAGCTGCTGCGCTCGTACCTCCAGCAGATCCTGGTCGCCGGACTGTTCCACGCCGACCCCCACCCCGGCAACATGCTGCTCCTGAACGACGACCGGTTGGGGCTGATCGATTGCGGCATGGTCGGGCGCGTCGGCCCGCAGCTCCGCGAGCAGCTCCTGATGATGGTCCTCGCGCTGGCGGAGGGCCGCGGCGAGCGCGTCGCGCGGCTCATGCTCGACGTCGGCCAGGCGCCGCCGAACCTCGACCACCACGGCTTCGTGGAGGCGATCGCGCGCCTGGTCGTCGAGAACCACAACTCGGACTTCGCCCAACTGCGCCTGGGTCAGGTCATGCTCGCCACCGCCAAGGCCTGCCAGCGCCACACCGTGCGCCTGCCCGATCAGATCCCCCAGGCGGGGCGGGCGCTGGCCTACCTCGAGAGCGCGGTGCGGATCCTGGCCCCGGACCTCGACCCCACCCGCTTGATCCGAGAGGAGGCTGCGGGCCTGATCCGCGAGCACCTGGGTCAGGACGTGACCCTGCTCAACGCCTTCGACCGCATGCTGCGGGCGCGCGACCTGGCCGAACGGATCCCGGCCCAGGTCGCGCGCTTGCTCGACATGGCTGCCGAGCACGAGCTGCAGGTCAAGGTCGACGCGATCGACGAGCGCGAGCTGCTGCGCGGCTTGCAGAAGATCGCCAACCGCGTCGCCGCGGGCCTGGTGCTGGCGGCCATGATCGTGGGCGCGGCGCTGGTCATGAGGGTCGAGTCGAGCTACACCCTGCTCGGCTACCCCGCGCTGGCGATCGTGATGTTCGTGCTGGCGGGGCTCGGCGGCGCGTTCCTCGTGTTCAAGTCCCTGTTCAGCGACTACTGAGTCGCGCCCTGCGACGATTCGCTGAAAGGTTTTCGTGCAAGGTTTCCGGTGCCAGGCGGCCAAGCCCTGAGCGCCGCTGGCCTTGAGTTCCCCGAGACCGACGCGCCCTGCGAAACGTTTCGCGCGCCACGCCTGCACACGCAGAGAATCCAAGGCTGCGCTTCGGCGCTAGCGCCTGACGCGCTAGGATCCTGGCCTGGAGGTGCCTCGTGCGCTGGACCTGCTGCGCCCTGACCGTGCTCCTGAGCCTCGCGGCGCCCCCCACGCGGGCGGGTGAAGACTCCGCCGCCGCGCGTCCCCACGCGCCCCGCGACCCGGGGGCCGAGACCCCGACCTTCGTCGAGCCGCTCCCCGGGCCGAACCTGGAGCTCCCCGCCTGGCTGAGCGCGGCCACCAAGGAGCGCTACGCCCAGGCGATCGAGGGCTGGAAGGCGGCCTTCGGCAAGCGCTCGGGCGAGGAGGGCCGCGCGCGAGTCCAGGCCGCGATCGAGGGTCTGGAGGAGGTGCGCGAGCTGGACGCGACGTGCGCGCTGGCGGACTACCACCTGGGGATCGCCTACACCGTGCTCGGGGACTACCCCCGCGCCCAGCGGCGGCTGCGGGAGGCGATCAAGCGCAACTCGGGGTTCCACGAGGCCATGCTCGCCCTGGGCGACGCGTGCCGCTGGGCGGGAGACGCCGACGAGGCGCTGACCCACTACGGGCGCGCGCTCAAGGCCGCGCCCCAGGTCCAGCAGGCGCGGCTCATGCGCGCCTCGCTCCTCACGCGGCTGCAGCGCTTCGAGGAGGCGCGGGAGGACACTCGGGCGGGGCTCGAGGTCAACGCCATGCACTTCGGGCTCATGCTCCTCGACCGCAAGCTGAAGCTCGTGCTCGAGGGCCCCGACTGGCCCGAGACCTTCACCTGCGAGACAAAGCACTACGTGGTGCGCACGAACGTGGACCAGGCCTTCGCCGAGCGGATCGCGGAGCACGCCGAGCTGATCCGCAAGCTCTACACCACGCTCTTCCCCCGCTCGAGGAGCAAGCGCAAGGGCTCGATCGTGGTGTTCAAGGAGAAGGCGGAGTACCACCAGAGCGGCGGGCCGCAGAGCGCGGGCGGCCACTTCGACCCCGCGTTCAAGCAGCTCTTCCTCTACCGCTACCCCGAGGAGTCGGACACCCTGCTGGTGCTCTACCACGAGGGCTTCCACCAGTTCCTGGACGGGGTGCTGGAGCAGCCCGCGCCGCAGTGGCTGAACGAGGGGCTGGCCGACTACTTCGGCCCCTCGGACTACGTGGAGGCGCCGCGCCCGGGCATGAAGATCCGGCCCAACCCGTGGCGGACCAAGCGCGTGCGCAAGCTCGTCGCCAAAGGGGAAGACGTGCCCTTCGAGCGGCTCATGACCATGACGCAGGCGGAGATGTACGCCGCGGCGTCGGTGAGCGACCACTACGCCCAGGCTTGGGCCATGGTGTATTTCCTGTGTGAGGCCGACGGGCGCGCCTACTTCGACCCGCTCAAGCGCTACTTCAAGGCGCTGTCCCGGGGCAAGGACGCCCGCGAGGCCTTCGACGACTCCTTCGCCAAGGTCGACCTGGACGCCCTGCAGGCGCGCTGGCGCGCGTTCGTCACCGACGAGCTGAAGTAGGCGCGCGCGGGTCACCGCGACCTGTGCGCATTCTTTTCAGGCGAGGCGATCGGCTCTGCAGCCGACACGCTTCCCTCCGATAAGCACGACTTACGCCCGGGCTCGGGTTTGCGCTGAGCCAGGCATGAAACTCCCCACCGCCGCCCTGGCCCTGCTCGCGACCTTCCCCGCGCTGGCCCAGGAGCACCAGGGCCTCCGGCCCCTCTCCCCCCGCGCGTTCTCCCTCGGCGAAGACCCCGCGGAGTGGACCCGGCTCGACGGGCTGACCGACGAGCTGGCCCGCCAGCTCCCCCGCGCGAGCGTGCTCCAGGTCGTCGCCGACGCCAACCGCGAGGGCCGGCCCCTCGGCAGGAGCTTGGACGGGATTCGGATCCACACCGGCTTCCGCTGGGACCGCGGCGACGACGCCGTCGAGTACTGGTGGCCGCAAGGGATCAGCGGGACCGCCGCCGCCTTCCCCTCGGAGTCCCTGGGCGGGAAGCGGATCCTGCTCGCGAGCTGGTATTTCAAGCGCGAGGAGAGCTCGAGCGCGGTCAACAAGGGCGTGCGGGTCAGCTTCGTCGACGTGACCTCCATGCAGCGGGTGCGCTACCGGCACGTGCTGCTCGTGGAGCCCACCCGCGACGCGAGCGGCGACGCGAGCTTCCGTCCGGTCCCGATCCACGCGGGCGGGATCGCCTGGGTCGGGCGCTACCTCTACGCCGTGGACACGACCCGGGGCTTCCGGGTGTTCGACACCCAGCGGATCCTGCGGGTGAGCACGGGCAAGCGCGAGACGATCGGACGCAGCGGGGGCCGGTTCTACGCCTTCGACTACCGCTACGTGCTCCCGCAGGTCGGCGCCTACCGCTTGACCGGCGCCAGCGCGGACCTGCGCTTCTCCTTCGTCTCGGTCGACCGCAGCACGAACCCGCCCTCGCTCCTGACCGGCGAGTACGTGAAGGACGCGGTCGACGGCAAGCTCGCGCGCTGGTCCTTCCACCCGGTGAGCGGGCTCCTCGAGGGCGCGGGGGCGATCCACCCGGCCGAGGTCTTCGTCGCCAACCAGGACCGTGTACAGGGGGCCCTCTCCTGGCGCGGGCGCTTCCAGCTCGCCTGCAGCAGCCAGAAGATCCGCCGCTTCCGCAACCACGGCCGGCTCTACGCCACGGCCCCTTTCACCCCGAGCGCGGCGCGGGAGTGGGCCTACGGCCCCGAGGATCTGACCTTCACCCCCAGCAAGGGCAACCTCTGGTCGCTGAGCGAGTACCCGGGTCACCGGGCGGTGTTCGCGGTCAAGTGGACCAAGTAGCGGCCTTCGCCGCCTCCGGAACGAACGAAGCCCGCCACGGGGGCGGGCCCGCGGAAACTGGTGCTCACGGCCCTGCGCCCCGTCGTCCGAGCAGTTTCACCGACGACCTCTCCCTGGATCGGCTGCCTCACCCGCGCTGTAGGCTAATCGTTCAGACCAGGCTTGGCTTCGCACCGGAACTGATCGGCGATCAGTCGCCCGATCGCAGTCGTTGCCAAAACACGGTAGTGCTCCTGACCGATGGAGCGCCGCCGCGGAGTCTTGAGCGTGCCCAGCTGGATCGCCCGCGTGATCCGTTCATCCCAGTAGTCCTCGGTGCGACCTGCTCTCTGTCGCGCTAGGTCGATCAATGAGTCCTCGTGCGACCCGCGTACGTTGTCCAGCGGCTGCCTGCTGGTGTTAGGGCCGCTTCCCTTCTCCGGCCAGACTCCCACGCCCTCAGACTCGAGCCCGTCGACGATCTGGAGGCATAGGAGGTCGTCCCGGACCATCCGATCCATGAGCATCGAGGCCTCTAGGGCTTCTGACTCACCAACCCTCCCAAGACCCAGCCTGGCGACAAGGCGGGCCTTGGCGCGCTGAAAGTCCGGTTCCGGGTGGGTCCCCGCCTCTAGGAAGAGCTTCAGGAAGGTAGCCTGCCGCCGTTCACTGAGTTCGGCCCTGTTCTCTAAACCGCTGATTAGGTCCCTCAGCTGGCCAAGCTCGGCCTTGGTTGCGGTGCTCACCTCGCTGGCCAAGGCCTCCTGCACGCGGGCCTTGTTCGCCTTGTCGACTGCAAGAGCCATCTCCACGACAGCGGGCGCGGCGTAAATCCCCATACCCGCCAGCGCGAACCCGAGTCCGCGCAAGACGACCTCCTTCTTGCTCTCCTCCTGCGGCTGCATAGGCTCGTTGACGCTCACGCGACCTCCCCACATGTCAGCCTATCCGGCGGCAGCCGCCACAGCTAAGACACACTCGGCCCACCCGCTCGCCAACATTCTCTGATTGGTCGATGTGCAGCGACCAGTCCTGTAGGCTCGGCGCATGCCGATCTTCTTCCCCTGCCCCCAGTGCTCCCGGCGGATCCGGGTCAGCAGCAAGCACGCGGGCGCCACTGGCAAGTGTCCCAAGTGCAAGAGCGGCGTGAAGGTGCCCACGCTCCCGGAGATCGCGGCGCAGAAGGACGCAGGGGTGAGCCAGAGCGCCGAGGACGCCCTCCCCACGGACTCCGGCGAGGTGTTCAACACCATGGTCGGCAACGAGCCGCCGACCGTAGAGGAGGAGCGCTCGAAGCTCGAACAGGAAAAGCTGGACCTGGCCTGGGCCAAGCTCGAGTTTGAGCGCGCCAAGGCCGCGAAGCAAGAGCCCAGCGGGTTCGACAGCCAGCCGATCACCCCGGTGACCGAGGTTCCTTGCCCCGACTGCGCGGAGCTGATCAAACCGGCCGCCCGCGTGTGCCGGTTCTGCGGCTGCGAGGTTCGGGAGGCCAGGGGCCCGCAGCGCCGCGGGAGCTCACGCAGGAGCTCTCAGCGGAGACGCGCGTCGGGGCGGGTGCGAGCTGGGGGTCGTCGCGCGTCGTCATCGTCCGTCAACAGGCGAACCCCGGAACCGCGGCCGTGCTCTCCTTCTTCATTCTCGGCCTCGGGCAGCTCTACGCCGGGCGCGCGCTCCGAGGCTTGACCTTCTTCTTCGCGCCGATCGTTGGTGTGACGATCTTCTGGGCGGTGATAATCGCGAGCCACGCAGACCCGGCAGCGTTCCTACTGGTCTTCCTCGGCTGGTTCTGCCTCGCGATCTTTTGTGTCTATGACGCCTACCAGTGCGCACTCCAGGCCAACGACCTCGCCGGAGATATTGACCAAGGAGATCCACGTGAGCGAGCTAAGCCAGGAAGAAGTTCTGAAGCACTTGAAGGCGAAGTTCGGCGCCCGGGCTTCCGAAAGCGGGTGATCAAGTGTCCGCACTGTGGTGCGGCGTCCATGCAGAACTGGCTGCGAGTGAAGCACCAGGGGTGGGAGTCAGCTACCCTACAGATTCACTCTTCTGGTGTCCACCCGCCACCACTGCTCCAAGACAGCTACTTGGCTGGATCAATTTCGAGGCATCGTCCAAGACGACGATCTAGTGGAAGTAGAATCGAGGTTTGGCGAGTTGCTATGGCCGCTCAAGCTCGACGCTCCCGAACCACACGAGGACCTGAAGGGAGCTGCTCTGGAGATTTTCGAGGAAGCGCGCCGGGTCCTGCCGCATTCAACGCGCGCTACGGCGGCCTTGCTTCGCCTCGCCCTAGACCACTTCCTGCACGACCAACTGGATTGCAAGCCCAACAGCCCGACCAGCACGATCGACCAGAAGATCGCTGAGTTGAAGGTCAAGGGCGTCCACGAAGACGTAATCAGGACTGCCGACCTGATCCGGCTCTACGGCAACGACGCCGTGCACCCGTCCGAGATCAAGTTCGACGAGGATCCCTCGATCGCTGACGAGCTGTTCAGCGCAATCAACCTGTTCGTGGACGAGACTGTAGGGAGGCAGAAGCGACTTGAGCGCCATCGAGCGTTGATACCGGAAGACAAGAGGAAGGTCGCCGAGGAACGTGACGAGAAGATCCTCAAGAAGCACGAGGGCAAGATCCAAGCGGAAGACAACCGGCGCAAGAAGGAAGAGCAACGGAAGAGAAACCGCGAGCTGGATCGCGCGCGCAACGCCGAGCAAGCGGAGGAGTAGCCCGGCCGACTCGGAATCCGCGACAACGGGGCGGGCCGAGGTTGGTGCTGGAACACCTTCTTCGGCCCTGACCAGGACCTCTTCAGGAGGCCCCATGGCTAGCCCCGACTCTACTCATTCCCCCGAGCACGTCTCCTCAGCGAGCGCTTCGGCCGCCTTGAGGAGCGGCTTGATCGTCGGCTCACAGCGCTTGGCGAGTCTGTAAGACACGCGGTCGCCAAGGCAAGTTCACCGCCGGGCTATCTGACCATGAGCGAGTTCGCCGAGCGCATGCGGGTCAGCATCCGACATGTCAGAGAGCTGATCTCCCGGGGGGACCTGGCGGTGTCGCGGCCTGGGAGCAGGGTCTGGGTTCCAGCAACGGAGGTTCAGCGGCTCCACAGGGTGGGCGCCCCCCTGCGCGGCCGCCGCCAGAAGCGCGACTCACGCCCGCGCCGGCGCCTCAGGCCACCCCTGCGCAGAACTCGCTGTCGAGCGCGCAAATGCTCGAGTTGCTCTCTACCCCCCGCGGGTCAGGCTGCGGACCGCCCAGACAGGCTTGCGCAGCGCGCGGCGTGATCGCGAATCAGAAACAGCGCTCAGGCATGGCCGAGAGCGTCGGCTGGGTGCACCAGGACTGCCTGGAGGCCGAACTGCGCCGCCTGCTGTTCAAGCTGTGGAAGAAGGCGGGCTCGGAGCTGGCGCTGATCCGCGCCCTAGAGTGACCTTGATCCCTCGGGGACGCCTTCGCACGCAGCTACCGCAACTTGACTTCCTGCACCTCAGCGATCCGCTCCAGGTGCGCAGAGATCAACTTGAGCGATGGTGCATGTCGTCGAGCGGTGCAAGTCGTTGGTTGATCCGGCGACTTCCACAAAGGGACTTACGGCGAATTCTGTCAGCCGATCGCCGAGTCAAGTTAACGAGCTGCTCCATGCCTTCACTACCCTGAATCCGGTGTTAGTAGCGCGCCGAGCGGCGTCTGCCTAGGCGGAGAGGCGTCCCGTAAGTGGACCAATGTCCTCCTGGACGGGAATGAAATCTATCGATCCGAACACTTGCAGTATCTCGAAGTCGTGCTCAATCTTCCGTATCTGGATCGCGAAGGTAGCCACAGTCTGCTGAAGAGCTAGGAACCGCTTGCTCCAGATAGGAGCAGGGTTCAGGCAAGAAACGCGCGCCAGCGTTAGTTCTCCCTCTACCCTCTTGCAGAGGTCGAGCTGGCTCTTCACTCCCTCCGACATCTCCTTGAACTTTCCCGCCACTTCTGGATCCAGGAAGTCCACCTTCTCGGCGAGCCACCACTCCATCCTGGCAACGCGCTCGGCCCGGACCTTTGCGTCCTCAACGTATGGCGCAACCCGGCTCCACAGGAGGTCGATCTGGCTTATTGCGATCTGGATCGCCTGAACTCGAACCATGTCGGACTGCGACTTCCTCGACTCGGTCATCTCGTCGAGCTGAGCGATGAGGTCACGGGATTGCAGGTAGCTGCTGAACGTAGAGAGCAGGACGGCGAGAACCGCGCCAAACACCGCGATTGGTGCAAGGCTATCTCCAAACGCCCCGTAGTCAGCGATGGGTCGGGCTGAAGGTTCAGAGTGACTTTCGTGAGATTGTGCGTCGGGGCCGGCGGCGCGGGGGGCGTCCGCGTCGGAGGCGGCGGTTGCCTTCCAGGCCTTCAGCGAAGAAGAGTAGACCTGATAGCCCCACCACAAGATCGCCAAACACGCCAGAACCGATACCGCCAGGAAAGCGCCGTGCGAGCGCCGTGCGGTGATTGTCGGATCAGCGAGCTTCGCAGCCCCCGTGGCTTCTTTGTTCAGCACAGCCAACGGGTCGGCGGCGTTCCGGTGATAGAACACCTCGATTGATATTCCGTCACTTCCCCCCTCGGCGAACTCCGCCGCTTCCTCGACCGTCTTGTAGAGGGCGTCCAAGGGGTCCACGGTCTCTTCCTTCGCACCGCCCTGGTCGGAATCACTCATTGGCAGCCTCTTGACCTGGAGAGTGCGCGATCAGTGACGCTTGTGCCAGGTGTGGCGGGCCCGCTGGCCGTGCCGGCCAGGGTTGCGCCAATCCGGGGGCTCGTAGGGGGGCCACCGGGCACCAGGTCAGTGATTCTCCCGTCCCTCCGGAACGAACGAAGCCCGCCACGGGGGCGGGCTTCGTCGCATACAGCCAGCTGGATTCGAACCGGCGACCTCCTGATCCACAATCAGGCGCTCTAACCAACTGAGCTATGGCTGCGTGTGGGCCCAATGCTAGCCGCGGGGGCGGAGGCCGTCAACGGACGACCCAAAGCTCTGGAAGCCTTACCTGCCCATGAACTTGGTCATGCGCCCCTGGGCCAGGAGCGCGCCCTGGGGGTTGGTGAGGTCCACGCTCACGAAGGCCAGGGTCTTGCCGCTCTTGAGGACCTGCGCCCGGGCGGTGACCGTGTCCCCCAGGCGCCCCGCGGCGAAGTAGCTCACGTTGAGGTCGGTGGTCACACCCGGGCGGTGGGCCTGATCGGCAGCCATGATCGCGATCGTGCCGGCGACGTCGACCAGGGTCGCGATCGCGCCGCCGTGGAGCGTGCCGACCATGTTCGCCACCTGCTCGCTGACCTCGAGGGTCACCTCGGCGCTGGTCGCGCCGACCTCGCCCAGGGTCATGCCGGGCAGCGCAGCGTCGAAGCCGTGCTTGCCGAACAGCTCGCGGCGAGGGTCGTCGGGGGGGAGGCCGGTCACGGGAGGCTCCTTCAGCGCAGCGGCTGCGCGGTGGTCGCGATCAGGATCAGGTTGTCCCGCTCCCCCACCACCACGGTCAGGTCGGGGTTCACGAGCATGGCGTAGCCCTCGGTGCGGGGCCCGTCCTGGCCCAGGACCTCGATCCCGATCAGGAGCGCGTCGCGCTCGCGCTTGCACTGTTCGAGGGCGTGGGAGAAGGGCAGGCCGACGTATTCCTTGGGCGCGGGGAACTTGTGCAGGCCCTGGCCGATCTTGACCGTGAGCAGCTCGCCCACGACCTGGGACAGCCCCGAGTGCAGCGCCGCCATGGCCATGTGGTGCCCGCCGGCCTCGGACGTCATGATCACCTCCTCGATCCCGGCCGCGCGCAGGTGCTGCTCGTTGTCGCGGTTGAGCAGCTCGGCGGCGGTGTAGATCTCGGGGTTCATGCGCTCGATCATGAGGGCCGCGAGCACGGTGCGCGCGTCCCGGTCCTGGTCGCTGCGGGGCTTGGTCGAGTCGGCGACCACCAGCGCCCGCTCGGCGTAGCGCACCCGGGCCTGGTCGAGGATCTCGGGCTTGGTGTAGTCCCCGGGCAGGAAGAACACCCGGCCGGTGTCGCCCTGGGACTGGATCTCCTGGGGCGCCTCCGCCAGGTCCGCGATCACGACCACCGCCAGCCCGCGGGAGTGGTGCGCGTGCAGGATCTCCTCGATCACCAGCGGGACCTGGTTGTTCCAGCCGCAGATCAGGAGGTGCTTGGTGAGCTGGAAGCGGTCCATTTCGTTGATCTCCAGCCGGCGCTTGAGCCGGTTCACCATCAGCGCGGTCACGATACCGGTGAACACGGCGAAGGTGGTCAGCCCGCCGAACATGATCACCAGGGTCACGAGCTTGCCGATGGTCGTCTTGGGCGCGGAGACCATGGGCTCGGTGGCCACCAGGAAGAACAGCGTGGCCCAGAACGCGTTCTCGGGCTCGCTGAGCTGCTGCTCGCCGGGGTCCACCGGGCCCGCAGCGGCGACCCGGGCCTCGCTCTCCGCGTGGTAGAGCGCCACCGAGCCGGTGACCACGAACACCGCCAGGATCAGGCCCAGCACCACGTATTCGCCGACGGCGGAGCGCAGGAGCAGGGACACCCAGCGCACGCGCCGCGAGAGGATGATCGCCACCCGGAACACGCGCAGGATCCTGAGGATCCTGAGCACGCGCAGGCTCTGGACCCAGGGGATCACCGCGATCAGGTCGATCCAGTAGTGGGTCAGGAACTGGTAGCGGGACTGGGCCACGTAGGCCTTGACCCCCAGCTCGAGCAGGAACACGCACGTGATCGCGAGCTGCACGATCTCGCTCGGGTGCTGCCAGGGGTGGTGCGGCGGGAGCAGCACCTGGAGGAACACGAGGCTCACCGAGACCAGGATCAGGGCCACGATCAGGAGGCTCACGCCCGGGCTGTAGACGAAGGCGCCCAGCCGATCCTTGGTCGTCGGCGGCGCGGGGGCCGGCTTGGTGAAGCGCTGGACCGGGGGGAGCTCCGTCATGCGGCTGGATTATAGGCTCCGCCCGGCTCCGCGCCTGGCGACTGGAGCGCCGACGCGGTAGAACGGCCGCCTCGAGGAGACCTTATGAGCTACACCTTCCGCGGACGCACCCTGAACACCGTGGGCGTGATCGGCTCGGGCCAGATCGGCCCGGACATCGCCCTGCACTTCGCCAAGGTCATGGCCCCGCACCAGGTCTCGGTGATCGTGGTCGACATCAGCGACGAGGCCCTCGCCCAGGGCAAGGCGCGCCTGGAGAAGAAGGTCCAGCGCGGCGTCGAGGGCGGGGCGTTCAAGCCCGCCGAGGGCGAGGCGATCACCGGCTGCGTGCAGTTCACCAGCGACTACGACGCGCTGCGCGGGGCGAACCTCGTGGTCGAGGCCGCCACCGAGAACGAGGCGATCAAGGGCAAGATCTTCAGCCAGCTCGCCCAGATCTGCGCGCCGGACGCGCTGCTCCTGAGCAACTCCAGCCACCTCGAGCCCGAGGTGATCTTCGAGCCCCTGGCGGACAAGGCGCGCACCGGCGTGGTGCACTACTTCTTCCCCGCGGAGCGCAACCGCGCCCTGGAGGTCGTGCCCGGCGAGGAGACGGACCCCGAGGTCGCCGCCTGGCTGCTCGCGTTCTACACCGAGATCGGCAAGGTCCCGATCCAGGTCGGCAGCCGCTACGGCTACGCGATCGACCCCCTGTTCGAGGGCCTGCTGCAGACCGCGGCGCTGCTCCAGGAGCACGGCGTCGCGACCAGCAAGCAGATCGACACCGTGGCCCGCGAGGTCCTGGGCCTCGGCGTGGGCCCCTTCACCGCCCACAACCTCACCGGCGGCAACCCGATCACCTGCCACGGCCTCGAGCTCCTGCACACCCGGGTGAACCCCTGGTTCCAGCCCCCGGCCTCGCTCAAGGAGAAGGTCGCCCAGAACGCCGACTGGGAGACCCCCGCCCGCGGCGAGACCGTGGAGGTCGACCCCGCGACCAAGAAGACCGTGGGTGACGCGCTGCGCGCCACCTTCTGGGGCCTGTCCTGCGAGGTGATCGACTCCGGGATCACGACCGTGGGCGACCTGGACATGGCGGTCGAGATCGGGCTCGTGATCGATCCGCCCTTCGCCAGCATGAACGCCTACGGCGTGGCCGAGGCCCTGCAGCTGGTGGAAGCCCTGCGCCAGAGCCACACCGCCTTCGCCGAGTTCCCCCTGGCCCGCTGCCTGCAGGAGCAGGCCGCGTCCGGCGAGCCCTGGGAGATCCCCTACGTCGTGCGCGAGGACGTGGACGGCGTGGCGGTGCTCACGATCCGCCGGCCCAAGGTGCTGAACGCGCTCAACGCCGAGGTCTTCGCCCAGCTCGAGGCCCACGCCGAGGCGATCGACGCCGACAGCTCGGTGGTCGGCGCGGTGCTCACCGGGTTCGGGACCAAGGCCTTCGTGAGCGGGGCCGACGTGGGCTTCCTGGCCAAGATCGAGACCCCCGAGCAGGGGGTCCAGACCTCGCTCAACAGCCAACGCCCGCTGAACCGGATCGAGGCCATGCGCAAGCCGGTGGTGTGCGCCATGAACGGCCTGGCCTTCGGCGGCGGCAACGAGCTGGCCATGGCCTGCCACGCCCGCCTCTGCAAGCAAGGGCTGCGCACCTTCGTGGGTCAGCCCGAGCCGAACCTGGGGATCATTCCCGGGGCCGGCGGCACCCAGCGCCTGCCCCGCCTGATCGGGATCGAGCCGGCCGCCAAGATCCTGCGCGACGGGCGCCCGATCTCGAGCGCCCAGGCCAAGGAGCTGGGCCTCGTGCGCGACGAGGTCGAGGGCGACCTGGTCGCCGCCGCGGTGCGGCTGGTCAAGGACGTCGCGGCGGGCAAGGAGACCCTGACCCCGATCGAGCAGGGGCCCCTGCAGGACGTCCCGGCGACGCTCCCGGCGGTCGAGCTCGGGCACCTGAGCACGGCGATCGACGCGATCATTCAGCGCGCGATCCTCGAGGGCGCGCGCCTGCCGCTGGCCGACGGGCTGAAGCACGAGGCGGAGCTGTTCGCCGACGTGGTCCGCACCCAGGACATGCGGATCGGGATCACGAACTTCCTCACCAAGGGCCCGCGCTCCCGGGCCGAGTTCGTGCACGCCTGACTCCGCTGGGCCGTGCAAGTTCCTCGAGCGGCGCTACCCTCTGCACGGGGGTAGTCGGGGGGTCGGGTCGCCCGTCGGAGGCGTGGCTCGACTCGGCGGCTGCCGCCCGAGGAAAGCAGCCACAGGACGTGGGTTCATGAGCGAGCTGGACGCGATCTTCGCCGGCCCGATCCCGCCCGAGTTCGAGCAGCCGGACTACGAGCTGGCCGACGCCTACCTGATCGGGGGCGAGATCAAGCGCTGGGACGGTCCCACGACCCCCGTGCTCTCCGTCGTGTGCGAACCCGACGGCGAGGGCGGACTGACCCGGCGCGTGATCGGCCACGCCGCCGAGCTCGACGCCGACTGCGCGCGGGCGGCGCTCGCCGCGGCCTGCGCCGCCTGGGATCGCGGCCGCGGGGAGTGGCCGCGCATGCGCCTGGCTCAGCGCGCGGAGGCGGTGCGCGCCTTCGCCGCGCGCATGCGCACCAAGCGCGACGAGGTCGTGCGTCTGCTGATGTGGGAGATCGGCAAGACCCTCGGCGACGCGCGCAAGGAGTTCGACCGCACCCTGGAGTACATCGACGACACCCTGGCCGCGATCTCGCCCTACACCGAGGGCGACATGCGCTGCGAGGGCGGCGTGGTGGCCCAGGTTCGGCGCAGCCCGATCGGGGTGTGCCTGTGCATGGGGCCCTTCAACTACCCCCTGAACGAGAACTTCACGACCCTGATCCCGGCGCTGCTCATGGGCAACACCGCGGTGGTCAAGCTCCCCAAGTTCGGCCAACTCTCGAACCTGCCCCTGCTCGAGGACTTCGCCGCCTGCTTCCCGCCCGGGGTGGTCAACGTGCTCCAGGGCGACGGCGCGACCCTCGTGGGTCCGCTGATGCAGTCCGGGCTGATCGACGTGTTCGCGTTCATTGGCTCGAGCCGCGTGGCGGGGATCATCGAGAAGCAGCACCCGGCGCCCTATCGCCTGCACAGCGTGCTGGGCATGGACGCCAAGAACCCGGCGATCGTGCTCGAGAGCGCGAACCTGGACCTGGCCGTCGACCAGGTGCTCCAGGGCTCGTTGAGCTTCAACGGGCAGCGCTGCACCGCGCTCAAGTTGATCTTCGTGCACCGCAGCCTGGCCGACGCCTTCGTGGAGCGCCTGGCGGCCCAGGTCGACGCGCTGGTGCCAGGGCTGATGTGGCAGTCCGGGGTCTCCCTGACCCCGCTGCCAGAGCCCCACAAGGCCCAGACCCTGGACGCCATGGTCCAGGACGCGGTGCGCAAGGGCGCGCGGGTGGTCAACGCCCGCGGCGGGCAGCACCTCGAGACCTTCTACTTCCCGGCGGTGCTCTACCCGGTCGCCGAGCACGCCGTGCTCTACGACCTGGAGCAGTTCGGGCCCCTGGTCCCCGTGGTGCCCTTCGACGACCCGTCGGAGGTGTGGGAGGCGATCTCCGCCAGCTCCTACGGGCAGCAGGTGAGCGTGTTCGGCGAGGACCCGGACGAGGTCGGGACCACGGTGGACGCGCTGGCGAACCAGGTGTGCCGGATCAACGTGAACCGCCAGTGTCAGCGCGGCCCCGACACCTTCCCCTTCGCCGGGCGCAAGAACTCCGCGATCCAGACGCTCTCGGTGACCGAGGCCCTGGAGGTGTTCTCGATCCCGCTGGTGGTCGCGGCCAGCGACGTGGGCCCGCAGCGCGCCCTGTTCGAGCAGCTCAAGGACACCGACGCGTCCCGCGTGGTCCGCGGCGAGTCGGGGTAGGATCCCCGCCGAGCTGAGCAAGGAGCCCGAATGAAGCGCCTGACCGTGCCCGCCCCCGCGATCTCCGACCCCCACTCGCGGGAGATGCTCTGCGCGTTCATCGCGGAGCGCCGCCTGCACTGCAGCTTCGACGTGGGCCAGTGGGGCCCCGGACAGGACGCCGAGGCGGCCTGGGGCACGCTCCTGGCCGACGTGGCCCAGCACATCGCCCGGGCCCTGCGCCACGCCCACAAGGTCGACCAGCAGGAGGCCCTCGCCAAGCTCGTGGCGGCCTTCAACGCGGAGCTGGGCACCGCCGACCACACCGGCGACTTCGTCGAGGAGTAGCTCCGGCGCTCAGGCGCGCTTGCGCTCGGGGCGGACCCAGGCCAGGTAGAAGGCGCCCAACAGGATCGCCAGCGAGGCGGCGGCGATCAGGGCCCCCCACAGCCAGTAGGGCAGCAGCCAGTGGTTGGCGATCGCCTGGGTGTCCGACTCCAGCCGCTGACCGTCCCGCATGAAGTCGCGGGTGAACATGTAGTCGAAGCTGCTGAGGCTCCCCAGGCAGAGCTGGATCCCGATCAACTGGGTCATGAACAGCTCCAGGAGCTCGTGCCCCCTGAGCGCGACCGCGCCCAGGGCGACCGCGATCAGGAGCATGCCCACGAAGCCGAAGCCGAACAGCGGCCGGATCCACACCAGCACCGAGAGCGCGATCGCGCCCACGACCAGGCCCAGGGTCAGCCGGGCCGCGCGCTCGGAGCGCGCGCTGCACACGATCACCGCCGCGCCGGCGACCGCGGGCCCCAGGAGTCCGCCCATGGCGACCAGGGGCGAGCGCAGGAAGCCCGTGGCGGTGTGGGTCGCGTAGCCGCCGAGGTTCGAGAACAGCACGAGCTGACGGAACTCGCCCCCGAGGCAGAGCGCGGAGAGTCCGTGTCCCATTTCGTGGGCCCAGGTGGCCAGGAGCCCGAAGGGGTAGAGCGCGTAGCGCCCGAAGGGCACGAGGTTCAGGAGCAGGCTCACCGCAGCGGCGGCGAGGAAGGCGCCCTTGAGGCGCTGGCGACCGTGAGCGGCGGGTTCGTCCATGGGGCTCAGGGTGCCGGACCCCGCTTCGTTTGTCCAGGTTCCGGCGGCCCCGTACATGGCACAGCCCCGCGCTCACGCGCGGGGCTGGTGTCGAGCTCGGACGCGGAGACCCTAGACGTCGCCGAACAGGTCGTCGATCACGCTCTCCATGTCTTCCATGGGTTCGAACACGCCCTGCTTCATGTCCTTGCGGTTGCCGATCTCGGCGAAGATCCCGGCCAGCTTCTCCACCAACTCCTTGGTGTAGAACATGACCATGCCGATCGTCGTCTCCTCGGAGTCGAAGATCGTGGCCAGGATCGTGCGGTCGCCTACCAGCGAGAGCTGAATGCTCTCGTGCTTGCCCTGGTGGGTCAGGCTGCTGAACTCGGCCTCGCCCAGGATCTTCGCCACCTCCTTGGTGGCGGCGAAGGACGCCGCCACCAGGGCGGCGATGGTCTCGAGGTTGATGCCCTCGGTGGATCCGACCTGGGTGACCGGGTGCCCCTCGACGTCGATCAGCATGTTGCAGCGCGACTTGGAGAGGTTCTGGTAGTTCTCCAGCGCCTTGTTGATCCGCTCGACGTCGTCTTCATAGAAGATGAGGCGAGCCTTACGCAGCTTGCGATCGGTCTCACTCGCGCCCATGAGTATGTCCTCTTCCGTGCTGGACGGTTGCGTGTCTCGGGCCTACTCCCCGCCGGCGCTCTGGGAGCCGCCGCCGAGGGTGGGTGCGAGCTTGTCGTCGTAGAACTTCTGGAGCGCAGGCACCGCCTGCTCCAGCTTACCCGTATAGCCGCCGCCGATGAACGCCCCGGCCACCACCAGGATCAGGAGCATCACGATCATCAGGCCCTTGCCGCCGCCCTTCTTGGGCGGAGGCGGCAGCGCGCCGCTCCCGATGTCGTAGCCCTGAGGCTTGCGGTTGCCGCTGGGCAGCGGCGCAGGCTCGCGCCGCTCGGGCTTCGGCTCCGCCCGCCGCTCCGGCTTCGGCTCCGCTCGCCGCTCGGCGACGGGCTCGGGCTTCGGCTCCGGGCGACGCTCGGGCTTGGGCTCGGGCTTGGGCTCCGGCTTCGGCTCCGGCTTGGCCGCCGGCGCCGCCGCGGTCTCCTTCTTGCCCGCCTCGCCCTTCTTGTCGGGGTTGAGCCCGTACTCCTTGTTGAGCTTCTCGAGCACCATCTGCGCCAGCTTCTTGAGGGTGGGGAACACCCCCTCGCCGGTGACCGCGACGGCCTCGAAGGTCGGGCTGTTGTACTTGTTGAGCTTCTTGTCGAGCTCGCTGACGTCGCAGACGTTGGGCAAGTCGCGCTTGTTCCACTGCAGGACCATGGGGATCGTCTCGGGCTGCAGGCCCTGCTCCCTCAGGTTCTCCTCCAGGTTCTGGAAGCTCTCGATGTTCTCGTCCATCTTGTCGGGCTGGGAGTCCGCGACGAACACCACCCCGTCCGCGCCCTGGAGCACGAGCTTACGGGTGGCGTTGTAGTAGACCTGGCCCGGCACCGTGTACAACTGGAACTTCGTGTTCATGCCGCCGACCTTGCCCAGCTCGAGCGGCATGTAGTCGAAGAACAGGGTGCGATCGCCCTCGGTGGCGATCGAGGTCAGCTCACCCTTCTTCGAGGCCGGTGCCTTCTTGTGCACGACCTCGAGGTTGGTGGTCTTCCCCGACAACCCCGGCCCGTAGTACACGAGCTTGCAGTTGATTTCGCGCTTGGCGAAGTTGATCTGGACCATTCTGGCTCTACTCCACGGTCACCGAGTGCTGAGCTGGTTCGGCGCAGCCCTCGTTACCATCCCGCCCCTTGGGTGTCGGAAGCCTCCACCCTCAGATCCTGCTGTGTAGCTGCTTGATCTTCCGCGCAGCCGATTCGACTTCGATGAGCACTTGCCCGAGCTTCATCTCCATCTTGGTGATCACGACCAGGTAGCCCACGTCCAGGTTCACGAACACCATGCGTCCGTGGGCAGAGGTCACGGCCACGCGCTCCAGGGTACCTCGGCCGAGGTCCTCAAGCGAGCGGGCGCTGACCTGAATCATGTGGGAGGAGACGGCGGCCACCACCTCTTTGCGCAGGTCGGGACCGAGGACCTCGGCCACCACCACACCGTCCTTGGTGACGACCATGCTGCCCTTGACGCCAGCGACCTGATTCAGTGCAGAGAGAATGGATTGCATGCCTGCCGACTGCGGTCTCCCGATTCGATCCTAGATGTAGAGGTCGTGCTCCACAAAGCGGTGCACGTCCTGTCGTAGTTTTTCCTTCTTCACCTTCGTGTTCGAGAGCACGGCGATTTGCAAGGAGTCGGCGACGACCAGGTAGGTAAACCCAGCCTCGGACTCGAACAAGCCCTTCTCGAAGGTGGAGATGTCCATGCGCAGCGAGCAATCGATCGCCGCCGCGAACATCTTCTTCAGCGTGTCCGCCTCGTTGCGGTTGCCCTGAGCGCCGCCGGGGTGGGCGGCCAACAGCTCGCCGTGGGGACCGAGCACGACCACGCGCTGGAAGCCCGGCATGCGGTCCAGGCTCGGCAGCTTGCGCTCGAGCTGGTCGGGGTTGGCCAGGTAACGCGCCGAGAGCTGGCCCTGCTGGCGGAAGTTGCCTGCCGCGGCCCGACGCTCGAAGTCCTGGAGGATCTCCTTGAGGTCGTTGCTCTTGGGGGCCTTGGCGCTCTTGAGCTGGGCCAGCAGGTTCAGCGCGTTGCGGTCGTCGGGGGCGAAGTTCAAGATCATCTTGACCTTGGCGATCGCGTGGTCGCGCGCCCCGATCGCGCGGTAGATCTCGGCCAACTGGAACAGCAGGCGGTAGTTCTCGCCGTTGAGGTCCACCGCCTTCTCGAACAGTTGGGTCGCCTCGAGCCCGTCGGACGCGCGCAGGTCACGCTGGAAGCGCTCGTAGCGCAGGTCCGCGAGCACGATGTAGTTGCCCTCGAAGTTGGGGTAGTCCTCCATGCCCTTGCGCGCGAGCTCGACGGCCTGGTCCAGGTCGCGCATTTCCTTGTAGAGGCACGCGAGCCGGTAATACGCCTTCGGGCCGGGGGAGGTGCGGATCTCGTCGCGGTAGGCCTTGAGGTCGTCCGCGCACTTGGCGCGGATCATGCGCTTGTAGGCCTCCTGCAGCGACTCCGACTCGGGGAACTCCTGGATCCCTTTCTCGGCGTCCTCGAAGGCCTGATCGAGCCGACCGAGCTCGATGCATTTGTCGATGAACTGAGCGATCGAGTACGGCGAGCGCGCGCGTGCCACGTCCCGCCTGGCTTCGGCCAGCTCGCGATTCGCCTTGAAGTTCGCCCACAAGCCCATGGGGGCCCGCCCAACCGCTGTCCCGGCGCCTCTGAGGCGCCGAGGGTTTCCCGTGAAGGAGCAGAAATCCCTGCTCAGCTTAGGGTTATTTAGCACCGCCGATCGGGTGCTGTCAAGCGGAGCGAACCCGAGGCGTAAGGGATTCCGTCGCCGCGGAGCCGGTCCGAGGCGGCCCCGAGATGGGAGGGCCGGCCGAGCCCGCGCGCCGGGCCGGTCCGAGCCGGCCCCCGTACGACGCAACCCCCTGCCAGCTCGACTCCGGAGAAAGTTTCTCAGGAAGGCGGGTCGGGGCCAACGCCCCTCGGGCGCACCCCCGGGCGCGTCACCGCGCGCTGGCCTGGTTGGAGGTCGCGGGCGTCCCCAGTCCGGGATACCGGCGGGGCCGCATCCAGTGCACAATCCGTCGCGTGACTTCGTCGGCCGAGGCTCCTCCCCGCTCACCTTCCTTGGACGGAGTCCGTGGCTGGCCCTCACGCGCGGCCCGGGGATTCTGCCTGGCGGCGGTCGCGCTCCTGCTCGTCGCCTGGTGCGCCCGGCCCGACGCCCAACCCGACCTCTACTTCCACCTGGCCTGCGCGCGCTGGATCCTCGAGCACGGCTTCCCCCGCCACGACGTCTTCCTCCAGGGCGGGGCCGAGCGCGCCTTCGTAGACCCCGAGTGGCTGTTCCAGCTCGCCGTGGCCGCGCTGGACGCGCTGGGCGGGGCGCGGCTCCTGGGCGCGGCCAAGGGCCTCGCCGTCCTGCTCCTGTCCTGGCTCGTGCTGCGGCCGATCCCTGGGCTGGCGCGCTGGGCGCTCGCGATCCCGTTCGTGGTCCTCGCGGGTCCACGCTTCGTGGTCCGCCCCGAGCTCGTGACCTTCCTCGTCCTCGCCTGGCACCTCGGCTGGCGTCGTGCTCCCGCGGGCCGGCGGCTGGGCGCCGCCGCGGCGGTGCAGGTGCTGTGGGCCAACGCCCACGGGTTCGCGCTGCTCGGGCCGGCGCTGCTCGGGCTGCGCGCGGCCGTCGCGGCCCTCGGCGGGCGCGCCTGGCGTGGCTGGGCCGTGGCCGCGGGGGTGCTCCTCGGCTGCTGCGCGCTGACTCCCTACCCCTTGGGCACCCTGGGCTACCTCCCCCGGATCGCGCTGGACGCGCTGGGGCGCGAGCGCCTGCCGATCGCCGAGCTCGCGGCGCCCTGGAGCGCGGGCTGGGGGCAGCCGCTGGTGTTGCTCCTCGTGGGCTGGTGCGTTCTGAGCCTGCCCCTGGCCTGGATCGGCTGGCGCTCCGGTCGGCTGGAGCTGGACCGCGCTGGCGCGGCGCTGGCGCTGGTGGTCCTCGGCGCGCCCTACGCGCGCACCCTGCCGCTGGCCGCCCTGGGGCTGATCACGCTCAGCGGCCCCGGGCTCGCGCTGCTCGCGCGTGGGCTGCTGCGCGGCGCGCGCCGCGATCCCGCCTACGTGGCCCTGGGCGGCCTCGCCTTCCTCCTCGCGCGCGCCACCGTCGACGACCGCTTCCACCAGAACCCGCAGCTCGACGCTCCCGCCGGCTGGGGCCGCGTGGAGTTCAAGGCCTACCCCGAGGCCCTGGCCGACTGGGAGCGCGACCCGCCCCCGGAGCCCCTGTTCAACGGGTTCAGCGCCGGGCACTACCTGCTGTTCGCCGGTCAGCGCCCTTACATATGCGGCAACCTCGACCTCTACCCCCGGTCGCACTTCGCGGCCTACCGCGCGCTGCTCGACGGAGACCCGCGCGCGCTCGGCGCGCGCCTGAGCGAGGCAGGGTTCCAGAGCGCGCTCCTCGATCCCCGTGAGCACTCCCCGCTCCTGCTGGAGGCCCTGGTCGCCGACCCGGTCTGGAGCGTGCGCTACGTGGGGCCCAAGGCCTGGGTCTTCGAGCGCGGTCCCCGGTCTTCGCCGCCGCGGCGCCGCGAGCCGCCGTTCCCCGACGAGGCTCGGGCGAGCTCGGTCCTGCGCGGGCTGACCCTGCTCCCGCGGCGCGGGATCCACCCGCGCCTGCGCCTGCACCTCGCCCGCGCGCTGCCGGCCCTGGGCGAAGGCGCCCGGGGCCTGGAGCTGGCCCGCGGCGCGCTGGCCCTCGCCCCCGAGGACCCCGTCGTGCTCGAGGCGGCGGCGGAGCTCGAGCGCCTGTTCGGCGACCCCCAGCGCGCCCAGGAGCTGGCGTCACGCTGGGTCGCGACCGCGCTCAGCGCGCGCGAGGCACCTCCTGCTGGCGGCGTTGGCCATGGGCCGCGGCGAAGCTCGCGCGGCCCTCGTCGCCTACGGCGCGGCCCTGGACCGGGACCCCGACCCCGAGACCGCGCTGCGCGCGCGGGTGAACCTCCTCGCAGCCGCCGAGGCCGCCGAGGACCCGGTCGCCCTGCGTCGGGCGGTGGCGCGCTTTGGCCCCGCGCTCGAGCCAGCCCTGGCCAGCTTCTACCGCGGCAACGCAGCCCGGCTCGAGGCCGACTACCCCACCGCCGAGCGCTGGCTCCTGGCGAGCACGGAGGCCGACCCTGCCCTCGCGGCCGCTTGGGCTCGGCTGGGGGAGGTGCGCTTCCTGGCCGAGGCCTACGGTCCCGCGGTGGAGGCCTACCGGCGCTTGGTCGCGCTGGCCCCCGACGGCGCCAACTGGCGCGACCTGGGCGTGGCCCTGGAGCGCGCGGGGGACCCTGAGGGCGCGCTCGAGGCCTGGGACCGCGCGACCGCGGCGGACCCCGAGGAGGTCCTGGCGCTGACCTACGCGGCGCGGCTGCACGCCGCCGCGGGGCGCCGGGAGCCGGCGTTGGCCGCCCTCCGAGAGGCGCTGCGGCGTGACCCGAAGCACCCCACGGCGCGCCGAATGCTGCTCCAATTGCGCGGAGGCGGCTGAGGGGTCCACGAAGCCCCCGAATTCCTGGGAGTTAGCGCGACGTTCAGCCCGCAGGAATCCTTGCGCTCGCGCCCGCCCGGCCCTAGAATTTCGTCGGCGGCCGGACTCTGGCTGCGCTACCCGCCGGCTCGCGCCGGCTCCACCTCAGGCTCCCCGGCAACCTGGGAGCTGAAGACCACCACGAATGCGGCGACCGAAAGCCCTTCCTGCCTACACGATCTGTCACGCGGCGGTCTCCCCGCCGCGTCCAGCGTCAACCGAATCACGCCCGTGGGGGCGAAGGGACTCGGTGCCGCCTGGAGTACTTCATGTACGAAGCCCACTGGCACCTCGACAAGAAACCGTTTGAGAACGATCAAAACACCGCCTTCTTCTTCGAAAGCGAGAACCACAAAGAGGCCCTGGTCCGGATCAAGTATGCCGTCGAGCAGCGCAAGCCCCTCGCGCTCCTGATCGGCGAGAGCGGCGTCGGCAAGACCTTCGTCTGCCGTCGCGCGGCCGAGCAGCTCCAGGGTCGCAGCTGCGACACCGCCTGGATCTCCGCCGCTGGCGTCGAGCACGGCCTCGACCTCCTGCAGCAGGCCTTCGTGGCCTTCTCCAACGGCGAGCCCGTGCCCGGCACCCGCGCCGAGTTGACCTACGCGCTGCGCAAGCTGCTCGAGTCCAAGCTGAGCAAGTCGCGCTACCCGGTGCTGATCATCGACAACGCCGACTGCCTCCCGGACGGGCGCACCTTCGAGGAGCTGCGCACGATCCTGGACCTGACCACCACCGACGGCACCACCCTCCTGACCTGCGTGCTGACCGGCCATCCGCGCCTGCGCGGGACCCTCAAGAAGCGCCACAGCCTGGTCCACCGCCTCGAGGTCGGCTACGAGCTGCTGCCTCTGAGCGCGGAGGAGGGGGTCACCTACCTCAAGCACCGCCTGGAGAAGGCCGGCGCCAAGGCCGACGTGCTGAGCGACGAGGCCCTGACCGCGGCCGTGCAGGCGGCCGAGGGCTACCCCCGGCTGCTGAACCGCCTGGGTGACCTGGGTCTGCTCATGGGCATGATCGAGGGCGGCGAGCAGGTCTCGCTGAACCTGATCGAGCAGGCCATGGACGAGGTCGAGGAGCTGAAGAAGATCGCCGGCGGCAGCGGCAGCAGCGGCCGTGAGCGCAGCGGGCGCAGCTCCCGCGGCGGCAAGGGTCGCGAGCGCGGCGAGCGCGGCGGCCGTGGGCGCGACCGCGACCGGGACCGCGATCGCGATCGCGACGACGACGACGACCGCGAGGGCGGGCGTCGTCGGCGCCGTCGGCGTCGGGGCCGCGGCCGGGACCGCGACGGCGCCGAGGACGCAGGCGACGACGAGGGCGACGGCGAGAACCTCGTGTTCAACGCCGACGAGCACCGCGACATCGAGAGCATGACCGAGATCATTCAGGGCACGCTCAAGACCTCGACCAGCGGCGGCGGCCGTCGCCGGCGTCGTGGCGGCGGCTCCCGCGCCGAGCGCGGGGATCCCCTCCACTACTTCGACTCCAACGTCGACGGCTCGGACGAGGCCAGCGTCGAGGAGGGTGACGACGAGCCCAAGCGTCGCCGTCGCCGTCGCCGCCGTCGCGGCGAGCGCAGCGACGAGGGCGCGGTCGAGCAGAACGAGCGCAGCGACGACGAGGGCGACGCCGACGGCGACGACACCGACTTCGCGGCCGGGCTGCTCGAGGAGGAGGCTCCCAAGGCCAAGTCCAAGCCCAAGGCTCCGGCCAAGGCCGCGCCCAAGCCGCAGCCCAAGAAGGCCCCCGCGGCCGTGGCTGCGGAGCCCGAGGTCAGCTCGGACTTCGCGTCGGGTCTCCTCGACGACGACGCCTGAGCTGAAGCCTCGCCCGCCGCGACCCGGGGACGTCCTCCCCGGGCGGCGGCGGGCGGGGGTCCGCCGATGGGAGTCTTACGCGCGTGCATCGCGTCTCCCGGGGGCGGACATCGCCGGAAATCCACTTAAGGCTTGATTTTCGGCTGAGAGTTCATACCCTTCGCGACTCTGTTTGTGAGCGAGTACCGATGAAGACGTACATGGCCAAGACGGCCGATCAGACCAAGCGTGGCTGGTACCACGTAGACGCCACCGACCAGGTCATGGGCCGCCTCGCCACGAAGCTGGCGAAGGTCCTCATGGGCAAGCACCGCCCGACCTACACCCCCCACGTGGACATGGGCGACTTCGTCGTCGTGACCAACGTGGGGAAGATTCGGCTGACTGGAAACAAGGCCGAGTCCAAGGAATACCCCTACTACACCGGCTACATCGGCGGCCTGAAGGCGAACACCTTCAGTGAGTTCGTGGAGTCCGGGCGCGCGGAGGAGACCCTCAAGCTGGCGGTGAAGCGCATGCTCCCCAAGAGCAAGCTGGGTCGCCAAATGCTGGGCAAGCTCAAGGCCTACCACGGCTCGGAGCACCCCCACGGCGCCCAGAACCCGCAGCCGCTGGACCTCGAGAAGATCTAGGCAGGATCGAGTCGTGAGCAACGAGAACTTCTTCCGCGGAACCGGTCGGCGCAAGGCCGCCGTCGCGCGCGTGCGCCTGTCCCCCAACGGGAGCGGGCACTTCTTCTTCACCGGCAAGCGCAACCTCGAAGAGTACTTCGTGCGCGAGCAGGATCAGATCCACCTCCTGGCGCCGCTGCGCCTGGTGGGCGCCCGCGACAACTTCGACGTGCACGTCAACGTCAACGGCGGCGGGCTCAGCGGCCAGGCCGGCGCGGTGCGCATGGGCATCGCCCGCGCGCTGGTCAAGGCCAACCCCGAGCACTACCAGAAGCTCAAGGACGCCGGCTACCTGACCCGCGACTCGCGCCAGGTCGAGCGCAAGAAGCCCGGCAAGCGGGGCGCTCGCGCCTCCTTCCAGTTCTCCAAGCGCTACTATGGGGGCCTTCCGAGGCCCCCCTCGGCCTCGGGGCAAAGCCCCTCGGCCTCACCCCAAGGCTCGCGGCCGGCTTCGCCGGCCGCTGCGCGCTCGGGGCTTCGCCCCTCGCTGGGCGCGCTTCGCGAGGTCGCGTTCGGGCGGACCGCAGTCGCGGTCCGCTTCGCGTGTGGGCCGCCGCGCGGCTTCGCCCCTCGCTGGGCGCTGCGCGCTCGGGGCCTCGCCCCTCGCTGGCCGCGCCTCGCGACGTACGTTCGGGCGGTCCGCTCGCGTTTGGGGCCGGTGCCCGCTTCGCTAGACCGCTTTCAGCCGGACCGCAGTTGCGGTCCGCTTCGCGTGTGGGCCGCTGCGCGGCTTCGCCCCTCGCCTCGCTGAACCGCAGTCGCGGTCCGCTTCGCGTGCGGGCCAGGCTTCGCCGGCCGCTTCGCGGTTAGGGCCCGTGCCCGCTTCGCTAGACCGCTTTCGGCCGGACCGCGGCTTCGGCCGGACCGCAGCTGCGGTCCGCTTCGCGTTTGGGGCCGGTGCTCGCTTCGCCAGACCGCTTTCGGCAGAACCGCTGCGGTCCGCTTCGCGTGTGGGACGCTGCGCGCTTCGCCCCCCGCCTCGCTGGACCGCAGTCGCGGTTCGCTTCGCGTGGGGGCCAGGCTTCGCCGGCCGCTGCGCGCTCGGGGCTTCGCCCCTCGCTGGGCGCGCTTCGCGAGGTCGCATTCAGGCGGGCCGCCGGCCGCCCGCCGCCGAGGCGCGCCGCGCGGCTCGCCGACGTGCGGTTTCTCACGTTCCTGACGGACTCTGGACGGCCTTGCACTCCACCAAGTGAGTTGGGTCAGGGCACGAGGCTTGCACCGTCCTGCCGCGTGGAGAGCTCGTCATGCCAACCCTCATGCGTTCCCTGATCCTCTGCTTGCTCCTCGCTGCCTCGGGCTGCGCCACCGTCGTCAGCAAGGTGGGGACGGTCGTGGTCGGCGGTCCGACCCACGCGGTCGACGCCGACGCGCGGGGTGTCCCCTACGCCGGTGTGCGCCTGTGGGCCACGTCCCTGGGCTCCGGCCCCTGGTGGATTCCGGTCGCGCTGGTCGACGTGCCGCTCTGCCTCGTGGCCGACACCGCCTGCCTGCCCTTCGATCTGTGCTACCAGGACTCCGTTCCACCCCCCGCGGAGCTCGCTGGCCCCGAATCCGCCGGCGGCTCCTGAGCTGCGACGAGGATCGCGAGGCGCTCGCCTCTGCCTGGAGACTCGGCTATGATCCGGGGGTCAGGCGTCGTCCGACAGGAGGCTGCATGCAGGAGCCGATCCTGCTGACCGGTTTCGGACCGTTCGGTGAACATTCGACGAACCCTTCACAGGACGCGGTGCAGGCTCTGGCCGGCGAGTCCTACGAAGGGTTCCGCATTCGGAGCCTGGTGCTCCCCGTGCAGTTCGAGCGCGCCCGCGCGGCCCTCGAAGAGGCGCTCAGCGCCGAGCCGGTGGCCGCGGTGATCTCCTGCGGGATCTACGCGGCGCTGCAGGGCCCCGTGCGCCTGGAGCTCTCCGCCCGCAACCGCCTGGACTACACGATCCCCGACGTCGACGGCAACCTGCTCCAGGACCGCCAGATCGAGCCGCGGGGACCCGCGCTGGTCTACGGCACGCTGCCGGTGGCGGGGATCAAGCAGCGCCTCGACCGCGCAGGCATCGCCTGCAGCCTCTCGGAGGACGCCGGCGGCTACCTCTGCAACGCGGTCTACTACTGGCTCGCCTGTCGCCTGGGCGAGGAGCGGACGCCCGTGGGCTTCCTGCACCTGCCCTACGGCGCCCCCGCTCGCGCGCACAACGTCGCTGCGCTGCGCCTGGCCGTCGAAGAGACCGCGCGCCGGCTCGCCGCGCAGCGGGTCGAAGCGACCGCCTGATCCTCAACGAGCTACCGAGCGATCCGGAGCCGTCGGGCCCCGACGAGCTGCGGCGGACCGCGCGCGAGATCAGTCGGCTCGAGCGCGCGGGAGACAGCGTGGAGCTCAGCCGGGCGCTGCGGGAGCGGGCCGAGGTGCTCCTGGCCATGGGCGAAGACGACGCCGCGCTGGACCTGCTCACGCGGGCCGAGCACGTGCTCACTCGCCTGGGCGACGACTCCCCCGCGCGGGAGCGCGCGCGGGCCGAGCTCCTCGCCGAGCGGGTGCGGCTCCTGCTGGCGGGCGGCCACGCCGAGGCCCGCGCCCTGACCGACCTCGCCGACGCCGTGCGCCTCGCGACCTCGGTCGGTCCGGACATGGAGGAGCTCGTGGTCGAGCTCCTCGTGCACCAGGGCCACGCGCTGCTCGCCGAGGGTGAGCTCCTCGACGCGACCCGGATCCTGGAGGAGGCCGCCGAGCGCGCCGACGCCCTGAGCGGGGAGCACGGGCCGCTGTGGCGCGCGCAGGCCAACCGCGAGCTGGGGGTGGCCTACGCCCACGACGACCTCATGGCCGGGCTGCGCCAGCTCGAGCGCACCCAAGCCGCCCTGGACGAGCTGGAGGACGTCTCTCAGACCGAGCAGGCGCTCCTGCTCTCGACCCGCGCCGAGATGCTCGCCAACGCCGGGCGCTTCAACCATGCGCTGAAGGTGCTCGAGGACTCGGACATGCGCGATCAGCCCTGGGTGGCCCTGCAGCGCGCGGCGATCTTCGACATGGCCAGCCGCACCCAAGAGGCCTACGAGGCCACGCAGATCGTGATCGAGCGCCTGCGCGAGACCCTCGACGCGGAGGACCTCGACAGCGCGCAGCAGCTCGCCGAGATCCTGCTGACCCAGGCCCAGCGGGTCGAGGGCCCGCCCCGCGCCGAGCTCGCGGGGGAGGTGCTGACCCTGCTCGCCGACTTCACCCCGCTGCCCACCCGCTGCCGGCGCATGCTGGCCCGGGCCCTGGAGCTGCGCGCGGCGGAGGTCGACCCCCCGGAGGCGGCGGAGCTCCTCGCCCAGCGCACCCAGGTGCTCCTGACCCTCGTGCGCAAGCACAAGGACGAGCAGGACCGGATCGAGCTGATCCGCACCTTCCTCCAACACGGCGACGCGTTCATGCACCTGGACGAGCCCCACGCCGCCCGCGCGCGCTACAACGACGCCGTGATCGAGCTGCGCCAGTTCTCCCCGGAGCACTCGGTGGTCCTGGCGCTCCTGCCCCTGGCCCTCAACGCCCGAGCGAACGCGCTGGCGAGCTGCGGGCTGTGGCTCGAGGCCCGGCAGCTCTCCGACGAAGCCGTGCGCGCCGTCTCGCCGCGGCTGGGACCCGAGGCCCTCGCGGACTTCGGTGAGATCTTCCTGTTCCGCGCCGTCGCCAGCTTGAACCTGGGCGACGCGGAGGGCGCCGTGGAGGGTCTGCGGCGGGCGGTCTCGCTCCTGCTGTCGGTGCTGGTGCGCGACAGCGGGGAGGGCGAGGCCGACGTGCACGCCCCGCTGATCGACACCGTGATCAACCTCTGTGTGCTCCAGGCGGAGATCCTCGTCGACCACCTGGACCGGGTGGAGGAGGCCTCGCAGAGCTACGACCAGGCGCTGAACCTGTGTCGCCTGGGAGACGGGCGCCCCGGCGTCCACGCCGCGATCCTCGGGGCGAAGGCGGCCATGCTCAGCGAGCACGGCCGCGCGCAGGAGGCGCTGCCCCTGCTCAAGCGCTGCGTGGAGCTGTTCGAAGAGCACGGGGTCGACGAGACCGTGCCGGGGCAGGGCGACCTCGCCTACGCGCTGGTGAACCTCGCCGGCGCGCTGAACCTCACCGGCGAGCCGCGGGAGGCGCTGGAGCAGATCCAGCGCGCCGACGCCTTGCTCGATCCCGAGCTCCCGGTCGACGACGACGAGCCCCGGCGGGAGGCGATCCGGAGCCTGCTGTTCCGCCAGCGCGGAGAGGCGCTCCTGCGCGTCGGGCACCCGCTGCTCGCCGCCGACGACTTCACCCGCTCGATCGACATTTGCCGCGAGCTGCTCGAGGACGGCGGCGAGAGCCGCTACGAGGCCATGCAGCAGCTCCCGCTGGCGCTCCTGCGCCGGGCCAAGTGCTGGCTGATCTCGGGGGACGACCACCTGCGCGAGGCCAAGCTCGACCTGAGCGAGGCCCGCCGACGCTACGAGCAGCTGATCCGGGAGGAGGGGCGCCCCGAGCACGAGCGGCGCCTGGAGGAGCTGGAAGACCTCCTGGGCCTGATCCGCGAGCAGCGCTCGGGCTGAACCAGCCCTTCAGCTAGGGACAGGAGAGGGTCGAAGAGTCCCGTGGACCCCAGGGGCTGAGCGGCCGCGGGGCTCCAGGGATCCAACGCAGTGCACGTGCCCGCACGCCGCGGTCCGAGGTCCCGAGTAGAGTCGAAACGAAGGAGCGTACCCATGCCCTCCCGATCCCCGTCCGGCAAGTCGCCGCGCAGCGCAGCCTCCTCGCAGGCCCGCCCCCGCCCTCAGAGCGGCGGCGAACCGCCGTCTGGGACCGCGTCCAAGAGGAAGACCGCCGCCAAGAAGAAGACCGCCGCCAAGAAGAAGACCGCCACCAAGAAGAAGACCGCGTCCAAGACGACCGCCGCCAAGAAGAAGACCGCGTCCAAGAAGACCGCCGCCAAGAAGAAGACCGCGTCCAAGAAGACCGCCGCCAAGAAGAAGACCGCGTCCAAGAAGACCGCCGCCAAGAAGACGACCGCGTCCAAGAAGACCGCCGCCAAGAAGACCGCCGCTGCCGACGCTCCCGAGCTCCCGGGGGCCGCGGTCGTCGCGGTGCAGGCCGAGCTCGACGCGACCCGAGCCGCGCTCGAGGCCCGGGAAGCCGAGCTCCGCGACGCGCGCGAGCGGGCCGAGTCCGCGGAGGCCGACGCGCTGCGCGCCACCCGGCGCGCGGCGGAGGCCGAGGCCGAGCAGGCTGCAGCGACCGAGCGCGCCCGCGCGGCGACGGCAGAGCTCGACGCGCGCGGCGCGGTGCACCAGGAGGAGCTGGCCGAGCTCCGCGCAGACCTGGACCAGGCGCGCAGCGCGTGCCAGCGCCTGATCGACGAGCGCGACGAGGCCGCCGGCGCCCGCCAGAACCTCTCGACCCACCTCCACGAGCTGGAGCACGCGCTGAGCGAAGCCCAGCAGACGGCCCTGGTCTCCACCGGGGCGCACACCGAGCTCCTCGACCGGCTCGCGACCCTGGAGGCCGACGTGACCCGCGCCGCCCGCGCCCGCGACGCCGCCCAGGCCGACTGCGCCGCTGCGCAGATCGAGCTCGAGGCGGCCCGCGAGGCGGCGACCGAGGCCGAGGCCCGCGCCCTGGGCCTCGCCGACGAGCGGGATCTGCTGCAGCGCGAGCTCGACGAGCGGGTGAGCACCTTCAAGGCCCGCTTGACCGCCGCCGAGGCCGAGGCCGCCGCCGCCCGGGATCGCGCCGCGGGGCTCGAGGCCGAGCGGGACGCGCTGCACGGCGAGCTGGAGCGCGCCGGAGAGCGCATGGTCCAGCGCGAGCAGACCTTGAGCGCCGAGCACGCCGCCGAGCGCGAGGCCCTCGAGCGCGAGCTCCAGGCCAGCCGCGGCCGGGCGCGCGACGCCGAGCGCGAGCAGCAGCAGGCGGTCGACGCGCTGCGCGGCGCGCGCGCGGAGGCCGCAGCCCTGCAGGGACAGCTCAGCGCGGCGGTGGCCCGCACCCATGCGGTCGAGCGCGAGCGCAACGCCGCCCAGCGCGCCCTGGGGGAGTCCGCGGACGCGCTCAAGGCCGAGCACCAGGCCCGGGTCCACGCGGAGGTGCGCGCCGAGGCCGCGCGCCCCGCCCCTGAGGGCGACGAGGCGAGGCTGGCGGCGCGGGTGCGCGAGCTGGAGCAGGCCCTGGCCGAGGCGCGCTCGGGCGGCGAGCCGGCCCGCGCGGAGCTCGAGCAGGCGACCCTCGGGCTGTCCGCGGCCCTCGAGCGCATGGCCGCCGCCGAGGAGTCGCGGGTGCACGCCGAGTCCGAGCGCGACGCCGCCCGGACGGCGCTCAAGCTCGCCAGCCAGGAGCGCGACCGCGCGCTGGAGGAGCTGCGCGAGCTGACCCGCGACGACGACGAGCTCAGCCGGACCCAGCGCGAGCTGCAGCACGCCCTGGCGCAGTTGGCCGAGGGCAGCGGGATCCCCGTCGAGGAGCACGTCTATCTCGAAGCCGAGCGCGACCGGCTGCAGTCGCAGCTGGCCGAGGCCCAGGAGCTCGTGCGCAAGAGCATGGCGCAGGCCCTCCAGGCCCGGGAGCAGGGCCAGGCCCTGGCCCGCGCCCTGGCCGAGGCCCGCACGTCCGCGAGCGCCGAGAAGGTGCAGACCCTGACCCACGAGCTGGCGGAGGCCCGAGCCGGCTTCGCCCGCCGCCAGCAGGAGCTGGTCGCCGCGCGCAACGCCGAGGCCGAGCGCGTGCAGGAGCTCCTGGCGCAGCTCGAGCGGCGGACCGCCGACTCCGAGCGCCTGCAGGCCATGCTCGACGAAACCCAGCAGGACTCCCAGCGGCTCAAGGCCGAGCTCGACGCGAGCAAGGAGCCCACGGATCGCCCCCGGCGCTGGTTCGGCTTCCTGGGCGGGAGCTAGGGAGGGCACGGCCCGGTCCCTGAGGTCCGGTCCCTGCCGCGAGGAGCGCTCCCGCTCCTCAGGCGTCGTCGCTGTCGGGCACGATCCGCGCGACCAGGGCCTCCAGCGCGGCGCGATCAATGGGCTTGGTCAGATAGCCGTCGAACCCCGCCTCCTCGACCCGCACGCGGTCCTCTCGAGAGGCGAGGGCGGTCAGCGCCACGACCGGGATGTGCTGGGTCTCTGGCGTACGGCGAAGGTCGGAGAGCACCTCGAACCCGTCGCGCTCGGGCATGGCGAGGTCCAGGAGCACGAGCGCAGGGGCGAACTCTCGGGCCTGCGCGAGGGCCGAGGCGCCGTCGGCCGCGTGCAACGTGCGGTAGCCCTTGCGCTCGAGGAGGGCTCCCAGGAGGCGTCGGTTCAGCTCGTGGTCGTCGACGATCAGCACCTGCGGCGCGCGGCGGGTGCGCTCGCTCCAGCGACTGAGCGCGCGGCGCACCGCAGCGATCAGCGCATCCGCGTCGACGTCGTCCCGGGAGAGGGTCACGTCGGCACGCGTCCGCAGTTGTCTGCTCAGGACCTCTTCGTGGCTCTCCGAGACCAGCGCCAGGACGGGGAGGGTCCGGGTCTCCGGCGACGTCTTTCACGGGGTCGAGGCTTCGAAGAACCCAGCAGCACCCCGCGAGCCCGCCCCGGGTCTGGCCTAGGCCCGGGCGGCCGCCTGGATCGCGGTGATGCAGGCCACGTCGACGATGTCCTCGGCGGAGCAGCCGCGGCTGAGGTCGTTGGCGGGGCGATCGAGGCCCTGCAGGATCGGCCCGAGGGCGGTGGCGCCGCCCAGCCGCTGCCCGAGCTTGTAGGCGATGTTGCCGGCCCCGAGGTCGGGGAACACGAGCACGTTGGCCTGCCCGGCCACGGGGCTCCCGGGGGCCTTCTTCGCGCCCACGGCAGGGACCAGCGCCGCGTCGGCCTGCAGCTCGCCGTCCACGCACAGCCCAGGGTGGGTGCGCCGGACCAGCTCGGTGGCCTCGCGGACCTTGTCCACGTCGGGGTGCTCGGCGCTGCCCTTGGTCGAGAAGCTCAGGAGCGCGACCCGGGGCTCGCCGTCGAGGAAGGCCCGCGCGCTCTCCCCCGCTGCCGCCGCGATCTCGGCCAGCTGCTTGGCGTTCGGGTCCGGGATCACCCCGCAGTCGGCGAAGACGTAGGCCTTCCCGTTGGGGTAGATCATGAGGAAGAAGCTGCTGACCGTCTTGACCCCGGGGGCGGGGCCGATCCCCAGGATCGCGGCGCGGACGGTGTCGCCGGTGGTGCGCACCGAGCCGCCCACGAAGCCGTCGGCGTCCCCGGCGCGCACCATGAGCGCGGCGAACAACAGCGGGTCCTGGACCTCGCCCCGAGCCTGCTCCACGGTCATGCCCCGGTGGCGGCGGCGCTCGTAGAACAGCTGCGCGTAGGCCTCCTGGTGCTTGGCGATCAGCTCGGGGGTCACCCGGATCGGGCGCGCGAGCTCCTCGCGCTCGAGGACCTTGGCCGCGGCGATCACCCGCTCGTCGTCGCCCTCGGGGAACACGATCCGCTGGGGGGTCTGCCGCGCGCGGGCGCGCAGGCGAGCGACGAGTTCCATCACGCCGGCACCAGCCCCTGGGGCACCTCGACCTCCGCCGCGAGCAAGAACTGCGCATAGGTCTTGCCCTGCGCGTCCAGCAGCAGCGAGAGCGTGCCGCCGCCGCCGAGGCTGTGGTGCAGGAGGAAGTTCATGGCCAGGAGGTTCGGCACCTCGAAGCGCTCGACCTCGCCCCGGCACACGCTCTGGAAGCGCTCCTTGACGAAGGCCGCGGTCAGGTGCTCCTTGACCCAGAGGTAGATCGCCGGGCTGCGCGCGATCACGCCCACGTTGCAGGTGTCGCCCTTGTCGCCGGAGCGCGCCAGGCAGAGCTTGGAGAGCGGGACCTTGACCGTGGACCCCGTGGGCGCCGGCGCCTCGACCTGGGCCGGAGCGACCTCGAGCGCGCGCGGCGCCTCGAGCTTCTCGTGGGCCAGGCGGATCGTCTCGTCGCCGACGGTCGAGGTCACGCGGACCTTGTCGCGGGAGATCAAGGCCGGCCAGTAGCCGACGACCCCGGACGCGCGCGGACGCCCCTGATCCGCGAGGTAGGTGATCCCGGGCACCGTCCCCAGCACCTTGGGCACGAGCTGGGTCGCGAAGGTCGACTCGATCTTGCCCCGGTCCTGGTCGCGCACGGCGAGCTGGATCAGCACCTCACCCGGCTCCCCCCCCAGCGCCGGGTGGCAACTGTCGTAGCCGATCAGTTGGGTGGAGGCGCCCTCGAAGGCCTCGGTGCCCCCCACACTGGCCCAGAAGGTGTCGGCCACGAGCTGGGCCTTCTCCAGGGCCTCGGGGCCGCTGACCATCAGCCGCCCGAACGCGCGGTAGCCCTGCTCGAAGCTGATCGAGACCTTGAGCTTCTCCGGCGGGGGACCGCCCCTGACCCCGGTCACCTTGACCCGATCGGGCCCGTCGGGGGCGAGCTGGATCGTGTCGAAGCGCGCGGTGCAGTCGGGGGCCAGATACTCCGGCGCGCCCATTTCGTAGAGCAGCTGCTCGCTGACGGTGTGCACGTTCACCAGCCCGCCGGTGTTCGGGTGCTTGGTGACCACGAAGCTCCCGTCGGGGTAGGCCTCGACCAGGGGGTAGCCCATGTTGCGGTAGCTGGGGACGGTCCTCCAGTCCGTGAAGTTCCCGCCCGTGCACTGGGTGCCGCACTCGATGATGTGCCCGGCCACGATCCCCGCGGCGAGCCGATCCCAGTCGTCGGAGGCCCAGCCGAACTCGTGGATCATGGGCGCCAGGGTCACGCCGGTGTCGGTGACCCGCCCCGAGATCACGACGTTGGCGCCCATGGCCAGGGCCCGCACCACCCCCCGCGCGCCGAGGTAGACGTTGGCGCTCAGGACCTTGTCCCGAACCTCGGAGAGGGGCTCGCCGGTCTCCATGTGGGCCAGCGGCTCCTCCTTCTCGAGCAGCTCGTCCAGGTCGCCGTAGAGGTCGTCGCCGAGCACGACGCCGACCTTGACCTTGTCGGCGATCCCCAGGCGCAGGGCCAGGCCCTCGACGGCCCGCCGGCAGGCCATGGGGTTCACGCCGCCGGCGTTGGAGATCACGGTGATCCCCTTCTCGACGCAGGTCGGGAGCACGTCCTCGAGCTGCTTGACGAAGTCGGTGGCGAACCCGGCCTCGGGGTTCTTGGCGCGCTGCTTCTGCAGGATCGCCATGGTGACCTCGGCCAGGTAGTCCATGACGAGGTAGTCGATCGGACCCCCCTCGACCTGTCGCTTCGCGGCCGTGGGGTCGTCGCCCCAGAACCCGCCGCAGTTGGCGATCACCAGGCGCTCTTTGCCGCTCACGTGGACCTCCTGTTGGGGCAGGAGTGTAACCCACGGTGTCGCTGGGCTGAGGTCGGGCGGGGCTTGCCCCTCGTCGCGGGCCAGGGATAACGGAGACCGAGGAGGAGCCCGTGCCCGAGACCCACACGCGCAGCTTCCGCTACGTGGACGCCACGTCCGACAAGTTCTGGACGATCACCCTCGACGGCGAGGCGCACACCGTGCACTTCGGCCGCAGCGGCAGCGCCGGACAGACGAAGACCAAGGGCTTCGACACGAGCGCTCAGGCCCTCGCCTCCTTCACCAAGCTGATCGCTCAGAAGCAGAAGAAGGGCTACGTCGAGGACCACGCCGCAGGCGCTCCGCCGTCAGAGCCGACGTCCCCCAAGCCGAAGGCCGCCCAGCCGCAGGCTGCCAAGGCCAAGGCCAAGGGCAAGGCCGCCCAGCCGCAGGCGCCCGAGGCCAAGGTCGCCGGCCGTAAGGCTCAGGCCACCCCCGCCACAGCGCCGCCCGCCGAGCGCAAGGCCGCCTCCGCCAAGGCCAAGCCCGCCGCGGTCGACCCGAGCGTCGAGTTCGAGCCCAGGCTCGACCTCTCTCAGGAGACCGCGTTCTGGCCTCTGTGGCAGGACCCTGAACCGCTCCAGCGCCCCGCGCCGCAGCCCTTCGACCGCGAGGCGACCCTCGCGAGCCTCACCGAAGACTACGCCGGCCATCGCGGGTTCTTCGTCGGCGCGCTGAGTTGGCGCGCCCTCGAGCCGCCGTTGACCCCCGAGGGGGCGCGCTTCGTCTACGCGGTCCTGCGCCGCGTGAACGGCGAGCGGACCCCGATCCAGGTGGCGGCGGAGGTCGGCGACGGCCAGGACGTGGACCTGGCCACCGTCGCCGGGGACCTGACCCTCGACCGGAGCTGGGACCGCCTGGTGTGGCCGTCCTCAGCCCTCGGCGACGTGTCCGCCCTGCGCCTGACCCGACAGTTCCTGACGGAGCAGGAGCTCGACGACCTGCTCCTGGAGCGCCTGCGCACGTCGCCGAGCTGGCGCGCCCCGACCCGGCGCAACTTTGGCGACATGGGGCTGCGGGAAGCCTACCAGCAGGAGGTGCTCCCCTACCTCAGCCGCGCCGAGCGCGGGCGCATGCGAGCTCAGATCCTCGCGGACCTCGCGGGGCTCGACCTCCACGCGGTGGACGACGAGGAGCGCTGGCCCCTGGTGCTCTACTTCGCCGCGCTGTTCGGCTGCGTCGAGCCACTCCAGGCCTTGTTCGCCGCGTTCCCCCCCGGGCGTTTTCGCGGAGCCTATGTCGCCTACGCCCAGGACCCGCAGGCCCTGTTGTTCGCGCTGGGGAGCGCTGAGCGCATGGTCGCGGAGGCCGAACGCCTGAAGCTCCTGGTGACCGACCCCAAGCAGCTCGCCGCCTGGATCGCGACCACCGGCAGCGCGGGCTACCCCACGCTCACCCAGTCGCTCCTGGTTCAGACCACGGACTCGCTCCCCCGCTACCTCGAGCTCCTGCGCGGGGTCCGCGACCCGGAGCTCGTGCCCACGATCTTGGCTCTGCGCAGCAAGCGCTCCGCGCTGCCCTTCGTCACGCAGTGGTTCGAGGAGAACCCCGGCGTCGCGGCGCGGGGCTTGATCCGCGCGCTCGCGCGCGGGGAGGCCGTCGACGACGCGCGCGAGACCCTGCTCGACCTGGCCGAGGCGGCCCCGGCCACGGTCCAGCGCGCCCTCGAGCTGGAGGACCCCGCCCCCGCGATCGCGGAGCAGGTCGCAGGGCTGCTGGAGCCGGCGGCGGACGTGCCTCCGGCGGACTTGCCCGCCGAGCTCGAGCGCGCCTTCGAGGCCGTCGCCGGGCTGGCCCCGTTGAAGGGCAAGCACGCCGCGACCTGGCTGCGCCCCGAGCGCCTGGAGGCCCCTCGGGTGGGAGGCGCGCCCCTGAACGCAGCTCAGGTCGCGCTCGCGCTGCGCGCGCTGCGCGAGGTGGGGGCCGACGGCCGGGACGCGGTCGCGGCGCTGAAGACCGCCGCCAGCGCGGAGTCCCTGGAGGCCTTCGCCTGGAGCGCCTACAGCGCCTGGGAACGCAACGGCGCTCCGCCCCAGCAGAAGTGGGTCCTGGCGGGTCTCGGGCACCTGGGCGGCGACGCCACCGTCGCGCGCCTCACGCCGCTGATCCGCGCCTGGCCCGGGGAGAGCCAGCACGCTCGCGCGGTCCTCGGGCTCGACTGCCTGCGCACGATCGGCAGCGAGCGCGCGCTGAGCGCGCTCGCCGGGATCGCGCAGAAGCTCAAGTTCCGCGCGCTGAAGCAGCGCGCGGCGGAGTGCATGGACGAGATCGCCGCCGCCCGGGGCCTCTCCCGGGAAGAGCTCGCCGACCGCCTGGTCCCGGACTGCGGCCTCGACGCCGAGGGCCAGCGCAGCTTCGACTACGGTCCGCGCAGCTTCGCCTTCTGCCTGGGCCCCGAGCTGGTGCCCCTGGTCAAGCGCGCCGACGGCAAGCTGCTCAAGACCCCGCCCAAGCCGGGCAAGCAGGACGACCCCGAGCTCGCGCCCCAGGCCCTGGCCGAGTGGCGCGCGTTCAAGAAGGAGGTCCAGGGCGTCCTCGCGCTGCAGCGCGAGCGCCTGGAGCAGGCCATGGTCGGCCAGCGGCGCTGGAGCCCCGACGACTTCCGGGCCTTGATCGTCGAACACCCGCTCCTGCGACACCTGGCCTCCGGCACGGTGTGGGCGACCTACGGCCCCGAGGGCCCCGTCCCGTTCCGCCTCGACGACGCCGGCGGCGCGCGGGACCTCACGGGGAAGCCGCGGGTCCTCGACGACCCGGTCGGAGTCCTCCACCCCCTCGACCTGGAGGACGAGGAGCGCGCGACCTGGCAGGCGCTGTGGGACCGCGAGGGCCGGCTGGCCCCGTTCCCCCAGCTCGAGCGCGAGGCGATCTCGCTCGACCCCCAGGAGCTCCAGGGCCAGCGCCTGACCCACGCCTGCGGGGTCCCGATCCCGCCCCAGTCCCTGCGCGGGCTGCTCGCCACGCGCGGCTGGCAGCGCGGCGAGCCCCAGGACGCGGGGATCGTGGGCGAGCACTACAAGCACTTCGAGGGCGCGGGCCTGACCGCGGTGCTGCAGCACGGCGGGCTCTCGGTGGTGCCCTTCGAGTGGGAGGAGGATCAGCCCGTCGACGGCGTGCTGTTCCTCGAGGGCGCGCTCAGCCCCGGGGAGTGCGCCTCGCTCCAGGCCGACGCCGGGATCCCCCTGGCCGACCTCGACCGCACCGTGCTCAGCGAGGTCGCCCGGGACCTGGCCTCGATCGCCGAGAAGCGCCGCGGGTGAGCGACCGACGCCTGCGCGAGCTCGAGCAGCGCTGGCTGGCCACCCGGGACCTGGACGTCGAGCGCGAGCTGGTCCAAGCGCGGGTGCGGGCGGGGACGCTCCCTCGCCCGCGGCTGCTGTTCGCGGCCTACGTGGGCTCGGTGGCAGCGCAGCGCGCCCTGGGCGACCGCGGCTTCGCCGAGGAGCCGAACCTGCTCACCTGGGTGCGCGGGTTGGGGCGGGGGCGCCTCGGGCGCTACCCGCTCCTGGTCCGCGGCGCCGCCGCCCGAGCGGTGGGCGCGGCCTTCGCCCTCGCCCAGCGCGAGCTCGACGGGAGCACCGCGCCGGCAGAGGACGTGCTGCTCGCTGAGCTCGCCACGCTCCTCGGGCACCTCGAGGCCTGTCGCGCAGGCACCGCGCCCCCGCCCTTGGGCGAGGGCTCGCGGTTGACCCTTTGGACCGAGCGCCTGCTCCGAGCCACCGCCCCCGAGGACGTGACCAAGTTCGCGGCGCTGCTGGTCGACGAGGTCGCCAAGCTCCTGCGGGGGACGCTGCGCCACCAGCGCCAGGCGTTGCGCCAGGCGCTGGCGGAGTCCCTCACGGAGTGGGCCCTCGCGAGCTAGCTAGCAGCCGAAGTAGAAGCCGTGCTCGGCGAGCTGGGAGGCGAGGATCGCCTGGATCTCGCGCTCGAAGTCGCTCTGGAGCTCGGGCTGCTGCGCGATCCAGCCGTCGCGCTGGGCGACGACCTCGAGCAGCGCGCGCTTCGCGGCCTCGCGCTTGGCGCGCAGGGCCTCGAGGGCCTCGCGCCGAGCAGAGGGCTTCAGCCCGCGCAGCTCGTCGGGCAGACAGGCGTCGTCGAGCTCGTCCAGGACGACCGTCGAGTTCTCGACCGCCCACAGCAGGTCGTTGCTGTAGAAGCCCCCGGTCTTGGTCAACGCCGAGGCGCGCTGGCACTGGACCTCGGCGCTGTTGGCGTAGTTCATGCCCTGCTGGCTCGACACCCGGGCCTTGTCCTCCGCGGAGCCGTAGGCCAGCACCGTGGCCTCGATCTCGGCCTGGAGCCGCACGATCTCGGCGTCGTAGGGGGTCTGGATCGTGTGCGCGGCGGGGTTGGGCTCGATCGCGACGAACTCGCCGGTGTGGGCGCCCGCGATCGACTGGAACGCCGCCCCGGCGCTGCGGTCGGCGCCGCAGAGGATCGTGTTGATCCGCGTCGGCTCGAGGGCCTGACCCTGCCCGTCGACCCAGGCCTGCGCGCCGAGGCAGGCTTGGAGCGTCTCGGGGTGGGGCGGAGCGTCGCCGACGAGGAACACGGTGCGCGCTCCGCGGGCGGTCCACTGCATGTCCTTGGCTGCGGCAGCCAGGGCCTCGAGCACGGCCTCGGGGGCGTCGCCCCCGCCCACGGGCTGGAGCGCCATCAACGCGGCGTAGAAGCTGTCCAGGTCCTCGGTGAGCGGGTAGCTCTGGGCGACGTAGGCCTCCCCCGCGTCCCGGTAGGCGACCAGCCCCAGGGCGATCTGGGTCTGCGGGCGCGCCGTGGCGAGCACGTTCACGATCCCCCAGATCTTCTGCTTGGCGGTCTCGAGCAGGCTGCCCATGCTCCCGGTGGTGTCCAGCACGAAGGCGACCTCGATCCGGGGGGAGGCCGCGGTCTGCGGCCCGACGTCGACCTGGGGCTCCTCGACCCCGGGCTCGACGGTGACCAGGGTTTGCGCCGGGTCGGGCTCGGGCAGGGGTTCGGGCTCGGGCTCGGCGACGACCGCCAGGCGGGGCGGGGGACCGACGACGACCGGCGCGGCGCGATCGCTGAGCGAGGCCCAGCAGGCGGCGCCGGCGAGGCCCAGGGCGCACAGCGCCAGGACGCTCAGCGCCCGGGTGTCGGACTCGGGCAGGGCTTCGACGGTGGGGACGGGGTTCGGGGTGGGGTGTGGGGACTTCATGCGAGCGACCTCCTGTGGCTCACCCGAGTAGACGCCCGCGCGCCCCGGATCGCCGCCCACGAGCCTGCAACTCGACGTCGCGGGGATTTGCAATCGCGTTGCAGGGCGCGGGGGGGGCTCCGCGTCTACGATCCCGGTGGAGGCCTTGCCGTGAAGACGATCCTCCTCGTCGAGGACGAGCCCAGCATTCGCACCGCCGTGCGCGACGCGCTGCGCGCGCGGGGCTATTCGGTCGACGACACCGTGGACGGCGCCGAGGCGCTGCGTCGCGCGCGCGCGCACCGCTACGACCTGATCGTGCTCGACGTCATGCTCCCCGGCCTGGACGGGTTCGAGGTGTGCCAGCGCCTGCGCCAGGACGGCGATCGCACCCCCGTGCTCATGCTCACCGCACGCGGCAGCGAGGACGACCGGGTGCGCGGGCTGTCCCTGGGCGCCGACGACTACATGGTCAAGCCGTTCTCGGTGCGCGAGCTCCTGGCTCGGGTCGACGCGCGCCTGCGGCGCAGCGGCTGGAGCGACGGCGAGGAGCAGGCCGAGGTCCTGAGCCTGGACGGCGTACACCTGGACCTCTCGCGCATGGAGTGCACCCTCGAGGGCGGCGACCCGATCCAGCTCACGGCCAAGGAGGTCGCGATCCTGCGCTACCTCGCCCAGCACAAGGGGCGCGTCGTGACCCAGCCCGAGTTCCTCGTAAACGTGTGGGGCTACCCCACCGCGAGCGGGGTCAAGACGCGCACGGTCGAGAACACGATCGGCAAGCTGCGCAAGAAGATCGAGCCCGAGCGCAGCGAGCCCCGAATCGTGCTCACGGTCCACGGCGCGGGCTGGAAGCTGGGCGAGGAGGTCGCGTGCGGCAGCTAGGTGTGTTCGCCGCCCTGGGCGCGCTGCTCCTCGGCGCGGTGGGCATGCTCTACGCCCTCGGCCTGCAGGGGATTCGGGCCGAGGAGGAGCGGCTGCAGGCCGAGGCCCTCGGTCAGCGCGCGCGCGCCCGCGAGGCGGTGGTGGCCGAGGTCGCCCACGAGCTCGAGGCCCTGCGCACGCGGGAGAGCGCGCGCCCCTACGACCAGTTCCGGCACCTGTATCTGCCCCCGGAGCTCGTGACCAACTCCGTGGCGCTCCTGGTCTCGCCGCTGGCGGAGGAGCCGGGCCCCGGGGTGGCCGCCTACTTCGAGCTGCGCGACGGGGTGCTCTCGAGCCCTGCCTTCCCTGGCGAGCTGCTCGAGGCCGAGGCCCCCACCCCCGAGGCCGCGTCCACACTGCCCGCGCTGCGCCGGCTGCAGGAGCACGTCGAGCTGCTCCCCCAGGACGGCCCCCTCGTCGCGCCCCGAGTGCACGAGGTCGACCCCCTCACCTGCGAGAGCAACCTCTCGAACGAGCAAACCCTGGCCCTGATCGACGAGGCCTCGCGGAGCCCGCAGGTGGACGCCGAGCTCAAGGGGCAGTGGGAGGCGTATCGCACCCGCCGCGGCGCGAACGACGTCGACCCTGCCAGCAACTACGGCCAACAGGCCTACGTCCCCCAGAACAAGCTCAGCGCGCCGCTCGAGGCGCCGCGGGTCGAGGTCCGCGTCGAGGCCTTCCGCCTGTTCGCCGCCGCCTCGGGCCCCGACGGCTGGCCGACGCTCCTCGTCGCCGCCCGCCGGGTCCAGGTCCCCGCGACCGCCCAGACCCTCGAGCCCGACCGCGAGTGGTGGCAAGGGCTCGTGCTCGACGTCGACTGGCTGCGCGCGCAGGCTCGGGCGGCCCTGGCCGCGGCGGCGGCTGGGCTGGAGGCCGGCCCCGCGCCCGGCGCCCTGGAGTTCGCCCTCAGCGCCGCGGCCAGCGTCCACGGGACCCCGCTGCCCGAGCCCCTCAGCGGCCTGAGCGTGGTCGACCCTGCGCCGCCCAACGCCACCGACTTCGCCCTCGCCCGCAGCCGCGGCGTCCTGCACGGCGCCTTGGCCCTGGCGCTCCTGGTCGTGGGCAGCGGCGCCTGGATCCTGGGGCGGATCCTCCAGGCCGAGCGCACCCTCGCCCGCCGCCGCAGCGACTTCGTGGCCGCGCTGACCCACGAGCTCAAGGCGCCGCTGACCGGCATGCGGGCCATGGTCGAGCTGCTCCACGACGGGCTGGTCACCGACCCCGCGAAGCAGCAGGACTACTACGGGAGCCTGCTCCAGGAGTCGGAGCGCTTGAGCCGCCTGGTGCGCAACGTGCTCGACGCCTCGCGCCTCGAGCGCAGCCTGCCCCTGGCCACCCTGACCCGCCCCCTGGAGCTGGCGCCGACCTTGATCGGGATCGCCGAGAGCTTCCGCACCCGGCTCGAGGGCGCGGGCTTCGAGCTCGAGGTCGAGCTCGACGACGACCTGCCCGCCGTGCAGGCCGACCCCGACGCCCTGCACCAGATCGTGGGCAACCTCCTCGACAACGCGGCGAAGTACGGCGTCGGCGCGGAGAAGCGGATCGCGCTCTCGGCGCGCGCGGGGGCCGAGGGCGTGGAGGTCCGGGTGCGCGACTGGGGCCCCGGGGTGCCGGGGGACGAGCAGCGCGCGATCTTCGAGCGCTTCGTGCGCGGGCGCTCGCCGCAGGAGGTCGGCGGGGCCGGCCTCGGGCTGGCGATCGCGCGGGCGCAGGCCGAGGCCATGCGCGCCGGGCTGAGCCTCGAGCCCTGCGACCCCGGCGCGTGCTTCCTCCTCACCTTCCCGGCGGCCTCGGCGTGAGCGGCCCACGCTGCCCCTTCTGCCGAGGCGAGGCTCGCGGGACCCTGGCCTGCCCGCGCTGCGCCGCCCCCGTCCACCCCGGCTGCGGCTGGGAGCTCGCCCGCTGCCCGAGCTGCGACGACGCGGCGCTGCTCGAGCGTCTGGCCACCGCGCGCCAGGGCGACGCCTGGGCCGTGGGCCGCGGCTGGGCGGCCTGCGTGAGCCACGAGCCCCGACCGGACCCCGCCCCGCTCGTGCCCCGGCTGCGCTTGAGCCTCGACCCCGCGAGCCTGCGCAGCCCCTGGCTCGCAGCCCGGGTCGAGCTCGCCCTCGGGACGCCGACCTGGATCCGCGCGCTGACCCTCGCCACCCGCGGCGACGCCCAGGCCCGCCTCGCGCTCCTGCCTGCGGGGGAGCGCGACCCGGGGACGTGGGCGATCGAGGTCCGTGTACGGCGCGCGGGGCTCAGGCCCCTCGAGCTGCGCGTGGGGTTGGTCACCGGCGGGTTGCTGCGCCGGACCCGCTGGCGCACGGGGCTGCGGGTCGCGCCCCCGACTCAGCCCTGGGACGCCGCGGGCTCCTCGGTCGCGCCCGTCGTCGCCGGGAGCACCGAGCGCAGCGCGTAGTCGCAGAGCGGGAACGAGACGTTGAAGTTGCCCGCGCGCATGCGCCGCGGGTCGTGGTGGCGGGCGTGGTGCCGCCGCAGCCACGCCACCGCGCGCCGCCGTCCGAGCCAGCCGTCCTGCGGCCAGTGGTGCAGGAGGTGCAGCCACTCGTAGACCAGGTAGTAGCCGCAGGCCGAGGCCAGGAACACCCAGGCCAGGGGCGGCGCGGCCAGGGCCAGGGCCGCGGTCACCGGCGCGGTGAGCAGGAGCAGCACCGGGAACATGTAGGGCGGGAACAGGACCAGGGCCAGCTCCCGCGACGCGCGGAAGGCCATGTCGCCCTCGACGAAGGCCACGTGGTGCACGCCGGCGTGCCGCTGATAGAGCCGCCCCAGGCCCCGGGTGCGCACGTGGAGCGGCCCCCGGTGGAACAGCCACTCGCAGAGGTTGGCGAAGGCGAAGCAGGGCAGCACCAGGAGCCACAGCCGCGGGTCCGCCCCGCGCGCGGCGTAGACCGCCCCCGCGATCGCGGCCACGGTCGCGAGGTTGATCGCCACGAAGTGCAGCCAGCCCGAGTAGGAGCGGGGGATCTCAGCGACCAGCGCCGCCCTCCGCTCCTCGCGCTTCACCGGGGTTCGCCGTCCTGGCTCTCCGCGGCGTCCCCGTAGAACTCGCCGGAGCCCGGCTTCGGTCCGGGGCGCGGCGGCGGCGGCTGCTCCACCGACTCCCCGAGGAACTCCTCGGGGTCGGCGTCGTCAGGCTCCGGGGTCCAGGGCAACTCCTCGTCGTCCTCCTCCTCGGCCATGAGCTCCGCCTCGAGGGCGGCGCGCCGGGCCGCGAGGTCGTCGAGCTCGCTCGAGCTGAGGGTGTAGTGCGACTGGCTGCCGTGGGTGACCTGTGGCACCGCCGGCACAGGAGGCTCGACGGCGCCGCTCCCCGAACCGGAAGCCGCAGGGCCCGTGCCCGACGGCGTGGAGCCAGTGCCCGACGGCGCGGGGCCGGTGCCCGGCGGCGCGGAGCCGGTCCCCGACGGCGCGGAGCCGGTCCCCGACGGCGCAGGGCGTGACGGGGCACGCCGCGCGGGACGCCGCGTCGGTCCGCGGCGACGCGGGGGACCCGGTCGACGCGGGGACGCAGGCGGTGCGCTCGCCGTGGCCGCGTCCTCGTCCTCGTCCGGCGTGTCGCTGCGCGGACGCGTTCCCTGGGGCGGAGCGAGCACCGGCAGCGGCGGCACACTCGGCGCGGGCCGCGCGCTCGGCGCGGGCTGCGCGCTCGGCGCGGGCTGCGCGCTCGGCGCGGGTTGGGGTCCCGGCGCCGGCGGCGCGGCGGTTGCCGGCGGCGGCGTCTCGTCCTCGTCCTCGTCGGTCTCACGCACGCGAGCGCCGACGAAGGCCGAGCCCGCCACGCCGACCCAGAACAGGGCGATCAGCGGCCCCGCCATCAGCACCTGGGTCACGGGGTCGGGAGGGGTGAGCACGGCGCCGATCACGAAGGCGGCGAGCACCCAGTACTTGAAGTAGCGCCGGTAGAGCGGGGCGCTGCCCACGCCGATCAGGGTCAGGAACACCATGATCAACGGCAGCTCGAACACCGCGCCCAGGAGCACGGTGAGCAGGGTGAACAGCTTGAGGTACTCGCCGAAGGAGATACTCCCCGACACGTCCGGGAGGTAGCCGATCAGGAACTCGACGCCGTAGGGGATCAGCACGAAGTAGCCGAAGGCGGCGCCGCACATGAACGCGACCACGGTCAGCGGCGCAGTAGCGCATCGTACTTCTCGTGGTGGTAGAGGCCCTTGGACACGAAGCTCCACAGCTCGCGGGCGACCAGGGGCGAGGCGCAGAACAAGGCCACCACCAGGGACAGCTTGAGCGCGGAGAGGAACGCCTCCTGGGGCCGGATCTGGGTCAGCTCCATGCGCGGGAGCTTGGCCATGCGGTCCTTGAACGGACCCACCCGCTCCTCGATCACACTCTGGAGCTGCCGCTGCTGCGCGAGCAGGCCCTCGCGCTCGGCGCGCAGGTCGAGGATCTGTTGGAAGCTGACCTCGTCGGCGTCGAGCAGCGCGACGTAGCGCTCCTGGAGCTCGGCGATCTCCTTGCCCAGGCTCGCTTGCTGCTCGAGCAGCTGCTCGAGGTCCTTCTGCAGTTGCCCCGGCTCGAGGGCGTCGAGGAGCAGGAGCTCGTCCTTGGCCGCCTCGTTCAAGCTCTGGTCGAGCTGACGGTAGCCGTCGTCGACCGCGACCAGCGAGTCGCGCAGGTCGTTGTCGACCCCGGGGATCACGCGCGAGTCGATCACGTTCTTGGCGGCGCGCTCGTAGGGCCACTGCGCCACCTTGAGCAAGGGCCCCTGCAGGTAGAACGCGATCACGAAGGCAATGGACACGTAGCCCACGGCCTTGAGCACGTGCCAGCGCAGCTCCTCGAGGTGAGATCCGATCGACATGCGGCTGTCGTCGAAGGTCGCGTCGTCGTCGCTCACGGGGTCCCCTCCCGGGCCTCAGAACGCTGAGTATAGCCCCCTGCGAGGGCACACAGGGCCTCGCCTGAATGGACACCGCGCGGTTATGGGTCGCGCCCCGTGCCCGCGTCCGAGCGCGCTCGTCCGCGGCGTCGGGCGGGTCCTCTCTCCGCTTAGACCTCGAGGAAGCGTTGGGTCGCGCGGAGCTTCCGTGTGGGGTGTGTAGACCGGGCACGCGTACGTACCGCGGGACTTCCGTGTCTTCCGTGTCTTCCGTGTTCCTCTCGTTGAGGCGTCGGCACGCGAGCGGCTAGCAGCGCTCCGTCAGAGAGGCGGGAGCAGGCAGGGGCGGACCCGCCCGTACATGCAGAGGGCCCGCGCGGCGGCGGGCCCTCTCGGCTGCGAGTCGTGCGGCAGGGCTATCTGCCGAGGAACTCGAGCAGCTCCTTCTCGGTCATGAAGGTCACGCCGTATTGCGCGGCGCGCTCGGCCTCGGCCTCGACCTCCTGCCCGCGCGCCTCGTCGTCGGCGCCGAGGAGGATCACGTAGTCGGTCTTGGTCGAGATCTGGTTCTCGATCTTGGCGCCGATCTCGATCAGCTTCTGCTGGAGCTCGGCCTTGTCGTAGGGGCTGGTCGGGCTCGAGCGCTCACCGAGGAAGGTGAACAGGAGCTGCGCCTGGGGATCGAAGGTCGGGGTGAACACCAGGTCGCCGCGCACGATCGGGTCGTTGCGGTCGGGGACGTTCACGCGCTCGCCGGTCACCGGGTTGGTCACGCTCTGGTCCTCGAGGATCGCGCACTGGCTCATGTCCTCCTCGATCGCCCGCACCTCGACCACGCCCTTGACCTTCAGGCGCCCGCCGCTCTCGAGCTGGTAGACGAAGAACCGCGTGTTGCGGCGCAGGCCGTGACGGCGGCCGAGGTTCACCCAGGCGTAGCCGAGGTCGGTGTCGGAGAACACCACCTCGCCGTCGCGCTTCCAGGTGTCGGCGTTGGTCTTGCGCTTCTTGCGGGTGAGCTCGGCGATCCGGGTCTCCTTCTCCTGGAGCTTGATCGCCATGCGCTTCTCTTTGATCTTGTTGTCGCGGGTCATGCGCTGGATCGTGCGCTGCTCTTCCTCGAGCTTGCCGTCGTAGTCGCGGCGCACCTGGTCGAGCTCACGGTCCTTGGTGACCAGGTCGTCCTTGACCCGGTTCAGCTCGTCGGAGAGCGCGTTCTGGTCGTTCTTGGCCTTGTCGATCTCTTCCTTGAGCCGCTCCGCGGTCTTGGCCGCGTTGCCCTGCTGCTCGGTGCGGTCCATGCGCAGGCGCGGCAGGAGCGCGACGACGGCGCGGAGCTGGGCCTGCTGGACCTCGATCACGGTCTTGAGATCCTTGAAGGTCACCTGCCCGCCGTCGGTCAGCGCCTTGAGGTCCTTCCAGGCCTTCTCCACGTCGGGGTCGGAGATCGAGCTGATGTCCTCGTCGCCGATCCACTCCGAGGCCATGATCTCCTTCACGGTCTCGGCGGTCGGGGTGAACACGACCTGCTGCACGTAGGCCTTGTCGATCGGCGCGTCGCGACGACCGGGCCCGAAGAACAGCTCCCGCACGTCCTCGGCCTCGACGGTGAGGGCCGCGATGGTGCTCTCGGCCTCACGGCGATCGTTGAGCGCCTTCTTGAGCTGGTCCTCCTTCTTGGCGAGCTCCTCGTTGGTCCGATAGACCACGAACACGAGGGCCAGCGAGATGAGGATCGCGAAGATGAGCCCGACGGCGTACGCGACGTTGCCCGAACCTTTGGCCATGGTTGCTCCTCGAGTGTCCCCTGCGCGAGGAGGACTCAGCGGCCGCATTCTAAGAGCCAGCGGACCCCGGGGTCAACCGACCCACAGAGAAGGAGTTAAACCGTGGGTTCGGCGTGACCGAACCATGACGTGGCGTCGATCCGCGCCCCTGGCGGCTTGAGGCGGGGGCTGGAGCAGGCCCGGGGGATCCCGCCCGTCCTCCCGGACTTTCGCTTGACTCTGGGGCCCAGGTGCCGCATAACCTCAAGCACAGGGAACGCAGCGCGTCTCGAGCTTCGCGACAGCGCGCGACCCGTGCCCCCGCCCTCCGGCCGGGGTCCTCACGTTCCCCGTCCTCGCACATTTCTACCCTTGGCAGCCCCTCGCGGGTTCAGCGGGACCCCTCATAACCCCTCCAGCAGCGCACGAGCCCAGCACGGCCACTCGCCAGCCCCTCACGATCCTGATCCAGGGAGGGATCGCCAGCGGCAAGAGCACCGTGAGCCGCCTCCTGGCGGAGCGCGGCGCGCACGTGGTGGACTGCGACCGGGTCGCCCACGAGCAGCTCGCGGAGCCGGAGGTCCAGGCCGCCCTGCGCGCGGCCTTCGGCGACGGCGTGTTCGATGCGGGGGCGGTCTCGCGCCCGGCCCTCGGCGCGCTCGTGTTCTCCGACCCCGCGGCCCTCGAGACCCTGGAGCGGATCGTGCACCCGCGGGTGGCCGAGGTGGTGCGCGAGGTCCTCACCCGCTGGGCGCGCCCCGCCAGCGAGCCCCGCGAGGTCGTGGTGATCGACGCCGCGGTGGCCGACAAGATGCGCCTCGTCGAGCGCTACGACCTGCGGCTGTTCGTCGAGGTCGACCGCGCCACCCGCGCCGCGCGCGCCGCCACCCGGGGCTGGGCCCCGGACGAGCTCGCCAAGCGCGAGGCCAACCAAGACCCCCTCGAGGTCAAGCGCGCTCGCGCCGACCACGTGATTTCCAACGAAGGCGACCTGGATCAGGCGGCGCAGCGCGTCGCGAGCTTCTGGTCGGAACACGTCGAGCCGCGCCGGTGAGCGCCGCCCGACACCGAGCAGCCCCACGGCCGCCACGGAGCCAAGCATGACCACCTCCTCCTCCGGCAAGAAGAAGGTCGCTCGCAAGACGAGCAAGAAGACCACCAAGAAGAAGGCGTCGAAGAAGAAGTCGACGGCCAAGGCCGAGCACGAGGACGACGACGCGGACGACGTCGACGACGACGACGACGCGGACGATCACGACGACGAGCAGGACGGCGCCGACGAGGGCAAGAGCCCGTCCATGCCCAGCTTCAGCCCCCGCGGCCGCAAGCCCGAGGCCGAGAAGAAGCCGGCCAAGGCTCCCGCGGCGCCCCCGCCCAGCGCCGAGGAGGACGAGGACGCGGACGACGGCGACGACGGACGCGACGAGGCCGAGGACGAGTCCCGCGGACGGGGCCGCAACCGCAAGCGCCGCCGCGGACGGGGCAAGGGCGCGCCGGAGCCCGAGGACGACGGCCTCGAGGAGGAGCAGGAGCCCGACGACGACGACGCCTGGCCCCGGGACAAGGAGGTCGACATCGCCACGATCCAGGTCCTGCCCATGAAGGAGCTGTGGGCGCTGGGCCGCGAGTTCGGGATCCGCGACTTCACCGGGATCCGGCGCAGCAAGCTCGTGTTCGAGATCGTGCGCCGCAACCGCTTCGGCACGAGCTACGGCGAGGGCGTGCTCGAGATCGTGCACCAGGGCTTCGGGTTCCTCCGCTCCAAGCACTACAGCTACATGCCGAGCTCGGAGGACATTTACCTCCCGCCCTCGCAGATCCAGCGCCACGGGCTGCGCACCGGCAACTTCGTGCGCGGGATCATTTCGCCCCCGGGCAACAAGGACAAGTTCATCTCCATAGACCAGATCCTGGAGATCAACGGCGAGCCCCCGGAGAAGCTGCGCGAGATCCCGCACTTCTCGGACCTGACCCCGCTCTACCCCGAGGAGCGCCTGACCCTGGCGACCGATCCCAAGGAGATCGAGATGCGGATCATGGATCTGCTCACGCCGATCGGGAAGGGCCAACGCGGGCTGATCGTGGCCCCGCCGCGCACCGGTAAGACCGTGCTCCTGCAGAAGCTGGCCAACGCGATCGTCAAGCACCACCCCGAGTGCTACCTGATCATCCTCCTGATCGACGAGCGCCCAGAGGAGGTGACCGACATGTCGCGCACCGTGCCGGCGGAGGTCGTGGCCTCGACCTTCGACGAGCCCGCCGCGCGCCACGTGCAGGTCGCCGAGATGGTGATCAACAAGGCCAAGCGCATGACCGAATACGGGCGGGACGTGGTGATCCTGCTCGACTCGATCACCCGCCTCGGGCGCGCCTACAACACCGAGGTCCCCCACTCGGGCAAGATCCTCTCGGGCGGTGTGGACGCCAACGCGCTCAAGGGCCCCAAGCGGTTCTTCGGCGCTGCGCGCAACGTCGAGTTCGGCGGCTCGCTGACGATCATCGCCACCGCCCTGATCGAGACCAACTCGCGCATGGACGAGGTGATCTTCGAGGAGTTCAAGGGCACTGGCAACATGGAGCTGCACCTCGACCGCTCGCTGGCCGACCGGCGGATCTGGCCCGCGATCGAGGTCCGCCGCTCGGGCACCCGCAAGGAGGAGCTCCTGCTCGACCCGGAGGAGCTCAAGCGCACCTGGGTCCTGCGCAAGGTGCTGAACGAAATGAACCCCAACGAGGCCATGGAGCTGCTCAAGGGCCGGCTGAAGAACTTCAGCTCCAACGCCGAGTTCCTCCTGAACATCAAGGCCGACACGGCGCAGTTCTAGGAGCGGCGGGTGGACCGGGAGGGAGCGGCGAGCCGGCGGGGACCGCGCAAGCGGCGGTTCTCGATCGTGCTCTGTCGCACGCGCTTCGACGGGCAGCGCCTCGAGATCGACGGGCGCCTGCGCCTGGCCGCGTTCCTGCTCCTGGTCATGGCCGGGGTGTGCGTGTGGATCGTGGGGGTCGCCGACGTGCCGCTCCCGGTGCGCCTCGGCGCGGGCCTCGGCGCGCTGATCGCGGCCTACGGCTTCGTCGACACCTGCTTCGGCACCTGCCACCTGCGCTACGACACCCAGACCCAGGCCCTCGAGCTCGCGCGGGGGAACCCCTTCGGCAAGGTCGAGTTCGCCGGGAAGGCCGCGGGGAACGTGAGCGTGTCCCGGGTCAGCGCCGGCAGGTCCCGCGCGGGGAACGTGCAGCTCTACACCGTGGTGTTCCACGTGAACCTGCCCGACGCCCTCGTGAACTTTCCCCTGGAAGCCGCGAGCTACCCAGAGGCCGCCTCCCAGGAGCGCATGCAGCACTGGGCCCGGGAGTTGGGCCTCGCCCAGGCGGCCTGAGCGAGAGGGGGCGCCCTTCAATTCCCCCGCTCCCCTGCGCATAATTGGAGCCTGAAGGGGGGCGCCGACGTGGCTGCGTACACGATCACCGTCAAGCACCTCTCGGGTGCGCGCCGAGGCACGACCGAGGCCTTCGTGCAGCTCCCGATCCGGATCGGCCGCGCCGAGACCTGCCAGCTCCAGTTCGACCCGGAGACCGACCTCAAGGTCTCGGCGGAGCACGCCGAGATCCGCTGCGACGCCGAGGGTCGCCTGGAGATCGCGGACCTGGACAGCACCAACGGGGTCTTGCTCGACGGGTCCAAGCTCGAGGGACCCACGCGGCTGCCCCAGCGCGCGACCCTCGAGATCGGCGGCGGCGGCCCGCGGGTGCAGGTGACCTACGAGGAGGGCGGCGGGTTCTCGCTCAAGCGCGCCAAGGCGGCCCAGGGCACCCGCGGCGGGCGCAAGCTGGCGGCCACCGACGCCTCGTTCCCGACCCTGGACAAGCAGGACCTGGACGAAGACACCGGCGACGGCGACGCGCCGCTCCCGCTCCCGCCCGCGACCCTCGCCGCGATCGGGATCGGCGCGCTCGTGCTCGTGGCCCTCGTGGTCGGGTGGCTGCTGCTCTGACCCCGACCCGGATCCAGTCCCCCCAGAACCCCCGCCTCAAGCGGGTGCGCCGCCTGCGCACCCGGCACGGGCGCAAGAAGGAGGGCGCCTTCCTGCTCGAGGGCAGCCGCGCGATCCGCGACGCGCTGACCGACGCGCCAGGGGCAGTGAGCGAGGTCTACCTCCCCGAGGAGGCCCTCGACCCCGAGCTGCTCGAGCTGGCCGAGGCCCAGGGCGTGGCCGCCTTCGCGCTCCCCGCGCCGGTGTTCGCCGAGCTGAGCCAGCTCGAGGTCCCGCCGGGGGCCCTGGCGGTCGCCAGCGCCCGCTACGCCGAGCTGGACGCGCTCCTGGGCGAGGACCCCGGGGCGCCCCGAGCGGTGGTCGCCTGCCTCGGCGTCCAGGACCCCGGGAACCTGGGCTCGATCCTGCGCAGCGCCGCGTTCTTCGGCTTCGCCGGCCTCGTGCTCCTGCGCGGAGGCGCCGACCCCTACCACCCTCGCCTGGTGCGAGCGAGCAGCGGGGCCCTCCTGCGCTCGCCCCCGGCCCAGGTCGCCGACGCCGCGGAGCTCCTGACCCGCGCCCGCGCCCGCGGCTACACGCCGGTCGCCTGCGTGGCCCACGGCGGCGCGGAGCCGACCTCGCTCCCCGCGCGCTGCCTGCTCTTGCTCGGCGCGGAGGGGCCCGGGGTCCCCGCCGAGCTCCTGGGCGACTGCCTGCCGCTGACCCTCGGCGGGCACACCGAGTCGTTGAACGTGGCCGCGGCCTTCGCGGTCTCCGCCCACCTCTGGGCCCGAGGGAGCGCATGAGCGACCGGGAGTGGACCGTCTCCGCCGCCGACGCCGGATTGACCGCGCTGCAGCTCTTGAGCGACGTCTACCCCCGGGTCCCGACCGCGGAGCTGAACCGCGCGCTGCGCGACCGCAGCGCGGTGCTCAACGAGCGCCCCTGCGGCCCCAACCAGGTGCTCGTGGAGGGCGACGTGCTCGCGGTCGAGGAGGACCTGCTCCAGGCCGTCGAGCCCCAGCCCCTGCCCGGCCTGGAGGTCCTGCACGAAGAGCCGGGCCTGCTCGTGATCGCCAAGCCCGCGGGGGTCGGGGTCGAGCTCCCGCTGTGGGCGGCCCTCCTGCACCACCTGCGGGACACCGAGCTCCGCCCGCGGATCGTGCACCGCCTGGACGCGGGGACGTCAGGCGCCCTGCTCGTGGCGACCACCCGCCCCGCGCTGCGCGCGCTGAGCGCCGAGTTCAGCGAGCGCCGGGTGACCAAGGACTACCTGGCGCTGGTCAAGGGGGTGCCCCCCGAGGACGCGGGCGAGGTCGACACCCCCTTGGCCACGGCCAAGGGCAAGCTCCAGGACGCGCTCACCCGCTGGACGCTCCTCGAGCGCTTCCGCCGCCACGCCTGGCTCCAGGTGCGGATCCTGACCGGGCGCACGCACCAGATCCGGCGACACCTCTCAGGGGTCGGGCTGCCGCTGGCCGTGGACCCAAACTACGGCGGCGGGAAGGAGCTCCTGCTCTCGGAGCTCAAGCCCGGCTACCAGCAGCGCAAGGGGCGCGCGGAGCGTCCCCTGCTCGATCGCCTCGCGCTCCACGCCTGGCGCCTGGAGTTCACCGCGCCCTGCGGGGAGCGCCGCCTGATCGAGGCGCCGCTGCCCAAGGACCTCACGCTGACCCTCAAGCAACTCCGCAAGTGGGACGCGCCCCGGCGCTGATCAGGGGTGCTCCGTGGCCTCGGCCTCGACCTCGGCCAGGCTCCGGAGCTGCGCGCCCCCGAAGTGGCCGCCCATGAACAGGACCTCCTCCTCCTCGTCGAGGGAGAGGCAGTAGGGCGCGAGCGCCCCCAGAGGGAGCATGCGGGTCACGACCCGCCCGTCGCGCCCCTGACGCCAAGGGTCGTAGAGCACGATCCGGTTGAGGTGCTCGGCGCTGCCCTCGAACACGCACACCGCGAGCCCCCGGCGGGTGAAGCGCAGGGCGCGGCAGGTGCCGGCGCCGAAGGTGGCGGAGGTCCAGCGGGAGGCCTCCAGCTCGTGGAACACCTCGTCCCGCACCTCGAACGCGTGCAGCCCTCCCAGCGCCGTGCCCACGACCACCAGGTTCGGCCGCGAGGGGTGCACGGCGAGGCTGAACGCGCCGAACACGTCCTGCCACTCGACCGGCAAGAGGCCGCTGGCGGTGGGGTCGTAGACCACGAGCACGAGCTGGCTCCCGTTGTCGCGGTCGGTGCCCGCGGTGGCGTTCTCCTGCCGCCGCCCGCGGGTCGCGAGCACGAGGTGCCGGGCGTCCAACCACACCACGTCCTCGACCTGGAACTTGGGGGCGAGCTCCAGGACCTCCGTGAGCGGGGTCACCCCCGAGTCCTCGATCCGGAGCACCTGGAGCGCTCCGCTGCGCAAGCCGCAGGCGAGGAGCTGGTCGTGTCGGGCCACGCACAGCACGCTCTGCAGGGACTCCACCGGCGTCACGCGCTCCCCTGGCCCCACCACGAGCAGCGGCCCCTCCTCCCGCGCGATCGCGTAGCGCTCGTCGCCCAGGGCGACGAGGCGCTCGGGCTCAGCGCTCGGCTCCAGCGCCACCGTCGACAGCTCGCGGTGGGACCCGCCGTCGTAGATCGCCAGCGCCTCGTAGCCGACGACGACCAGGCGGTCCCCGTCGACCAGCACCTCGCGCCGGGCTCCCTGGGGCTGGAGCTCGAACCCCGGACGCAGACCCTCCTCGGAGACGGCCCTCGGTCGCGGGGCCGGCGGCACGGGTTCGACCCGCGCGGGGGCCGCAGCCGCGGGCTCCTGGGCGCCCCGCGTCGGGAGCGAGAGCCAGACGCCGAGCGCCAGCGCCACGGCCAGCGCCAGCGCCGCTGCAGCCGCGCCCCGGCGCCCCCAGCCCCTGCCGCTCGAGCGTCGCTCGAGGGCCTCGAGCAGCGCGCGCGCCGTGGGGAAGCGCGCCTCGGGGTCCTTGGCCAGGGCGCGCAGGCAGAGCTGCTCCAGCTCCGGCGGGGTCGCGGGAGCGAACTCGCTGGGGGGTCGCGGCGGCTCCGTCTGCAGCGCGGTGAGCAGCGCGATCAGGGAGCGCCCGTTGGCGGGGATCGGCGGGGCCCCGGTCAGCATGGCGTAGAGCAGGGCCCCCAGCGCGTAGACGTCGGCGCGCTCGTCCGCCCCGCGCGCGTCGAGCGCTTGCTCGGGCGCCATGTATTCCGGCGTCCCGAGCACCGCCCCGGTGCGGGTCAAGCGCTCCCGGGTCTCGCCGGAGACGGCCAGGCCGAAGTCGGTGACCTTGGCCACGCCCTCCGCCGAGAACAGCACGTTGTCGGGTTTGAGGTCCCGGTGCAGGATCCCCGCGCGGTGCGCGGCGGCGACCCCTTCGCCGACCTGCCGCAGGATCTCGCGCGCGCTCGCGGCCGGCAGGGGCCCCCGCCGCAGGAGCTCGCTCAGGCTCCCGCCCTCGAGCAGCTCCTGTACGAAGTAGGGCGGGCGCGCGCTGAAGTCCGCGGTGTGCAGGCGCACCACGTTGGGGTGGTCGAGGCCCGCGAGGACCCGCGCCTCGCGCTGGAAGCGCGCCAGGTCCTCCTGGCCCTGGGCCCGGACCAGCTTCAGCGCGTAGCGCTGGCCGGTCGCCTCCTGGACGACCTCCCACACCGCGCCCATGCCGCCGGCCCCCAGCAAGCGCAGGGGCGCGTAGCCGGGGACCCGCGGCGGGGACTTCATCGTGCGCGAGGCGGCCTCACGCCTCGCTCCCGCGGTCGTCGAGCCAGCCCTGCAGGGCGTCGTAGAACGCGTCCATGCTCGGGAAGCGGTCCGCCCGCGCCTTGGCCAGGCCGCGCGCGCAGATCGCGCTCAAGGCCTTGGGCGGCGGCGGTCCGCAGCCCAGGTCGACCTCGTGGGCGGGCTTGGGCGGGTGCCCCTTGGCCGCCAGCGCGATCGACGCCAGGTCGGTCAGGGTCCCCGCGTCGCTCAGGTAGTGGCGCAGGGTCAGGAGCTCGTAGAGGGTCGCGGCGAAGCTGTACTGATCGCTGAGCGCGTCCGGGCGCTGCCCGTGGAACAGCTCGGGCGCCATGTAGGCCGGGGTCCCCGCGATCTCCGAGGCGCGGTAGGTGACCTCCTCCAGCCCGGCGCCGCCGACCCGCACCGGCATGTTGGTCGAGCAGCTCAGGGCCTCGATGTTCGCCACGCCCCAGTCGACGAGGTAGACCTCGTTGTGCACGCCGACCAGCGCGTTCTCGGGCTTCACGTCCTGGTGCACGACGCAGCGCTCGTGGGCGTAGCCCAACGCGGCCGCGATCCGCAGCGCCACCTGCACCCGCCGCGAGTAGCCGTAGCAGCGCACGGCCTGATCGTCGGCGGCGACGAGGCGGTCGATCACGCTCTTCAGCGGCTCGTGTCCCCGGATCAGCTTGCTGGTGAGGTAGGGACGTCCCTCGTCGTCGCGGCCGACGTCGTAGACCGGGGGAATGTTGGGGTGGTCGAGCTGGCTCGAGATCTGCGCCTCGAGGGCGTACTGCCCGAGGGTGCGCTCGTCGGCCTTGTGCCCGAGCTTGAGCGCGACCTCGCGCATGAGCTCGCGATCGCGCACGAGCCACACCGTGCCCATGGCGCCCGAGCCCAGGCAGCGCAACACCTCGTAGCGCGGGAAGTCCGGCGGAGGCCCCTCGGCGCCGGGCTCCGACGTCGCCGCGCCGGTCTCGAACGGGCCCTGGTCGTCGAGGGTGAACGCCCAGTCCCGCCAGTTCCAGGTGGTCGAGTGGTCGTCGAGCATTAGCCGAGCAGCCGCTCCTTCGCCTGCTGGAACTCCTCCTCGGTGAGGATCCCCTGCTGGCGCAGGCCGGCCAGCCGCTCGAGCTGCGCCACGAGGTCCTCCTCCTCGGCGTCGGCGGGCGCCGGGGCGGGGGCGGCCGCGGGCGCCGCCGCCCGCTCCTCGTCTCCGAAGCCGATCGTCTTCTGCATGCGCCGCGGCTCGTCGGGTCCGGCGGCGCCCTCCTGCCGCGGAGGGAGGGTGATCTTGATCTTCTGCCGACCCGCGGCGGCCGCGGGCGCGGGCGCCGGCGCCGGGCTCGGGATCGGGCGCTCGCGCCGCGACCCCGACTTGCTCACCAGGTCCGGATTCTTGGCGGCCCCGCGTTGGCGCAGCTCGTCGGCCTTGCGCCGCAGCTCGTCCTTGTCGAGCTGCTCGCTGCGTCGCTTGCCGACGCGGAACTGCTCGGCGAACAGCTCCTTCATGGCCTCGCTCGAGGGCTTGCTCCCGTGGCGCATGCAGTCGAAGTAGTAGTTGACGACGTTGCCGATCGCCCAGGTGCTGGCGTAGACCAGCGGCGCGCTGAGGAACCCGCCCACGAAGGGCACGAGCTTGGCCACGGACACGATCAGCATTTGCGCGGTGACCGACATGCCGACCACTCCCAGGATCTCGGTCACGATCTCCTTGGCCCGCTCCTGGGAGACCGAGAAGCCCTTGATCTTGCCGATCTGCACCGCCATTTTCGTCTGGATCGGGGTCAGCAGCAGGAAGTCCGAGGCCGGGATCGGCACGGCGGTGCTCACGATCCAGGCCACCGTCCCGGTCTGCCCGATCACCTTCTGCACGTTGTCCGCTTCGTCGAGGGTCGGGTCGACGTCGAGGTTGAACAGGTTGGCGAAGCTCTCGGTGACGTAGTCGAGAAATTCGGCGAGCGAGCGGTGGGACACGCGTCCGGCCTCCGGCCCTCAGTCTAGCAGCCCGTCGACCTGCGCCTCGGCGGCTTCAGGCGAGCACCCCGCGCACGTCAGCGGGGCGGTTGAGGTCGCGCAGGCAGGCGTCGCTGGGGCGCTCGACGTGCTCGACCCGCCCCCGGGCGGCCAGCGCCCGCACCACGGCGCGCGCGGGCTGGGTCGGCCCCAGGGCCAGGAGCGCCGCCTGGGCCGCAGGGCCCAGGAGCACCGGGTGCCCGCGACGCTCGGCGTGGCTCGGGACCCACAGCGCCCGGTCCGGGTGGCGGCGCCGAGCCTCGAGCAGGGCCAGCAGGTCGTAGACGTCGGGCAAGCACACGTCCACCGGCCACAGGAGCACCGCCGGGGCTGGCCCGATCGCGCGCAGCCCAGCCTGGATCGACGTGGTGCGGCCGAGGGCCCAGCGCGGGTTGTGGACCTGGCGCGCCCCGGGCGCCACGGCGCGCGCGGCCGCGGGGTGCGCCCCGACCACGACCCGCGCCGGCCCCACCCCCGCGGAGGCGCACACGCGCAGGATCCGCTCCAGCGCCGGGCGTCCGCCCACGGCGACCGCGGCCTTGGCCCGGCCCATGCGCTGGGAAGCGCCGGCGGCGAGGATCAGGGGCACGACCCCCGCGCTCACTGAGCGGCGCTGGCCTTGCAGGTGAGCGGGGTGTCCGGCCGCAGGAGGGTGCCCTCGGTCCCGGGGAGCAGGGGCTCCCCGAACTGGAGCACGACCTCGCCGGAGTAGGTCCCGGCGGGCAGCGCGCGCAGGTCCACGGTGAAGCCCAGGTTCCCGAGCGAGCCCGGGGTGTCCTCGGGGGGGTCGGGCTCGGCGTCGTCGCGCAGGAAGAGCTGGTGCGAGCTGCGGCGCAGGCGCTCGGAGAGCCGCAGCTGAGCGAGCACCGAGCCGCTGTCGGTGCTCGCGCACACCCACGCGGGGAAGCTCGTGTCGAGCTGCTTCCAGTGCTGGCGACGGGTGGCGCCGGCGCGCAGGCGCTGGCGGTTCTTGTCGGACCACACCCACACCGTCCCTGCCTGGGGGGCGAAGTCGAGGGACGTGCGCAGGTTCGAGGGCGCGTCGGCCTCGAGGTCCACCGGGAGCTTGAGGTCGAGGTTGATCTCGACCCGATCGCCGTAGGCCTTGAGCTCGCAGGAGCCGGCGCGGGGTCCTGCGCCCGAGGTCGAGGGCGGCTTCACCCAGTGCCCCCAGATCAGGTAGACCTCCATGTTGAAGCGCACCAGCGCGCGCACCGGCCCGCTGGTCCAGGCCAAGGGGGCCGAGCGCACCTCGTCGAAGCGGCGCACGATGTCCGTGAACAGGTAGCTCGCGCGCAGCTGGAACTTGGCCTGATCCAGGACGTCGGGCCCCAGGTCGCCCTGCTTGTCGCGGAAGCGCAGGCGGTTGAAGGCCAGGAGCGCCTGGTGCTTGGTCGAGCGGTGGAGCTGCACCCGGTCCGTGGTCCAGCCAATGAGCTCGCCCGCCTCCCAGTCGAGGGAGACGTAGCGGGTCTCGCTGCGCGGGGGCGGGTCGTCGAAGGACAGCACGTAGACCCAGGCCTGCCCGCCCTCGGGGGCCTGGAGCGCGAGCTCGATCTCGGCGCTCTGCCCGAGCTGGAGCTGGTCGAGGCGCACGCGGTCGCCGGCGTCGGCGGCGCGGAACACGAGCTCGTCGTTCTGGTCGAAGCGCCCGTCGTCGGTGTCCGAGCGGCGCTCGTCGCCCTGCTCGTAGGCGTAGACGCCGTCGGGGGTGCGCTCGTCGATCTGGAACGGGATCGGCTCGAGCCCCGCGCCGCGGAAGGCGTAGACCCGGATCCGCTCGCACTCTGTGTTGAGCAGGCCCTCGAGCTGGCTGCCCTCGAGCACCGCGTGGGTGTGGGGCCGGGCCAGGGTCGCGCGCTCCACCTGCCCCCAGGCGGGGACGGCGAGCGCGGCGAGCACGAACACGAAGGACGGGCGCATGGCCGCAGTATAGAGCAGCGGTCGGTCCCCTCGTTCGTCTCCTGATCCGCTCGACACCCAGCCGCTCCGTGGGTCCGTCGCTCGACCACCGAGCTCTGCCCACGCGCACCCGCTCCGTCCGGCCAGCGTCAGCCACCGAGCTCCGCCCACGCGCACCCACCCCGACCGTCCATTTTTCAACCACCGATCTCCGCCCACGCGCGACCGCGCCGGCAAGCGATCGGAAGAAACACCGAACACACCGAGCTCCGCGAGTGCGAAGCCTGGCCGTGATCCGAGTCCCACTTCCATGCCCGCGCGTGAGCGCTCGAGCGGAGCTCGGTGTGTTCGGTGTTTCTTCCTCGCGGAGGGCGTCACGCGTGCGCGTGGGCGGAGATCGGTGGTTGAACATCGGAGTGACGGAGCGGGTGCGCGTAGGCGGAGCTCGGGGGTCGAGTGCGCGTGGGCGGAGATCGGTGGTTGAACATCGGAATGACGGAGCGGGTGCGCGTGGGCGGAGCTCGGCGGTCGAGTGCGCGCGGGCGGAGCTCGGGGGTCGAGTGCGCGTGGGCGGAGCTCGGGGGTCGACCCTCGCGGGGCGGTCGCGCGAGGGCGAAATCAGGCTTGACCCCACGCAGGCCCGGAGAGACAATCAATCAATCGATTGAATCCCTGCGAGGTTCGTATGTCCGCTGTAACCGTCGATCATTCCACGCTTAACGTCGACCCTGTGGCTCACGAGCGGCTCCTGGCCGCGATCCCGGTGGAGCCGACCTGGGAGGAGCGGGAGGAGGCGCGCGCGCTGCCCCTGACCACGCGCTTCACCCTCGGCCCGCGGATCACCGGCGTCCAGCAGGCGTTCCTCGACGAGCACGGGTTCCTGGTCTTCGCTCAGGTCGCCACGACCCAGGAGCTCGAGGCCATGGAGCAGGGGATCCGCGACGTGGAGCGGCGGTGGCTCGCCGAGGGTCGCACGAGCGTCTACGGGACCCCGCTGTTCGTGGGCGAGGACCCCGAGGGTAACCCCTTCATTCAGCGCTTCGCGTTCTCGAGCTGCTTCTCTCCCGAGATCCGCGCCTTCGTGCGCAACGAGCGCCTGATCCCCGTGCGCAGCCTCGTCGGCTTCGGCACCCGGGTCGGCGACGTGGAGCGCGACGGCGTCGTGTTCAACCGCAACCTGAACGTCCCCGGCAGCGTCTACACCGGGGTGGCCTGGCACACCGACGCCCTGCGCGACGTGTTCTACCTGCGCAACCCGACCCAGCAGCTCAACGTCGGCCTGCACTTCGACCGGATCAAGAAGGAAGACGGCGGGCTGCGCCTGCTCCCGGGCACCCACCGCCAGGGCCTGTGGGGCATGTGCACCCGCATGCCGCACTTCGTCTCCCAGAAGGACATTCCCGAGGAGATCGCGGTCGAGACCGAGCCCGGCGACCTCACGGTCCACGACGGGCGCATGTGGCACCGCGTCGTGCCCTCGCCCCACATGGGCTGGCGCAGCCTGCGGCGCTCGATGTACGTGCCCTACCTCAAGGACGAGTACACGCCCAAGAGCGAGGACAGCCGCACCCCGGCCTACCACCACCTGTTCGTGCGGGTGCGCAAGCTCCAGGGCAAGCTCACCAAGCTGGCGAGCAAGCTCGGGCGCTAACGCTGGGCAGCTCGCCGGCGAAGGCCGCCCTGTGGGGCCTGCTCGCGGGGTGCCTGCTCTGGGGCAGCGCCTACGGCCCGCTGCTGCGCGCCGTCGACCCGGAGCAGGCCGTGCTGCGCAGCGCGATCTGCCCCTGGCTTCCTTGGGGCGACCCGGCCGTGGATCCCTGGGGCCGACCCTTGGTGGGCGAGGGCCTGGGTGTCTACTCCCTCGGACCCAACGGCCTCGACGAGGGAGGCCGCGGGGACGACGTGGGCCTCGTGCACGCTGACCAGAACATCAAGGGAGGAGCCCGGACACGGCTGCCCGTTGGGTTCCTGGTCGTCTACTGCGGCGACCTGATCTTGTTCGCGGTCGCGATCTACCTGGCCTGGTGGCTGCTGTGCCACTTGGGCCGAGGGCGCGCAGCCTCGAGGCGCGGCGAGGCGCTGCGCCTGCTCGCCCTCGGGCTCCCCCCCGCGCTCTGGTGCTGGCTCGCGGTCGCGTGGTGCCCGCTCCCCTTCGAGCGGCTCGAGGTCGGCGCGCCGCACCTGCTCTCCCAGCGTTCGGCCCTCGCGCTGACCCTCGGCGCGGCCTCGGCCCTGGTCGCCTGCGCGCTGCGACTGCACGCGCGCGCCTCCGCTCAGCGGCCGCCGCAGGCCTCGGCCACGAACCGGGCCACGTGCCGCGAGACGCTGTAGATCGAGATCTGCGGGGGCACGCCGATCGAGGTCGGGAACACGCTCCCGTCGCACACGAACAGGCCGCCCACGGCGTGGTGCTCTCCCCGTGAGTCGACCACGCCCCGGCGGGGGTCGTCGGACATGGGGAGCGTGCTCATGGGGTGCACCGCGGTCAGCGGCAGCTCGTAGGGCGGCGCGCCGCGGGCGGTGATCCGCTCGAGCCCCGAGGGGTCGGTGAGCACGATCGGGTCGTTCTCGTAGTTGACCAGGACCTGCTTGGCGCCGGCGGCGAGCAGGATCCGCGCGCCCTCCTTGAGCCCCAGGGCGAGCTGGGCCTGGTCGGCGGGGGAGAGCGTGTAGTCGATCCGGATCCGCCCGCCGGGGGTCACCCGCACCTGGCCCGGGGACTCGTCGTGGACGACGGCGGTCAGCGCCGCTACGTGGCGATACTTGGCCATGACCTCCGCGTGGGCGGCGCCGAAGCCGGGGGTCAGGACCGCGGTCGCGATCGGGTGCGCGAACACCGGCACCAGCCACACGCGCTTCTCGCTCCCCGGGTGGAACTCGAGGAACTCGGTGCACTCGTAGGTCTGGGGCACGCCGCGCCAGCCGTCGACGGGCTGAGGGAAGATCCCGGCCACCGACCCCGCGGGGTGCACGAACAGGTTCCGCCCGGTGAGCCCCGAGGGGTCCGGGAGCCCGCTCTGCAGGCAGAGCGCCGCGGAGCCCACCGCGCTCCCGCCCAGGCACACCGTCCGCGCGCGCACCCGGAAGCCGCCCTGGGGGCGACCGGCCGCGTCGAGGAAGGTGCCCGAGACCCCCACCGCGCGCCCGCGCTGGGTGAGGATCCGCTCGACCTTGGCGTCGGAGTAGATCCGGGCGCCGGCCTCGAGGGCCTTGGGCAGGAGCACCTTCAGCGCGTTCTGTTTGCCATCGAAGGGGCAGCCCATGATGCAGTAGCCCGACTTCTGACAGCCGATCCGGTTGTGGGCGGTGTAGTCGCTGGCGTAGCCCAATACGTCGCAGCCGACCTTGAACAGGCGGTTGTTCTCGTTGAGGTAGCCCGCGTCGACCTTCATGACCGAGAGCTCGGCTTCGGTCGCGGCGAAGCTCGGGGCCAGCGACGCCGGGCTCAGGCGCTCGGCGGCGTGGGCCTGCACCCAGTGCTCGAGCACGAGGTCCGGGGTGCGCTTGCACAGGCAGAGGTTGTGCACGGTGCTCCCGCCGACCCCGCGCCCCTGCACGATCCGCACCTGCTGGTCGGCGGTGGCCCGCGCGCCGCGCTCCTGCATCAGGAGCTCGAGCATGTCCGCCTCGCGCATGGTGAAGTCGCGCGCGGTCGAGTGCGCGCCCATCTCCAACCCCACCACGTCGAGCCCCCGCGCGGCGAGCTCGCGGAGCATCATGCCGCCCCCAGCGCCGGTCCCCACGACCACCGCGTCGGCCTCGAGCTCGAGCTGCTCGCGCAGCGTCCGCCCCTCGACGATCACTCGCCGTCCCTCAGCGGGTGGGGCGGGGGTCCGCCGTAGAGGCAGTGGGACCAGGCCCGCGGGTCGCGGTACGCGCCCATGAAGGCCACCGACTTGAGCCCGCCGTAGCCCTGGCGCAGGAGCGCCCGGGGGCTGCGCTGCCAGCAGGCCAGATACGCCGCGCGCGCCTCCGGCGCGAGCCGCGTCGCCCGCGACCACCCCGCGCCGAGGAGCGGGGGCCCGTGCTCGAACAACTGCAGCAACGCCTTGAGCTCGCGCCGCAGCCAACTCGACTGCCGCGCCACGTAGCCGTCGGCCCACTGCGCCGAGACCTCGACCAGCGCCGGGTCCAGCCCCGCCAGGATCACCTCGTTGGCCGCGACCAGGGCGCGGTATTCCTTGGCCGAGAGCGCCTGCAGGGTGTGCCCGTCCGGGTCCGCGTAGCCCGTGCACTGGTGCACGGTCAGCCCGCCCAACCCCAGCGCGAGGGCCGCCGCGCCGCCGCGCACGAGCGCGCTGCGCCGGGTGAAGCCCGCGGGCTCGGACCGCGGCTCGGGGTCGTTCGGGCTGACGAGCATGAGCTCAGCTTACCCGCCGGGGACGCGGCGACACGGCCGGGTCGGAGCCCGTGAGGGTTACGCGGGTCGCGCCGGCGTGTCCGACCCGAGTGCTAGCTTTCACCCATCGCCGAGGGAGCGCGCGCCCCGCGCACACCCGGCCGAGCAGCGACCCTAAGCACCGACGAGAGAAGCACATGCAGCCCCTCCGGATCTACGTCTGCGGCGCCCACAGCACGGGCAAGACCACCCTCGCGCGGCACCTGGCCAAGGAGCTCGGCCTGCCCCTGATCAACGAGGTGGCGCGGCAGGTGATCGCGGAGATGGAGCTCAGCTTCGAGACCCTGCGGGTCGACCTCGACCGCGCGCTGGACTACCAGCGCCAGGTGTTCCAGCGCCAGCTCGACGTGGAGGAGCGCTACCCCGAGGGCTTCGTCAGCGACCGCTCCTTCGACAACATCGCCTACGCCGCGCGCCACTGCACCACGATCGGCGGGATCCTCGACGACCGCGCCGACGAGTACTTCAAGCTCGTGCGCGAGCGGAGCCTGGTGTTCTACGTGCGCCCCCAGCGCGAGTGCATGACCAACGACGGCGTGCGCGAGACCGTGGCCTGGGACGAGATCAACCGGATCGACGGCATGCTGGACTTCATCTTCACCTGGCAGCGGATCCCCTGCATTGGGATCAGCGAGCTGAACATGAAGGACCGCGTGCGCACCGCCATGGCCGCCGTGCGGCTCTACAAGCAGGCCTGCATGCACATGCCGACGCTGACCACCAGCACCGGCCGCACGACCTACGCGCGCAGCTCGAAGAACGGCAACGGCCACTCGAACGGCAACGGTCACTCGAACGGCAACGGCAACGGCAACGGGATCACCCACGGGATCCCCACCCACGGCGCCGCCGCGCTGTAGCACCGCTCCCCTTGCGCGACCCCGCCCCACTCCTGCTCTCGATCCCCAGCTACGCGGGGCTCGCCGAGCGTCTGGCGGCGGCCACGGGGTGGGCGCAGGCCGAGGTCGAGCGCAAGACCTTCTCCGACGGCGAGACCTACCAGCGAATCGTGACCCCGCTGCGCGAGCACCCCGTGGTGCTGGTGGCGGGGACCGCGTCCGAGCGCGACACGCTCCTGGCCTACGACCTCGCCAGCGCCGCCGTGCGCTGGGGCGCGTCGCGGCTGACCTGGGTCCTGCCCTACTTCGGCTACCAGACCATGGAGCGCGCGGTGCGCCCCCAGGAGTCCGTGGTCGCCAAGTCGCGGGCGACCCTGATCGCGTCCCTGCCCACCGCGCCCCTCGGCAACCGCGTCCTGCTGCTGGACCTGCACGCCGCCGGGATCGCGTATTACTTCGACGCGGGGACCCCTGCCTTTCACCTCTACGGCAAGTCGCTGGTGTTCGAGGCCGCGCGGGAGTTCGCGGACGGCGGCCCCTTCGTGCTCGCCGCGCCGGACGCAGGCCGCGCGAAGTGGGTCGAGTCCCTGGCCGACGACCTGGGGGTGCCCGTGGCCTACGCCAGCAAGCGCCGGGGCGCCGACGGCACGACCCGGGTCACCGGCCTCGACGCCGACGTGCGGGACCAGGTCGTGGTGATCTACGACGACATGATCCGCTCGGGCTCGACGCTCCTCGGCGCGGCGCGCGCGTTCCTCGAGGCCGGGGCCAGCCGCTGCTACGCGGTGACCACCCACCTCGTGCTCCCCGAGGGCGCCCCCGAGCGCCTGTTCGCGGACGGGCTGCTCCAGGGCGTGGCGGGCACCGACTCGCACCCCCGCGCGCAGGGGGTCGCCCACGACCCGCGCTTCCGCGTGCGCTCGGTGGCCCCGCTCCTCGCGCGCTGGCTGCAAGAGCGTCCCTAGCGGGCGCGCTCCGCTGGAGCGGAGCCGCGTCGGCGCGTCGGTGTAACCGCCAAGGCCGCCAAGGACGCCATGGCTCCGCCGAGCGCTTCCGCGTCGTGTCGTCTGGACCGTGGGCGGAGCGACGGTCCGCGACTGAGCGTACCGCCTAGTGGTCCGTCAGGGTTGATTTCAGCGGTGATCGCGCCGCAATCGTCGTTCCTGGCTAGGCGCGAGGAGCGAGCAATGCGGGCCATTGTGACCGACGAGCAACAACGCCAGGGGCGACGAGGGCAAGCGAGCGCCGCTGAATCAGCCCTGACGGGCCACTAGGCTCCGATCATGCAGACAGCTTTGGAGTGGCGGAGCCATGGCGTCCTTGGCGGCCTTGGCGGTTGGCATTCTCTCTCTCTTCGGCAGGCCTGACCGGGACGCCGCCTCAGTTGTTCGCGACGAACAGGCGCTGGATCGCGGAGTTCGCGGTGCCGAGGGTCGCGCGGGTGAAGGTCCCGAGTTCGTCGGCGTGGGGAGCGTCGCCAGGATCAGTTGCTCCGGGGTGCCGGCGTCCTCCTGCGCAATGTAGACCAACTGCCGCGTGGCGCTCCCCAGCAGGAGGTAGGTGAAGTCGGCGCTGGTCCCGCTCTGGAGCGTGCCGTTCACCTGCTGCGGCGTGGTGAAGGACCCGCTCACGTCCACCACGTAGATCTCGAACTCGTTGTCGACGTCGGCGTCGGCTCGATAGAACAGGAGCGCGTCGTCGGAGCTGAGGATCGGCTGGGTGACGGCCACGCTCTCGCTCTGGCGAGAGAAGGTCGCGGACACCGAGCGGCTGGAGGGGAACGCCTGGGACACGCGCATGGCCGCCGGGGCCTGGGGCGCCAGGGCCACCGTGGCGAAGTAGAGCTCGGTCGAGGTCGACTCGGTCCCGTAGATCGCAGAGAACAGGGTCTTGGTGCTGTCGCTGCTCCAGAGCATGTTCGAGCTGGACGAGCGCCCCGACTGCACCGTGTGCAGCAGGAACGGAGACAGCGAGGCCCCGAGGTTGCTGGCGTCGACGGCGTAGACGTCGAAGCGTCCGTCCACCAGGGCGTCCGCGCGGTAGCAGAGGTAGGTGCTGTCCGGGCTCCACACCATGAACGTCGTCTGCGCGTTCATTTCGTCGATCGCCCCGGACGGGGTCGCGGTGCGCACCGTGCCCGGCGTGCCGCCGCTGACGTCGACCGCGAACACCTCGATCTTCGAGTTCACGTTCGGGTCGGCGCTGTAGGCGACCTTGGTCCCGTCGGGGGAGAACAGCGCGTAGAACACGTCGTTGTCGGTGCTCGCGAAGGCCGAGTGCACGCGGGTCTGGTCGGGGTGCTGGTGTCTATGTTCCGCACCAGAGCTCGTTGATCCCTACGGTGTTCGCCTCGCCCCACCAGATCATGAGGTTCTCGCTGGAGTTGTAGAACCCGCCGTTGGAGTTGACCGCCCCCCCGCTGACCAGCGCGTCGCTGATCCGGCGGTTGGTGCTGTTGGAGAAGCGGCGGCTCCAGACCACGGCGTTGGTCGAGCCGTCGTTGACGATGTACGTCAGCCGGGCCCCCGAGCTCGAGAAGCGCAGGCCCGAGTTGGAGACGAACTCACCGCTGCTCAGGCCGACGTTGATCCGCGAGCCGACGCCGGGGCTGGAGAGGTTCACCGCGTAGAGCTCGTAGGTCCCCTGGGTGTTCTGGTCGGCGCGGTAGACCAGGTAGTCGCTCCCCGGGCTGAACAGCAGGCGCTCGACGGACTTCCCGCTGGCCCCTGTGAAGTCGCCGGAGACCCGGGTCGCGGTGTAGGGGCCCGACCCCGAGATATCCACGAGGAACAGCTCGTTGGTCCCGTCCTCGTTCTGGTCGGCGATTTACGCCGCCCACTTGCCGTCGGGCGAGACCCCGCTCCCGGTGGTGCTCGTGCTCACGTCCCCGCCACTGACCAGGCTCCCGCTCACCTTCTGCGAGCTGCTCGCGACGCCGTTGGTCACCGTCACCAGGTAGAGCTCGTAGACCCCCGAGGTGTCCTGGTCCGCGACGTAGAGAACCTTGCTCACCGTGGTGTCGTCGTCGGTGATCGTGAGGGTGTGGGACGAGGGGCTCACGATCGTCGCCCCCCCCGTGGCGAACAGGAGGCTGAGCACGAGGGTCTCGTCGGACTCGACGACGGCGTCGTCGGTGATCGTGACGGCCAGCGATTGGGTCGCCCCCGCGGTCGATCCGGCGGGGAAGGTGAGGGTGGTGGGGACGGTCAGCGAGTAGTCGCTGCCCCCCGCGGTGCCGCCGGTGGGCCCGACGGCGACGCTGACCGCCGCGCCCAGCGCGGCGCCCGTGTTCAGCACCACGTTGATGCTGGCCGTCCCCGCCCCCTCGGCCACCGACGAGCTCGCGCTGGAGAAGGACACGGTCACGTCGTCGTCGGTGATCGTGAGCGTGTGCACCGTGTCCGTGCCCAGGCTGGCCCCCGAGGGGTTCTGCAGCCCGAGGAGCACGGTCTCGCCCGCCTCGACGTCGCTGTCCTGGGTCGGGGTCACGCTCACGCTCTGGGTCGAGCCGTCGGTGGACCCCGTGGGGAAGGTCACCGTGGTCGTCGTGAACGCGGTGTAGTCGGTGCCGGAGGTCGCGGTCCCGGTGCTCAGCGCGGCGACCTCGACCGAGATCGGCGCGACGAGCGCCGCTCCGGTGACCAGGCGCACGGCCACGCTGCGGGCGGCCGTGCTCTCGTCCGGGGTGCTGGAGCTCGCGGCGTCGAAGGTCACGTAGCTCGTGTCGTCGTCGCTGATCGTGAGGGTGGGTGGAGTCCGTGCCGAGATGGCGCCGCTCGGGTTCTGGAGCGCGAGGATCACGGTCTCCCCCCCCGTCTCGGTGATCGCGTCCTGGACGGGGGTCACGCTCACGGTCTGCAGCGTCCCGCTGGTGGAGCCTACGGGGAAGGTCAACGTCGTGGTGGGGTAGGCCACGTAGTCGACCCCGCTGGTCGCGCTCCCGCTGCCGGTGTCCACGACCTGGACGCTGATCGGAGACGCGATCGGGTCGCCAGTGTTCAGGACCACGCCGAACGAGGCGGGGCTTGCCGCCTCGTCGCCCGTGCTGGACGCCGCCGCGCTGAAGAAGACCCGGAAGTCGTCGTCGGTGATCGTCACCTGGTGCGTCGCCTGCGCCCCGAGGGTCGCCCCGCCGGTGGGCGCGCTCAACGCGAGGTCGATCGTCTCGGCGCCCTCGATCAGGGCGTCCTGGGTCGCGCCCACGCTCACGGCCATGAGCGTCCCGTGGGTCGAGCCCGCGGGGAAGGTGACCACCGTCGCCGGGAGGGTGGGGTAGTCCGTCCCGCTGGTGGCGCTGCCGCTGCCGGCGTCGCTGACGGTCACCGACACCGCCGCGGGCAGCGCGACCCCGGTCGAGAGCTGGAGCTGCACCGCGGTGGCCACGGGGTCCTCGCTCGCGAGCACGGTGGTCGCGGCCTGGAAGGCCACGGTGTAGTCGTCGTCGGTGATCGTGACCGTGTGCTGGGTCGTCGTGCCCAGGTTGCCGTTGGTCACGTTCTGCAGCCCCAGGACCACGGTCTCGGAGACCTCGACCGCGGTGTCCTGGGTCGGGGTCAGGTCTACGGTCTGGGTCGCGCCGTTCACCGAGCCCCCCGGGAAGGTGACGGTCGTAGTCGGGAACGCGGTGTAGTCGGTCCCGCTGGCCGCGCTCCCGCTGCCGAGGTCGACCACGTCCACGGTCAGCGGCGTCGCGAGGGCGGCCGGGGCGTTGAGCACCAGGGTCACCTGGAAGGTGCTCGTGCTCTCGTCGGTCGTGGCCGAGCTCGCCGCCTGGAACCCGACGCTGGGGGTGTCGTCGTCGACGATCGTGACCACGTGCTGGGTCGTGCCCCCGAGGCTGGCGGCGCCGGTCGGCGCCTGCAGGCCCAGGCCGAAGGTCTCGTTGGGCTCGAGGGCCCCGTCGTTGGTGATCGTGATCGACACGCCTTGGGTCGCGTTCTGCGAGCCGGCGGGGAAGGTCACGGTCGTGGGGCCGAAGGGGGTGTAGTCCACCGCGCTCGCGGCGGAGCCGCCGCCGACCTCGACGACCTGCACCGTGACCGGTCGGCGATCGGGGCGCCCGAGGTCAGGCGCACGTTGACCGGTGAAGCCCGCGGACTCGCCGACCGCCGAGCCGTCGAGCTCGAAGGCGATCGCTCGGCACGTCGTCGTCCACGATCGTGAGGAAGCCGAGTGGTCCCGAACAGGACCACGTTCGAGGGGCTGGGGCTCTGGAGGTCGAACACCAGCGTCTCGTCTCCCTCGTTGGCCGCCGAGGATCGTGACGTCCACCGCCTGCGTGGCCCCGTCGGCGGCCCCCGCCGGGAAGGTCACCGTCGTGGCGCTGAACGCGGCGAAGTCGCTGCCGGAGGTCGCGCTGCCCCCGGTCTGCACGACGTCCACGGTCACCGCCGCGCTCAGGGTCGCGCCGCCGGTGTCCAGGGCGACCTGGAGCTGCGCGTGGTGCCCCCGGACTCCCCGACGCTGTTGCTGGCCGCCCCGAAGGCCACGGCCACGGTGCCCGACCCGCCGCCGCCTCCCGCGCCGCCGCCTCCGCCGCCACCGCCGCCGCAGCCCCCGGCGAACAGGCCGCAGGCGAGCACCGCGGCGGTGTGGACCAGGACCGTCAACGTCTGAGCCGGTTGCTCCATGGACACCCTCCCAGCGGCCTGAAACCCGAGCGCTCGGCGACGGTTTCGCGAAATCCGCCCCCGCGTGCACGACCCGGGCCCCGCCCACCACTCCCGGCGCAGACAGGCGACAATCCGCCGCGGTCCGCCGTCCTTGAAGGCGTCGGCCTTCCCCCTCGAGCCAGCCCCGGAGGTCCTCGTGCAGCTCCCCAACACCGGTGGCATGAACTGGGCCTTCGTCCTCGACGGGCAGGGCGGCGGTCGGACCCCCGAACCGGCGGAGCTCGCCGGCGGCGGCAGCCTCGAGGCGCCGCTGTGGGTGCACCTCGACCGCACCGACGCCGAGAGCGTGGCCTGGATCAAGGGCGAGGCCAGGCTCCCCGACGGCGTCGCCGCGGCGCTCCTGGCCGAGGAGACCCGCCCCCGCGCGCTGCGGGTCGAGGACGGGATCCTGCTCGTGCTCCGAGCGGTGAACCTGAACCCGGGCGCGACCCCCGACGACATGATCGCGATCCGCCTCTGGGTCCAGGCCGGGCGCGCGATCACCCTGCGCCAGCGCAAGCTGAAGACGACCCTCGGGATCAAGACCCAGCTCGAGCAAGGCCAGGGCCCCAAGGCCGTGGGGGAGTTCCTCCTGCGTCTGGTGGACGGGATCGTGGACCGGATCGAGGAGTCGCTGGAGAACCTCCTGGACCTCACCGACGACCTCGAGGAGCGGGCCAGCGGGAACGACCTGCAGCTCGTGCGCCGCCAACTGACGGAGGTCCGCGGGCAGATCGTGAGCCTGTATCGCCACCTCTCGCCGCAGCGTCAGGTCCTGGCCGGGCTGCCCAAGCAGGACGTGAGCTGGCTCGACGACCACCAGCGCACCGAGTTCCGCGAGGTCTCCGAGCGCGCGATCCGCCTGGTCGAGGAGCTCGACGCGCTGCGCGAGCGAGGGAAGGTGATCTCCGACGAGATCGGACACCAGCTGAACGAGGTGCTCAACCAGCGGATGTACGTGCTCTCGCTGACCGCGGCGCTGTTCCTCCCGCTCTCGCTCCTGGCTGGGATCATGGGCGCCAACGTGGGCGGGATCCCCTGGGCGGAGAACGAGCACGGGTTCTGGGTCCTGTGCGGGATCCTGCTCGCGGCGACCGCGCTCTGCATGGTCGCGCTGTGGGCCATGGGCTGGATCGGGCCGGGCCGCTCCAAGGGGTCCTGAGCGGCCCTACCTCCCGCTGAGCGAGCGAGCGACGGCGCTCGGCCGCTCGCGGGCGGACTCCGAGCACGCGAGCCCCGAGAGCAAGGTCAAGCCCGCCGCCGCCGCGGCGACGCACGCCTGCCAGCCCGGGCCGCTCCGTCTCGGACCGCGCGGGGGCGCGGGCCGCACCTCCGCGTCCGTCCCCGCCAGGAAGGCGCGCAGATCGTGGGCGAGCGCCTCGGCGCTGGGGTAGCGCGCCGCTGGGTCCTTCTCCAGGCAGCGCAGGCAGATCGCCTCGAGCGCCGCGGGGACCGCGGGGTTGCGCAGGCTCGGCGCCTGAGGTCGATCCTCGACCACCGCGCGCACCAGCTCGCCCAGGCTCCCGACCTCGGCGAACGGCGCGCCCCCGGTGAGCATGTGATACAGGGTCGCCCCCAGGCCGTAGAGGTCGCTGCCCGCCCCCAGGTCCCGCGTGAGCGCTTGCTCGGGGGAGAGGTAGGCCGGCGTCCCCACGAGGCAACCCAGCGGCGTCGAGCGCTGGCCGTTCGCGGACACCGCCAGGCCGAAGTCGGTCAGCCGCGCGCGCCCGGCGCGGTCGAGCAGGACGTTGTGGGGCTTGAGGTCGCGGTGCAGGACGCCCCGCGCGTGGGCGTAGGCCAGGACGTCGGCGAGCTGGAGCGCGATCGTCGCCGCGTCGCCGACGTCCAGCGCGCCCTCGCGCTCGATCCGCGCGTTCAGGTCCTCACCCGGGATCAGGTCCATGACGATGAACCAGGTGCTCCCGGCGCGCGCCAGGCGCCGCGCGCGCACGACCCCCCGGTGACGCAGGCTCGCCGAGAGCCGGGCCTCGGCGCGGAAGCGCGCGACGTCGCGCTCGCTGCAGCGGTGGGGGAGCAGCACCTTCAGCGCGACGCGCAGGTCGCGCTTGGTGTCGTGGGCCTCGTAGACCACCCCCATGCCCCCGCGCCCGAGCTCGCGCAGGGCGGCGTATTCACCCAGCCGGAGCAGGGGGCGGGCAGCCTTGGTTCGGCCGCTGCAGCAGCGCAGGGAGACGTGGGTCGTGGGAGCGGACACGGGGACCTCGTCCCCTTGAACCCCGCCCGCCGCCGACGGTTTCGCGCCACCGGCGGCGAGCCCTAAGTCGTTCGCTCAGTGCGCTTCGTCGGGGGTCTTCGGCGCCCGCGCGCCGAGGCGCGCGGGGTCGCCGTCCCACACCGGGTGCGCGCGGGGGATCCGCCCGACGTGGTAGTCGTGGCAGCTCACACAGGCGTCCCCCGCGGCGCGCCGGGGCGCGTGGCAGGTGGCGCACACCGCGCGCTCGCCGAAGCGCACCAGCTCGAAGTCGCTGGCTCGAGACTCGACCTCCTCGGCGGGCGGCTGGGCCTTGAGCGCGTGGCAGCTCGCACAGTCCGTGATCCCGGGGAGCTCGAGGTGAGGCCCGTGGGCGAAGCGGGTCGCGGTCTGCTCCCGCGCGCCGCTGTAGGCGGCGTCCCAGCGCACGACCACCCCCTCGGCGTCCTCGTCGAGCTGGTGACAGACCACGCAGCGCCCGCGCACGGTGTCCCGCAGGGCCTCGAGCCGCGGGGACCCCGGCGGCAGGGTTTCGGCGAGCTCGAGCCAGGCGGTGAGGAAGGGGTCCTCGTGGCCGTAGCCCTCGTAGCGCCACGCGCCCTCCGCGGCGGCGGGGAGCGCCTCGCTCAGCGCTCGGGTCTGGGGCCCCGGCGTGAAGCCGGCCTCGGCCAGGAGCGCCTCGAACGCACGGGGGCTGGCGCTCGCGCGCAGCAACGCGCGCACGGCCTCGGCGTAGCGCCGCGCGGGGTCGACGAGCTGCGCCTCCTCCGCGGCGCGGGCGTCGGCCTCCTCTTGCTCGTAGGCCTCGAGGCGCATGTCCTCGGTCACGAGCCCGTCCCAGTCTTCCTCGACGCCTATGTAGTCCAGGGCGTAGTCCTGGAAGCGCAGCACCAGCTCCCGCAGCGCGGCGCTGCCCTCCAGGGCCTGCGGCGCGAGCAGGGCCCGCACGAAGTTCGTGGGCTCGGCGGCGGCGGGGTCGAGGGCGTCGTCCTTCTCGGCGGCGACCGGCCAGTCCTCGAGCCCGAGCCAGGCGGCGGGCGCCGGCGGCAAGGCGCCGAGGGTCAGCGGCCCGAACTCGCGCCCGCTGTGGCACTCGGCGCACCAGCGGCTGAAGGTGTTGTCCCGCAGCAGCGCGTGGGCGTCGTCGGCGTCCAGCACGTGGCAGGCCCGACAGTCGGGGGCGGCCTGGTCGGACTCCGCGAAGTGCCCGCCCGCCTCGAGGTGCGCGGTGTGGGTAAAGCGCAGGTGGCCGGCTTGCTCCGCGCCGTAGTCGCTGAACTCCGGGTGCCCTCGCCCCAGGCTGTGGAACGGGCCCTTGCGGCAGGCCTGGCAGGTCGCGTTGGCCACGGCGGTTGGGTCGGCGCCGGCTCCGTGGTGCTCGCGGTGACACGTCGCGCAGGCGACGGCCTGGTGCTCGCTCCGCTGGCCCTCGAGCCGGTTGGCCAGGCCCAGCGCCAGCGGCGCCTCGACCGCCGGCCGGGCGCGGGCCTTGACCGTCCAGGCGGCCAGGGTCCCGCTGGAGCATCCCGTGCGGGAGCCGGGCGTCGGGGCCGAAGTCGTGGCAGGCGTTGCAGCGCTCGTTGGCGGCGTCGCCCGAGACCGCCGCGGTGGCGAGTACTGCTGGGGAGGTCCGCGGCGGCGGGCAGGCCACGCAGCGCCCGGCGAGCCCCGCGGACCGAGCTCAGCGGTCCGGGGTTCGTTGCCCAACGCCGCGCGGTCGGGTTGCAGAGCACGAGAGCACGCACAGCGCGAGCACGAGCCCCACGGTCCCGGCGGACGAGGCGGTTGGGTGGCGAGCGAGCGCGTCTGAGGCTGCTCGAACGGGGTTGGCTCGGTGGCTGAATTGGCCTTGCGCGGTGGCCCCGAAGGCGTGCACGAGCAGCACGCAGCCCGGCTGAGGGTCACCACTCAGGCCAGGGCACGTGCACCAGGACACTCCCCAGCACGCGCAGGGGCGTGGTAGTCGAGGTCCGCCTGCGCTGGAGGCAGTCTTCCGACGAAGGCGCGCAGCTCGGTCCCTCAGCGGCGCGAGCTGCATCGTGCAGTTCGTCGAGGACGTGGCGGTCGTCGCGAGGTGCGCCCTGCAGGCGGCAGGGGCGTGGAAGGCGAGGCGCAGGACCTCGGCGTAGAGCCGCGGGCTCCGTGGACGCCTCGGCGAACACCCGCGCCTCGAGGCCCTCGCGCAGCCGCGCGATCTCGCCGGGGATCCGCCTCGAAGACACCGACCGCCGCGCCGCGCGAGGCGCCGGGAGCGCGTAGCCCACGAACACCCCGGCGGAGCACGCCGGTCAGGGTCACGGCGAAGGTCGCGGCGAGGGCGAGCTCGCCGGCCCCGTGGGCCAGCGGGTGTGCAACGCGAACAGGAGCACGGCCAACGCCCCGACGGCGAGGTGGGTGGCCTTCCAGGCGGCGACGGACCTCAGCCCGCGCACTCCGGGCAGCGCCTTGCGCACGCTGAGGGCGATCAGCGCGCCGAACGCGGCGAGCAGGGACCAGCCGGAGAGGGTGCTGGGGTGGGCGAGGGTCTCACCCCAGATCACGTGGGCCGCGCTGAGCAGCACCGCGAGGAGCGCGCACACGAGCGCGGGCCCCACACGCCGCCGACGCCGGATCGCGCGCTGGAGGTCCGGGAAGGTCGCGCTCACCGCCGCCCCAGTCCGAGCTGAGCGTCGGTCAGGTCGAGCCGCGCCAGGGCGCCGGCCCCGCAGGCCGCCACGCACGCGGGCCCCGCGCCCTCGTAGCACAGGTCGCACTTCGTGGCGCGCTGCTGCTCCTCCGCGCCCACCATGCGGATCGAGTCGTAGGGGCAGTTGTTGGCGCAGGTCGCGCAGCCAATGCAGGTGCTGTCCTCGATCCGGATCTCCCCCGAGGGGGTGCGGTGGATCGCGCCGGTGGGGCAGCCGATCATGCACACCGGGTCCACGCAGTGCATGCAGGCGCTGGCGATCAGGACCGGCCCGACCCGCGGTCCGTGCCGCACGAAGCGCGGCTGGCCGTCGTGGGTGTCCGCGCAGGCGCGCACGCAGTCGTCGCAGTGCACGCAGCGCTCGAGGTCGATCACCAGCGCCGCGCGCCCGTTGATCAGGCGGCGCTCGATCAGGGTGTCCCGCAGCTCGGAGGCGACGAGGGGCTGTCCGTCGTCCCAGGTCGGGCGCTCGTGGGCGGGGACGAAGGGCAGCACCAGGCGCTCGATCACGTCGCTCGAGAGGAACAGGGTCTCGACGTAGCCCAGCGCGCGCAGGCCGTGGCGCAAGGCCGGGGGCTCGGCGCCCTTGGCGCGTCGCCGCGCGCCCTCCACGACCTCCTCCCAGCCGAAGACCTGCCCGCGCCCGAGGTAGCCCACGGTGCGCTCCTCGTCGTCGGCGCTGTCGCGGGTCAAGCGCGCGAACCCCGAGCGCACGAGCAGCACGCCGTCGCAGTAGCCGCCGCACTCGGCGATCCGGACCTCGGCCTGCTGCCCCAGGCGGCCCCAGTCCGTGCCCTGCACGTGCTCCTCGGGGGTCCGCCGGGACCACTCGAAGCGCCCGTGGCTCTCGAACTCGGCGGCGTTGCCGATCTCCTCCAGGACCAGCGCGCGCAGCAGGCGCTCGATCAGGGGCAGCGGGTCGCCCGCGACCACGAGCTCCTGGGGCCCGTCGCTCCCCGACTGCGGCAGCCCGAAGACCTGACGGGTCTGGACCAGGTGCTGGGTCTCGCTGAGGGACGCCACGCTCTGGGGGAGGTACCAGCGCCAGCGCTGGGCGCTGGGGGTGCGGTAGACGATCACGTGCCGGGGCGAGCGCCCGCTGACCCAGCGCTCGATCCTGCGCCGCGCGCCGTCCTCGGGCAGCTCCTCGCACTCCACGAGGTAGGCCTGCGTGCCGCCGGCGCCCCGCGAGCCGGAGCGGGCGAGCAGCTCCAGCTCCCAGCGCCAGTGGTCGGTGGGCGCGCTGGGGGCGAGTTCGAACACGATCGTGGTCGACTCCCCCAGCTCGATCGTGTCGCCGGGGCTGAGCACGACCTCGGCGCCCTCCACGAGCTCCTCGTCGTCGCCCGCGAGCGCCTCTCCCGGGCGCACGATCGTGCCGAAGCGCGAGCGGTTGTAGAGCCGCCAGCCGCCGCTGCGGTAGCTGAGGGTCGCGTGCTCGCGCGAGACCGAGGCGTCGTCGGGGAGGCAGAGGTGCGCCTGGTCCCCGCGCCCGATCTCCACGGGCCCGGGGGCCGGGCAATCGCGGATCAGCCCCGCGTGGGGCCCGCCGGTGACCCGCAGCTGCCAGCGCAGCTGACCCACGTGGTGCTTGCCCGCCGCCCGCTCCCACCCCAGGCGCATGAACACGTCGCGCAGGCTCTCGGCGGTGCCCTCGACGACGCCCTGGCGCACCTTGGCGGAGTCACCGACCCAGCGCAGGAACGGGGTCGCCAGCAGGTGCTGCTGCAGGCTGTTGCGGCGGTAGACGCGATCGACCCAGCGGCGGAAGAAGGGCTCCCGCGCGCGCAGGTCCCGCAGCCCCTGCCAGCGGATCTCGAGCAGCTCGGTCGGCTGACCCTCTTCGGCCCCGAGCGCGAGCACCGTCGCGGAGCGCGGCATGCGCCCCAGCGCCGAGACCTCGCCGAACAGCTCCCCGACCCCGAGCACCAGGCTGTGCAGGTTCTCGTCGCGCACGACCCGCGAGAGGTCCTGCACGAACACCGCGCCGCCCTTGTTGGCCACCGCCTTCAGGCGCGCGAGCACGACGCGAACGGCGCCGCTGAGGACCACGAACGCGGAGGTGCCGTAGTCGCCCTCGCGCAGGATCACCTCATTGGGCTGCGCGCGCCGGACCTGGGTGTCGCGGAGCAGGATCTCCTTGATCTGCTCGAGCCGGGCCTCGTCGCCCGCGCGGCGGCACTCGTGGGCGATCCGCAGGAAGGGCGCGCTGGCGAGCAGCGGGAGCAGGAACTCCTGCACCCGCTCCTCCCACGCCGCGACCGTCGCGCTCGCCTCCGCGTCGCTGGGGTCGGCCTGCAGCCGGCGCCGCGCCTGGAGGTAGGGCTCCCAGCGTGTATCGAACGGGTGATCGTCGCGCGTGCGCGGCGCGTTCACTTGCCGCCCCCGTCGGCCTCTCCCTTCACCTCGGTCGGCAGCAGCGCGGTCAACCCCGGGACCGCCGCGAGCTTGGCCTCGAACTCCGCCAGCTCCTCGGGGGAGCGCTCGGGGAAGGCTTGCTGGGCGAGCTCCCGCACCTTCTCGGCGGCGGCGAGGGTCGCGTCGTGCTTCTCGACGCCGAGGTCGGTCGTGCCCAGGGCCTCGAGGCACCCGTCGATCGTCTGCGCCAGGGGCAGGTCGTCAGGCAGCACCCCGCGCACGGCGCGCAGCGCCGCAGGCGCCCCGCGCTCGCCCTCGAGCCGGGAGCGGATCGAGGTGTAGTAGGTGCCCTCGGCGTCGGTCGCCCGGGCCAGGGCGCGGAGGCTGAACTCGAGGTCGAGCAGCTTGCCCACGACGTAGAGCGCGTGGCGGTAGGCCGAGGGCGGGTTCGGCTTCCCGTCGTTGAAGTTGTGTCGCACCTCGCCCTGGGAGTAGGTCAGCAGGTCGAACTCGAGGGTCCCGGCCGGGTGGTGCACGGTCGACTCCTGACCCTTCTCCTTGACCTCCACCTCCAGGTTCACCAGCTCCTCGAGGGTCGGCTCGCCCTCGGCGCGGTTGACGTCCTTGGCCAGCATGTGGCACTGGTAGCAGTTCTCGGCCAGGCGGTAGAGGCTCGTGGGCCGGATCATGCCCGCGTCGGTCGCGGCCTGCATGCGGGTCGCGTAATCGGCCTGCTTGTCGGAGTGCAGCGCCACGTGCGCGCCCCCGGCTCCGTGGCAGGACTCGCAGGACACGCCGTAGGCCGCCTTGAGCTCGCCCTTGGACTCGATCACGGTGAAGTGGCAGCTCATGCACAGGGGGGAGGTGTTGGGGCGGAACCCGTCGGCCTGGCGGCGCAGGGCGCGGCGCAGCGAGCGCGCGAGGGGCTCCCGAGGCATGGCCAGGGACCCGGCGTGGGTGCTCTTGCGCCAGGCGGCGTAGTGCGGCTCGTGGCACTTGATGCAGCCCTGCTGCTCGCTCTGTTGGGTGTCCGGCCCCAGGGTCTGGGCGGGGTCGAGCCCCGGGGGGGCCGGGTCTTCGCCCAGGACGGAGCGCAGGGTCCCCAGGGTGAAGCTCCCGCCGAGGACGAGGAGCAGCGAGGCGCGGAGCGCGAAGGAGGTGCGGGGTCGAGTCACGAGGTCTCCCGGTTCAGGCGTCGAGGATCAGGTTGGAGGTCGGCGTGCAGACGCAGGGCAGGATCTTCCCTGGCCCGAGCTCCGGTGGGGTGGGGCAGGTGTAGCGCACGTCCCCCGACACCAGCCGAGTTTCGCACGAGCGGCAGGCGCCTTGCCAGCAGCCGCTGAGCACCGTGTCCACGCCCTCGGCGTCGAGCAGCCCCAGGAGGCTGGAGTGCTCGCCCTCCCAGGTCAGGGTCCGGGCCGAGCGGCGCAGGGTGATCTGCTGCTCCGGGCCTCCGGCCCCCTTGGCCGGGCGCGCGGCGCCGAAGTACTCGCAGTGGATCCGCTCCTGGGCGACCCCGTGCTCCGCGAGCTCCGCGGTGACCTGCTGGGTCATGACGGTGGGCCCGCACATGAAGAACTGGGCGGTGTCGCGCAGCCCCGGGAGGGCTTCGTCGAGCAGCCAGGGCACGGTCACGCGCTGCCCGGGCTCGACCCGAGAGAAGCGGGTCCAGAGGGTCACGTGGGCGTGCTCCGCGGCCAGGGCCTCCAGGGCCTCGCGGTCGATCATGGCCTCGGGGGTGGGGGTGGCCACGATCAAGTGCGTGGGGCGGTCGGGGTGCTCGCACAAGAGGTCGAGCATGCTGCGCATGGGGGTCAGCCCCACCCCCGCGGCGATCAGGACCACCGGCTCGCGGCCCCGGAGCAAGGGCTCGCCGAAGTCGCCCGCGGGCGCGGCGGCGCGGACGGTGTCGCCGACCTCCAGCCCGTCGTGGACGAAGCCCGAGCCCGCCCCGCCCGGGACGCGCTTGACCGTGACGCTGTAGCGCGTGGGGGGCCCGTGCAGGGTGCTGAGCGAGTAGCAGCGCACGACCGGGGTCCCGCGCCCGGGCACCTCGAAGGAGAAGCGCAGGTACTGCCCCGGGACGAAGGAGGGCAGCGGGCGCCCGTCCACCGGGCCGAGCTCGAGGGTCACCACGTCCCCGACCGCGTTGGCCTTGCGCTTGGCGAGCACCCGCAGGCGGCGCAGGCCGCGCCAGGCCGGGCCGCGCTCGACGACGCCGCTCGCGCTCGCGCGGTCCTGGGCCGCGATCCGCTCGCGCAGGCCGGCGATCGCCTGCTCCAGCTCCAGGGCCTCGGCCCCCCGCGCGCGCAGCGCGCGCACCCTAGCCCAGGCCCCGCGGAGCAGGATCGCGCCGGCCCCGCCGAGCGCCAGCCAGGACGCGACCGCCGCGCTCAGAACTTCACCAGCACTTCCAGCCGCGCGCCGCTGGAGGAGACGAAGGGGGACTCCGCCTCCTGGGCGCCGACGAAGCCCTCGGTCAGCACGACCACGCGGTTGCCCAGCGCGATCTGGTAGCGCGTGGCGAAGGCCACCGCGCCCACGTGGACCCCGTCGCTGGTCGAGCGCCGCCCGCCCAGCTCGAAGATCAACTGCTGGCGGTAGGCGCTCCCCAGGTAGAGCTGGTAGCCCAGCGCCAGGCCCACCGAGCGGTCGGCGCCGGTCAGCGCGCGCCCGTTGCCGGCGACGGCGCGGTCGGGCTGATCGGCGAGCAGCGAGCCGTAGCGCCCGAGCCCGGGGGAGGCGTAGAGGATGCCCACGCGTCCCAGGGGCGTGCCGGCGCCGTTGCCGCGGAACGCGGAGCGGTAGCGATCGATCCCCCAGAAGCCGTTGAGGTAGATCAGGTCGGGGACCAGCAGGTCCTTGCCGACGTTGAGCGAGACCTCCCAACTGAGCAGGGTCCCGTTCTCCACCGTCCCGTCGCTCTCGCCAATGCGGAACGAGCCGTTGTAGCGGAAGGTCGTGTTGAACGACCCCAGGCGCTGGGTGAAGCCCGCGCCGACGAAGGCGCCGGAGCCCGCGCGGTCCCGCGAGTTCAGGTAGGCGCCGTCGAGCTCCACGTAGGTGCCCGCGAAGTCGTGGGCGGTGAACAGGCCCATGAGGTTGCGCCGGTCGGTGGTCACGTCCGGGAAGGCGAACAGCGCGGTCAAGCGCGTGTTGATGCTCCCCGGGAGGAAGCGCAGCGAGTTCTTGACCAGCCCCACGGCGTCCATGGTGCCGTTGATCATGACGCCGTCCTGGAACAGGAGCGGCTGGCGCCCGACCGAGACGCCAATGTCCAGCAGGCTGTCGTCGTTGGGGTCCAGGTTCGGGAACATTTCCCCGATCTCGCCCTCGAAGAACAGGGTGGACAGCGTGCCGTCGAAGCTGTCGCGCCAGCCGTCCCGCTGATCGGGGGTGAAACGGTAGCCCACGAACCCGCGGTCCTCGTCGTCCAGCGGCCGCAGCCCCACCAGGAAGCGCTCGGTCGCGGTCAGCCGCAGGTTGGCGAACAGGTCCAGGCGGTTGGCCCACTCGGAGACCGGCTCGTCGGCGTCGAACACCCCGGGGGTCACGTCGTCGCCGTCGTCGAAGATCTGGATCGCCGAGCGGAAGGTGCCGAACACGAGCAGGGAGGGGTTGATCACCGCCCCGCCCGGGAGCTGGATCCCCTCCTGCACGGGCCCTTGCCCGTTGAAGGGGTCGCCGATCTCGAGCAGCGGCGCCGGGCGGCTGCCGGGGACCGCGCTGCGATCCGGACCGCGCACCACGTCCGAAATGTAGCTCTGCCCGTCGGTCAGGACGCGCTCGCTGAACCCGGCGCCGGGGGCGCCGGACTGGGTCCCCTGCGCGCTGACGCGCAGCCGCTCGCCGTCGGGGTCGGCGCCGCGCCCGGTGCCGCCAGTGCCTTCACCGGTGCCTTCCCCGCCGCCGGTGCCTTCCCCGCCGCCGGTGCCTTCCCCGCCGCCGGTGCCTTCCCCGCCGCCGGTGCCTTCGGCGCCTTGCTCCGTCGGCGCGGGGGCGGGGGACGGCTCGGGGCTGGCGCAGGCCAGGAGACCCAGGAGCCCCAGGCCGAGACAGAGCTGCCGGGCGCTCATTCGCTCTGCGCCGGGACGAGCTGGGTGGGCTGAGCGCCGACGGCCAGGGGCGAGAACTCGAACTCCCAGAGCACCGAGCGCCCGGTGAGCTGCACCGGCTCGTCGTCCTCCTCGGCCTCCCCGGTGGGGTCGGTCAGGCCCAGGGGGGTGATCGTGGTCGGGCCGGGGGGGATCCGGGCCGAGAGGCCGTTGACCACGCCGATCGCCACGTCCCGCGGGCTCATGCCGTAGTCGAACCCGACCTCGGAGATCACGTCCACCAGGTTCACCGGGACCATGCCCGAGACCAGGCGCACCCGGGCGCTGAAGGGCGGGGTCAGGCCCTCGAGGGCCGAGGAGCCGACCACGTAGCGCTGGGCGCGGGTGCCGCCGGGCTCGATCCCCTTGCGGTGGATCCGCGCCCCGGCCGGGCGCCCGGTGAGGATCGTGGAGCTGGTGGGCGGGCGCAGGAAGGGCAGCGGATCCGGCGAGAAGTTGGTGGCCAGGATCTGCTCGCGCTCGCTCCCGCGGTTGTTCCGCACGAGGAACTGCGACTGCAGGCTGAGCAGGAACGGGTCGATCCGCACCGGCTCACCCGGGGTGAAGCCCTCCTCCGGGAAGCGCCACAGGGGCTCGGCGCTGCCCAGGCGCCCGTCGTGGACGTAGCGCGAGTGGCTGTCGCGGGGGTCGCCGTTGGGGTCGAGGTCACCGGACACGAAGGCCGTGCGCCCCTCGGCGTCGGTGATATGGACCTGCACGAACACGGAGCGCTCGGCGATGAACCCGGTGGGGACGTTGTGCCCCTCGGTCCCGTTCTTGAGCACCACCGTGAGCGCGATCCCGTCGGCGTCCGCCGACTCGACCTGCAGGTCCTGGATCTGATAGCCCGCGCGCAGGACCGCGAGCTGCTGCCGGCGGTACTCGGCGAGCAGGCGGAACTGGCGTTCGCTGAGGATCCGCCGCGCCTTCTCGCGCTGGGCGCGCTCCGACTCGAAGGCGCTCTCCTCGAGCCGCGCGCGCAGCGCGGCCACGGTCTGCGGGCGCGACCCCCAGCTCCCCAGGTCCGGGAGCTCCTGGAGCGGGGCCTCGATCTCGCGGGCCAGCTCGAGCAGCTCCTCGGGCTCGGCGTCGCCGTCCTCGACGGAGAACTCGAGGTCCTCGTACTCGTCCATGCGCTCGGCGAGGGCGGCGTGCTGCTCGGCGAGGGCGTCCTCGAAGGCCGGCTCCCCCCAGCCCGCCTCGTGGTCGAACTCGAGCCAGAGCGGGATCGACACGGGGAAGGTGCCGGAGGGGTCGAGCTTGTAGCGCCCCGGGGTCAGCTCGGCGAAGAACGGGCGCAGGTCCTGGCGGTCCGGGTTGCCGTAGTTCTGCGGGAGGTGCGGGAACAGGCCGGGGTGCACGATCGAGTAGTCGGGGCCGGCCATCATGTGGTTGGTGAGCTTGCGGTCGGGGGTCGTCTTGTCGCCGATCACCGCCGCGGGGCCCTGGGCGTAGCCGCCGGCCTCGCCCGGCGTCTGGCTCATGTGGCAGTCCTGGCAGGACTCACCGCGCAGCGCCGAGGGCGAGGACTTGAACTCGCTGAAGGCCTCCTCCAGGCGGAAGCCGTCGCCCAGGGTCACGTCGTGGCAGGCGCCGCAGAAGCCGGCCTCGGTGATCGCCGGGAGCTGGGTCACGTCGCCGTGCACCTTCTGGTTGGGGGCGCCGTCGGGGGTGGTCTGCAGCCCCTGCTCCTCCACGATCTGGGACAGGATCTTGCTGCCCTGAGGACCGAACACGGGGTCGAAGATCGTGCCCTCCTCGAAGGGCAGGCGCCCCGAGCTCTTGCCGTAGTCGTGGGCCACGCGGTGACACACCACGCAGGTGATCCCCTCGCGCGAGGTCAGGTTGCGCTTCGCGTTGGGCATGAAGGCCGGCTCGTTCAAGTTCATGCCCACGGGGGTGTGACAGCGAATGCAGAAGTCGCCGAAGGTCCCGTTGGAGAGCTGCACGATCCGCCCGTGCATGGCGTTGAACACGGGGCTGAGCTGGGCGTAGGCGTGGGGGGAGACCGACCACTCGTCGAAGTGCTTGGGGTGGCACTCGCCGCAGACCTTGGCCGAGACGTAGGGCGAGCTGAAGCCCTCGTCGGTGGAGATCAGCGCGCGCGCGATCGGGTCCTTGAGCTCGGGGTGCGTCGAGAGCAGCTGCTGCGCGGCCCAGTAGCGGTCCTCGGCCTGCTCCTCCATGGCGGCGCGCACGACCTCGACGCGCGCGGCGAACCCGTCGGGCGCCCCGGCCTCGGTCGCCTGCACGCCCTCGAGCGCGGCGTCCAGGAACCCCTGGTCCGTCGCCGTGGGCAGGATCGGATCGGCGACCGTCGACCCGAAGGGGGTCGAGATATGGATCGTGGTGCAGGAGACCAACGCGCTCACTGCGACCGCCGCGCCCCCGGCGAGGGCCCACCCTACGTATCTCTTGCTGCGCACAGGCACCTCCGAGGTGCGCAGGGTAAACCTTCGGGCTGCCAACCGCTGCCCCCTAGGCAGATTAGCTTTCTCCTCAGGGGTGAACGCCCCCAGCGCGGCAGATTACGCTCCTGCAGACCTCGGGCGCGCGTCCGGAACGTGGATCGCATGCGCAGTGAGAGGCTTGCTCAGGGTCAGGCTCGGCTCCCGCCTCGTCGGCGACGACGATCGCTGCGCGAGCGCCTTGCCCCTGGTTGCGGACAGAGCCTACTTGCGACCGAAGCGCTTCTTCTTGCCGAGCTCGGCCAGGCGCTTGGTGTCGACCTTCTTGCTCAGGCCCTTCTTGCCCTTGCCCGCGGGGGCCTTGCCCTTGCCGATCGGCGCCTTGCCCTTGCCGCTCGGGACCTTGCCCTTGCCGCTCGGGGCCTTGCCGGCCTTGCCCTTCACCGCGCCGAGCTTCTTGGAGGGGGCCTTCTTCTTGCCGGCCTTGCCCTTGCGAGCGCGAGGCGGCGGCGCCTCCTTCTTGCGGAACAGACCGAACAGGCCGCGCTTCTTCGCGGGCTCGGGCGCCGGGGCGTCCTCGCTCGCGTCGGCGTCCTCGTCGTCCGCGTCGTCCTCGTCGTCCGAGTCGGCGTCCGCCTCGTCGGCGTCGTCCTCGTCGGCGTCGTCCTCGTCGTCCGAGTCGAGCTCTGCGTCGTCCTCGTCCTCGTCCGCCTCCAGGTCGTCGTCGGAGTCCAGCTCCGCGTCGTCCTCGTCTTCGTCCGCCTCCAGCTCGTCGTCTTCGTCCGCCTCTGGCTCGGCGTCTTCGTCCGCCTCGAGGTCGTCGTCGGAGTCCAGGCCCGCCTCGTCCTCGTCGTCCTCGTCCTCGTCCGCGTCCAGGTCGGCGTCGTCGTCCTCGTCCGCGTCCAGGTCGTCGTCCGAGTCGAGCTCTGCGTCGTCCTCGTCCTCGTCCGCGTCCAGGTCGGCGTCGTCGTCCGCGTCCAGGTCGTCCGCGGAGCCGAGGTCACCCAGGTCGTCGTCCAGGCTGCCCTCGCCGGAGCCCAGCTCGTCGTCCGCCTCGTCGGCGTCCAGGTCGTCGGCGGAGGCCGGGTCGCCGACGAACTCGCTCTCGTCGTCGATGGTCGAGTCCTCGACGTCGGCCAGGTCGTCGCTGAGGCCCACCGGCGCCGACTCCTCGGAGTCGAGGCCGGCGTCGGGGTCGTCCAGGGGCTTGGACTGGCGCTTGGCGCGACCCGAGGCGGCGTCGAGCTCGCCGTCGGACAGGTCGTCCATGTCCAGGTCGTCGAGGTCGCCCAGGTCGTCCAGGCCGTCGAGCTCCCCGCTGCGCGCGGCGAGGTCGGCGGCGGCGTCGTCGTTCAGGTCCTCGTCGTCGAGGTCCTCGACGGCGCTGTCGCTGTTGAGGGTCTCGTCCTCGTCCAGCTCGGCGGTGTCGTCGACCTCGACGTCGTCGGCGTCGACCTCGTCCACGATCCCGGAGAGCGCCTCGAGCTCCTCCAGGGACTGCAGGTCGTCGCCCCCGTCGACGTCGTTGTCGCTGAGGAGCTCCGGGCTCTCCAGCTCGTTGAGATCGTCCTGCAGCGAGTCGTCGCTGGCCTGCTGGGAGACCTCCTTCTTCTTCTTGCCGGCCTTGCGCGGGCTCTTGCGCTTACGGCGCTTCTCCCGCAGCCCCTCGATCGCGCGCAGGATCGCGCGGTCCTCCCGGGAGTTTATGTAGCCCTTCTGGATCAGGATCTTGTTGATCCGGGTCAACTTGCGGTGCTTGACGTGCTGACGCTTCTGCTCGCGCAGGGCCTCGTCGACCCACTTCTTCTCGCAGATGTCGCTCTGGATCGCGATCTTGCCGTAGAAGCGATCCGCCTTGCGCACCAGGTAGTAGAAGATCGCGTAGCGCAGGCCCTTGAGCTGCTTGCCGCGAATGATCCCCATGTCGAGCAAGACGCGCTCGAGGGACGGCTTCTTGCCCTGGCTGGCCACGATCTCGCCCTGGAGATCGAGGGCCTCGTCCAGCTGGTCCTCGTCGACCATGTTGTGCTGGAGCACGATCCGCGAAATGATGTCGTTGAGCGATTCGGTCTGGGACACGGAACCCCTCCCAAACAGAGGTGACCACGAGCTTCCGGGGCCTGTCAAGCAGGGTGGGAACTTGCGCTGCGCCCCGGCGTGCGGTAGCTGCCCAGCTCCGACGAGGCGTCCACCGGCGCCAGCCCCGCGCGACGCCGAAGGGCTGGGGGAGGGTCTCGCTGCGCTGCACCTCGGCCGTCCTGCTCGGACCGGAGCGCACCTCCGCGCGCCGGGCGACGCGATCGAGGCCCACCAGGCCGTCTGGGACCCCGCCTCCGGCGCTCGGGCGGGTCTCGTCGGCCGCGCGGGCGAGCAGCGTCCGGCCCCGGGCCCCTCCGCAGGATTGACGGAAGCGCGCGTTACGCCGAGGATCGGGGTCGAGGAGACGCCGTGGAGCCGACGCCCCCCAGCCCCGAAGGCCAGGCCCCCCCGCCGGGCGAGCAGCCGAACCAGCCCCAGAGCATGCAGCTCCCCGAGGGGCTGGAGCAGCCCTCGTTCGTGCAGCGCCTGTGGCAGATCAAGGCCGCGCTGCTCCTGTTCGCGGCGATGCTGGTCAACTTCCACGCGATCTACAAAGAGGTGGGCCGGCTGCTGATCCCGGTCACCACCCGCAACGTGGACATTCTGATCAAGCACGGGCTGTTCTCGGACGTGCGCGTGCACGAGCACGGCGAGTGGTGGCGCCACTTCACCGCGCTGGTCACCCCCACCGGCGTGATCGACCTCGTGATCTGCGCCTGGATCTTCTGGTCGCTGGGGCCCATGCTCGAGCGGCTCCTGGGCACGATCCGCTTCCTGGCGCTGTTCCTCCTGGCGGGCGCCGGCGGGATCGCCCTGGCCGAGGTCCTGGCCCCCGAGAGCATGCGCTGGTCGGGCCCGTGGGTCGGGCTCTACGCCACCTTCGGCGCGCTCCCCGGGATCGTGTTCGCCGACACCTTCTCCCTGGGCAAGACCCTGCGGCACCCGGGCACGCGCAGCTGCGCGTTCTGGGTCGTGCTGGGCCTGGTGTTCGCTTACCTCAGCGAGACCGAGCTCAAGGGCCAGAGCATGCTCTACGACTGGCGCGCCCAGCTCGGCGGCATGGGCCTGGGCCTCGTCCTGGGCTTCGCGCTCACCGCGCTCACCTCCCGCCCCGCGCTGGGGATCCCCGCCAGCCTGCTGACCGTGGGCGCCGCGGTCGGCCTGATCGTGGCCAGCTCCCAGGGCGCGACGCTGGACCTCTCGACCCACACCGTCGACGGCCCCACCCGCGAGCGGGACCCCGACGAGCAGCACATAGACACCGCCGAGGACGCCCTCTCCGCCGAGGAGCAGTTGATCGAGGACGCGGAGACCTTCCTCACCGAGCGCTGGGGCCCGCTCCCGGTGCCGGTGCTCCGTCCGCCCAGCGATCAGGAGGTCGAGCAGGCCCAGACCTACTACGAGCAGCTCGAGAAGCTGGCGCTGGGCACGAACGAGGTCACCGACGAGGTCGATCCGCTGCGGATCAAGCTCCTGGTCGTGCTCGCCCGCTACTCCAAGGCGACCCAGATCGCCGAGGAATACGTGCAGCTCCAGAGCCGCTCGCCCCAGAGCGAGGCCCTGGCGGGCATGGCCTTCGCGATCGAGGGCGGGAGCAAGCTCCACGACGCCGCGAGCTACCTGCAGTCGGCCATGGACGACTCGGGGCTCGCGACGACCTGGCCCGAGGCGGTGTTCCTCTACGCCCTGGCCCTGGACGGGCTGCACGAGGACGTCTCCGCCCGCGCGAACTTCCAGCGCTACCTCACGATCGCGACCCAGGACGGGCGCACCGACCTGCCGTATCGCCTGCCGCTGGTGGACTACGCCGAGCAGAAGCTCAGGCGCTGATCACAGCGCGCCGTCCACCAGGACCGCGCGCACCGGGGAGGCGTCGCAGCCGGCGAGCTTGAGCGGGAGCGCCAGCAGCGTGTAGCGCCCGGGGGCCACGCCCTCGAGCACGATCCCCTCCAGGTTGGCCATGCCCGTGCGGTAGAGCGCCTGGTGGCTCTCGAGGGCCTTGCTGGCGAAGGGGTCCACCGACGGGGTGTCGATCCCCACCAGCACGCAGCCCCGGGCGTGGAGCGCCTCGACCAGCTCCGGGCTCAGGCTCACGAAGTCCTCGTTGAAGGCGTCGGGG
>JAWKSZ010000022.1:0-110430 GCA_041402045.1 Planctomycetota bacterium | reverse complement strand
GTTCCTCCGTGTCGCTCGAGTGCGAGGGGTCGCCGCGGGGGGTTGAAAGGCAGGAACCGCCAAGGCCGCCAAGGAGCCAAGGCTCCGCCCACGCGCGACCGTGCCGGCGTGACCGGATCGAACTCGAGAGCGCGTTTCGCGGCCTGCCTCAAAGGCACCGAAGACACCGAACTCCGCTCAGCCCCATCGGGGTGAGGAGCACAGGACCAGGCCTGCCTCCTCCTGCGTACTGCAGGACGTGACGAACGGGCGGAGCTCGGTGTCCTCGGTGTTTCTTCCTCTCGAACGACCGTCAGGCGCGGCCCTGCGGAGCTCGGTGGTCAAGAGATTCCTACGCCGGCGCGGTCGCGCGCGGGCGGAGCCTTGGCTCCTTGGCGGCCTTGGCGGTTCTGCCTTGGTGGAGCGCCGCGACGGTCTCGCCCGAGAGGGGTCGGCGGCGCGGTCGCGCGTGGGCGGAGCCTTGGCCCCTTGGCGGCCTTGGCGGTTCCTGCCTTCGTGGGCCGCCGCGACGCCCTCGCCCGTGAGGGGTCGCAGGCGCGGTCGCGCGCGGCCGGCGCTAGCCCAGCCCGAAGAACGCGCGCACGCCGGTGCGCACCCCGCGGATCCCCGCCTTGAGTCGGCGGGTCGTCGACACGCCGAACAGCGCGGGCACGAACTCGCTCAGGAGCTTGTACTTCTCGCGGGAGTAGGGGTACCAGATCGGGTTGTCGCGCAGCCCGAAGCGGTCGACGCTCACGTGCTTGATCCGGGACATGTCGCGCAGACCCTGGGGGCCACGGGACTTGCCGAAGCCCGAGGCCTTGACCCCGCCCCAAGGGACCTCCCCCGCCCCCGAGGGCGCGAGGGAGTCGTTCACGAACACCGAGCCGAAGTGCAGCATGCGCGCCAGGCGCTCGCCGGCCTCGCGGCTCTTGGTCCACACCGAGGCGGTGAGCCCGTAGGGCGAGTCGTTGGCTCGGCGCAGGGCATCCTCCTCGTCGCGCACGGGGACGATCGTGACCACGGGGCCGAAGGTCTCCTCGCGCTCGACCTCCATGCTCGGGTCGACCTGGGTCAGGACCGTGGGGGCGTAGTAGTAGCGCCCCTTCTCACCCTCGCCGGCGTTGCCCTGGCCGCCGAGGAGCACCTTGGCGCCCTTGGCCCGGGCGTCCTGGACCTGGGCCCGGACCTTCTCGAACTGCAGGCGGTTGACCATGCTGCCCACGTCCACGTCGTAGGCGGCGTCGGGGCCCTGGCGCAGCTCGCGCACGCTCTCGACGAAGCGCTCGGTGAAGGTGTCGGCCACGCTCTGCTGCACGTAGATCCGCTCGACGGACGCGCACACCTGCCCGCAGTTGGTGAAGGCGCCCCAGGTCAAGGACTTCACCGCGCGCTCGAGGTCGGCGTCCCCGAGCACGATCGCCGGGTCCTTGCCGCCGAGCTCGAGGCTGACCGGGATCAGGCGCTCGCCGCAGGCGGCGGCGACCTTGCGGCCCGTAGCCACGGAGCCCGTGAAGCTGACCTTGTTGCAGCCGGCCTCGATCAGCGCTTGCCCGGTGGCGCCGTAGCCCGGGAGGCACTGGTAGAGCGCCGGGGGCAGCCCGGCCTCGCGCAGCAGGCGCTCGAACTCGAGGCCCACCAGCGGGGTGAACTCGCTGGGCTTGTTGAGCACGGCGTTGCCCGCGAACAGCGCCGAGAACCCGATCGAGGCGGTGAGGAAGAACGGGTAGTTCCAGGGGGTGATCACCCCGACCACGCCGTAGGGCTCGTGGTAGAGCGTGCTGCGGGTGGTGCGCAGCAGGCGGTGGGAGACCTTCTCCGGGGCGAGCAGCTCCTCGGCGTGGCGCAGGTAGTAGTCCAGCGCGTCGAGGGTCGGGATCACCTCGGCCACCAGGGCCTCGAACCGGGGCTTGCCGGTCTCCTCGCTGATCCTGAGCGCGAGGGCGTCGCGGCGCTCGATCATGAGGTCGAGCACCGGGCGCAGCGCGCGCACGCGCTGGCCGACCGGGAGCGAGCCCCAGTTGTGCTGGGCCTGCCGCGCCCGGTGGAACGCGCTCTGGACCTGCTCCCGGGTGACCACCGGGACTTTGCCCAAGACCTCCCCCGTGGCCGGGTTCTGGGCGACGATCTCGTCCTGGGCCAGCGCTTCGCTCATGGGACCTCCGCGCTCAGGATACCGTCGGGCCCCGTCGAGCGAATCCTACGCCGCGAACCAGCGTGCTAAGATTCCGGCCCCGGAGGCTGTGCGTGCCGCCCAAGAAGACCAGCAAGAAGAAGACCGCGGCCAAGAAGAAGACCGCGACCAAGAAGAAGACTGCGGCCAAGAAGAAGACCGCAGCCAAGAAGAAGACCGCGGCCAAGAAGAAGACCGCGACCAAGAAGAAGACCGCGGCCAAGAAGAAGACCGCGGCCAAGAAGGCGGCCTCGACCTCCGGGCGCGGGCGGCGCAAGAAGGAGCCCACGGTGCTCCTCCCCGACGCGGACGGGACCTTCGAGCGCGACCCGCGCAAGCACCCCCACGGGCTGAACCTCAACGGCGTGGCGATCGACCGGGCCTCGATCCAGGCGCGGGCGCAGGCCAAGCGCAAGCTCAAGGCGGACATTCCCCTGAGCACGAGCCTCCAGGCCGCCGAGGACGCGCGGCGCAGCGTGTGGGCGATCTCCTCGGAGAAGACAACCCTCATGTTCGAGGCCGCCGAGGACCTCGACCGCGAGCGACGCGCGCGCCACGAGGAGATCCTCGTGGACGAGACCGAGCCCCCGCCGCCGGCGGTGCGCCGCAGCGCCCGCGACCCCTACGGCTTCTTCCGCGCCGAGCTCGCCCGGGAGGAGTCCGACGACGACCCCCACGCGCTGTGGCGCGAGGCGCACCAGCGTCAGCGCCACGAGCTGCTCGAGGGGCTCACGCCCGAGGAGCTCGAGGCCTTCGAGGAGCGGGTCGGCGCGCCGCTCCCGCCCTCGTTCTACGACTTCTCCCTCGAGTGGGCGGGCGGCCAGCTCTACGTGCAGGACCACGCGCAGATCCGGATCCTCCCCGCGTCCCGGATCCTGGACGAGGTCTCGGGCACGCTCTGCAACCGCATGGTGCGCCCGCTGCTGCCGATCGTGGACCTGGGCCTCGGCGACTACCTCGCCCTCGACATGTCCAAGACCAACCGCAGCCGGGAGAACCCGGTGTGGTGGTGGTACGCCGGCGAGCGCGAGAAGAAGATCGCCGACAGCTTCGGGCAGTGGCTGAAGAAGCTGGTCGAGACCGGCGGCGCTCACTACTGGTGGCACTAGCTTCGGCGTGAGCCCTGCCGACGCCGCCTTCGCCGAGCTCGGGGCGCGCCTGCGCGGACTGCCGCGGCGACGCTCACGGGCCGACCTGCGCCAGGCGGCGGTGCTCGTGCCGCTGTCGTGGCGCGACGGCGAGCTGTGGGTGACCTTGATCCGCCGCCCGGACACCATGTCCACCCACTCGGGTCAGGTCGCCTGCCCCGGGGGGCGGGTCGACCCGGGCGAGACCAGCCAAGAAGCCGCGCTGCGCGAGACCCACGAGGAGCTCGGGCTCCCGGGGGAGCGGATCGAGCTCCTCGGCGCGCTGCACGACGTCGAGGTCCTGGTCAGCCGACACGTGGTCACGCCCTGGGTGGGGCGGATCCCGGCGGAGGCCGAGCTGATCCCGAACCCGCTGGAGGTCGAGCGGGTGTTCTCGGTCCCGCTCTCCGCCCTGGCGGACGCCGAGCGCAGCGGGTTCCAACTGCGGCAGGTCAGCCACCACGGGCGCAGCTACGAGGTCCCGGCCTGGACCTACGCCGACGAGTTCATTTGGGGGGCGACGGGGCGCATGCTCCTCGACCTGCTGCGGCTCTTGGACCGCGCCCCGACCCCCCGTTGAACCTGTCCGAGGCGGTCGGTAGGCTTCCCCAGCGATTCAACCCACAGAAAAGGGGATCACCATGCGCGCGAGCGTTGGGCTGCTGGTAGTGGCCCTGCTTTCAGGGACGGTGGGGTGCATTTCGGACCACACCTTCGGCTGTGCGACGGCCGAGACGCCGGTCGGGGCGGGTCAGCCCGAGGGCGACGTCTACATTCGCCACGGCTGCCCGGACCAGATCATTCAGATTGGGAACCCGGTCAACAAGGACACCACCCACTGGAACAAGTACCTCGTGATCTACCGGATCGGCGAGGGCCACAAGATCGTGGGCACCGGCTGGCAGGAGGACCGCTTCGCCAACCTGGCCTACCTGATCGAGGACGGCTCGGTGGTCGACGGCGGCTACGTGCCCGAGGGCACCGGCAACGCGATCCTCATGTCCTTGCAAGACGCCATGCACCCCAAGAACCGCGTGGGCTATGGCGGCGACGCCGGCTGGGCTGGTTCGTACGGCCAAGTCGGCCGTGGATACTAGGAGGACTGCCATGCGAATCCTGTTGAGCGCTTTGAGCTGCGCGGTCCTGGCTGTCACCAGCATGGGCTGCATTTCGACCACGATGTACGGCACCACCGAGCACCAGGTGCACTCGCCCGGCGCGGGCGAGGGCGAGGTGATCCGCAAGCACGGCGCGCCGGACAACATCGTCTACCTCGGCGAGCCGTACTACAACCCGACCACCGGGGAGCGCGGCGCCGTCGACAAGTACCTCTACGAGTACCGGATCGGTGGCGGCACCACGCTGCTCGGCTGGCTCTACGCCAGCGACGAGTTCCACAACATCTGCTACCTGATCGAGGACGGGGTGGTGAAGGGCGGCGGCTTCGTCCCCGAGGGCTCCGGCTCGATCATCCTCGGCGCGAACATGGGCGTCGTGCGCACGCCGCTGTTCACCCTCGACCTGCGCTTCGGCGGCTACCTGCACCCGAAGGTCCGCGCCGGCTACGGCGGCGACGGCACCCCCTGGGGCGACGGGCCGGCCCCCAAGTAAGCGGAGCCTGGCTCCACACTGCGCGCGCCGCGTGACCCCAGGTCACGCGGCGCGTTCGCGTTCCGGAGCGCGCAGAGGCGCTAGCGGGCCTGGGCCAGCAGCCGGTCCAAGGACTCGGCGTCGAGCTCGTGCAGGCGCAGCCGTCGCAGGACCTCGCGCTGCTCGTGGGCGCGGATCAGCTCGCGCAGCGAGGCGTCGAGCTTCGGGTCCTGGGTCAGGGGCTCATGGGCCTGCGGGCGGGTGCCCGCCCAGAACTTGGCCACCGTGCGCCCGAAGAAGATCACGTCCTGATCCTTGAGCGGGGTGGACTCGCCCTTGGCGCGCTTCTTGAAGTTGACGTAGGTCCCGTTCGAGGACCCCAGGTCCTCGATCCGCGCGCCGCCCTGGGTGCTGACCTTGGCGTGGAAGCGCGAGACGCCCTGATCGGCGAGGCGCACCCCGCAGCTCACGTCCTTCCCGATCTTGATCTCGTCGGTGAAGCTGAACGACTGACCCCAGTTTTGACCGCTGAGGATCTCCAGACTCGGCATGGGACTTCCCCTTACCCGCGGACTTGGTTGATCAGGGACACGAGTGTGGCCCGGTCGAGCTTGGCCAGGCCGAAGCGACGCAGCGCCGCGATCCGGCCGGCGTCGTCGAGGGTCGGGTTGCGCACGCCGAGGTCGGCGGCGCGGAACAGGGCCTCGAGGCCCGCGAGGCTCTCGGCCGGGGACGCCGACGGCGCCGGGCGGAACTGCGGCGAGGACTCGCTGGGCAAGCTCGGGGGCGTGGGCGGCGAGGGCGGGCCGCCGAAGGGGTCGGCGCCGGTCGAGGGCGGGCCGCCGAAGGGGTCTGCCTGATCAGCGAAGCGGTCGGTGGAGGGGACGCTCGGGAGGGGCGGCGGGTCCGCGAGCGGCGGCGGCGCGAAGGGGTTCCCGCCGCCGCTGGCAGCGGGGGGCGCGCCGAAGGGATCGGCGCCGCCGCTGGGCGCGCCGAAGGGATCGGCGCCGCCGCTGGGCGCGCCGAAGGGATCGGCTCCGCCGCTGGGCGCGCCGAAGGGATCGGCGCCGCCGCCTGGAGCGCCGAAGGGATCCGCGCCGCCGCTGGGCGCGCCGAAGGGATCGGCGCCGCCGCCTGGAGCGCCGAAGGGATCGGCTCCGCCCGGCGCGAACGGGTTGGCGCCGCCCGGGGGGGCGCCAAAGGGATCGGCCCCGCCGGACGCGGCGGGGGGAGCGCCGAAGGGATCGGCCCCGCCCGCGGGCGCGCCGAAGGGATCCGCGCCGCCCGAGGGGGGCGCGAAGGGGTTGCCGCCGCCCGAGGGGGCGAAGGGGTTGGCTCCCCCGGGGGGCGGGGCGCCGAAGGGGTCGGCCCCGCCGCCGAAGGGGTCGTCGCCGCCGCCGAACGGGTCGCCGCCCGGCGTCGGGTCGGCGAAGGGGTTGTCCCCGGAGGGCGCGCGATCGGCGAAGGGGTTCGCCCCAGACGGGGGCCCGCCGAAGGGATCCGCGCCGGCGCTCGGGGGCCCGCCGAAGGGGTTCGGCGGCGGGTCGGCGAAGGGGTTGGCGGGGGCGCCGGGCTTCGCGTCGCCGTAGTCGATGTCGAAGTCGAAGGGGTCGTTGTCGGCGGCCATGGCTCGGGGTCCTTGCGACGGAGGAGGGTGGCACCTGACGGTCGTCGACCGAAGAGTCGTCCAGCAAACGAGTTGAGTAAGCTCGGCCGCCGTGAGCGAACCCGCCGCCCGCTGACGCTCCAGGCCCTCAACCCCTGGTGTGCTTGAGACTAGCAGGTGGGGAAAACGCACGCAACGTGCGCGCTTTGGGTCCTAAGTAACCGACAGCGTAGGGCTTACTGGGCTCAGCAGGGGTTTGACAAGGCTGGGGGGCCGTGGTAGCGTTCCTCCCGCTATACGCTTGGCACTCAAGTACTTACCCCGTCTCGAGGTTCCATGAGCGACACCGCGGCCGAAGGGTCGACGACCACCAACATTCGGCTCAACCCGGACGACATCCAGTACTTCAATCGCCAGATCGCCCAAATGGCCCGGCTCAACATGCCGTTCTCCAAGGGGCTCGAGATCCTGGCGCGCGACGTCACGGACCCCAACTTCCGCACGTTGATCGAAATGGTGCAGCAGGACCTCGACGAGGGGCGCCCGCTGGATCAAGCGCTCTCGCGGCACCCCGCCACGTTCACCCCGCTGATGCGCGAGGTGATCCGCTCGGGGGAGAGCTCGGGCAACCTCTCGCTGATCCTGCAGGAGCTCAACGCCCACACCGAGGCCATGAAGAAGGTCCGCGATCGGATCGTGGAGGCCGTGCTCTACCCCTCGGTGATCTGCACCCTGGTGCTGGGCTTCGTGCTGTTCTTCATGCTCGCGGTCGTGCCCAACTTCGAGGGGATCATCCTCGAGCGCAACAGCATCGACTTCGCCAACGAGCGCCACGTCCAGCTCTTCAAGGAGATCCAGGCCGAGAACCCGGAGCTCGACCAACGGTCGGTGGCGCGGGAGGTCGCGCTGCACGATCAACCCTTCGCCACCCGGCTCGTGATCCACACCAGCCGCCTGCTGCGCCAGCCGGTGTGCCTGATCCTGTTCCTGGTGTTCGTGGGGGTGGGGATCGCCCTCGCGGTGCGCCGCTTGATCCGCATGGGGAGCGAATACGACGACTTCCTGTTCCGGCTCCCGCTGTTCGGCAAGCTGTTCCGCTCGGCGGCGCTCATGAAGGTCACGCGGACCATGCGCGACCTCCTGGCCAACGGCGTGTCCATGGTCGAGAGCCTGCGCCTGGTGTCGAACACCGTGGGCAAGAACCGGATCCAGACCAAGCTGATCGAGCTGCGCGAGGCGGTCGAGGAGGGCGGGAGCTTCGCCCGCAACCTCGAGGGCGGCGGCGTGTTCCCCGAGAGCATGGTGTGGAAGCTGCAGCTCGCCGAGGAGAAGGGCCTGCTCGAGGACGCCCTCGACGAGCTCTCCACCGAGTTCGAGATCGCCGTCGATCGCCAGACCATGGTGATCACCAAGTTCGCGACCCCGGTCATGCTCGCCGCCACCGGCGCGATCGTGTTCGTGCTGTTCGCCGCCTGCTTCCTGCCCCTGCTCAACGTGAGCGGGGTCTGAGCCGTGCGCGGGACCGAGCTCTCGTCGGCTAGCCTCGAGGACCTCGCGGCCTACCTCGCGCGCATGGTCGCCGGCCGCGACTTCCGCGTGTCGGAGGTCGTCGACGCCCTGCTCAAGAAGGCCGTGCTCGCCAAGACCAGCGACATTCACCTCGAGCCCACGAAGTCCGGGACGCGCGTGCGCTACCGGATCGACGGTGTGCTGCGCGACGCCGCGCTCCTGCCCTCGACGCTCCACGACCAGCTCGTGAGCCGGATCAAGGTGCTGAGCGACCTCCTGACCCACCGCCGGGACATCGTGCAGGAGGGCCGGATCTCGATCGACGTGGGCGAGCTGACCACCGACCTCCGCGTCTCGATCGTGCCCACCGTGGGCGGCGAGAAGGTGGTGATCCGCGTGTTCTCCATGCACGACGCGGTGTTCGACCTCAGCCGCGTGGGCTACTCGCCGGACATGCAGCGCCGGCTGAAGGCCGTGCTGTTCGACCTCGAGGGGCTGTTCCTCTTGACCGGCCCCTCGGGCTCCGGCAAGACCACGACGCTCTACAGCATCCTCAACGAGATCCAGCGCGAGATGGAGGACTTCGCCTCGATCACGACCATCGAGGACCCGGTCGAGTACGAGTTCGGCACGTTCTCGCAAATGCAGGTCAACCGGCAGGTCGAGTTCGACTTCGCCGCCGGGCTCAAGGCCGCCCTGCGCCAGGACCCCGAGGTGATCATGGTCGGGGAGATCCGCGACGCGGAGACCGGCGAGGTCGCCCTGCGCGCGGGGTTGACCGGACACCTCGTGCTCTCGACCCTGCACTCGGGCTCCGCGCCCGAGACCGTGACCCGCCTGATCAACATGGGCCTCGAGCCCTTCGTCGTCGCCTCGGCCCTGACCGGGACGATCGCCCAGCGCCTGGTGCGCAAGCTCTGCGCCGAGTGCGTCGAGCCCCACGAGCTCGACCCGGTCAAGCTCGACCTGATCAAGCGCCTGCGCCACGCCCCGGAGGGCGAGGCCCAGGAGACCCCGCAGTTCTATCGCGGCGCGGGCTGCGAGGCCTGCGGCTTCAGCGGCTTCAGCGGCCGGCTCCCGATCGCCGAGTTCTTGACGATCGACGAGGACCTGCGCGGGCTGATCCTGGACAAGGCGCGCACCGGCACGATCCGCAAGCACCTCTTGACCAAGGGCTGGACGAGCCTGTTCGACGACGGGCTGGAGAAGGCCATGGCCAAGCTCACGACCTTCGGCGAGGTCATGCGCCGGGTCAGCCTGAGGGAGGTCCTGTGAGGCGGCTGCGCGCGCGGCGACGCGGGATCGCCATGGCGGACTTCATCGCGGGCTCGCTGATCTTCTCGGCGACCCTCGGGGTGTTCGTCGGGTTCACCAACGTCAAGTTCGAGACCCTGCGCCAGTCCGAGGCGCTGTCCCGGGCCAACGCGGCGGTGGAGGCCGAGGTCGACCGCCTGCGCGAGCTGGGCGCGATCGCCGCGCCCCAGGGCGAGGCGGGGCTCGACGGCTTCCGCGCGCTCTCGAGCTTCGAGGTGCCCGACGTGAACGAGGGCAGCGGCGAGGTCGCCGCCCGCGCGCTGCGCGTCGAGGGCGGCCAGGCCTATCAGCTCTACGAGGTGCGGGTCCGCGTGCGCTGGCGCAGCGGGGCCGCCGACTACGACCGGGTCAGCAGCTCGCTGGTCCTGCCCCTGCGCGCGGGAGGTGCCCGGTGACGCGCCGTCGCGGCTTTACCCTGGCCGAGCTCCTGGTCTACGTGTCGCTCGTCTCCGCGGGGATCCTCCTGATCGGCGGCGTGGAGCTCTTCGCCCAGCGCAGCCTGCGCGCGCAGCAGGCCCAGATCGAGGTCGAATACCAGGTCGCGCGCATGGGCGGACAGCTGCGCGCCGACGTGGAGGGCGCGGCGGCCCTCGTCGCGAGCGAGGGCGCCTTGACCGTCACCGACGCCCGCGGCCAGCGGGTGCGCTACAGCGCCCTCGGGCGCGAGGTCCTGGGCGCAGACGGCGGGCTGGTCCAGGTGGAGGAGGCGCCCGCCCTCAGCGCCTGCCGCTTCACCCTCGCCCGCCAAGCGAGCGGCCGCGTGCGGGTCGAGGCGAGCTTCGAGTTCGGGCAGCGGATCGAGGGCGAGCTCCAGACTCGGACCCGCACGCGCTGGGCGCTGACCCGGCAGGCGGTGCCGGAGTGAGCGGGCTGCGCCTCCCCCTGCGCCGCCGCCGCGGCGGCAGCTACACCGTGATCGTGCTCGCGAGCTCGATCCTGATCCTGGCCACCGCCAGCGTGCTCATGCGCTCGGTGGGGCACACCTACTCCCTGACCGCCATGGACTCGCGCCGCAGCCGCGCGCGGGAGGCCGCGTTCTCCGGCCTGCGCTGGGCCCAGACCCACGCCGAGCGGGCCGGGGTCGAGACCACCCAGGCCACGCTCCAGCTCGCGACCGGCGAGGTGCAGGTTCGCTGCGAGCGCGACGGCGAGGGGCTCGAGGTGGTGTGCACCTCCCGCGACCTCGACCTGGACTACACCCTCCGCGCCCGGCTGGACCGGGCCGAGGGCGGGGGCTTCGCCGCGGGGCCCTACGTCCTGGAGACCCGCGCGCGTCAGCCTCGCTAGACCGTACCGTCCGACGTGCAGCACTAGCCCATCCGGAGCCAGGGTGTCCTCTCGCCTGTCCACCGCGTTCCGCGCGCTGACGCCTCAGGGCCAGCTCAAGATCACGGCCCGGGGTCGCCCCGCGGCCCCGCTGCGCGACCTGTTCCACCAGCTCCTCGTGCTGCGCTGGAGCGCGTTCCTCCTGGGGCTGCTCGCGGCTTGGCTCCTGGTCAACGCCGGCTTCGCCTGCCTCTACCTGCTGGATCCCGAGGGCGTCGCGGGGTTGCCCTCGGGCTCCTTCGCCCACGCGTTCTCCTTCAGCGTGCAGACGCTCTCGACGATCGGCTACGGCGGCATGGCCCCCCACAGCGGGTTCGCCCACGCCGTGATGTGCGCCGAGGCCTTCGTGGGCATGGTCGGCACGGCGCTGGTCACCGGGCTGACCTTCGCCAAGTTCTCGCGCAGCTCGGCGCGGGTGTTGTTCACCTCGCGCGCGGTGATCGCCACCCGCGACGGCGCGCCGTGCTTCATGGTGCGGATCGCCAACGCCCGCGACCACGGCGTGCTCCAGGCCCGCGCGGAGCTGCTCCTGGTCGAGGCCGACCGGACCCTGGAGGGCGAGCCGGTGCGGCGCTTCCGCCGGCTACGGCTGGAGCGCGAGCGGACCCCGGTGTTCAGCCTGACCTGGACCCTGGTGCACCCGATCGACGCCGAGAGTCCGCTCCACGGGCGCGACCGCGCCAGCCTCGAGGCCTCCGCGGCGGAGGTCCTGGTCACGGTCACCGGGATCGACGGCACGATCTCCCAGCCGGTCATGGCCCAGCGCAGCTACGTGGCCGCGGAGATCGAGTGGGACCAGCGCTTCGCCGACATGCTCAGCCGCTGCCCCGACGGCGGGGCCCTCGCCGACTACGACCGCTTCGACGTGCTGGTGCCCAACGAGCCGGCGTGAACCACGCTGCCGCGGGTGGCAGGCAGACGCGCTCGAACCGCAGTCCGCGCTCCCGGGTGGGCGGAGCAACCTTCCTCCTCTCGTCCTGGCCGGAGCCTCGCGGCTCCGCGGCGGTTCGAGCCCCTCTACCCGCCTCCGCACCGCCGCGGCACAGCCCGCCCGCCCGCAGAGGAACTTCTCCACTTCTCCACGGCGCTGAAAAGCCGGCCGGGGCCCAGGTCGCGGGTGGCCTGGCGCCGGGCGCTGCCCTAGAGTGAGGCTTCGACCCTTGGAGCGTCCATGAGCCACGTCGCCTACGCGCGTAAATACCGCCCGCGGACCTTCGAAGAGGTGGTCGGCCAGTCCGCGATCGCCGAGGCCCTGCGCAACCAGGTCGCCCGCGAGCGCACGGCCCCCGCCTACCTCTTCAGCGGGACCCACGGCGTGGGCAAGACCTCCATGGCGCGGATCTTCGCCAAGGCGTTGAACTGCCCCAAGGCCCAGGAGGGCCGCCCCTGCCTCGAGTGCGACGTGTGTCAGAGCATCGACCGCGGCGAGGCCCTGGACGTGATCGAGATCGACGCCGCGAGCAACCGCGGCGTGGACGACGCCGAGCGGATCCGGCAGAACACGCGCTACCGCCCGCAGGGCTCGCGGTTCAAGGTCTACATTCTGGACGAGGTGCACCAGCTCAGCCGGGTGGCCTTCGACGCCCTGCTCAAGACCTTCGAGGAGGCCCCCGAGCACGTGCGCTTCGTGCTCGCGACCACCGAGCTGCACAAGGTCCCGACCACGATTCGCTCGCGGGCCCAGGTGTTCAACTTCCGCCAGAGCACGCGCCAGGACCTCGAGGCGCGCCTGGGGCAGATCGCCGAGCAGGAGGGGCTCTCGATCAGCCCCGCGGCGCTGGCCTTGGTCGCGCGCCGCGCGCGAGGCTCCATGCGCGACGCGCAGAAGCTCCTGGACCAGGTGGTGACCCTGGGCGAGGCCGGGCAGATCGACGCGCCGCAGGTGGCCGAGCTCCTGGGCGCGCTCACCGGGGACGCGGTCGACGCGGTCCTGAGCGCGCTGATCCAGGGCGAGGCCGGGACCCTGCTCGAGTGCCTCGACGCCTACCTCAGCCAGGGCGGGCGGGTCACGACCTTCCTCGAGGAGCTCCAGGACGCGCTGCGGGCCGCGCTCTACCTCAAGACCTGCGGCGCCGACTCGCCCCTCGTCCAGGAGACCGGGCACGCGGCGGCGGCCCTGCAGCCGGTGGCCGAGGGCTTGGCCCTCGAGGCGCTGCTCCTGTGCCTGCAGCTCCTGGAGGAGACCAGCCAGCGCCTGCGCCTGGCCCGCGAGCCGCGGGTCGTGCTCGAGGTGACCCTGGCGCGCCTGGCCCGCGCCCGCGAGCTGCGCCCGATCGGCGAGCTCCTGACCCGGCTCGAGCGGTTGGAGGAGAGCCTCGGCGGCGGCGGCGTGGGCGCCGGGCCGGCCCCCGCGCCCACCCCGGGAGGCGGCGGCTCCCGCGGTCCCCAGGGCGGTCCCCCGCCGCGCGGCCCGCAGACGCCCCCGAGCGCGCCGCCCAAGAACCCGACGAGCACCCGCGGCTCGACCTCCCGCGGCGCGGCCCCGGCGCGCCAGGGCTACGACTACCCCGGCCGCCCGCAGCAGCGCGAGGAGCCCGCGCGCGCCGAGTGGCAGGGCGAGGTCGCGAGCGCGCCGGCTGCCAAGGCCGCGCCGGCGGCGGTCGCGACCCAGCGCAGCCCCGACGAGGCCTTCCGCTGGACCCTGGACGAGCTCCGCGCCCAGGGCGGGCTCCTGCCCAGCATGCTGGAGAAAATGAAGCCCCAGCTCCGCCCCGACGGCGACGAGCTGGTGCTGGTGCTCAGCGCGAGCCCCATGCTCTTCGGGCAGATCGAGTCGGCGCGCAACCAGGAGATCCTCTCGGGCCTCATGCAGCAGGCCATGGGTCAGCCGGTGCGCCTGCGCCTCGAGCGCCTCGAGCCGCGGGACGGCCCCGGCGCCCCCGGCGCCGCGGGCGGCGGCGGGAGCTCGGTCTACGAGGAGCCCCTGGTCAAGTTCGCCCAGCGCGAACTCGGCGCCCAGATCATGCAGAAGTAGCGGCGCCTCAGGCCTCGATCACCGCGCGCAGCTCGTCCAGCAAGCAGCAACCGAGCTCCCGCGCAGCCTCGACGGAGAGCGCGGTGGTGCGGGTCGCGAGGTAGAGGTTCAGGGCGTCCCCGGCGCGGTAGGCGACCAGGGTCGCGCCCATGGTCCGGCACACCGGCGGGTGCATGAGGTAGTCGGTGAGGCGCAGCGCGCCGTCGGAGGCGGCGGCGATCGAGGGGCCCAGGCCCTGGGGGTCCTCGAGCCAGGTGTAGTGGCCGCTGGCGAAGCCGCTCCAGGCCTCGTCCGCCGCCAGTCGGCGGAACACGGGCCAGGGCAGGAAGCGCCCGGGGGCGGTGAAGAAGGGCATGGCCAGGTGCGCGCGGGCCGCGCGCTGGGTGCGCCACTGCTGGCCGTAGCGCCGGGCGAGGACGCCGACTGGCGCGCGCCCGGGCCCCGAGAGCACGAGCGGCGAGACGAGGTTCCCGAGCACCTCGGTCGCGGGACCGCGGCGCACCGAGAACGGGACCTCGAGGCTGAGCTTGCTCCCCGGGTCGACGCCGCGGGCAGCGTTGAAGCGTGAGAGCGCCCGGGCCCAGCACGCGGCGACGCAGAGGTTCGAGGTCACCTCGAACGCCCGCGCGCGCAGGCCGAGGGTCGCGAGCTCCCGGGCGCCCAGGCGGTAGGTGTCGACCCGCACCGGGCCCGGGTCGGTCGAGGCCAGGGCCAGGCGCGTGCTGTCGTTCTGCTTGGCCTCGCGCTGGAGCCCGCGCAGGCTCTGCCACATGCTGCGCCAGGTCCCGCGCCGTCCCCGGAGCAGGCTGCCCACGCCGAACGGGTGCTCCGCCGGGCGCGGGTCCCGCGGCTCGGGCTCGCGCCCGGCGCTCGCGCGCGCGGCGCTCTCGAGGACGGCCTGGACCACGGTGTAGACCGCCTCGCCGTCGGCGACGGCGTGGTGGAAGCGGAACGCCACGCGCCCGCCTCGCGGGGTCGGCGACCAGCGCACGGCGCAGGGCGCCTCGCGGAAGGGGTCGACCAGGCGGTTGCGCCAGGCGCTGGACTCCTCCGCCGGGCCCTGCTCCAGCTCGAGCCGCGGCGCCCCCGCCCAGCGCACGCCGACCAGCCCGGCGCGTAGCCGCTGCCCGAGCTGGGGCCAGCGCCGGACGGTGTGGCGCAGGGCGCGCTCGAGCTGCGGGCGCGCGAGCGGGCCCTCGAGCTCGGCCTCGCAGGCGAGCTGGAGCGCCACGCCGTGGGCCTGCTGGTAGGCCACGAAGAACGCGTCGACCTGGGTCAGGCGGGTCACGGCCCGACCTCGAGCACGGGCTTCCCCACCCGCGCGCGGTCGAGGAGTGAGGTCTGCGCCGCCCCGGCGTCGCAGAGGGGGAAGACCCCGGAGACCGTCGGGGTCAGCCGCCCGGCGTCGACCCACCCCGTGAGCGTGCGCCACAACCCGGCGACCTCGGCGGGCTCGGCGAGCAGCGCGCGCAGGTGGAAGCCCTGGAGCCCGGCGCTCGCGTGCAGGAGACCCAGAGGGTCGACCGCCGGGGGCGGTCCCGCGCTCGCGCCGACCGCGATCAGGCGCCCGAAGGGGCGCAGCCGGCGCAGGGCGACGCGCTGGAAGTCGCCGCCCACGCCGTCGAGGACCACGTCCGGGGGCGGGGCCTCGCGCGCGTCGGCGTAGGCGTAGGACTCGGCGGCGAGCGCGCGCTTCTCCGCCGTCGAGGCGAAGGCCACCGCGCGCAGCCCGAGGCAAGCGGCGACCTGGAGCGCGACGCCCCCCAGCGCGCCGCCGGCGGCGGGGATCCACACCGTCTCGCCCTCCTGCGCCCGGGCCACGCGCACCAGCGCGCCCAGCGCGGTCAGCCCCGAGACCCCGAGGGCCGCGGCGTGGGGCGCGTCGAGGCTCGCGGGCCAGGGGGCGCAGCGCGCGGCGGGGACGCGGGCGTGGGTCGCGTAGAGCCCGCCCGCGGTCAGCGCGATCACCCGCGCGCCGAGGGGCAGGTCCACGCCCTCCCCCCTCGCGACGACCACGCCCGCGGCCTCGCTCCCGGGGACGAAGGGCGGACGCGGGCCGCCGGGGTAGGCGCCCTCGCGCTGGAGCAGGTCCGCGAACCCGACCCCCGCCGCGTGCACCTCGAGCACGACCTCCCCCGGTCCGGGCTCGGGGCGCGGGCGTTCCTCGACCTCCAGCACCTCCGGCCCGCCGAAGCGGGTGACCCGCGCCGCCTTCACCGGCCGGCCTCCCGCGCGATCCGGCGCGCGACGGCCCGGGCGTCCCGCGCGATCCCGCGCAGGAAGCTCGAGGCCAGGCTGCGCCCGTAGTGCACCCCGAGCGCGTAGAGCCCGGGGACGCCGGGCGCCGCGGCGCGGACCAGCGCGGGCTCGTCGCGGTGCGTGCGCCGCACGAGGTCCCCCAGGTGCGCGGCCGGGTGGCGGTAGCCCGTGGCGTAGACCACGAGGTCCGGGGCGAAGCTCCCGTGCTCGCCCACGACCGTCGGCTCCCAGCGCTCGATCGCGCCCAGGTTCCGGATCGCGCCCGAGCGCAGCGCGCGGGCGAGGCCCTGGCCGAGGGCAGGGTCGCGGGTCCAGCCGTGGTGCGGACCCGGCCAGTGCCCGGGCCAGAACTCGAGGGCCCACACCCAGTAGTGGCTGTCGACGCCGAGCACGCTCCGGGGCACGGCGTTCGGCGCCGAGCGGGCGGCGAGCACGAGCTCGGCGCTCGAGGGGGCCACCCGGCGGTAGGTCTCGACGGTCTCCCGGGCCGAGGTCCCGCTGCCGACGACCAGCAGCCGCCGCGCCTGAGCCAGGTCGTCGGGGCGCACGTCGCGCGCGTGCAGCGCCGGCCAGGGCGGGCGCGCGGGGGCGTCCGCGGGGAGGACGGGGTGCGTGGTGTTCCCGCTGGCGTCGATCACCCAGCGCGCCGAGCGCGTGTGCACGACGCCGGCCTCGAGCACGTCGACCTCGAACCGCCCGTAGCGCGGGCGCACGGCGATCGCGCGCGCGCCGCAGGCGACCGCGACGCCGTGGCGCTCGCGGTAGCGATCGAGCTCGTGGGCGTAGCTGCCGAGGGAGAGGTAGGTCGGGAGGTCGGGGGCGAACTCCATGCCCGGGAGTCGGGAGAGGGCCTGCGGGGTGAGCAGGCGCACCTCGGGGTCGAGGAGCTTCCAGCCGTGGCTGGGCCGGGGGCCCGCCTCGAGCACGGTCGCGGGGATCCCGTGGCGCCGCAGGCACACCGCCGCGGCGAGCCCGGCGGGTCCGCTGCCGAGGATCAGGGCTTCGCTCACGGGCCCTCCCAGGCCGCGCGCCAGCGCGCGAGCCGCGCGGCGCGGGCGGCGAGGGCGGGCTCCCAGCCCGGGCCCGCCGGCTGCAGCGTGAACACCAGCTCGGCCCGGGCGCGGTCCTCCCCCGCGACCTGGGCCCGCGCGCGCACGCAGGCGCTCGAGGGCTCGAGTCGGGTCAGCTCCGCCGAGAGCGCGAGCCGGACCCCGGGGGCCGCGAGCGGCGTGGGCGCAGGGAAGCTCGCGCTGCGCACCAGGCCGAGGAGCGCCCAGCGCGCCTCGGGGCAGGCGGCCTCCGCCAGGGGCCCGCCGGTCTGGGCCAGGAGCTCGAGCAGCAGCGAGCCCGGGACGAGGGGCTGCCCGGGGAAGTGGTCGGCGAGCTGGGGCAGGTCGTGGGGCACGAAGGCGCGCGCGCGCGCCGCGTCGCCCGTGATCGTCAGCGCCTCGATCCACTCGAACACGCGTCAGACCCCCCGCTGGTGCTCGGCCAGGCGCGCGATCGCGGCCACGGTGCAGTAGCGCGGCAGGCTCTGGCGGTGCACGCGCTCGGGGAAGGTCTCGGGCGGCGTGTCGTGCAGGAGCGCCATGAGCTGGGCGCGGCCCTCCGGCGTGAGCACGCCGTCCGGTCCCTGGAACTCGGCCGGGGGCAGCGCGCCTTGGGAGAGCGCGGCGAGGGTGCCCTCGGGGATCTTGATCGCGAAGCGCTCCTCGACCCGGAACAGCAGGTCGAGCAGGTCCATGGATGTGAAGCCGTGGTCGTAGAACAGGAGGTCCGTGGGCGCGACCGGCGTGTCGGGGTCGAGGGCCAGGGTCTCGCGCACGAGCTCGATCACCGCGGGCAAGGTCTCGGGCTCAGGCATGCTCGCTCCTGCGCAGGATCAGCGCCGCGTTCTGGCCCCCCATGCCGAAGGAGCAGGAGAGCGCGTGGGTCAGGGGCAGCGTCCGGGGCGCGCCGAGCACGTGGTCGAGGGCGCACTCGGGGTCGGGCTGGGTGAGGTTCACGGTGGGTGGGACCGCGCCGGCCTCGAGGGCGAGGACCACGACCACGGCCTCGAGCGCGCCGGAGGCGGCCATGGCGTGGCCCAGCGCGCCCTTCACGCTCGAGACCGGGGGGCCCGGCGTCCCGAACACGCGGTTCAGCGCCGCGGCCTCCGCGGGGTCGCCGACCCGGGTCCCGGTGCCGTGGGCGTTGACCGCGTCGATCGCCGCCGGCGCTAGGCCGGCGTCCTCGAGGGCGCGGCGGATACAGCGCTCGGCGCCGGCGCCGTCGGGGGGCGGGCGGTTGAGGTCGTAGGCGTCCATGCTCGTGCCGAAGCCCACGACCTCGGCCAGCGCCCGCGCGCCGCGCGCCGCCGCGTGGGTGGCGGACTCGAGGACCAGGGCCGCCGCGCCCTCGGCCAGGGCGAACCCGCGCCGGGCCACGTCGAAGGGCTTGCAGGCCTGGGCCGGGTCCTCGCCCGCGAGGTCCACGGCCACCGCCCCTAGCGCGGCGAAGCCGCTGGCGTAGAGCGGGCTCAGGATCGTCGAGCTCCCCCCGGCCAGGCAGGCCTGGGCGCGCCCGGCGCGGATCAGGCACGCGGCCTCGCCCACGGTCTGGGTCCCCGACGCGCAGGCCACCGCGAGCATGCGCCGCGGGCGCCCGTGGCGCAGGGCGAGGGCCTGGTAGCAGGCGCTCGCCGCGCGGCGGGTCAGGCCCTGGGGTCCGAGCTGGTAGCTGTCGAGGCCGGCCGCCCACAGGAGCCCGCAGGCCGCGGGGGCGAGGCCCGCCTGCTCCAGGGCCTGGTCCGCGGCTCGGCGCCCGAGCTCGACCTCGCGCTGGGGGGTGTCGAAGGGCAGGCTCGCGATCGCGCCGCCCGCCGTGACCCGGGTCCCGCAGGCGGCCAGGTGCGGGAGCGCGCGGACCCCCGAGCGCCCCGCGGCGAGCCCCGCCCACAGGGCGGCGGGGGAGTCGCCCAGCGCCGAGAGCGCGCCGAGGCCGGTGATCACGACCCGCGCGCTCACGCGACCTCCCAACGCAGGGTGATCGCGTCGAGGCCGTCGGCGTCGCTCGCGGGGACGCGATACGAAAAGGGTCCTGGGGGCGCCTCGAGCAGCGCGCTCAACGCGAGGCCCAGCCCCCACGACGCCGAGGGGTGGGGCGTCCCCGGCGCGTCCTCGCGCTCGACCGCCACGAGCTCGAACTGGCGCTCGGCGTCGGGCTCGCCCTGAGCGGGGGCGCCGCCGCGGAGGCAGTCCCAGGAGAACGCGCGGGGCTCCCGCGCGAGGGCCCAGGCCACGCCCTGGGCGGTGTCGAGGACGTAGGGCGCGTTGTCGCCGTGGTCTCCGGCGAGCACGAGGGCCTCGGGGTCCCGCCGCTCGAGCACGAGCTCGAGGGCCGCCCAGGCCTGGCCCGGGGCGCCGCCGAGGCCGAGCCCGTAGCCATGGTTTCCCAGCGCCAGGGCCAGGTCGCTGAGCGCGAGGTTGTCCACCGCGTGCAGGGTGTGGGTGGGGTTCACCCGCAGCTCGGCCAGCGTGCCGGTCTGCGCCTTGGCGCCGATCTGCTCGACCCAGGCCTGGAGCTCGGCGGAGCCGCCCACGCAGGGGGCGAGGCTGATCAGGGCGGCGGCGGCCGGTTCCACCAGCGCTGGGCGCACGGCCTCGGCGGCGGCGAGGGCCGCCTGCACCGAGAGGGGGTAGCGGCGCACCCGGCGCCAGAGCGCGGCGTCGTCTCGCAGGCGCTTGCCCGGCGCGATCAGGTGGTGCGCGGCGACGAGGTACACGGGCTCACATGCCGAAGTAGACGGGGTGGACGCCCTGCTTGATCTTCCACCAGTAGAGGAGGTTCTGGCCCAGGTTCAGCCAGCGGTTGACCGGGCCGCCCTTGCGGTGGCGCAGCACGCGGCGCGCGATCGAGCTCAGGGAGTAGAAGTCCTCGAGGGCCGACCACCAGCCGTCCCGCAGCTCTTGGGGGCTGAGCTTCTCGGGCTGGTAGACCACGTAGGGCTCGCGCAGGTGGCTCAGGTCCTGATCGAAGACCTTCCCCGAGCGCCAGATCGCGTCGCCGGTGGGGCTGCCCGGGTAGGGGGTCAAGATGAAGAACTGCGCGATCGGGATCTGCAGGCGCTCGAGGTAGTCGACGGTGCGCTTGAAGGTCTCGGTGTCGTCCTCGGGCAGGCCGAAAATGATCAGGGCGTGGGGCGAGATCCCGGCGTCCATGATCCGGCGCATGCCGTCGGCGTACTTGTCGACGGCGTGGAAGGTCTTGTCGACCGAGCGCAGGTTCTGGGCCGAGAGGGTCTCGACGCCCAGCGCCATGAGCCGGCAGCCCGAGGCGTAGGCCTTCTTCAGGAGGTCCGGGTGACGGGCCACGTTGAGGGTCGTCTGGGTGCCCCAGGTCCATTTGCCGCCGGCGGCGGTCATGGCGTCGAACAGCCGCGCGCTGAACTTTACGTCCTCGCACAGGTTGTCGTCGCAGAAGTTTATGTTCCGGCTGCCGGTGGCCTGGAGGTCGCGCACGATCTGCTCGACCGGGCGCTTGCGGTAGGCGCCCTTCCACACCGCGGCGATCGAGCAGTACTGGCACGTGTAGGGGCAGCCGCGGGTGGCCTGCACCGGGTACGCGGTCAGCCGCCAGCGCGAGAGCAGGTCGTAGCGCGGCACCGGGAGCTGGCTGAGGTCGACCGGGCGCGTGGCCCGATAGACCTTCTTCAGCGCGCCGCGCGCGGCGTCGCGCACGAGCTCGGGCCACACCTCGTCGCCCTCGCCGATCACGATCGCGTCGAAGGCGTCCTGCACGCGCTCGGGGAGCATGGAGGGCAGGTAGCCGCCGAGGACGACCCGCTTCCCGCGCTGGCGCAGGGCCTGGGCCAGGTCCAGGCAGCGCTGGAACTGCATGATCTGCCCCGAGAGCGCGACGAGGTCGGCGTCGGAGTCGAGGTCCACGTCCTGGTGGTACTCCTCGATCACCTCGACCTCGTGCTCGGGCGGGGTCAGGGCCGCGATCAGGAGCGGGCCCAGGTGCGGGAGGTAGGCGTCCAGGCGCTGCCAGAGCTTCTTCGCCTGCACGAGCCGGCCCTGGGCGTCGTAGTGCGCGGGGTGCACGATCTGGATCTTCACGCGCGCTCCGCCTGCAGCTCCAGGACCAGCGCCGCGAGGCGTTCGAGGGTCGCGCCCTCGGCGGTGGCCCGCTCGAGCGCGCGCCGGGTGAGCTTGACCCCGAAGCGGTCCTCCACGGCGACCACGGTCCCGAGCACGATCAAGGACGAGAAGGGGATCGCCTGGTCGAGGGGCGCGTCGGGGGCGAGGGTGCGCACCGGGCGCGCGCGCTCGGGGTCCGGCGCCGAGGCCTCGATCAGCGCGCGCAGCTCGTCCACGAGGGACGCGCTCACGGGCCGACCACCGGCAGGCTGCGGCCCGTGGGCTCGGCGTCCTCCACCGGCACCGGCTGCGGGTCGAGGGCCGGGGCGTCGGGGAAGAAGCGCCGGTCCTTGTGGCGGTAGAGGTTGTTGTAGGAGCAGCCGGGCATGAGCTTGCCGTCGGGCATGACGTAGTGGGTGCAGCACTTCTTGAGCCGGCTCACGTCGAGGTCGTGGGGGTCCATGAAGTTGTGAATGAAGATCGCCTTGCTGCGGGCCTCGGTCTTGCGCTCGATCTCCGCCGGCGTGAGCGGGTTTCGCGAGTTGAAGGTCTCCTTGAGGAAGCTCTTGAGCGAGCCGAGCACGGTCTCGGTGTCCTCGCCGACCTTGGTCGCGCTCCAGAGGTTCGTGATCGACTCCAGGAGCATGCTCTCGAGCTTGTCGTCGGTGGCGATCACCGCGCGGTTGGTCATGGCGTCGAGGTACTGGCGAATGTTCACGAACTCGGGCAGAGGCTTGTACTCGCCGTCGTTCATGCGGAACAGGTAGGTCGCCGTGTAGCAGCTCGGGTGCGAGCAGGGCACGGGGTGGAAGGCCTCGGCCTTGAGCCAGCCGGTCTGCTCCTCGATCTTCTTGTGCACGTCGGGCATGGTCAGGCGGTGCCCCGCGGGGCTCGCGTGGTAGCCGTCGCCGCCGTCGCCGGTGTGGGCCATGGGCTGGATCACGAGGCTCGAGACCTGCTCGGTGGCCAGGGCCAGCTCGACCAGGGCGCCGAGCTCGTCGTCGTTGTCGCCGGCGGAGACGGTGGGCACGAGCACGGTGGGAATGTCCAGGGACTGGATCACCTCCATGCACGTGAGCTTCATGTCGAGCAGCTCGACCCCGCGCATGCGCTCGTAGACCCCGGGCTTGAGCGTGTCGAACTGGAGCGAGGCGTACATGCCGCCGGCCTTGAAGCGCTCGGCGAACGCCGGGCTCGTGGCCAGGCGCCGGCCGTGGGTCGAGATCAGGAGCCGCTTGACCCGGCCCTGGTGCGGGCCCTTCAGCACGTAGTCGCACATGTCGAAGAACTGCGGGTGGAGCGTCGGCTCGCCGCCCGAGAGCAGGAGGATCGGGAGCTCGTCCTCGGCCTCGATCAGCTCGTCCACGGCGAGCTTGAACTCGTCGAGGCTCATGGAGTAGCGCTGCTGGTTGCGCACGATACACACCGGGCAGGTGAGGTCGCACACGTCGTTGATCTCGAGGATCGGCGAGCAGGTGTGCTGGAGGTGGTCCTCGCACAGCCCGCAGTCGAGCGGGCAGCCGTGCTCGACCCGGGTCGAGAAGCGCAGGGGCAGGGTCCCGGGCTTGGTGTAGGTCAGCGAGCGCATGTAGTACTCGGCGTCGCTCGAGACCAGGGTCTCGGAGTACCCGTGGCGCGGGCACTTCTTCTGCATGAACACCTGCCCGTCCTTGAGCACGATGTGCGCGTCGATCACGTCGCGGCAGGTGGGGCAGATCGAGCGGGTGTAGGTCAGGAAGGCCGCGTCGCGGTCTTGGCGCGCGCGGGCCTGGAACAAGACGTCCATACGCCCTCCTCGGGAGCTCCTCACGCTAGCGCAACCCCCGTGCCGGCGCTAACCGCCGACGCGCGGTGCGGCGGCGTTGGAGACTCGACGCCGCGCGTCAGTGCTTGGCCGGGTCAGACCCGCTCGGCGAGGGTCAGCTGCTCGCGTCCCCCGCTCGCGCAGCCGAACACCGCGCAGCGCCCGGCCTCGTTCAAGCACTCGGCGTGCTGGACGGTGTGGCAGGTCGCGCAGCGCTCGAGGGCGAGGCCCTCGCTTAGGAGCCCGTCGCGGCAGTAGGGGCAGAGCGCGTCGCCGCCGTCGACCTCGCGCCAGGTGAGGCTCGGGCCGTCCTCGGCGACGGGGTCGCCGTCGCGCGGGCTGAGCTGGACCTCCAGCTCGCCGCGGGCGAAGAGCGGCACCAGCCGCGCCAGGGCGGCGAAGGTCTCGGACAGCGAGCGGTGGCCGAGCGCGTAGGCCGAGGGCGGTCGCGTGAGCACGAGGTAGCCGTCCTCGACCCCGAGCTCCACCGTTCCGAGCTGCGAGAGGTGGCTCAGCGCGCTCTGGACCTCGGCGGCGAGGGCGCCGCGCTGGAGCTCTTGCTTGAGGTCGCTGAGCAGGACCGCGGGCTGGGAGTAGGGACGCCCGGGGAGCCTCAGGGCGTAAACCAGGACGCTGGGGCTCTGGGCATCGCGCGTAGCGCGGCGACCCGTGTAAAGCCGCAGCGCATGGCCCTGGAAGCGGCCGACCAGCTCGAGGTCCGCGAGGCGGCCTCCTCGAGGCCAGGGAATCCCAAGCACGACGGAGCTGCGCGTGGGCCAACGCGGACACGCAACGGGTGCAGAGGGTTCCACGCGTCTGGTAAGTACCAAGCCAGGAACCACACCAGCAGGACCAGGGTGGTAATGATCGGCCCGACGAGGGCCTGTAGATCGTTCTTCACCTCGCGACCTCAGCCAAGGGTCCCGCCCTCCTGGTAGACGACGGTCCCGTTCATGTAGCCGTTTCGCGCGGACAGGAGCCAGGCCACGAGCTCGCCGCACTCGGCGGGGGTCCCGAAGCGGCCCAGCGAGCAGGCGTCGAGGTAGCGCGTCTGGTGGTGCTCGGGGATCGTGCTCTTGAGCCCGCCCTCGAAGATCCCGGCGGCGACGGCGTTCACGAGCACGCCGTAGGCGCCGACCTCGTGGGCCAGGCTGCGGGTGAAGGCCTCGAGGGCGCCCTTGCTCGTGGCGTAGTGCACGGGCCCGGGGATCGTGCGCGAGCCGGTGATCGAGCTCACGTTCACGATCCGCCCGCGCTTCTGGCGGACCATGCCTTTGAGCGCGGCGCGGGTCAGGCGCAGGGGCGCGAGCAGGTTCAGCTCGAGCAGGTGCTGCACGTCCTCGTCCTCGAGGAGCACGAAGGGCACCGCCTCGCTGAACCCAGCGTTGTTGACCAGCCCGTCGAGCCCGCCCCAGGCCGCCTCGACCTGGGCCACGACCTCGCCCGCGGCCTGGGGCCGGGTCAGGTCGGCCTGGAGGGCGAGCACCTGGGCCCCCAGGGCGCGCAGCGCGGCCTCGGTCTCCTGGGCCCCGGCTTGGTTGCGGTGGTAGACGAAGGCGACCTTGGCGCCCTCGCGAGCGCACACCTCGCAGATCCCGCGCCCGATCCCCCCCGAGCCGCCGGTGACCAGCACCCTCGCTCCCGCCAAGAGCCCTTCGCTCACGTGCGCACCTCGTCGATCGCCCAGGTTACGCGGAAGCCGTCGTGCACGTCGTCGATCTGGAGCACGGCCAGGCGTTCGCCCCGCGCGCGGTGGGCCGCCAGCCACGGGGCCGGGTCGCCGCCGACCCAGGCGACGGCGGGACCGGTGTAGCCCCAGGCCTGGGCCACGAGCCGGGGGACCGTCGCCGGCGTCAGCTCGAGCACGGCGCTGGGGAGCACGCGCCCGCCGACGAGCGCGCGCGGCGGTGGCGCGAGGGGCGCGTCCAGGAGCACCAGCAGGCGGTCGGGGGGCCTGGCCGGTCGGCGCGTCGGCGCGTCGGCGACGAGCGCGCGCAGGCCAGGGTGGAACAGCGGCGGCAGCGCGGCAGGCGCCACGTAGCGCGGCGGCGGCGGAGGGCCGGCCGCGGCGCCGACCCCCAGCGCGGCGCAGCTCCCGCCCAGCGCGCGGCCGAAGACCACAGCGTCGTCCGCGGCCGTGGGGTAGGCGAGCAGTGGGCGTCCGTCGAGGGCGCGGGGCCAGGGCAGCGTGGGCAGCGCGCCGCGCGCGAGCTGGGCCAGGACGAGGGCGCCCGACGCCGCGAGGGTGTGGCCGTGGGCCAGGGCGGGGGTGGTCAGCGGGGTCGTGGGCGGCGCGGTCGCGAGGGCGGCGAGCTCCGCGCGGTCGGCGGCCTCGGGGCCCGTGCCCTGGCCCACGAACACCCGGGCCCGCTCGAGGCGCGCGCCGAGGAGGGCGTGGGCCAGCCCGTCGTGGTCGTCCAGGTCCTGGCTGAGGGTGGGGCGCCCCAGGCGCAGCCCGTCGCCCTCCGGGGCGAGGAGCAGGGCGACCGCGGCCTCGCCGCAGCGAAAGCCGGGGTTGGCTGGTTGGTAGGGGCGCGGGTCCGACGTGAGCACGCGCAGCGCCTCGAAGTTCGCCTGGCTCGTGGCGCCGAGCACGTCGACGGCGAGCAGCAGCACGTGCTTGCCCTGGGCCACGAGGGCCTGCGCCGTGTCCAGGGCCTGGAGCGCGGAGACGCAGGAGCCGCTGACCGTGGGGGTCCGGGTCTGCTCCCAGGGCGTGTCGGCGAGCAGCCCCGGCCCGAAGGCGTCGCGCCAGCGCGCGGCGTCGAGGGCCTCGCCGCCGCCGTTCGTGCTCGCGATCACGAGCTTGGCGTCTCCCGGGTCGAGCCCCGCGAGGGCGGCGCGGGCCAGCGCGCGCCAGCGCGCGGGGCCCGTGGACGCCGGATCGGGCGCTGCGAGGCACATACCAACGTCCAGCAGCGTACAGAACGTGTCAGAGGTGGCCCGGGGCGTACAGCTCACGTCACGATCCTACGTCTCTCACGCTTCCATGACGCAGCGGGACGTTCGGTCTTGGAAACTCCCCCCCGAAGGAAGACGAGAGAGCGAGGGAAGGCAGGACCTCCCGCTCTTTCCCGCTGCCGAGCGCCAGACCTGGAAGACCTGGTGCGCGACGCGGGGCTCGAGCGCGAGAGCCTTGGAAGGACCCGGGGAGCCCGAGGAAGGGGCACCCCACGAGCGACGCACCCGGCTCCGCGGTGTTGGCCGCGATCGGCTCCCCCCAGGGAGCGGGGCCCCCGGTACGTCCGCTCGCGCTCTGGAAGGACGCGGCCTGCGCCGCGGAGAGGAAGGAAGCCATGGCACCCGTGCGTACCCTGGGCCCGATCGTGAGCGCCCACCGCTGCAGCCGCGAGCTGCTCGACCTGTTGGTCCTGCCCGCCGGCGGCCTCGCGAGCTTGCTCCTGTGGGGGCTGGTCAGTCCGCTGTGGGCGCTCGCCCCGGCGCTGGGCGCGGCGCTGATCTACGTCGCCTACCGCAGCGGGCGCGAGGTGCTCGTGCGCGAGGGCGGGCTCGAGTTCTGCGCGGGCTACGCCAGCGCGCGCACGGTGACCTGGGACGAGGTCGAGCGGCTCTACGAGGAGCGGCAGGACGATGGCGCGCAGTCGGTCTACGCGCTGACCGTCGAGACCACCGACGGCCGCCGGCTCGTGGCCCGCGACGTCCAGGACTGGACCGCGCTCTCGATCGCCGTGCGCGGCTCGACCCGCGCCGCGATCCGCGAGCGCCTGCGCCGCCGCTGGCGCACGGGCAAGCCGCTGGACTTCGGCGCCGTGCGCCTCGACGCCCAGGGCCTCGAGTGCGACGGCGTGCGCGTCGCCTGGGACGAGGTCCGCGGCGTGACCCACAAGGACGGCGTGCTCGCGATCAAGCGCGCGAAGCGCAAGGGGCGCAAGCGGCGCAAGGTCGAGGTCGCCTCCAGCGACGTCGCCAACGTCGCCCACTGCGCCAGCCGGATCCGCAAGCAGCTCCGCCGTCACACCGCGGCCTGAGGGCACGAACGGCGCGCGTCCACCCACCCGGGGCAGCCCGAACCAACGCAAACGACCCGGCCGTGAGGCCGGGTCGTTGCGCTTCCGGAGCCGGGGGCGTCCTAGAAGTTGTCTTCCTTGAGGCGCAGGCCGCGCTCCTCGAGGCGCATGCGGATCTCGTTGAGCGAGGTCTGGCCGAAGTTCTTGGCCTGGAGCAGCTCGCGCTCGGAGCGGGTGATCAGTTGCCCGATCGAGGTGATCCCGAGGCGCTCCATGCACTTGCGCGAGCGCACCGAGAGGTCGAGGGACTCGATCGGCTCCTGGAGGGTCTCCTCGGAGACCTCCACCGACTTGGGCGGGGCGACGAAGCCGCCCTCCATCTTGCCCTGGCCCAGGCGCAGGCCCTTCTGCGCGAGCATTTGCTTGACCTCCATGAGCGAGGTCTCGCCGAAGTTCTTGTGGGCGAGCAGCTCGTGCTCGGTCATTTGGATCAGGTCGCCCAGGGTGCGCACGTTCATCTTGTTGAGGCAGTTGCGCGAACGAACCGAGAGCTCGAAGTCGGTGACCGGGATCTTGAGGATCTGGCTCTGGCGGTCGGCGCGGCGCTCGCTGTCCTCGTCGTAGTACATCGTCTTCGAGGCGCGCGCGTCACCCAGGAACACCAGGGCCCGGGGGTGGTTGGGGATCGCCTTGAGCACCTCGTTGTAGCACTCGATCGCGCGGTCCCACTGCTGGTAGTCCTCGTAGAGGTTGCCCAGGTTCAAGAGCGCGTTGACGAAGGTCGGCGACAGGTCGCGCAGCTTCTCGTAGAGCTCGAGCGCCTTCTCCTCCTCGCCCCAGGTCTGGTGGAACCGCGCCAGCCGGAAGATCGACTGGGGGTGGTTCGGGTGCTTCTCGAGCACGCCCTCGTAGCCCTCGCGCGCCTTCGCGTACTCGCCGATCAGCTCCTGGTGGAACGCCGCCAGGAACAGGGTGTCGGAGTTGTCGCCGAAGCGCTCGCGCGCGCGGTCGAGGATCCCCGAGCCCTCCTCGTGCTCGCCGAGGCTGAGGGTCGCGTGGATCAGCCCGTAGGCGATCGGCTGCGAGTCGGGGTGCTTGTTGATCGCCTCGTGGAAGCGCGCCTTGGCGGCCTTGTAGTCGCCGCGGTTGAGGAAGGTGCGGCCGAGGAACACCGAGGCCACCTCGTCCTTGGGGTGCGCCTTGTTCAGCGCGTCCATGGCCTGACCCATGCGCCCGAGAATGTGCAGCGCCACGCCCTTCTTGGCGGCGTGCTTCGCGTTGCCCTCGTCGAGGTTCTCGACGAGCTCCTCCAACCGACGGGCGTTGCCCTGGTTGCTCAGCGCGGCGTCGCGCAGGGCCGGGTAGGTCTCGAAGGTCAGGTCTTGGTTGAACGCGGCCTCGAGGTCGGCGATCGTCAGCTCGGTCGTCATGCGGGCTCCTAAGGTTCTGGGCGACCGGGGATTATCAGGGCAATGCGGCGCGTGTCAGCGGTTGGTTCCATCCCTGGCCTGGATCGTGCTTGGTCTGGGCTCAGCGGCGACGCGGGCGTCACATAAGTCCCTATGTATGAGCTGCTTGGGCGCCTGGGCCGGACCCTGCAGGGCTCGCTCCAGGCAGATGGGCGGGGCAGGTGAGGTCCGGCGGATCAGCGGCCGCGAGCCGGCGCCGGCGAGGCCCGCCAGGCGCGCCCAGGCCGCGCTCCTCCACGACGCGGCGCTCCGCAGGGGTCGCGCCGGTCCGCGCGGCGATCTCGAGGGTCGAGCCGTCTGCGAGCGTGGGCGTCCGGGAGGTCGACGAGCTCGGCAACGGGTCCGTCCTCGCTCAGCAGGGTTCGGGCGTAGACCTGGCGCAGCGCGAGCGTCCTGCTCGCCCGCGAGCGAGCTCCAGCAGACGGGCTGCGCGGGTGCGGGTCAGTCGCGCTACGACTTCACCGAGCTCCTGCCGGTCGCCACCGGGCTGGAAGCACGCGGGCAGCGGCTCGGGGACCTGCGCTCGTGACCGCGGTCGCGGCCAACGCTCGACCCAGGCGTGGGGGTGCGCCGGGCCTCCCCGCGCTCGGTAGGCCTCGGTGAAGGCGCTGCTGCGATAGCGCACGCGAACTCGGGGAGGGAGGACGCAGTCGCGGAGGGCGTGCTCCTGCAGGAGCTGCTGTCGCTCCAGCCCGCACACCCCGCAGCGGGCCTCGGCGACGGACTCGACCTCGGGCCAGGCGCAGAGCCCCACGAGGAGCCCCAGGGCGACGATCCCCGCGCAGGCGAGGGCCAGGCGCCTCACCGCGCCTCGCTTCGGGCAGCGAGCAGCGCAGCGAGACCCCGCTCGAGCGCGAGGTGCTGCTCGTCGAGGGTGGCCTGGAACACCTCGGCCGCGATCCGGGCGTCGAGGTGGCAGATCACGTCGGGCCGCGGGCCCCGGGCGAGGGCGTCGCGATCGTCGGGGAGCACCGGCGGCTGCTCCTGCGCCAGCACCTGCTCGGCGTAGATTCGCCGCAGGTCGGGGCTCGCCTCGCGCGCGAACAGCCCGCGCAGCAGCGCGCCGCGGTCGGGGTCGTCGGCGCTCCGCTGCAGGTCCCGGTCCCTGCCGAGGGCGCACGTGATCCCGTTCCCGTGGCCGCTCATGAACGCGAGGTCGTGGACGTGGTCGTCGCCCCCGGCCTCGGCGTAGGCCTGCGCGTACGCCGTCACGCGGTCCGTCGCGCGGCTGGAGAGGGTCACCCGGGTCGCGGGGATCCGGTAGTCCACCGTCGCGCGCTCGAGGCCGCACACCCGGCACACGTGCCACGCTCGATAGACCCCGGGCGAGGGCAGCGACGCGGGAACCACGAGCAGGACCACGAGCGCCAAGCCGAGGCCCACGTAGATCCAGGGTCGCTTGCGGGTGTTCGCTGCGCTCATGGGTCCCTTACCCGCCGAATCGAAGGGGGTTCACTGTCGGGGCGCCGCGCGTTTCCAGTACGCTCGGCGAGGAAGGCACCCACGCCCCACGCCCAGCGTGGCGACGAAGCCGAGTGCGCTCGCGAGCGCGAGCCGCTTCAGCGAGGTCTCACCCATGCCTCCAGCGTAGCCACGCGAGCAGGGGGGATCACACCCGCGGCTACGCTTCGTCCCAGTTGGCCGTGGAGAGGTCCCACTCCAGCGATCCGTGCAGGGGCCAGGCCTCCCAGCAGTGGACGAGTCCAGCGCGGACCGGGTTGAGCAGCGTGTAGAGCACAGCGTCGCGGAGGTTGTCCGGCTGCAAGACGCGGTCGTGGAAGCTGCGTTGCCATCCCAAGGCGCAGCCGAGCTTGCGGGCCGCGGTCGAGGCCAGGCTCTTGTAGGCGCCAACCCACTCCACGACCGAGCGCCCGAGTCGCGGGGCGAGGACCGTGTGAACGTGATCGGGCATGACGCACCACACGAAGACGTCGCAGGGAACGGCCGCGGTCGCCCGCGCGAAGGTCGCCTGCAGGAGGCTCCCCAGGGGCTCGCTCGCCGCGTCGCCTCGCCTCAGGTTGAACGTGATCAGGAACGGGAGTCCGACGGTGCGGTAGACGTCCTCGGTCAGGCGGATCGTCTTGCGGGACGGGTGTCGGGCGGGGACCAGCATGTCGCTACGCTAGGCCCTAACACCGACAGACGTCGCAGCGCGTGCGCGTTGACCGGTGCGCGCCTCGCGCACGGATTCCAGAGGACGAGAGAGGTCGGGCCGTTGCGTCGTGGCATGCGGGAAGCTCTGCCGGTGCGTGGAGCGCGCGGGACGCACATACCCGGGCGGGGACAAGCCCCGCCCCTACGTCGTGTTGAGGTGGGCGAGGGAAGACAGCTCTGCCGGTGCGTGGAGCGCGTGGGACGCAGCCGCACCCGGGCGGGGACGAGCCCCGCCCCTACGTCGTGCTGATGTGGGCAAGGGAAGACAGCTCCGCGGGGTGCGTGAGCGTGTGGGGACGTACATACCCGGGCGGGGACGAGCCCCGCCCCTACGTCGTGCTGAGGGTGGGCGAGGGAAGGTGCCCGCGGGGTGCGTGGAGCGTGGGACGCAGCCTCCAGCCGGGCGGGGACGAGCCCCGCCCCTACGTCGTGCTGAGGGTAGGCGAGGGAAGGCAGCCCGCGGGGTGCGTGGAGCGTGTGGGGACGCACTCAGCCGGGCGGGGGACGAGCCCCGCGCCTACCCGCTGATGGGCTGCGCAGGGGAAGAGGCCCGCGGGTGCGTGGAGCTGTGGGACGCACATAGCCGGGCGGGGGACGAGCCCGCCCTACGTCGTGCTGAGCGTGCGCGGGGAAGGCAGCCCCGCGGGTGCGTGGAGGACGCACCTAGCCGGGCGGGGACGAGCCCCGCCCCGGCTGAGCGTGCGCGGGGGAAGGCAGCTCTGCCGGTGCGTGAAGCGCGGGGAATCAGCCCGCCGGTGCGCCGGTGAACGTCTGCACTCGACGCCCAGGCGTCGCTGAGCTCAACGCCCGCACGCACTGAATAGGGTAGGGGCGGGGCTTGTCCCCGCCCGGGTATGTGCGTCCCTCCAGCCTTACCCTTCGGCGGAGCTCTTGGGCTGCGGGGCGCTCGCGCTCGTCCACACCCAGTCAACGAGCCGTCGTGCGCGCGGCGACGAGGGCGCGGAGGCCGTGCTCGTCCACGAGCTTGCGCTCCTCCGGGGTCGCCGCGAACTCGTTGCTCGCGATCTCGAGGTCCAGGTAGCGCAGGCCCAGCGGGCGTGCACCTGGGCGGGGTGGATCCCAGCAGGCGTTCACGTAGACGTTGTCGAGCAGGGCGCGTGCGTAGACCAAGCGTGTGGCCGGGTCGTGTTCGTAGGCGAAGGCCAAGCGCAGCAGCCGCTCGGCGTGACCCGAACAGGGACCTCCGCCGCAGCGCGGGTCGTCGGGGCGGATCGGCTCGTCGTAGACCTGTCTCCAGGCGTGCACGTGAGGAGGCCCCTGCAGCTCGACGTAGGCAACCGAGAACCCCGTGGGCTCGAAGTGGGTGCGCTGGCGTTGGGGCAGGACCAGGTCCCGGGCGTGGTTCTGGACGTAGGTCGTGCGGCGGGTCAGCGCGCAGGTGGTGCAGACCGCCTCGTTGATCAGCTCGAGTTCGGGCCAGGCGAGGAGCCCGACGACCCCCACCGTGACGACGAAGCCGAGTGCGCTCGCGAGCGCGAGCCGCTTCAGCGCGGTCTCACCCATGCCCCCAGCGTAGCCACGCGGGCGGGCGGGGTCACGCTGGCTACGGGCGGCAGTTCGGGCAGCGGAAGGTGCGCGTGCCGTCGACGGTGACCTCGGCCACGTCGGAGGTCGAGCCGCAGGCCCGACCCGCTACGAGCCCGCGAGCTTGACGCCGATCACGAGGTCGTCGCCGGAGACGGTGCAGCGGTGGACGTGCATGCCGTCCTGCGGCGGCTCGCCGACGCGGACCTCGGTCGCGAGGACCTCCTGGGCCAGGGTCGCCTCGCGGCCGCGGACGGCGGCGAGGGGGGTCTCGGCGCCGGAGAGCGCGACCTCGATCCGGGCGGTGTACTCCAGGTCGAGGTCCTTGCGCACGGTCTGCACGTGGTGCAGGACCTCGCGGAAGTGGCCGTCCTGGATCAGCTCGGGGGTCAGGGTCGTGGTCAGGATCACCACCCCGGCCTTGCCGCTGGCGGCGGCGAAGCCCTCCTTGGCGGTGAGCGAGACCTGCACGTCGTCGGGGGTCAGCTCGACCGGGGTCCCGCCGGCGTCGACCACGTACTTCCCGTCCGTGTCGAGGGCCTGGAGGATCGTCCCGCCGTCGGTGGCGGCGAGGGCCTTCTTCAGCGCGGGCATGGCCTTGCCCACCCGGGGGCCGAGGCGCGGGAACAGGGGCTTGACCTCGTAGGTCACGAAGGCGCTCGCGTCCTCGACGAAGGCGACCTCCTGCACGTTGAGCTCGTCGGCGATCAGGGCGACGTGGGACGCCACCGGCGTGCGCAGCTGGGGCAGGGTCAACACGAGCTGGGCCTTGCTCAGGGGCTGGCGCACCTTGAGCACGTTCTGGGTGCGGACCTGGAGCCCGAGGCTCACCAGGTCGCGCACGAGGTTCATGACCTCGGACAGCTCCTGGTCCACCGCCTGCTCGTCGGCGGCGGGGTAGTCGCTCATGTGCACCGAGGCGGGGGCGTCGGGGAGGTGGCCGACCACCAGGTTCTGCCAGATCTCCTCGGTCACGAAGGGCAGGAACGGCGCCAGGAGCTGGGCCGTGGTCACCAGGCACTCGTAGAGCGTCCAGTGCGCGTCGAGCTTGTCCTGCTCGAGCCCCGGCGCCCAGAAGCGGTCGCGGCTGCGGCGCACGTACCAGTTGGAGAGTCCGTCCACGAAGGCGGTCAGCTCCTGGGTCGCCTCGTAGAGCCGGTAGCCGTCCAAGTGCTCGGTCACCCGGCGCACGACCAGGTTCAGCTCGGAGAGCGCCCAGCGGTCGAGGAGCGCGCGGGCCTTGGCCGGCCGGCGCCCGGCCTTGCAGGTCGCGTCCTCGGGGCGGAAGCCGTCGATGTTCGCGTAGATCGTGAAGAACGCGTAGACGTTGCGCAGCTTGAGCGGGAGCTCGCGCTGGATCGTGCGCACCGCGCTCAGGCTGTGGCGGGTCTGGTTCCAGGGCGGGTTCGAGGCGAAGAAGAACCAGCGGAACGCGTCGGCGCCGGGGGCCTTGGAGTTCGGGTCCTCGAGCCACACCGTCCGTTCGCAGGGGAGGGAGGGGACCTCCTTGGGCATGACCGAGGCGTCCGCGGCCAGCGGGCTGAGCTCGAGGGCCTGGGCGTCCTCGGGGTTGAGCAGCGCGATCCGGCGCTCGAGCTTCTTGTCTGGGCGCACGACCCAGGGCTCGCCCTGGGCGCTGGCGTCCCCGCGGTAGACGTGGAGGGCCGGCTCCTGGTTGACCTCGAGGTCGAGGCCCAGGTAGTCGTCTTGGTTGATCCGCACCTGCCCCCGGGGGACGCCCGGGTCGGTCTTGACCGCGAACTGCAGGCGCACGCAGTCGAGGATGATCTCGGGCGGGGTGTAGTTGCCCTTGCTCTTGGACTCCTTCTTGCCCTCGCGGTCGCACACGTGGCCGAGCACGACGCAGGTCTTGTAGGGGTGCGGCTGCTGCTGCTCCTCGAACAGGAGGGTCGAGATCATGAGCAGCGAGTAGAACCAGCCCCGGGTCTGGTCGATCGCCTCGGAGATGAAGTCCGCGGGGAAGCAGCGCTGGAACTGCTCCTGGCCCTGGTGGGGGTAGCCCCACTGGGCGAAGGGCATGCTCCCGGAGTCGAACCAGCAGTCGATCACCTCGGGCACGCGGCGGTAGACGCCGGGCTCGCCGGGCTTGGTCCAGCTCACCTGGTCGATCCAGGGCTTGTGCACGCGCAGGTGCTCGGGGAGCGAGGGGTCGGCGGCCTTGGCGGCCTCCCAGTGGGCGAAGGCCTCGGGGTTGCGCTCGAGGATCTCGGCGACCGAGGTCGGCATGTCCAGCGCGCCGGTCTCGTCGTTGACCCACACGTTGAGCGGCGTGCCCCAGAAGCGCTCGCGGCTGAGGGCCCAGTCCACGTTGCTCTCGAGGAAGTTCCCGAAGCGCCCGTCGCGGATCGTCTCGGGGAACCATTGGATCTGCTTGTTGTTCTGGATCGCGTCCTGGATCCGCTGGGTGGTGCGGATGTACCAGGCCGGGCGCGCGAGCTGGATCAGGGGGTCCTGGTCCGAGCGCGGGCAGAAGGGGTAGGGGTGCTTGTACTGCTCGGCGTGCAGCAGCAGGCCCTTGTCCTTGAGCTCGCTGCGGGTCAGGGGCTTGTCGGCGTCCTTGACCCACAGGCCGATCGTGCGGCTGGGGCGACGCCCGGGCGGTGTAGCCGCCGGAGGGGTCGATCGCGCACAGGAGCTCGATCCTCGGCTGCTCGCGCAGGATCAGCTGGAACAGGCGGTGGTCAGCCCTGCCGAAGGCCGGCGCACGTGCACGATCCCGGTGCCCGCCTTGTCGTCGGCGAAGTCCGCGGCGTGGACCGTCCACAGGCCCGGCGGCGGGAACCAGTCGAAGGGGGCGGGGTGGGCGCAGCCCGACCAGGTCCTGGCCGGTGAGCTCGCGGGTGACCTCCAGGAGCGCTGCGCAGCCTTCTGCTGGCTTGCTCCAGGAGCTTGGAGCTCACGGACCTGTGCAGGGTCTTGGCCACGATCAGGGTAGCCCTCGTGGGCGACCTCGACGTAGTCGATCCCCGCGCCTCGCTGCGAACATGTTGGACGGCAGGTCCAGGGGGGTCGTGGTCCACACCACCAGCGAGGTGTCCGGTCGGTCGACGAGGGGGAAGCGCACGTAGACCGAAGGGTCCCCACCGTCGCGGTAGCCGTCGTTGACCTCGGCCGCGGAGAGCGCCGTGCCGCCCTGGGCTCCACCACCAGAGCACCTGTGCCCCTGATACAGTACCTTCGCAAGCTGGGCCAGGCCCACCACACGCTCTGGACGTAGCCTTCAGCAGACGTAGGGGTCGTCGAGGTCGACTCAGAACGCGAGCTTCTCGGTGAGCTCTCGTTCCACTCCTGGTGCATTGAACACGCTGTCGATGCAGCGCCGCACGAAGCTCTCGACGCCGTAAGGCCCGATCCCCTCGCGGCCGCGGATCCCGAGCTCCTTCCTCGACCTCGACCTCGACCGGCAGGCCGTGGTGTCCCAGCTGGCCTTCCGCGGGACGTAGTAGCCGCGCATGGTCTTTGTAGCGCGGGAACACGTCCTTCACGACGCGGGTCAAGACGTGCCCGTTGTGGGGCAGGCCGTTGGCGGTCGGCGGCCCCTCGTAGAACACGAAGCGGGGGGCGTCCGCGCGCAGGGCCTGGGTCCGTTTGAAGGTGTCCTCGCGCCGCCAGAGTTCGAGGATCTCGCGCTCGGCGGCGGGGAAGTCGACCAGGGGGCTGGCTTTACGGAAGGGCGTCGACGACTCGTTCATAGCCCCAAAGACTAGCACGGGGGCTTGGTTCGTCACGCCTTCCGGGGAGGCCTGGGGCCCCCCCGCGGCCTACTCCGGCTGCGCGGTGGTGCGCAGGTAGGGACGCACGGTCTCGTGCTCGGGGAACTTGGCCGTGGCCTCTTCCTCGGAGAGCTTGGGCGAAATGATCACCTCGTCGCCGTCCTGCCAGTTGGCGGGGGTCGCGACCGGGTGCTTCGCGGTGAGCTGCAGCGCGGTGACCGCGCGCAGGATCTCGTCGAAGTTGCGCCCGACGCTGGCGGGGTAGGTCAGGGTCAGGGCGACCTTGTTGTCGGGGGTAATGATGAACACCGAGCGCACGGTGAGGGTGTCGAGCGCCTTGGGGTGGATCATGCCGTAGAGGTTCGAGACCGCGCGTTCGGGGTCGGCGATCACCGGGAAGTTCACGGGCTCGCCCATGACCTCGGCGATGTCCTGCTCCCACTGCTTGTGGCTGTCGACCGAGTCCACGCTGAGCCCGATCACCTTCACGCCGTGGGCGTCCCAGGCGTCGCGGAGCTGGGCCACGGTCCCCAGCTCGGTGGTGCACACCGGGGTGAAGTCCTTGGGGTGGCTGAACAGGATCGCCCAGCTGTCGCCCTTCCAGGCGTGGAAGTCGAGCTCGCCCTCGGTGGTCTGGGCGGTGAAGTCGGGGGCGGTGTCGCCGAGCTGAAGTGCCATGAGGCCTCCTCTGAGTTCGGCCCCGATCTTCGGGCAGCCGGGGCCTGGGTCAAGGAGGAGGTGCGCGGGTGCGCCGGGCGGTCAGGCGCTACCCTCGGACCGGAGGTCGTCCATGGGTATGGAGTCGCAGTCGTCGGAGCCGGTCAAGAACGTCTACATGCAGCAGGCCTTGCAGCAGCAGGCCGAGGTCGAGCGGGTCATGCGCGGCGGCAAGCGCAAGGCGGCGCCCGCCCGGGCGCGCGCGCTCCCCGGCGCCCCGGCGCCGGCGCAGCTCCCAGGCGTCGTCGGCGGCGGCGGCGGCGACTACGGCGGCGACGACACCCCGGCGGTCGAGGTCCGGATCACCGGCTGGTGGCGCTGGAAGCGCGTGATCGTCCCGCCGAACGCCTACGTGGTGCACACCCGCATGGGGCAGAGCGAGCCCCTGCACTGCGGGCTGGGGATCTCCTTCGGCTTCGACCCGGCGACGGACTCGTTCCTCGTGGCTCCGGCCACGCTGCAGACGATCATGCTCAGCGCCAACTGCATTTGCGTGGAGCGCCAGGGGATCCTGGTCCAGGGCTACGTGCAGTGGATCATTGACGACTTCGCCCGGGCCTACCGCAAGCTCGACTTCTCCGACCCGATCGACCCCATGGGCGTGGTCAACGCGCAGCTCCGCGAGCAGGCCGAGGCCGCGATCAAGGACACCGTGGCCACCATGGGGATCGACGCGGTGCTCGCCGACAAGCAGCCGATCATTGAAGAACTCACCACCCGGCTGCGGACCCTGGCCGAGGGCGAGGGCAAGGGCGGCGAGGGCCTGGGGCTACGGATCGTGACGGTGCAGATCAAGGAGGCCGTGGTCAGCTCGACCCGGCTGTGGGAGTCGCTTCAGCGCGGCTTCCGCGCGGAGCGCAACAAGGCGGCGCGCCTGGCGGAGCTCGAGCACCAGCGCGAGATCCAGCGCTCGGAGACCGAGGCCGAGCAGGAGCGGGTCGAGACCGAGCTCGTCAGCGACGAGGCGATCGCGGCGCAGCGCGCGTCCCACGAGGCGCAGGCCTTCGACCGCGAGCACAAGGAGCGCGTGCGCCGCAGCCAGGTCGAGGCCGACCACCTGGCGACCCAGGCCGAGCACGAGAGCCGCAAGCTCGAGACCGAGGCCTCCCTCGAGCGCAAGCGGATCGAGATCCAGACCGCCCAGGAGCGCGCCCGCGCCGAGGAGCGGGCTGGGCTCGAGGCCGCGACCTTCGACCGCGAGCAGGACGAGCGCGCGCGCCGGGCCCGGGTCCTGGCCGAGGCCCTGGCCCTCGAGATCGAGCAGAAGCGCGCGCGGCAGGCGGCTGAGGCGGAGCTGGAGCAGGAGCGCATGCGCCAGGAGCTCGAGCGCCAGGCGCTCCAGACCGACGCCTGGCGCGAGCGCGCGCTGGCCGAGGTCGAGGTCGCCCGCGCTCAGCGCGCGGTGGACAACGACCTGACCCCGGCGCTGGTGCAGCAGAAGCTGGTCGGCTGCTCCCCGAGATCGCGGGCAGCTACCCCCAGCCTCAGGAGCTGAAGGCGGTGACCTTGTCGGGCAGGGCCAGCGGGCTCGGCCCGCTGGGGTGAACCAGCTGAGCTGGGAGCTGCTGGGAGTCAACCCTCGACGCCGGCGCCCGAGGCTCCGAATGCTCAGGGTAGCCGGCCGGCTGCAGCCAGGGGGCAGGATGTTGGTCCACCGCGCTATCGCTCCCCCAGACAGGGCAAGGAGGGGCATGGCCAACCGCCAAGAGGGCCGCCAGGCTGCAGGGGCCAAGGCTCCGCCCTGGCGGTCTCTCCTCCGGGCTGGGAAGTGAGGCAGCAGCAGGACGTGTGGGGTTCAGTCGTGTCTCTTGCCTGCGCAAGGTGACCGAATCTGCGGAGCCTTGGCGCCCCTTGGCGGCCTTGGCGGTTGGGTCCTTGGGCCTGCCGGCGCGGTTTCGCAACAGCCTTTCGTCCGCGCGCTCGCGCAGCGCGGCGTGTCGCGCGAGGCGCGGAGATCGACCGCGAGCGCGCGCTACGGCCGGGGGCGGCGGCGGTGTCCGCTGACCGGGCGCTGGACGGGGTCGAGGTCGTCGGGGACCTGGACCGGCTCTTCCTCGACGGTGAACCCGACGACGTCGGCGTTCTTGGGGATCACCATGCGCCCGGACTCGGTGCGGGGGGCCTTGGCCGTGAGCTCCTCGGCCAGGATCAGGCGCTCCTTGACCATGGTCACCTCGGCGTGCTGGGCCTCGTACTCCTCGATCTCGCGCTTGAGGCGCGCGACCTTGCCCTCGAGGTCGGCGATCTCGGCCAGGCGCGCGTCGACGTTGCTGCGCAGCTCCTCCTGGCGGCGGGTGCCGTCGGCGATGATCGCCTTGACCTCGACGTCGTTGGACTCGAGGGTGGCCTTGACCACCTGCACGATCACCTCGACGTTGCCCTTGGGCAGGGTGCGCATGAGCATGATCGCGCGGTCGATCCCGTAAGGATCACCCCGCTGGGGCTCGCGCAGGGCGGGCTTGGGGGCGGGGCGGGGGGCCGGCGCGCTCACCTCGAGCGGGGCCTCGTCGGAGTCCAGCGCGTCCAGGTCGGACTCGCTCTTGCGTCGAAACAATCCCATGGGGTTCCTCCGGCCTGCGGCCGCTCGGCTCGGTTCGCTCGAGATCCCCCCAGTGATGCACTTGGCCAGGCCGCGAGCAAGGCCAAGTTTACTCGGGTGAGGGAAGGCCTCAGACCGCGGGCGCGAGGGGCGGGTGCAGGACCGGGGGGCGGTCCACGAACCGGGCCAGCCAGAGCTCGGTGCTCAGCCAGCGGTAGAGCAGCCAGGGGTCGCCTTTGCCGCGCTCGTGGCGGGCCCAGGCCCGCTCCACTGCGTGCTTGGCGATCAGCCCGCGCCCGGCGAACCCGTCGAGCAGGACCTCCTTGACCAGGGCCCCGCCCTCGAGGAGCCAGCGCCCGACGGGGGTGGGGTAGCCCAGCTTGTCGGGGCGCGCGACCACGCTCTGCGGGAGCAAGTCACGCATTGCGTCGCGAAGCACGCTCTTCATGAGCCCGCCCTGGACCTTCTCGCGGTAGTCGAGGGCCAGGGCGAACTCGACCACGCGGTGGTCGAGGAAGGGCACCCGGGCCTCGATCGAGAACGCCATGCTCGTGCGGTCCTCGTGGTGCAGGAGCGCGGGGATCGAGAGCTCGGTCAGGTCCCGGTAGAGGGCGGCGTCGATCGGGCGGGCGGCGCGGTCCGCGGGCGTCGGCGCCGGGAGCTGGCGCGCCAGGCGCTCGCTGAGCACCGGGGCCTGGCGGCGTAGCCGTCGCAGCCCGCCCTCGAGGGCCAGGCGCCAGAAGGAGCCGGCGCCGAGGTTGCTCGCGCTGGGCTGGCCCAGGAGCCCCCGGCCGTCGCGCCAGAACTTGAGCTTGAGGTCCCAGTCGAAGGGAGCGGCCAGGGCGTCCTGGGCCAAGGTTCGCAGGTAGGGCACGGCGTAGCTCGCGTAGCCCAGGAGCAGCTCGTCGCCGCCCTGGCCGTCGAGGAGCACGCTGACCTTGCCCGCGGCCGACGCCATGACGAAGTACTGGGTGATCAGCCCCGGGCGCAGGCAGGGCTCGTCGTGGAACCAGCCGATCCGGTCGAGGAGCGGGACGAGCTGGGGCCCGGGGCGGGGCGCGATCGTCTCGGCCTGGCAGCCGTAGCGCTCGATCACGGCCCGGGCGTAGGGCCCCTCGTCCAGGCCCTTGTCGGGGTACTGCGCGGTGAAGGTCTTGACCGGGCCGTGCTGGGCGGCGAGGGCCACGACGCTGCTCGAGTCGAGGCCGCCGGAGAGGCAGGTCCCGAGCGGCACGTCGCTGCGCAGGCGCAGGCGCACCGCGTCGCCGAGGAGCTCGCGCAGGGTGTCCGCCGGGCGGCTGAAGTCGTAGCGCGCGCGGGCCTCCTCCAGCGCGTAGCGCCAGAGTACGTGCTCGCGCTCGGCGCCGGTCTCGAGGTCGATCACCCGCGCGGTCCCCGAGCGCAGGCTCTCGACCCCGGCGAAGAACGTGCGCCGCGAGTCGTCCTGCACGCCGTGGGCGAGGAAGTGCGCCAGGGTCCCCTCGTCGACGGCGCGGGCCTCGGGGTCGGCGACGAGCAGCGCCTTGATCTCGGAGGCGAACAGGAGCTCGTGGCCCCGGCGCCAGAGGTAGAGCGGCTTGATCCCGAAGCGGTCGCGGGAGAGCACGAGGGTCTGGCTGCGCGGGTCGTGGATCGCGACCGCCCACATGCCGTTGAAGCGGCTGAAGGCCTCGACCCCCCACTGGGCGTAGGCGCGCAGCAGGACCTCGGTGTCGCTCGAGCCCTGGAAGCGCTGGCCCAGGCCCTCGAGCTCCTGGCGCAGCTCGACGTAGTTGTAGACCTCGCCGTTGTAGGTCGCGGTCAGCCCGCTCTCGGGGAGGGTCATGGGCTGGGCGCCGACCTCGCCCAGGGCCAGGATCGCCAGGCGCCGGTGCCCGAAGACCACGGGCCCCTGGGCGTAGGTGCCCTCGCCGTCGGGGCCGCGGTGGGCCTGGACCTGGTTCATGCGCCCCACACGCCCCGGGTCGGGGGCGGCGCCCTTGAGGTTCACGATTCCGGCGATCCCGCACATGCGGGGATTATCGCGGAGCGGGCGGCGTTGGGGGCGCCTGGCGGAGGGCGGCCTCGATCTCGGCCAGCGAGCGCTTGGCGTCGGGGATCAACGCGCCGTAGGGGTCGCGTTCGATCAGGGCCAGCAGGTCGGCGCGGGCCTCCTGCAGCCGGCCCGCCTTGGCCCGGAGCGAGGCCCGCTCCCAGTGGGCGCGGCCCGCGAGCTCCCCGCTCGTGTCGGGGGGGAGCCCCGCCAGCAGGCGATCGAGGTGCCCCTCGGCCTCGCGGTCGCGGCCGAGCTGGAGGTAGCTGATCGCCAGGTTCAGCTCGGCGAGGGAGTTCGCCGGGTCGCGGCGCAGGAGCTCCTCGCAGTCGGAGATGCTGCCCTGGAGGTCGCCCAGCCGCCCGCGGAGGCCGGCGCGGTTCATGAGGTGGTAGTCGTCGGCGCCTCGGAGCTCGACGCAGCGCTCCAGGTGCGCGAGGGCGGCCTCGTCACGGCGCTGCCGGTTCTCCAGGGCGCCCGCGAAGTCGTGCAGCTCGTAGCTCTCCGGATCGAGGCGCAGCCCGGCGGCGCCCGCGGCCTCGGCCTGGGAGACCTCGGAGCGGTGCAGGTAGGCCCAGCCGCGGCAGAGCTCGACCCACGCCGACTCGGGGAGCGGCTCGAGGTCGCTCAGCGCCTGGCTGAACGCGTTCTCCAGGAGGTGCTCCCACGCGGCGAGCCGGCGCTCGAGCTGCGCGGGGAGCCCCTGGGCCCGCGCGGTCTCGGCCAGGGGCGCGACGGCGGCGCGGAAGCCGGCGCCGCTGCGGTGGTTGGCGCGGCTGAGCGCCAGGTGCGCGTGGCGCTCGGCGAGGTTGAAGGCGGGCAGCCAGGCCAGCTCCGCGCCGCGGGCGGCGGCCTCCTCGAACGCCGCGCGCGCCTCCGCGAACTCGCCGCGGGCCTCGTGCTCCAGCGCGCGGAGGAAGGCCCGGAGCTGAGGGCGCGCCGCCTGGGGCAGGGCGTCGAGCTCCGGGCTCGGGGCGTGGGGCGTGCCCCGGGCCGCGACCGCCAGCAGGTGCAGGTGCCAGCTCGCGGCGGCGTCGTCCGGGGCCGCGGCGCGCAGGGCCTCCCAGGCCCGCTGCGCGAGCTCGGGGTGCTGTGCCTCCAGCAGCGTCGCCCCGCGTCGGCGTGCGGCGGGGTCGGCGTCGGCCAGGGCAGCCTCCAGCTCGGCGGCGAGCTCGGGGTCGGGGGCGCGCTCCAGCTCGGCGTAGCCCGCCCAGTCGACGGTCGGGGGGTCGGCGCTCGGGGCCGGGGGGGGCGCCGGGTCCGCGCTCGCGCGCAGCGCGAGGGTCACCCCCAGCCCGGCGACCGCCAGCGCGAGCAGGGCGAGGGCGGCGCCCAGGTAGAGCGGGAGCAGGCTCCGCGGCGTCGAAGGTGGCGCGCTCCAGGCCTCGAGGGCCGCCGCCAACGCCGCCGCGCTCTCGAAGCGCTCGTCGCGGTCGCGGCGCATGCAGCGGGCGACGATCGCGGCCAGCTCGGGGGGCGTCGAGGGCGCGACCTCGCTCAGCGGCGTCGGCTCCCGAGAGGCGAGCTCCTGGAGGAACGCGAGCCAGCTCGCTCCGGAGTAGGGCGGCTGCCGGGCGAGGAGGAAGTAGAGCACCGCCCCCGCGGCGTAGACGTCGGTGCGCGGGTCGATCATGTCGCCCCCCGCCTGCTCGGGGGACATGTAGTAGGCGGTGCCCAGGAGCGACCCCGACTGGGTGAGCCCGGTGTCGTTCAGCGCGTCGTGGGCCAGGCCGAAGTCCATGAGCCGCACGTGGCCGTCGGGGTCGATCACCACGTTGTCGGGCTTCACGTCGCGGTGCAGGATCCCCAGGGAGTGGGCGTGCTCCAGGGCCTGAGCCAGCTCGCGGGTCCAGCGCGCGGCAACCTGGGGCTCGACCCCCAGCTTCCCGGCCTCCTGCAGGGTGCGCCCAGGCACGTAGTCCATGACGAGGTAGGGCGCGCCGTCGTGCACGCCGCAGGCGTAGACCGACACGATCCCGGGGTGGCGCAGGCGGGCCACCGCCTGGGCCTCGCGGCGGAAGCGCGCGTAGCGTCGCTCGCGGCGCACGGGGTCCAGGGTCTTGAGGCCCGTGCACACCTTGATCGCGACCGGGCGCTCGAGCCCGGGGTCGCGCCCGAGGTAGACGACCCCCATGCCGCCTCGACCGAGCTCGCGCTCGACCTCGTAGGCGCCGATCCGTGGGGGCACCGCCCGCGTGGCGGGGGCCGCGCGCGTGGGCTCTGCGGGGCCGGGGATCGCCGCGCCCACGGCGCTCAGCGCGCGCTGAACGCGAGGCGGGAGCTCTCCGCGAGCGTGCAGCTCGCGCGCGCGCTCGAACGCGCTGGGGCTGCTCTCGCGGGCGCCGGTCGAGGGCGCGCGGAAGGGGGCCAGGCAGGCCTCGAGGGGCTCCCGGCCGGGCCCCGAGGCGAAGCGCTCGAGGAGCAGCGCCAGGGGGTCCAGGCGCCGACCCTCGAGGGCCGAGACGTGGCACAGGAGGAGCAGGGCCCGCAGTTGCTCGGCGGGCAGCAGGCGCCGGTGGAGCGCGGCGCCCAGCGCGCGGACCTCGGCGGCGGTGAGCAGGTCGTCGCCCGAGGGCGGCGGCGCGTCGCTCTCGCTCAGCAGCAGGTCGTCGCGGGGCGGGCTCATGCGGGGAGTCCAGGCGTCTGGGCGCGCCCTCGCCGCGGGCGCGTCACCGGGGGGCGCCGAGGCGGGCCAGGGCCTGGTCGATCAGCGGGACCAGGCGCCCGTAGGGATCCCGGGCGCGGGCCTGGCGCAGATCCTCCAGCGCGGCGGCCCGATCGCCGAGGGCCTCGCGCACCCCCGAGCGCTCGTAGAAGGCTTGCGCGGCGAACGCGCCCTCCTGTCCGCCGAGGAGGTCCACGAGGGCGTCGAGGTGGGCGGCGGCGTCCTCGTCGCGGCCCTGGCCGTGCAGGGCCTTGCCCAGGTTCAGGCGCGCCACCCCGTTGCGGGGGTCCTGACGCAGGATCTCCTGACAGTCGGCGACGCAGCCCGCGAGGTCGCCCACGATCGCGCGCAGCGCGGCGCGGTTGAGCAGGGTCCGCGGCTCGACCCCGCGCAGGGCGATCATGCGCTCGAGGTGCGTGAGCGCCGCCGCGGCGCGCCCGCGGCGACTGTCGAGCATGCTCATGAAGTCGTGGGCTTCGTAGAGCGCGGGGTCGGCGGCGAGGCTGGCCTCCGCGGCGCGCTCGGCGGCCTCGAGCTCGGTGCGGTAGTAGTGCGCCCAGCCACGACAGAGCTGGGCCCAGCTCCCGTGCGAGCCCTCCAGGGCCTCGAGGGCGCCGCTGAGGTCCTGGGCCAGCAGCCGGCGCCAGGCTTCGAGCCGCGACGCGAGCCGCGCGGGGAGCCCGGCCGTCAGGGCCTCCTGGGCCTGGGTCGCGAACAGCGCGCGCTCCCCCTCCACGTTGGCGGTGGTCGCGCGGCTGAGGGCGGCGTAGGCCGCCCGCTCGGCGAGGTTCAGCGCGGGCAGCCAGCCCAGCTCGGGGGCCACGGCCAGGGCCTCGGCGTAGCGCGCGCGGGCGTCCTCGAGGTCCCCCGCGTGCTCGGCGGCGAGGGCGCGCTCGAAGGCGCGCAGCTGCTCTCGCGCGCTCTGGCGCAGGCGCTCGAGGCCCGGGGTCGCGCGGTGGGTCTCGCCGTCCTCGAGCACGTCGAGCCGGTGCAGGCGCCAGATCGCCTGGGGGTCTGCGGGCGCGGCGGAGAGGATCGCCTCCCACAGCCGCCGCGAGGCGTCGGGGTGGTGGCGCTCGAGCAAGCTCGCGCCCTGACGCTGCGCCGCCTGTCCGGCGCGGGTCACGGCGTCCTCCAGCTCTGCGGCCAGCTCGGGGTCGGCCTCCACCTCCAGGTCGGCGTAGCGCTCCCAGGCGAAGGGGGCGGCCGCGGGGAGAGGCGCCTGCGCCTCGGTGGAGGGGGCCCGGCGGGAGAGGGCCAGGGCCGTGACGCTGGTCGCCAACGCCAGCAGGCACAGCCCGGCTCCGATCCACACCGGGGCCGCGCTGCGCGCGCTGGGCGCGGGCCGGTGGCCGCCGCGCAAGGCCTCGGCCAGCGCAGCGGCGCTGGCGAAGCGCCGCTCGGGGTCGCGCTGCATGCAGCGCTCGACCACCGCCACCAGGTGCGCCGGGGCGCCGGGGGCCACCTCGCGCAGCGGGTCGGGGGGCCGGGTGGCCAGCTCCTGGAGGAACTGCAGCAGGGAGTTGCCCGAGTAGGGGGGGCGGCGGGCGAGGAGGAAGTAGAGCACCCCGCCGACGCCGTAGACGTCGGCCCGCGGGTCGACGGGCTCGCCGGCCGCCTGCTCGGGGGCCACGTAGAAGGCGGTGCCCAGGAGCGCGCCGGTGCCCGTGAGCCCGGAGTCGTCGAGGGCGTCGTAGGCCAGGCCGAAGTCCATGAGGTGCACGTGGCCGCGCGGGTCGACCATGACGTTCTCGGGCTTCACGTCCCGGTGCAGGATCCCCTGGGCGTGGGCGTGGGCCAGGGCCTCCGCCAGCTCGCGGGCCCAGGCCGCGGCCTGCTCCGGACGCACCCCGCGCTGGCCCACGCTCTGCAAGGTCTCGCCGGGGACGTAGTCCATGACCAGGTACGGGGTGCCCTCGTGGACGCCGCAGGCGTAGACCGACACGATCCCGGGGTGGCGCAGGCGGGCGACGGCCTGCGCCTCGCGGCGAAAGCGCGCGTCCCGGCGCTCCCGGCGGACGGGGTCCAGGTCGCTGAGGCCGCTGCACACCTTGATCGCGACCTGGCGCTCGAGGCCCGGGTCGCGGGCGAGGTAGACGACGCCCATGCCGCCGCGGCCCAGCTCGCGCTCGATCGGGTAGTCGCCGATCCGCGCGGGGAGCGGGTCGCGGCTCGCGCTCGTCGCGGGTCCCCGGCGCTCGGAGCCCCCTCGGCGGGACCCGGCCGAGCTCGAGGGCGGGGGGCCGAGCACGCGGGAGCCGCTGAGGGTGGGCGGGACGCCGACCCCCGCGCCGAGGGTCGCCCACGCTCGCGCCGCCGCGGGGGTCAGCACGCCGCGGGCGTGTTCGGCGCGAGCGCGCTGCACCGCCGCGGGGCTGGCGCTGGCCGGTCCGGGCGGCCCCCCACCGGAGGCGGCGAGCTGGGCGGCCAGGGCCGCGCGCTGCTCCGGGGCGACGAAGCGCTCGAGCAGGAGCGCGCGGGGATCGAGGGGTCGGCCTTCCCGGGCCGAGGCCTCGCACAGGAGCAGGAGCGCGCGCACCTGGTCCGGGGCCACGAGCCGACCGCGGAGGGCCTCGCGCAGGAACGCCGCCTCTCCGGCGTCGAGCTCGAAGCTCGCCGCGTCGCCGCTCAGGCGCAGGTCCGTCCGCCGTTGGCTCACGCCGCTCAGAGTAGCGGCCTCGGCCTGGGCCGCCAGCGCGCGCCGGCACCTGGGCGCTTGGGGCACACCGTTGGTGGACCGAACCCCGCACGGGGCTACGCTGGGGGCATGGCGGACGAGCGCATTCGCGAGCTGGAGCGGCGCGCGGCCGGCGGAGACGCCGCGGCGCGCGCGGCCCTCGCCGGGGCCCGCCGCCGCGAGGGCGGGCGCGCGGAGTTCGCGAGCTGGCGCGCGCTGTTCGCCGCGGGGGCGGACCTCTACCTCCCCCTGCGCCTCGGCGCCGGCCTCGACGGGCTCGCGACTGCGGACCTGGCGCCCCTCGGCCCCGCGCGCGCGCGGCGCGCGCGGGCGTTCCTCGAGGACGGTCGCGAGCCGGCGATCCTGGACGAGCTGGCGCAGGACCCGGGCGCCGGCGCGGACCTGGGGCTGCTGCAGCCCCGCGGTCAGGGGGCCGAGGTCCGGCCGCGCGCCTTGGTCAGCGCGCTGCGGGACCCGGCGGGGCTCCTGCGGCTGAGCCTGATCTACGAGGCCGCGGGCGGCGTGGGCGCCTACCACCGCGGGCAGCACGCCGAGCTGACCTCCGCGGGGCTCCCGCAGTGGTTGCTCGCGCTGTTCAACCAGGCCGAGGCGCGCCCGCTCCCCGCGCACTCCCCCTGGTCCTGGCCGGTGAGCTCGAGCTGCGCCTTCGGCTTCGAGACCCTGCGCAGCGTGCTGGCCGCGGCCCGGCTCCCGCTGGAGCCGACCTTCCGCACGCTGCTGGGGTTCCCCCGCGGGTCGCGTTCGTACCTGGAGGGGCCGCGAGCGGTGTTCGCCGGCTGCCCCGGGCTCGGCGAGGCCCTGGCCGTGGAGTTCCCCGAGCTCGTGCGCGAAGCGCTCGAGGGCGAGGCGTCCTTCGAGGTGTGTCGCGTCTTGCGTCGGCAGCGTGCGCCCTTGGGCCCCTGGATCGTGACCCTGACCGAGGCCGCCACCGAGGACCGGGCGGCGGGGGAGGCGTGGCAGCTCCTGCTGGCCGCCCGCGAGCAGGGCCTCGCGGGAGCGGTGCGTGCCGCGCTGATCGCGCGCCTGGAGCACCCCCGCAGCGAGGTGCGCTGGCGGGCGGTGCGGGGCCTGGATCGCTTCGCGCACCCGAGCACCGTCGCCGCGCTGCAGCGGGCGGCGGAGGCGGACAAGAGCCAGCGGGTGCGGCACGCGGCGGCGGGGGTCCTGAGCACGCTGCGCGTGGCGACCGCGGCGCCCGAGGCCGCGCCGCGCGCGCAGGAGGCGCTGCCGCCGCTGCCCCCCATGGACCCGGACACCCTGGATCGGCTGCGCGAGGCGCTCGCGGGGCGGGTGCCGGAATCGACGGCGCGCGCGGCGCTGGAGGCGCTGGTTACCCGCGTGGCCTGGCCCCTGGCGCGGGGTGGGCGCGAGGCGGGCGACGACCCGGCGCTGTCCCTCGCCAGCCGCGAGGTGCTCCCCGGGTCGCTCGCCGCCCTCGTCCCCGACTACGCCGTCGACCCCGCGGCGCACCTCCCGCTCCTGAGCCCGCTGGCCGTGGGGCTGGACCTCCCGCGACGGGTGCGGCTGTTGCACCTGACCGGGCACTTGACCCCCGGGCGGCGGCGGGCCGACGGGATCCGAGGCTGGATCGGGCACGTGGTCCTCGACCGCCTCGCGCGGGAGCTGGGCCCCGACGCGCTGAGCCTCGACGCCCTCGAGCGCGCGCTCGGCTACGCCGGGATCGAGCCGACCTTCGCCGGCCACGCGGCCCTCGACCCCCAGGCCAGCGGGAGCCCGTTCTCCGTGGCCGAGGGCTGGGCCGCGGGCGGCTACTACGGCCGGCACCCTCGGGTGATCGATCATGCCCTGCGCGGCGGGTTGACCGCGACCCACGGGTTCCAGGCCTGGGCCTCCCGGCTGCTGACCGAGCTGGAGGCCGTGTTCGCCGCGCAGGAGGCCTTCGCGCCCTCGTGGGTCGAGGCGCTGGTCGAGCTGGGGACCGACACGCCCAAGGCCAAGCGCGCCTTCGCGCAGCGGGTGCTCGACCGGCGCCCCGAGCTCGACCTGCGCGCGCTGCTCGCGCCCCAGCTCCGCGCGCGGAAGGGCGACCGGCGGGCCAGCGCCGCGGCCTGGCTCGCGCGCCGCGGGGAGGTCGGGGCGCGCCCGGACCTCGAGGCGGCGGTGGCCAGGGAGCGCATGCCCAAGGTGCGGCGGGCCCTCGAGGCCGCCCTCGCGGCGCTGAACCGGCCTTCAGGCTCCTGAGCGGTCGAGAGGGGTGGAAGCTCCTTGGCGCTCGGGCACTCGCTCGCCCGCTCAAAATGTGCCATTCCGTCTTAGGGTGACGCCGGCGTTGTCGGTCGAGCCCCGGAGTGCGTCCCGCGGTGCGCCGCGCGTCGACACCACGCTCGCGCCCTCGCCCGCGCAACCCGTGCGGGCGCGACGAACGGGCCAAGGATCCGCCCCGGATCCGGACCACGCGGCTCGCAGCGGAGCGAGTGTGAGAACCAACCCGCGTGGCGCGGGCCTTGCTCTCGTCTCGGTCCACGAGGAGCTCCCATGCGTCGACCCCGATCCGACACCCCCGCCGTCACCTCCCGCGGTCGCCCGCTGCGCTGCGCGGTGTGCCACGGCGACTTCGCCGCGGAGGAGCGCCCGTGCGCGGGGTGCGGCACCGCGTGCCACGTCGAGTGCCGGGCAGAGCTCGGGCGCTGCCCGACGCCGGGCTGCCGCGAGGGCCCGGCGGAGGCCCCCGACGCGCACCTCGCGCGCTGGATCGCGCGGACCTCGCTCCCGCGCGGCGCAGCATGGAAGCTCTGGGCCCGGCACGCGGCCGACGGGCTCTACCACCTCGCGCTGTTGAGCGTCGTCCTGGGGCTCGTGGTCCTGCGGCAGGCCAAGGGTCGCGGGGCGGAGGGGATCACGCCGCACGTCCTGGGCGTCGTCGTGGCCTACGTCGTGTTCGGAGGGGCGTGGGGGGCGCTACGCTGGTCGCGCACGACGGCCCGCTTGCCGCGCCTCCTGCGCTCGACCCACCCCCAGGTGGGGAGGCTGAGTGTCGCCAACCAGCGCGCGAGCCTCAGGGACCTACTGGTCTCGAGAGGCTGGAGCACGCAGTGGCGCGAGCTGCGGGTGGCTCCTGCGGCCGGCTCCAAGCTCCCGGAGCGGCTGCAGGCGGGGATCGGCCTGTGGACCGTGAGCTGGGATCCGCTGCGCGACGCCGTCGACACCCCCGTGGCGGTCTACGTGCCGTGGGAGGACGGCCCCTACCTGCTCCAGGACGCCGGCGGGCGCTGCTGGCTGATCCCCTGAGGGCGGGGCTCAGCCTCTCAGCTCGGCGAGGACCTCGGCGTAGAGCTCGACGTAGCGCGGGGTCAGGGACTCACGGCTCAGCGCGTGGGCGGCCTGGGTCACCTCCTCGGGGTCGGGGGGCGCCGCGCGCAGGGCGAGCATGCCCGCGCGGAGGTCCACGTCCTCGAGCCCGCCCAGGACCTGGCCGAGTCCGCGCGCGTGGATCCGCGCGCTGTGGTCGCCGATCCCGGGGCTGATCAGGACCCCGAGTCCGCAGGCGAGGTACTCGGCGACCTTGGTCGGGCTCGCGGCGTGGTTCACCGGGTCGTCGGCGCGGAGCAGGACCCCCGCGTCGGCGGCGTTCAAGAGCCCGCACACCTCGTCGTGGCGCGCGCTGCGCACGGTGACCCGCGCCGGGTCCACGCGGGCCTCTGCGATCAGCTCGCGGGCGCGCTCGACGTGGGGGGTCAAGAGCAGCAGGTGCTCGTCGGGGCCCAGGAGCGTGCCCAGGGCGACCAGGCGCTCGGGGAGCTGGTAGGGCACCAGGCTCCCGCAGTAGACCCAGCAGAAGCGCTCGCCGATCCCCAGCTCACGGCGCCAGCGGGCGCGGGCCTCGGGGTCGCGGAAGAATTTCTGCGGATCGTAGGCGCAGGGGAAGACCCGGGTCTTGCGCGCGGCGGCGGGGTAGCGGGCGTGGACCGTGTCGGCGAGGGCCTGGGACACGCACAGGATCCGCGTCGCGGCTGCGCACACCCGGGCTTCGTGGGCCTGGATCCGCTCCAGGCCCGGGGCGTGTCCGCGGCCGCGGCCCGTGTGGTGGAAGCAGTGCTCGGCCCAGTCGTCGCCGCGCATGTCGTAGATCAGCGCCACGTCGCTGCGGCGCTCGCGCAGGGCGGCGGCGAGGTAGCCCGCCTTGAGGCCCCGGGCGTGGAGCACCCAGGGTCCCTCGCCGAGGGTCGCGGCCAGCAGGCGCTGGGCGGCGGGGGCGCCGATCCGGTCCTCGTAGGGGACGTAAGGCAGCACGTGCAGCCGCCCGGGGAGCCCGCGGCGCAGCCGCGCCTTGCGCGCGCGGCCCTCGCGGGTGGCCAGGGTCTTGGGGTAGAGCGGGTCGAAGTTGACCACGTCCATGCCGACCCCGGCGCGGGAGAGCACTCGGAGGAAGTCGGCGACCTGGCTGTCGTAGACCGTGGGAGGGAACCCCTCGGCGGCGAGGAAGGCGTAGGGCGGGCGCGGCTTCACTGAGCCGCCGCGGGGTTCGGCGCGAACTCCAGCGCGCCGAAGAACTGCGGGCGGTGCGCGGTGGCGTCGAAGGTCGGCGACCAGGCCTGCACGTGCCCGCGTTGCTGGGCGAGGAACACGAGCACCTGCTGCGCGTCGTAGGTCCACTCCGCAGGGCCTGTGCTCCACTCTGCGGGGGGCTTGGTCTGACCGCTCTTGGGCCCCTCGGCGTAGCGCTCGACCTCCTGGGGCACGAGCCCGCCGCCGGCCCAGGCCGTGAGGGTCGCGTCGTCGGCCTCGAGGGGGAGGTCGAGCTCCTGGACCAGGGCGGCCACCCGCTCGCGGAGCTCGCTCGAGCTCACGGTCTGGCCGGCGGCGGCGGCGTAGGCCTGGGGGTCGACCCGGGGGCGCTCGCTGCGGTAGAGCCCCAGGCGCCAGCGCTCGCCTGGGACCGGCGGGATCGGGCGGTGCATGCGCCAGTTGATCGAGGCTACGAAGTTCTGCCAGGGGATCTTGAGCTCGACGGTCCAGCCCTGATCCGTGTCCAGCGTCGCGCCGGCGTGGTCGGTGAACGGGCGCGGGTCGAGGCTGCCCTGGACCGTGACCTCGAGCTCCACGCCCTTGGCGTCCCAGCGGTCGTAGTTGAGCACCGGGAGGTCGGGGTTGTAGTCCACGGGCGCGCTGGCGACCAGGCAGAACAGGTCGTAGAAGGCCTCGCTGGGCGAGACCTCGAACTCGAAGTAGGTCACCTCGTCGCCGCCGTCGTCGAGGAACACCTCGACGACCTCGTCGCCGGGGAGCCAGGGGTCGTCGCGCACGGGCTCGCGCGCCCACACGTCGGGGTCCTCGCACTCGAAGCCGAAGTAGATCGCGTCCTGGTCCCAGAGCACCCGGGCGTGGGTCGCTGGGCTCACGGGCTTGCCGTCCTGGAGCCGGGTGAAGGGACCCAGGCGCTGGGCGCGCTCCCAGGCGGGCTCGTTCAGCGCGCCGTCCACGGTGATCCCCTCGGCCCAGCCCGCGACCGCCGTGGGCACGACCTCGTGCACGGGCATGCCGTGCTCGCGGCCGAGGGGCTGGATCGCCAGCGCGGCGAGGATCAGGAGCGCGGCGAGCCCGGGCTGGCTCACCCCCTGGCGGCGGGGTTCGACCAGGGTCCCCAGCACGTAGACCGCGCTGAGCACGAGGGGGATCCCCACCCCCGGGCCGGGCCAGTGGGTGGGCTTGAAGTTCGTGTATTCGCCCCAGGTCGGGTAGTAGCGGTAGTGCCCGAGGAGCTTGGCCACGGTCAGCGGATCGAGGAGCGTGAGCGGGAGCAGGACGATCGCGCTCACGATCAGCGTCTTCTTGAGCAGGGCGCGAGAGTCGGGGAGCTCGTGGGCGGGGGTGTCGAGCCGGAGCAGGGTGGTGAAGGGCAGGATCCCGCCGGTGGCGCCGAGTCCGTCGAGGACGAGGTCGCTCCAGTCCATCCAGTGGTAGTGATTGCCCGCGGCGAGCACGTAGTGCTGGTAGAGCTCGTCCACGATCCCCAGACCGAAGGTGATCAGGAACGCGAGCAGCGGGCTGCGTCCGCCGCGGATCGCCCAGCACACCAGCGCGCCGACCAGCGCGTACTGCCCGAAGTGCACGAGCTCGGTGGCGTAGACGATGAAGCACTTCCAGATCACGACCAGGAGCGCAGCCCACGCGACCCAGGGGATCGCGGCCTGCACCAGCTCCTCCCGCGGCTGCCCCTTGAGCCGGCGCGCGACCCCGGCGACCACGACCAGGGCGATCGTGGCGAACACCAGCGCCATGCTCCGCTCGAGCACGGCCTTGCCCGACGCGCCCCCCGCCTCGCTGAGCACTCCCGGCGTTTCGGACCAGGCGAACAACGCGCCGGCGAACTCCAGCCCGAGCTTGTGCCCGAGGGTCAGGGCCAGCCACACCGCGAGCGCGATCGCGGTGGGCACGGGGCGAAAGCGAGGGGCGGCGTCGGTCATGAGGCGTCTCGGGTCCAAGGTCGAGGGGCCTATCTTACGGATTGTTGCTGCCGGCGGCGGTCGCCGACCTCGGGGCCGAGCAGCGGGCGGCTTCCGCGGGGTCGTCGGCGAGCGGCGGAGCCGCGAGCGCGCAGTGTGTGGCGAAGCCGGAGGGGTTCGTCGGTGTGCCCGGCGAGCGGCGGAGCCGCGAGCGCGCAGTGTGTGGCGAAGCCGGAGGGCGTTGTGGGCGTGCGCAGTGTGTGGCGAAGCCGGAGGGGTTCGTCGGTGTGCCCGGCGAGCGGCGGAGCCGCGAGCGCGCAGTGGCGAAGCAGGCAGCGTTGTGGGCGCGCGGCAGTGTGCGAAGCCGGAGGGTTCGTCGATGCGCCCGGCGAGCGGCGGAGCCGCGAGCTCGCGCAGTGTGTGGCGAAGCCGGAGGGTTCGTCCGGTGCGCCGGCGAGCGGCGGAGCCGCGAGCTGCGCAGTGTGGCGAAGCCGAGGGTTCGTCGGCGCGCCAGCGAGCGGCGAAGCCGCGAGCGCAGGCGCGCGAAGCCGCGAGCTTGGGGTGAGCCCGAGGGCTTTGCCCCGAGGGCGAGGGGTCTGGGACAGACCCCCCATAAAAATTTGCCCCGAGGGCGAGGGGGTCTGGGACAGACCCCCCATAAAAACTAGTCGTGGGCGCTGAAGCGGTTGCGGTCCCACTCCTCGCCCATGATGTACTCGCCGGTGGGGAGGAAGTAGCCGGTGACCCAGTCGCGCACGGGGAAGCCGACGCCGACCTGGTAGAGCGGGGTGACCTGCTTCTTGTCCGCGGCGTGCAGGCGCTCGTCGCGGTACTCGAGCAGGTTGTAGCGCGAGCCGCGGGAGAGGTCGAACAGCGCGCGGCGGGAGTCGACCGACGCGACCCCGCTGCTCACCGGGGAGGGCGCCCAGGTGCGCACGACCTGGGCCGGGCGGATCGGGACCTCGGGGCCGCAGCCCGCCGCCCAGAGTCCGCCCGCGGCGCAGGTGCAGAGCGCGAGGGCGAGGCGAGACGGGGCGCGGCGACGGGTCATGGCAGGGGCCTCCGGTGTGGATCCTACTCCGCGGGGGCGCGCAGACGCGAGCCGCGTCCGAGGATCAAGTGCTTGAGCAGCTCGATCACTCGTGCGATCCACACCAGGGTCTGCTTCCCGCCGCGGTAGCGGCCGGCCTCCTCGCGCAGGTGCCCGCCGGCGCGCATGCGCTCCAGGCGGCCTGCGGCCAGGCGCTCCTCGTCGTAGAGCGCGGCGAGGGTCGCGGTGGGCAGGCCCTCGGGGCCCGCCTGAGCGACCTCCTTCAGGATCCGGATCCGGATCGAGGCCAGGTTCAGGTTCACGAAGTTGAAGTAGCCGTAGCCCAACGCGGCCGAGCTCAGCCCCTGGATCGCGAGCAGCCCGATGCGGTCCAGCGGCGCGAGGCCGCGGCTCGCCCAGGCCACCAGGGCCAGGGTGCAGCCGAGCCCCGCGAGGAAGCCGGCGGCCAGCGACGGAGCCGGGCGTCCGCGGCCGCGGAGGTGCTGGACCAGGGGCTGGACCGTGCAGTTCACGCACAGCCCGATCAGGGGAGCGAGGGCGAGCAGCCAGCGCTCCACGTCAGCCTCCCAGGGGCAGGCCCAGGACCCGCTGCGCGAGGAGGAACCCCCGCGCCAGGCGCGCGCCCTGAGGGGTGAGGTGCAGGCGCCCGTCCCGCTCGTCGAGGAGCCCGCCGGCGGTGGCCGACTCCAGGCGTTTGCTGAGGAAGCTGCCCTGGAGCAGGAACGCGCGGGCCTCCGCCGGCGTGCAGCCGGCCTCGCCTCGGCGGGCGACGTAGAGCAGGAAGCACAGGGTCGGGCTGTCTTCCTCGAGCGCGGTGTAGGTCACCGCGTAGCCCAGGCTGAAGGCCACGTGGAAGGTGCCGACCAGGATCCAGCCCGGGGCGTCGGCGGGCAGGCTGGGGCGCAGCGCCGGGAGGGCGTAGCAGGCGCCCAGGACCAGGGGCGGGAACGCCACGAGCAACAGGAACAGGAGGGTGGGGAGCTGGCGGCGGGGGAGGTGCACGCGCCACAGGAGCACGTGCAGTCCGAAGCAGGCGGCGAACAGGCCGAGGGCGAACAGGGCGAGGGTCACTGGCCGCCGGGCTCCTCGGGGTGCAGCAGGGCCTCGGCGGCCTCCCGCAGCTCGGGGGGCATGTCCGGGCTCTGGCGCAGCTGCTCGAGCAGGGGCGTGAGCTGCGCGGGGTCGGCGCCGCCGGCGGCGAGGGCGCGCAGGGCGGCCAGGCGGCGGGACGGCGTCGGGTCGTGGCGCACGGTCTCGACCAGCACCCGGCGGTCGCCGTCCTCGAGGGGCGGGATCCCGAGCACGTCGGCGGCGGACTCGACCAGCTCGGGGTCGTCGGCGCGCAGGTCTGCGCGGGCGGTGGCTCGCGCGCGCTCGACGAGCAGCGGGTCGAGCCGCGGGCCGCGCTCGCCGAGCACGAAGCCGGCCTTGGCGCGCACCGCGGGGTCGCGGTCGTCGGCGTAGAGCGCGAGGAAGCGCTCGACCACCCGCGGCTCGTTGCTCCCGCGCAGGGCGAACACGAGGTGCGGGCGCACGCGGTCGGGGGCGTCGTCGAGGGCGCCCAGGAGCACGCTCGCGACCTGGGGATCCCCCGAGCGCTGAGCGAGGACCAGGGCGTGCTGGAACAGGTAGGCCTCGTCGGCGCCCTGGAGGCCGTTCGCGAGCAAGCGGGCGGCCTCGAGGTCCGCGCCCTTGCGTTGGCGGAGCGAGGTCTCCAGCGCGTGCTTGTAGTCGATCGGTCCGCCTCCGTCGCGCAGCGTCTCCTCCAACACCTGGGCCGGACCCGCGGGGAGCTCGACCGGCAGGTTCTCGAGGAACGCGTCGACGGCCTCGGTCAGCGCGTCGTCCACCTCCGCGGCGGGCGGCGGGCTGGGCGCTTGCGGGGGGACGACGGGCCCGGGCGCGGGCGCTCCTGCCGGCGCTGGGCGCGCCGGGGGCCCGGGGGCGCGGGCCAGGAACAGGTAGGCCGCGGCGCCGGCCACGAGCAGGGCCACGATCAGGGGGAGGGCGGCTCTCATGGCTGAAGTCTACCGGGGAGCCGGGGGCGCGGGGTCGTCCAGCAAAAGCCGACGGCCCGCCGACGGGGTCGAACTCGGCGCAGGAGGCCCTCCAGGCCGGTTTCCGAAAATCGCTGCTCGAGGCCGACGCAAGCCACGCCCGCGCGGACGGCTGCCTGTGGTCCGCAGCTTGCGGCGCGCGGCGGCGAGAGACGGAGAGAGGCGGACCCCCCTATGCGCGCACTGTGGATCCCTGCCGGGGCAGCGTTGCTGCTCTGCGGCCTGACCGTGCATGGCTGTTCCGGGGGGAGCTCGCGCGGCTCCGCGAGCGCCGCCGCGCCGGTGACCAGCAGCGCGAGCGCGACCCCGAGCTCCGGGGCGAGCGGCGGGTTGCCCCAGACACCGGCCAGCCAGGGCACACCGCTGGGGGTGTTCAACGCGGAGCTCCAGGGGGTGTGGGACCGCCTGCGCCCGCAGATCCTGGGGCAGCTCGACGCGCTGGTCGCGCAGCAGCTCAACCGCCAGCTCTACCAGAGCGGGAGCCTGGCGGTGGAGGTCGTGAACGCGAACCTCTCCCAGCGCTCGGACCTGCGCGCGGCGCCGGGGGTGCTGCAGCTCGACCCGCAGACGATCCTGGTGCGCGCTCCGGAGCAGGGCACGTGGAGCGTGGTCCTGGCCCTCGACCTGCGGGTGACCCTGAGCGTGGGCTCGCTCTCCCCCGCGATCGACGTCCCGGTCGAGGTCGTGCTCGACGCGCTGTCCCTCGAGCTCAGCGCAGGCCTCGACGACTCCGACCCGACGCGTCCGCGCTTTCGCCGCGTCGACGCGCCGCGGGTCGACTTCTCCCTGCGGGTCGACTCGCAGAACGCGCTGGCGCAGCGCCTGACCGGGGTGCTCACCGGCCCCGCGAACTGGGTCGCCCAGCAAGCGCTGGCGCTGGTGCTGCGCAGCCTGGCGCCGAACCTGGCCGCGCTGGTGGGGGTCCCGGGCGCGATCCCAGGGGAGGGCGCGCCGCCGCTGGTCGACTCCGGGACGCAGGTGCCCTTCGCCGAGGTGGTCGACCGGGTCGAGCTCAAGCTGCGCCAGGTGAACCAGCCCCACGGTCCGGTGCTCACCGCCTACGTCGATCAGCCCGCGACCACGACCTGGCTCGATGCCTACCGTGCGGGAGGCCCTGGAGTGCAGGGGAGCGTGGTGGGCTACGAGGGCGGCGGCGACGCCGCGATCTGGACCGGGCACTACCTGGCGGCGGAGGCGTTCCGCTACGCCGCCGACGGCGGGTCGAGCCTGGCCCTCGACAGCGTGGGGCACACCCTCAAGGGCGTGGGGGCGCTGCTCGACGTCAACGGGGGCAGCGGGCTGCTCGCGCGCAATGCGGCCCCCGAAGCGTCCCTCGCCGGGCAGGCGATCCGTCGGACCCAGGTCTTCCGTCAGGCGACGCTCTTCGGCGAGACCTGGATCGGGCGCCAGGGGAGCCACGGGATCTCCCGCGACCAGTACAGCGGCGTGTTCCTCGGGCTGTCGCTGGCCTACGAGCACGTGCCGCCGGCGCGGGCCGAGTGCCAGCGCCGCGTGGAGCAAATGCTCGACTACCTGATCGGGCGCGGGTGGATCGTGGACGAGGACCGCCCTGCCTGGAACGGTCAGGCGGGCAGCAGCCGCGGGCCCACGTTCTGGGCCGGCGTCGGCTACCAGAAGCTGGCCTTCCTCTTGATCGGGCACCGCATGAACCCCGCGCGCTACGCCGCGGAGCTGGCCCAGGCCGGGCCGCTCTCGAAGCTGGTGTGGTTCGGCCTGTGGACCGGCACCTGGGGGGTGGACCACTACTACAAGTTCAACCTGGCCCACGCCGGGCTCTACAACCTCCTGCGTCTGGAGACCGACGCCGGGCGCTGGCAGGACGTGCGCCGGGGGTATGCCCTGCTCGAGCGCTACGTGGGCCACCACCGCAACGCGCACTTCGACCTGATCCGGACCACGATCGACCCCAGCACGCAGCCCGCGCTCTACGGCTCGACCCGCGAAGCGCTGCGGCAGTTCGCAGGCACGCCTCACCGGGAGCTGGCCCCGGCGGTGATCGACCTCTCGGGGGTGACCTGGGTCAACCTCCAGGTGTTCGGCTATCAGAACACCGGCAGCGGCGGCGTCACGCTGCAAGGCTCGACGGCCGCGTTCCCCAGCGAGCCCTTGCCCATGCACCTGCGGCGCCCCACGGGCCACTTCATTTGGCAGCGCGATCCCTTCACCCCGGCGACGCCGAGCGAGGGCAACCCGCGGGCGGAGACCTGCGGGTTGGACCTGGTCTTGCCCTACTGGATGGGCCGCCACCTCGGCGCGTTCTAGACCAGAGTGGCTCCGAGGTCGTCAACGACCTGGCGCTCGCTCGCCCGCTCAGGATCGAGACTCCGGTCTCCACGTAGCGCCGTGCCGATCGCGCGCCCGCGGAGCCGTCAGGTCGGCCCGCCGCCCGCGCCCTCGCCTGCGGCCCGTTTCCGGTTCGTCGAGCGCCGCCCTCTGCGCGTCCCCTGCGATCTCGGCGCCTCGGCGGTTCTGTCTTTCCTTCTTCGCTCGTTGCTCCCGAGCTCCGGGCTCCCTGCTCTCCGCCGTGCGCCCCGAGGGTGTCCAGAACCGACGCTCGCGCGGTGCGTGCCCCCGGAATCGGGATCCGCGTGGCTCCCCGCGGCGTAAGCGCTGCAAGCTCGGACGGTCTCCCGGTTGCACTCGCGGTGACCGAGAGCGACACCGGAGCCCACCATGACCCCCCGCCACGCCGGCGCAACGACCCTGACCCTCCTCGCCCTCGTGCTGTCCCTCGCCTCCGCGGGCTGCGGCGGCTCGGGCGGCGGGCGCGGCGGCGCCCCGGCCTCCGCCACCGCCGCGAGCACGAGCCAGCAGGGGCAGCCAACCTCGAGCCTGCCCTCGTCCCCACCTCCGCCCCTGCCCCAGGCGCCGGCGAGCGTGGGCAGCCCCCTCGACGCCTACAACCTGGACGTGCAGAGCGCGTGGGACGTGCTGCAGCCGACCTTGCTCCGGCAGCTCGGCGACGCGGCCACGACCCAGCTCGCCGGGCAGCGCCTGGCGCAGGGCAGCCTGTCCCTCGAGGTCGTGCGCGCGCGGCTCGACCCCACGACCGACCTGACCACGGCGCCGGGCTTCACCCAACTCCAGGCCGACCGGCTCGTGCTCCGGGGCCCGGTCCGCGGGAGCTGGCAGGTGGTGCTCACCCTCGACGCGCGGCTGACGCTGAGCCTGGGACCCTTGAGCCCGGCGATCGACCTCCCGCTGACGGTCAGCCTGCGGGACCTGAGCTTCGAGGTCGTGATCGAGCTCGACACGAGCGACCCCACGCGCCCGCGCTTCCGTCGGGTGGGGGCGCCCACGGTCGACTTCAGCCTGAAGCTCGACTCGACCAACCGGATCGTGGATCGCCTGGGCGGGCTGCTCACCCGGCCGGCCGAGCTCTACGCGCGCAACGCGGTGGCTCAGGCCCTGGCGGGCCTCGCTCCGGCGCTGCAAGGCGTCGCCGGGTTCCCCGGCGCGATCCCGGCGGAGGGGGCGCCGCTGCTCGTCGACTCCGGGACCGCGACCCCCTTCGCCGAGCTGGCGAAGAACGTGGAGCAGAAGATCCTGCGCGAGCACATGCCCCACGGCCCGCTGTTGGTGGCGGTGGTCGACCAGCCGGCGAGCACGAGCTGGCTCGACGCGTACCGGGACGGCGGCCCCGGGTTGCAGGGGACGGTGGTCGAGCACCACCGCGGGCACGACGGGGCGATCTGGACCGGGCAATACCTCGGGGCCGAGGCCCTGCGCTACGCGGTGGACCCGAGCCCCGAGGCCCTGGCCAACGTGATCCGGGCGCTGGAGGGCGTGGGGGTGCTGCTCGACGTGAACGGGGGCAGCGGGCTCCTGGCGCGGAACGCCGCGCCCGAGGCCTCGCAGGTGGGGCAGCTCCTCGCGCCCCGCGAGTTCCGCCGCGCGCAGCTCAACGGCCAGACCTGGATCAGCTACCAGGGCTCGATCGGGATCTCGCGCGACCAGTATCAGGGCGTGTTCTTCGGGCTCGCGCTGGTCTACGAGCACGTGCCGCCGCTGCGCAGCGAGGCCCAGCGCCGGCTGACCTCCATGCTCGACTACCTGATCCAGAACCGCTGGGTGGTCACCGAGGACCGGCCCGCGTTCAACGGGCAGAACGGCAGCCGCGGCCCGCTGGTGTGGGTCGGGGTCGGCGCGCAGAAGCTGGCCTGGCTCCTGAGCGGGTTCCGCATGGACCCGCAGCGCTACTCGGGCGAGGTGGCCGCGGCGGGCCCGCTGGCGGAGACCTGCTGGGTCAGCATGTGGCTCAACACCCTGGGCATGGGGCAGTACTACAAGTTCAACCTGGCGCACACGACGCTCTACACCTACTTCCGGCTGGAGACCGACGCCGCGCGCTGGCAGGCCATGCGCCGAGGCTATGCGCTGCTCGAGCGCTACGTGGGCCACCACCGCAACGCCTACTTCGACCTGATCCGGACCTCGATCGACCCCAGCACCGCGCCCGCCCTCTACGGCGCGGCCAAGGAGGCCCTGCGGCGCTTCGCGCGCATGCACCACCGCAGCAAGGCGCCCGCGGTGATCGACCTCTCGGCGGTGACCTATCAGGCGGTCCCGGTGCTCGGCTACCAGCCGCTCCCCGGAGGCGGGGTCCAGCTCACCTCGGGGGTCGAGGCGTTCCCCACGGAGCCCTTGTCCATGGAGCTGCGGCGCCTCGACGGCGACTTCATGTGGCAGCGCGATCCGTTCACCCCGGCTCAGCCCGGCGACGGCAGCGACCGCGACGAGAAGCACGGGCTCGACCTCGTGCTCCCCTGGTGGCTGGGGCGGCAGCTCGGCGCGTTCTGACCCGCGCCGCTCAGTGCCGCCCGTCCAGGGGGAGGTGGGTGAACAGCACGGCGAGCTCGGTCCGCGACATGCACCCCGTCTTGCGGGACAGCGCCTTGAGGTGGGCCTTGACCGTGTTCGCCGAGATCCCCAGCTCGCGCGCGATCTCCTTGTTCGCCAACCCGACCCGCACCAGCTCGGCGGTCTGGCGCTCGCGCGGGGTCAGCCCGTAGAGCTCGGCGCTCCCCGTGCCGAGCGGAACCTCGACCATGCGCCCCTGGAGCCGCATGATCCCGCCGAGCGGGAGCGCGCTCCAGCTGATCACTCGCCCGGCGTGCGCGTTGATCAGGTCGAGCAGGCGACGGGCGCGCTCGTCGAAGGGACGCTCCCCGTTGGGGCGGTGCAGCGAGATCGTGGTCGTGCGCGTCGAGTCGTAGCGGAAGTGGGCCTGCACGCAGTTGTCGAAGTCGAGCTCGTGGCGGAGCTCCGCGTGGGGGTGGGTGTAGAAGGCCTTGTCTGCGAGCACCTGCTGGCGCAGGTAGACGTGGCTGCGCTGCGCGCCCAGGTCGCTGCCGCGCAGTCGGTCCATTTGGATCGGGATCAGCGGGTCGTCGTCGCCGTGCTCGAGCAGGTAGCCGTCGAGCAGGTCGAGCTGGCGCTGTCCGAGTCCCACCTGCTGCATGCTGTGGATCTCCACGCCCGCCTCGGGGGCCGGGCGGAGCTCGTGCCGCACCAGCGCCGCGTAGGGCGCGCCCACGAGCTCGCGCAGCCGCTCGAGGACGAGGTGCTCCCGCGCCCCCGTCGCCGAGGGGAGGTCGTGCAGGTCGGAGACCAGGGCCGTCAGGCGCTCGACGTCCTCCCAGGTCGGCTGCGAGGACTTGCGTGAGCTCGGGGGCATGGCGGGCTCCGGCGGAGAGGGGCGTCGGTCCTGTGCGTATAGCAGCTCGGGCGGGTGCGGGGCCAGTCCGGAACGAGGGCGCCTGCTGGCCCATGACGCAGGGGACCGGCTAGGGTGAGGCCATGGCCGGTCCGGATCCCGCTCCTTCGTCCAGCGCCCACCTCCCCGCGGGGGAGCGCTATCAGGTCGAGGAGGAGCTCGGGCGGGGCGCGATGGGGGTCGTCTACCGCGCTCGGGATCGGCTGAGCGGGCGCGAGGTCGCGCTGAAGGTGCTCTCGACGGCCTACGTCGGTCCCCGGCAGCTCGAGCGCTTTCGCCGGGAGGGTGAGCTCGTGGCCGCCCTCGATCACCCGGGGATCGTGCGCGTGTTCTCTGCGGACGCCTACCAGGGGCGTCCCTGCCTGGCCTACGAGCTGATCCGCGGCGCGCGCCCGTTGACCGCGGCGCTGCGCGGCGCGAGTCAGGAGGCGCGGGTCGCGCGGGTGGCCGAGGTCGCCGACGCGGTCGGGCACGCCCACGCCCGCGGGGTCGTGCACCGCGACCTCAAGCCGGACAACGTGCTGGTCGGGGAGGACGGCCGGGCTCGCGTCACCGACTTCGGCGTGGGGCGGCGGGAGGGCGGGGAGCGCATGACCCAGACCGGGGCCCTGGTCGGGACCCCGCACTACATGTCCCCAGAGCAGCTCCAGGGCGGCGCGGGGGTCGGCCCCGCGAGCGACGTGTTCGCGTTGGGGGTGATCCTCTACGAGGCCCTGAGCGGCGTGCGGCCCTTCGACGCGGGGTCGCTCCCCGAGCTCTACGCGCAGGTGGGTCGCGGCGACTATCTGCCCCTGCGCGCGCAGCTCCCCGGGGTCTCGCCGGACCTGGAGCGCGTCGTGGACACAGCCCTCGCCCTGGAGCCAGAGGCGCGCTTCCCCGACGGCGTCGCGCTCGCCCGCGCGCTGCGCGCGTGCGACCTCGCGCGCGTCGGGCCCCGACCCTGGAGCCGCCGGGCGCTGGGGGTGGTGTGCGTGCTGGTGGCGAGCCTGGGAGCGAGCGCGGTCTGGGCGGTGACCCGCGAGCGCGCCGCCGACCCGGAGGGCGTCGCGGCGGCGGCGCAGGCGCCGACCCTCGACCCCTGGCCCGCAGAGGTGTGGGACGAGGTCGTGGAGCTGCGGGGGCGCGCGCCAGGGGCGACGGAGGTGCGGGTCGAGGTGGGCGCGCTGCGGCGCCAGGTGCCGGTGGTCGACGGCGCGTTCCACCTGCGCCTGCGACTCCCGGAGGGGGTCCACAGGGTGCGGGTTCAGGCGGGGGACGCATTCGCCGAGCGGGAGCTGCGGCTGCGCGCGGCTCCGGACTGGTACCGCTCGCTGCACTCCTCGAACCGCCCGGCGCTTCCCTTGCCCGAGGGCCTGGGCTTCGGCGCGGAGCCCGGCGACTACGAGAACCTCCAGGACGGCTCGCTGCTGCGCTGGATCCCGCCGGGGCGGATCGTGCTCGGTCAGCGCGCCGAGTTCATTGGCGGGGCGCGGGAGGCGCACGAGCTCCAGGGGTTCTTCCTGGGGAAGTACGAGGTCACCCGCCGGCAGTGGCTGCGCTTCGCCCAGGAGACCGGAGCGGCGCCCCTGCCGGACACGCTCTCGGGGACGGTCCACGGGTTCGCCGACATGATCCCGGCCGCCGAGAACCAGCGGCCGGTCCCGGACAGCTTCCGGCTGGGCCCCGAGCACCCGGTGGTCTACGTGAGCGCGCCCCTGGCCGAGGCCTACTGCGCCTGGGCGGGGCTGCGGCTGCCCAGCGAGGCGGAGTGGGAGTACGCCGCGCGCGGCGAGGACGGCGGGCGCTACCCCTGGGGCGACGAGCCCGACGTCGAGCGCTTCAACCACGAGTCGGATCGCGACGGCTTCCCCTACACGGCTCCGGTGGGCTCGTTCCCGCTGGGGGCGTCGCCCTTCGGCTGCCTGGACATGGCCGGGAACGCCACCGAGTGGACGTCGACGCCCTTCCACAGCCAGGACGACACCCCGCGGCGCGCGGTGCGCGGCGGCTCGTGGCTGGCGGTGGCGTTCCTCTGCCAGTCGGACCAGCGGGACGGCGCGGTCCCCGAGCGGTTCGCCCGCTTCCAGGGCTTTCGCGTCGCGCATTGACCGTCAGGCGTCGCGCCAGGCGGCCAGGAGCTCGGGGCTCCAGAACGCTCCCGGGAGCGGGAACGTCCAGGGCGTGACCTCCGGGGCCACGAGCAGCGGGAGCAGGCGCCCGCGCAGCCGTCCTCCGGGGAGGTGCGCGCGGTGCAGGAGCGCCGTGGTCAGGTAGGCCTCGGGGCCGCGGGTCAAGCGCTCGGGCACGCGCAGCCGCGCGGGGCGTGAGAGCTCGTCGGTCACGGCCTGGGCGAGCTCGCGCAGGTCCTCGCCTTCGGGGGTCGTGTCCTTGAGCAGATACAGCTCGCGGGCGAGCTCGGTGAGGGCGGGGACGAGGTCGGTGTAGTCCTCGCCCGGTCCGTAGACCAACCCCGCGGGGTGGTCGTGGCGCCCGGGTTCGTAGAGCGCGACGTTGGCCTGGACCACGGCCCCCCACACCACCCTGCCCACGCGCAGGAGCGGGTCGCGGGCGTCGAGCTGGCGCAGCAAGGGGTCGGTGTGGGTCCAGGCCGGACAGCGCGGCTGCAGGCGCCAGCGCGCGAGGCGCCCCGCGGGGCGTCCGCGCTCCCACAGGGTGCGGGTGGGCTCGAGCAGGCGGCGCATGCCCGAGCATGGCCCGCGCCCCTTGGTCGCGCCACCTTGCACAGTTGGATCGAACAACCAACAACGAAGGAACAGGGCGACAGGCAGGGGCCGGTCGTGGGCCTGTGTAGAAAGGACGTCCATGCCCGCGACCTCGCCCCCGACGACGCCGATCCCGACCGCCGTGCTCGAGCGGGTGCGCGCGCTCTACGACGCCGGGCGCTACTGCACCGCCTGGCGCGAGGCCACGGCCCACGCGCCCCTCGAGGACTGGCGCGACCCCGAGGGGCGGGTCGCCGCCGGGCGCCTGATCCGGCACGTCGGCGACCCTCGGCGCGGCATGCTCTGGCTGCGCCTGGCCCAGCGCGACGCGCCGCGGCACCCGCTGGCGCTCTACTACGCCGGCTACGCGGTGTTCTCCAGCCGCGGGCCCCTGGCCGGCTGGCAGTGGACGGAGAAGCACCCGCTCCCCGAGGGCGCCCCCGCCGAGCTCGAGGCCGACTGGCTCGCGCTGCGCGCGAACCTCTTGGGCACCCTGCGCGACTTCCACGAGGCGGAGCCGCGGCTGAACCGCGCCCTCGAGCTCGCCCCGACCTCGCCCTGGATCCAGGTCGAGCGCGCGCACCTCTGCGAGCTGCAAGACCAGGTGCCCCAGGCCCTGGAGGCCACCGCCCGGGCGCTGGAGCTCTCGCCGGGGTTCCGCCCCGCGCTCCAGGCGCGGGCCCACCTGCTGGGGCTCCACGACGGCGTCGACGAGGCCCTCGAGCTCCTGCGCGACTGGGCGCCCCAGCTCGAGTGCGCCGCGCTGTGGTTCCAGCTCGGGAGCTTGCTCGAGGAGCTCGAGCAGGCCGAGGAGGCCCGGGCTGCCTTCGAGCGCGCGGGCGAGCTGCTGCCGGCCATGGGGAAGCACCAGCGCGAGCACCTCAACGCCCGGTTGAGCGACACCACCTACCTCTGCGGCGACGTTCCCCGCGCGATCGAGCTCGCCCGGGCCGTGAGCAGCGAGCCCAAGGCGTTCCACTCCCGGGTCGCGGAGGCCATGGCCGAACACCCGCGCGGCGCGCGGCGGCGGCTGGACGTGGGCTTCGTGCGCCAGGACTACATGACCTGCGCGCCGGCGAGCGTGACCATGCTCGCGAACTACTTCGGGCTCGACCTCAGCCACGAGGCGGTGGCCGACGCGATCTGCTACGACGGGACCCCGGCTCACGCGCAGCGCACCTGGGCCCAGGAGCAGGGCTGGTACACCCGCGAGTTCGCCGCGACCTGGGAGGGGACCCAGGCGCTGATCGACCGCGGGATCCCGTATGCGGTGAGCACCGTCGACCCGACCAGCGCGCACATGCAGGTCGTGATCGGCTACGACGCCTGCCGCAAGACGCTCTTGATCCGCGACCCCAACGCGCGCCACTACCAGGAGTGCCTGGCGGAGACCTGGTTCGAGCACTACCGCGCCTTCGGCCCGCGCGGCGTCGTCCTGCTCCCCATGGACCAGCGCGAGCGGCTGGAGGGGCTCGAGCTCGAAGACTCGGCGCGCTTCGACCTGCTCTACGAGCTCGAGGCCGCGTTGTTCCGCCACGAGCGCGCGGCTGCCGGCGAGGCCCTCGAGCGGCTGCTGGCGCTGGGCGAGGACCACCGGGTCGCGCTCTGGGGGCGGCGGGTGGTGGCCGCCTACGACAAGGACACCTTGACCGCGCTGGAGTGCCTGCACGGGCTCTCGGCGCAGTTCCCGGCGCAGAAGAAGTTCGTGCTCGATCGCCTCGACTGTTTGGACGACCGCGGGACCCACGGCGAGCGCCGGGAGCTGCTCGAGCGCGCCCTGCGCGAGCAGGAGGACGAGGTCGACCCGGTGTTCTGGTGGCGGCTGGGAGCGGAGCTGCAGGAGGACCCCGAGGAGCTGGCCCGGGCCGAGGCGCTCCTGCGCCGGGCGATCCGCTACCGGCCGCTCGAGGCCATGATCTACCTGAGCTACGCGCACCTGCTGACCCTGCGCGGGCGCAGCGAGGACGCGCTCCCGCTCTATCGCTTCGCGGCCTGCCTCGCGCCGCGGGCCGAGGGCTTCGCCCTGGCCTACTTCCGCGCGGCGCGGCAGCACGAGGCGAGCGAGGCGGCCCTCGACATGCTCGCGCGCCGGGTCGAGCGGCAGGGGGTCAAGAGCTCGGAGTCGGCGCGCACGCTGTTCCTGGCCTACCACTCCCTCGACCGCACCGAGGACGCCTTCGCCCTGCTCGAGCGCGCCCTCGAGCTGCGCCCGGAGGACGGAGACCTGCTCGTGTTCGCGGCGGAGGTCCACGCGCGCCACGGGCAGCGCGCGGAGGCCGACGCCTGCCTCGCCCGCGCCGCGGGCAAGGTCGCCCCGCGGGACCTGGCCCTGGGCGCGGCGGAGGTCGCGCGCTTCTCCGGAGAGCTGCAGGCGGCCCTCGAGCGCACCCGCGAGGCGCTCGTGCACGACCCGCGCTCGCTCCCTGCGCACTCGAGCCTGGCCGCGCTCCTGGCGCAGACCGCGGGGGCGGAGGCGGCGCGCGAGCACCTGGCCCAGGCGGTGGCGCGGGAGCCCGAGTACGTCCCGCTCTCGCGGCTCTACCTGGAGTGGCTCAGCGACGCGCCGGACCCCGAGCCCGCGGTCGAGGCGCTGCGCGCGTTCCTCGAGCGGCACCCGACCGACGCCTGGGCGCGGCGCGCGCTGGCGCTCAAGCTCTCGGAGCTCGGACGCCACGAGGCCGCCCTGGCCGAGGCGCGGCGCGGGCGCGCGGCGGCGCCCCGGGAGTCGAGCGGCTGGGCGGTGGAGGCGCAGATCCTGCGGGACGCGGGGCGCGCCCAGGACGCGCGGCGGGCCTACGCCGAGGCCGTGGCCCTCGACGCCGACGACCGGGGAGCGATCGCCGGCTACCTCGACTGCTCGCAGACTCCGGACGAGTTCAAGGACGCGGCGAGCGCGGTCCGCGCCGCGCTGCTCTCCCAGCCGATCACGGGGCAGGGGATCCTGGGCTACGCCTACGCCTGCCGCGGCCGGCTCCTGGGCGAGGAGCAGCTCGCGTTCTTCCAGCGCCTGAGCGAGGTCCACGGGGCGCGCTGGGAGGCGTGGTCCGCCTGGGTCGATCAGCTCCTGTTCCTGGGGCGCATGGACGAGGCGGTCGAGGTCGGGTGCGAGGGGGTCGAGCGCTTCCCGCTGCGCGGCGAGCTGTGGCTGGACCTCGCCCGCGCGCGCCGCGACCAGGGCGACAAGGACGGCGCCTGCGAGGCGCTGCGCCACGTGCTCGCGATCGACCCGGCCCAGACCCGGGCGGCGGGGCTCCTGGCCGAGCTCCTGATCGAGCTCGGGCGGCTGAGCGACGCCGAGGAGGCCTTGCGTCAGGGGCTCCTCGGCACGCCGCGGCACCCGTTCTTGCTGCGGGTGTTGGCCGCGGTCGAGCGCGCGCTCGGGCGCGAGGCGCAGGCCCTCGAGACGCTGCGCGCCGCCCTCGAGGTCGACCCCCACGACGAGGAGGCGTGGGGGCTGGTGCTGACGTGGTCCGACGACGAGCCAGGCCGCGCGGCGGCCTGGGCGCGTGAGCTGGCGGCGGCGCGCCCGCGGGACGTGACCGCCTGGGTGCGCGCGGCGCGCCTGCTCCCGAGCGACGCCACCGAGGAGCGGCTGGCGCTCCTGGAGCGGGCCGAGGCCCACGCGCCGCGGGACGTCGAGCTCCACGACAACCGGGCCATGATCCTGGCCGAGGCCGAGCGCTTCGACGAGGCGCGGGCGGCGTGCCGGCCGGCGGTGTTCGGCGAGGAGCCGCCGCTCCCGCTGCGCGGCCGCGAGGCCTGGGTCCTCGAGCGCTCGGGGGACCTGCGCGCGGCGAAGGCGCGCATGAAGCGTCTGCTGCACGGGACGCCGGACTACGCCTGGGGCTGGCGCGAGCTCGCCGAGTGGTGCCACCGCGCCGACGACGCCGACGGTCAGGCCGAGGCCGCGCGGCACCTGCTGGAGCTCGACCCTCGGGACGCGGGGGCGCTGTGCCACCTGGGGGCGGCGAACCAGAAGGAGGGCCAGCTGGCCGACGCCGCCCGGGCCTACGGCGAGGCGCTGGCGGTCGACCCGCGCAACGTCTTCGCGGCCCAGGCGCTGTTCGACCTGCGGCTCGAGGCGGGCGACCTCTCGGCGGCGGGGGCGGCCCTCGAAGCGCTCGAGCGTCACCTGCCCGATCCGTTCGTGGCCCTGCGCCGGGTGCAGCTCGAGGTGGCGCGCAGGGCGCGAGGGCCTGCCCTGCGCGCGCTGCGCGAGCTGTGGCGCTACCCCCAGGCCGACCCGGGCATGCTGCGGCACGCCGTGGAGCTCGCCTCGGAGGCGGGCTGGGACCACGCGCTGTGGCGGCCGCTGCGCGACGCGATCGCCGAGGAGGGGGTGCACCCCGTCGTGGGCTGGCTGTGGGCGCGAGACCACGCGGTGTTCGGGCGCTGGGACGCGATCGAGGACGCGCTGCCCGCGCTGCGCGAGCGCGCGCCGGCGTTGGCGGAGCAGGCGGCGGAGGCCTACCTCGAGCAGCTCGGCGATCGGCGGCGGATCGAGCGCTTGCGGGCGGCGCTTGAGCGCGACCGGGCGTGGTATCGCGGGCGGGACCCCTTATGGGCCAGCGCCGGCTACGCGTTGTCCCAGTGCGACCTCAGCGAGGACTGCGTGCGCTGGATGGCCGATTGGACCGAGCGGGATCCGGCGCAGGTCGGCTGGTCGTATCTGAGCCTGGCCACCGCGGCGCGGGAGGCGGGGCGCCTGTCCCTGGCGCGGACGTGGCCCAGTTCGCCGTGGGTGCCGACCCCGAACCCGCTGCGCGCGTTCGTGCACTGGACCTGGCTGCACTTCGACCACGTGGTCGGCGGGCGCAGCCCCGCGCCGGAGGTCGAGCATGGGCTCGGCCCGACGCGCCCCGCCCTACCACCGGCTGTGCTCGCGCTCGCGGACTCGGCCCAGGCCCCCACGGTCCGCGCCCGCGCGCTGCTCGCGCAGCTCCGCGAGGAGTTCGCGTTCCTGCCGCAGGCGCCGCTGCTGGTGGACGCCTACCTGCAGACCGTGCGCTACGTCGCGCTCCGCGGCGGCGGGGGGCTCCTGCTCTGGCTGTGGACGACGTGGCTCTGCTGGCGGGTCGCGCGCCAGGCGCGCCGCGCCCAGCGCGAGCTGGCGGCGGGGCGCTGAAGTCAGGGCTGATTCCAGCGGCGCTCGCTTGCCCTCGTCGCTCCTGGCGTTGTTGCTCGTCGGTCACAATGGCCCGCATTGCTCGCTCCTCGCGCCTAGCCAGGAACGACGAGTACGGCGCGATCGCCGCTGAGATCAACCCTGACGGACCCCTAGGCCGGGTCCTCGACCTCCAGTGGCGGCGGCAGCCGACGAAGGTAGAGCGCGTAGAACACTGGAGAGAGCAGGCAATACACCAAGAAGGTGACTGCTAAGAAGGGAAGCATGAGCAGCGCGGCGGGGTAGCGGCCCGCCGGGAGCAAGCCGTAGAAGCTCTTGCCGAAGAAGACGAACGACAGGATCAGCGTGCAGGCGGTGAGCAGGCTGAGGAGCGCGCCTTCCTTGCCATGGCCCAAGGGGTTCTGGGCTACGCTTCGCATCCAGGCGATGCAGTCGAGGGGGTGTTCACGGGACTTCATGGCTCATTCGCTTCCTTCGCTCTCCGCGGTGGTTTGGTGCAAGGGGCGTGCCTGGTGGAGCCGCGAGGGTTGCGATCGGTCGACAGGAAATCCGTCTCGCCTCGACTCAGGTCGTCAACGCAACTGACACGGCGATCTGGGCGGTGTGGAGAGTTCGTGGAACGTCGCGGCTTGTCCGGAAAGCGCTTACGTCGCCTAACGAAATGCCTTTCGTGTCCTGAGCGCGCCCGCTAGGCTCCGGCCCGGGAGGTCGTGCCGTGGCCGAGGCCTTGGATTCACCGGAAGAGCTGCTGCGCAAGGTGCCTCCGCACTCCATGGAGGCGGAGCGGGCGGTGCTGGGCGCGCTGCTCGTCGACGGACGCGCCGTCGACTCGATCGCCGAGCTGCTGCAGCCCGAGCACTTCTACCGCAGCTCCCACAGCACGATCTTCGAGGTCGTGCTCGACCTGTGGCAGGCGCGGCAGCCGATCGACGCGGTGCTGGTGCGCGAGGAGCTGACCAAGCGCGGGGTGCTGGACCAGGTCGGCGGCACCGCGGCCCTGCTCGAGCTGGCGGACACGGTGCCCACCTCGGCCAACGCCACCTACTACGCCGAGATCGTGCGGGACTACGCTACGCGGCGGCAGCTGATCCAGGTCGCGGCGGAGATCCAGAAGGACGTGTTCGAGGACCGGGGCGACACCCAGGAGCTCTTGAACCGCTCGGAGATGCGCCTGTTCGAGACGACCCAGCAGCGGATCAAGAGCGACGCGGTCGAGGTCCGGCTGGTGGTCCAGGAGGCCTTCGAGCGCCTGGAGAAGCTGCGCAACAGCGAGGGGGTCATGGGCGTGCCCAGCGGGTTCGCCGACCTCGACGAGCTCAGCCAGGGGTTCCAGCCGGGTGAGGTCACGATCCTCGCGGCGCGCCCCTCCATGGGCAAGACGACCTTCGGGTTGAACATGCTGCGCAACATTACGGTCTACCAGAGCCGGCCGGCGGTGTTCTTCTCGCTGGAGATGCCGCGGCTGCAGGTCACGAGCAACATCCTCTGCGGCCTGGCGAAGATCGACGGCCACCGCATGCGCGGCGGCTACCTGACCCGGGAGGAGGAGCGCCAGTTCATTGACGCCGCCGAGGTGCTGGGGCCGGCGCCGTTGTTCATCGACGACTCGTCCATGCTCACGACCATGGACCTCATGGCCAAGTGCCGGCGGCTCAAGAGCCAGCACGGGATCGAGATGGTCATGATCGACTACCTGCAGCTCATGCACGGCTCGGCGCGCTCGGCCAAGGAGAGCCGGCAGCAGGAGGTCTCCGAGATCAGCCGCATGATCAAGGCCCTCGCCCGCGAGCTCATGATCCCGGTGATCGCGCTCTCGCAGCTCTCGCGCAAGGTCACGGATCGCAAGGACAACCGGCCGATGATGAGCGACCTCCGCGAGTCGGGCTCGATCGAGCAGGACGCGGACATGATCATGCTCCTGCACCGCCCGGAGTACTACGAGCCGGACAACGAGGAGCTCCGCGGCAAGGCGGTGCTGATCGTGGCCAAGAACCGCAACGGTCCTACCGGCGACGTCGGGCTCCAGTTCGAGCGCAGCCAAATGCGCTTCGAGTCCTTGGCGCAAATGTAGATCCTGCCCGCTCGACCTCCGCGAGGGCCCGCCAGGGCCCCGCGGCCGTGACCGGAGGGTGACAAGTTCAGGGCCCTGCGAGGGTTGCGCCACGGCGGAGGGGACTGCATGCTCGCGGTCCCTTGAACCTGCGGTCCCCCTCCTTCGCCTCGGTCGAGCCCTGGCGTCGGGTCCTGTGCGGCCTGGCGTGGCTGCTGGCGGTGTGCGCGCTGGGCCAGGCCCAGGACCGCGACGACTGGACCTGGGCCGAGGGCCGCCAGGTGCGAGACGTGCGCTGGGAGGGGCTGGACCGGATCCAGCCCAGCGACGCCGAGGCGCTGGTCAGTGTGCGCCCGGGTCAGACCTTCGACGCCAAGCAGCTCGCGCGGGACCTGGTCCTGCTCGTGGGCTCGGGGCGGTTCGGGCCCCGGGATGGCGGAGGGCCTCCGGCTCGGGTCCGGGTCGAGGAGGTCGGGGACGGCGTGGTCGTCGTGTTCGAGGTCGGGCGCGAGCTGCCTCGGGTGCGGCGCGTCCTGCGCGAACCCGAGGGGGTCGTGCAGACGCTGTCCACCGACGAGGAGCCCCTGCGCTGGGAGGTGCAGTCGGGGGACTGGCTCAGCCCGGGGGCGGTCGAGCGCGACCTCAACGAGCTCCGCCGCCGGCTGCGCAAGCGCGGCTACCTGTTCGCAGACGCGCAGGTCGAGACCCAGGACCTGCCGACCGGCGTCGACGTGGTGTTCAAGGTCACCCCGGGCCCGCGGGTCTACGTCGACGACATCGAGGTCTCCTACGACGGCGAGGAGGACGGGACCCTCGACGTCGACGACCTGTTCGACGTGCCCGAGTGGAAGACCAAGGAGAAGGGGCTGCTGAGCTTCGACCCGGCGTCGGGGACCTTCGACCCCGACGCCTTCACCGACGACCTCGAGCTCCTCGCCGGCTACTACCGCAGCCAGGGGTTCCTCGACGTGCAGATCAGCGAGGGCGAGCGCGCGTTCAACCTCGAGGGCGACGAGGTCACCCTGCGGATCGAGGTGCACGAGGGGCGGCGCTACCGCGTGCGCCGGGTGGGGATCCGCGGGACCCGGGTCTACTCCGAGGAGCGCCTGAGCTACGAGATCCGCCTGCGGCCCGGGCGCCCGTTCCTGAACGACGACCTGCGGGACTCCGTCGAGCGGATCAAGTTCCTACGTGGCAGCGGGCCTACGTGCACGCGCAGGTCGACGTGGACCTGCGCTACGACGACGAGCGGCAGCTGGTCGACGTGGACCTGCTGGTGAGCGAGGGGCCCAAGGTCCGGATCGAGGAGATCAAGATCCGGGGCAACATAGACACCCGCGACGACGTGATCCGGCGCGAGCTCTCGGTCTACCCCGGCGAGTACTTCGACGCCGAGGAGTGGCAGGCCAGCCGCTCGCGCCTGTTCCGCTCGCGCTACTTCACCGACGTGGACTACAGCTTCGAGCCCGGGAGCGAGCCCGGGAGCGAGCACCTGGTCGTGACCGTGATCGAGAACGACAAGCTGCGCTCGATCTCCTTCGGCGGCGCGGTCTCGACCGCGGCGGGCTTCTTCGGCAACTTCCAGCTGACCATGCCCAACTTCGACGTGTTCGATCCGCCGGAGTCGCTGCAGGACGTACTCAGCCTGCAAATGTTCAAGGGCGCGGGTCAGTTCTTCCAGATCACCTACCAGCCCGGACGACAGCGCTCGGCCCTGAGCCTCGAGTTCCGCGAGCCCTGGCTGTTCGACTACCCGATCGAGCTCGGCCTCGGCGGGTCGCTGCGCGACCGCGCGCGCGAGGACTGGATCGAGTCGCGGCGCGTCGGTCGGATCAGCCTGGGCTATCGCCTGACCCAGGACTTGATCGCGCGGGTCGCGTACCGGATCGAGCGGGTCTACGTGGGCGACGTCGAGCTCGACGCCGTGCCGGACGCGATCCGCGTGGCGGGCACGAACTACATTTCGGCGGTGCGCTTCTCGCTGTCCTTGAACAAGACCCGGGTCGACCGCTTCTTCGTCGCCTACGGCGGCTTCACGAGCGAGGTCTACTACGAGGTCGCGGGCGGCGCCCTGGGCGGGAACCACACCTTCCACCGCGCGGGCATGGAGGGCACGGTCTACCTCGAGATGCTCGAGTTCCCGCGGAACTATCGCTGGGTGCTCGCGCTCGGGGGCGAGGTCGGCTGGCAGCGCTCCCTCGACGGGGACCCGATCCCGATCTTCGAGCGCTTCTTCGCCGGCGGTCCGAACTCGATCCGCGGGTTCCAGTTCCGCACCGTGGTGCCCCAGCTCCGGGACAAGCCGTTGGGCGGCGACTTCCTGGCGCTGGTCAACGCCGAGTTCAGCTTCCCCATGTTCCGCGACATTCTGCGCGGTGTGGTCTTCGTCGACGGCGGCGGTGTGTCGGAGAAGATCCGCGCCTGGCGTTCCGACGACTTCCGCCTCGCCGCCGGCTTCGGCTTCCGGATCAAGGTCCCCGTGTTCCCCGCGCCGGTGGCCCTCGACTTCGCCTGGCCGATCCTGGAGCAAGACCAGGACGACCGCCAGGTGTTCAGCTTCTCGGTCGGCTTCGGGTTCTAGTTTCAGGGGGTCTGTCCCAGACCCCCTCGGCCTCGGGGCAAAGCCCCTCGGCCTCACCCCCAAGGGGCTCGCCGGCCGCTTCGCGGCCGGCTGCGCGCTCGCGGCTGCGCCCGCTCGCGGGTCGCGCCGACGACCCAGAGCGGGCTCGCCGGCTTCGCCTGGACGGCCGGATCGCTTCGCGCCCGGCTTCGCTCGGACGGCCGGACGCTTCGCGCCCGGCTTCGCCCGGCTTCGCCTGGACGGCCGGACGCTTCGCGCCTCGGCTTCGCCCGGCTTCGCCCTGACGGCCGGACGCTTCGCGCCCGGCTTCGCCTCGGACGGCCGGACGCTTCGCGCCCGGCTTCGCCTGGCTTCGCCTCGGACGGCCGGATCGCTTCAGCGCCCGGCTTCGCCCGGATGGCCGGACGCTTCGCGCCCGGCTTCGCCCGGCTTCGCCCGGACGGCCGGACGCTTCGCGCCCGGCTTCGCCCGGCTTCGCCCGGACGGCCGGACGCTTCGCGCCCGGCTTCGCCCGGCTGCGCGGGGGGGGCGATCAGCGCGCGCGGGGTTGGTTGCGGGCGCGGCTGACGCGGAGCTCGGCGAGGGCCTGACTCACGGCCTCGTGCTGGGCGTCGGTTTGGAACACGAGCAGGTGTTCGCCGACCGTGAGCAGGTTCGCGGGCTCGTCCCAGGCGTCCTCGCCCACGGCGTTCAGGAGCGTCTCTTGCAGCGCGCCGTCGGCGAGCCAGGTGCGCAGGTCGTGGACGTCGTAGAGCGCGAAGCGGAGCTCGGCGCGAGGCAGGCTCTCGCCCGCGGGGACGAGGAGCACCACGCCGTGGCTCAGGCGCCAGGTGAGGCCGCACTGCTCGACCAGGAGCCGCAGAGCGTCCTTCAGGGGGAGCCCAGTGAGGGTCAGGCTCACCGGGAGGGACACGTCGACGGCGGTGCTGGCCACCAGGTCCACCGGGGTGGCCTCGCGCAGCGCGGCGAGCACCTCGCCCACGGGGCGCTCGTGGAGGTCGAGGGTCACCGGCTGCTCGAGGGCGCGAGTGAGCTCGGCGTGCCAGGCGGGCGGCTCGTGGGGCGGCGCGTTGCCGCGCAGGAGCTGCAGCAGCTCTTTGAGCGCGCGGTGGACCCGGGCCGACTTGCGCACGACCAAGGTCTCCTGGCCGACGTCGAGGGAGCCGCTGTCCTCCGGGGGGAGCGCGCGCTCGAGGATCACGATCAACTGGTCGGGGTCGTTGAAGCGCACTCCGCCGTGGGCCAGGGCGGCGCCGGTGAGCAGGTCCCCTACGGGGTAGGCCTCGAGCTCGAGGGGGGCCGAGGCCCCGTCGAGGACCTCGACCACCACGGCCCCCGTGTCGAGGCGGTAGCCGAGGTCGCCGTGCCCGGCCGAGAGGATCAGGGCCAGCGCGTCCAGCGCTCCGACGTCCTGCATGACGAGGGCGACCGGGGTCGCCTCGGCGTCGAGGAGTTCGCGGGCCTCCTGGGTGACGGTAATGTTCAACGCGGTGATCTGGCGCAGGAACTCCAGGCCCTCGCGGACCGTGGTGTTGGGGAAGTCGAGCGAGATCGACTGGGCGTTCAAGCGCTCGCGCAGCTCGGCCAGCTCGCGGTCGCGCGCCGCTCGCGCCGCGCGGGTGGCCTCGGTCAGGGCGCGCGCCTCGCGCAGGAGCGCCGGGTCCACCTCGGTCCGCTGCGCGAGCTGGGTCGCCGTGGCTCCCTCGAGCTCACTCCGCGGCCAGAGGCCCCACGCAGCGGCGCCGCCCGCGACGACGGTCGCGACGAGCCAGGGGAGCCAGGGCCGACGGCGCGGCGTGGCGTGGGGGTGCACGAGCCGGGTCTCGGCGCACCCAGGCGCGCTGCAGCGGCCGTGCCGGGCGAAGCAGTCGGCGTGGTGCGGGGCCAGGCAGCTCGCGCAGAACGCCGCCTCCGCGCGCAGCAGCCGGTCATGGCAGTAGGCGCAGTGGATCCGGGTCTGGAGCTGGAGCGCGCTGACGTTGGCCGCGCGCTCTGTCGCCTGCGCCCGGCGGCGGGCGACCTCCTCCTGCAGCCCCTCGACGTCGCCGAGCACCGCGAGGGGCACCTCCACCGTCTCCTGGTAGCGGACCTGGATCAGCGCCGCGCTCGCCGGGTGACGCGCGCGCAGCCGCGCCAGCTCCCGCCCGTCCGCGGGGTCCAGGCTGCCCAGCGCCTCCTGGGCCAGGAGCGCGCACAGGCGCTCGCCCTGGGGGTGGGTCGGCTGCGGGAAGGCTCCGACCAGGGCACGCTCGAGCAGCGCCGGGTCCGCTTCGACGAGGGCGGCCCCGGGGAAGGCGGCGCGCAGCAGGAGCGCCAGGCGGGTCTCCGCGGGCAGGGCCGCGCCGCGGGGCTCCGGGGCGGCGCCCCCCTTCTCCAGCAGGCGCGCGACCTCGAGCAGCGCCGGGCAGAGCGCGGCCAGGGTGTCCTCCAGCGCGGCCGGGGCCGGGGGCGTGGCGTCGAGGCGCGCGAACCCCTCGACCAGCGCCTCCCGGGCCGCCTCCTCGTCGCCGAGGAACGCCAGGGCCAGGCTCCAGGCCTCGTCCGCGTCACGGACCCACGGGTCCTGAGCGGTGGGGGCGGACGGGGCGGGGGCGCTGAGGGTCGTGGGCACGGCGAGCTCCGTGGTGTGCAGGAGGGCCAGGACGTCGTCGAAGGCGTCCGGATCGAGGTCGGTCATGGGGTGCCCCCGGGGGGCTGATCCGCGACGAGGCGCGCGCGGAGGTGGGTCATGGCGTAGCGATAGCGCGAGTGCACGGTCCCGAGGGGGCAGCCCACGCGCTCGGCGACCTCGGGGAAGCTCAGCCCGAGGTAGACCCGGAGCGCGACGACCTCGCGCTGCTCGGCGGGCAGCTCGCCCAGGGCGCGGTCGATCCGCTCGGTGTCGGGGCCGCCGGGGTGCTGGCTGAGGATCGAGACCGCGAGCTTGGGGAGGTGCGCTTCGCGGGTGCGGCGGCGGCGAAGCTGATCGAGGGCCAGGTTGCGCACGGCCGCGTAGAGGTAGCCCTCGAGCCGCCCGCGCTGGAGCACGCGCTCGCGGCGGCGCCACACCCGCACGAAGGCGTCAGTGGACCAGGTCCTCGGCCAGGCTCGGGTCCCCCACGATCGCCAAGGCCTGAGCGACCAGCCCGCGGCTGAGGCGGGCGTAGGTCGTCTCCAGGGTCTCGTCGGGGGTGGCTCTTGCACGGCGGGCTGCACACCCTAGACACGCGCGACGGGGCCCGGGGCATCTCACGATCCCAGAAGTTTCTGCGCGGGGCTCGCGAGTCGTTGTCCTGCGGACACTTAACGTCCCGCGACGGTCGGGGCTGCCGCGGGGCCCACCCCGAGGCGAGCAGCGCGCCGTCGGCCGAGTGGGCGAGGGTCACGACCGCGGCGTCGTGCCCCACGTCGTGGATCTGCACCTCGGCGCTGACCCGCGGGTGGCCAGGCTGCGCCCGGCACAGCACGCGGCTGAGCGTGCCGTGCTTCAGAGACACGCCCACTCCACCTGCATGGCCTCGCCGCAGAGGGTGCCTCGCCAGTGGCCGAGCAGGCTGCGCAGGCGCGCGTGGATTCGCGCCGCGAGCTCGGGTGTTCCGCGCTCGCCGAGCACGCGCGCGAGCACCGCCGCGTAGCGCGCGACGGGCGCGCCCTCGCGGGCCAGGGTCTGGAGCGGACCCACGAGCCGCTCGGCCTCGGCCAGCTCGCCCGAGAACGCGCCCCCACTCAGCGACCCACCCGCGGCGACGCTCCCCCAGTAGCCCGCGTGATAGGGGACCTCGAGCTCGACGGCGAGGTGCACCAGGTCGTGGCGCAGGAAGCTGCGCGTGTCGAGCTCGCGCGCCTCTTCGCTGCCGTCGGCGCGGCGCACGCGCAGCGCGTGGGTGGTGGGGGAGCGCTTGCGGAACCAGATCTTCACGCGCGGAGCCTACCCAACCAACGGCTCGACCCGCGCAAACCACGGAAACGCGCGGGCCGAACCTTTGGGTTGGAAGGTCTGAGCGGAGCCGCTAGTAGATCCGCGCGTGGAAGTGGTGGTGATGGTTCGGATACGACTGCACGGGGCGGGTGTAGCGGTCGTTGAACAGGATCAAGCGGATCCGCAGCTCGGCGACGAACAGGTTCAGCAGGCGCTGGGTCAGGGTCCGGCTGTAGGCGCTCTGATAGATCGTGACCGGTCCCGTGCGGCCGTCGCTGCGCACCGGGCGCACGTCGACGTCCACGCCGAGCTGGTGGCTCACGTGCCCGGGCATGGGCCCGCCGTTCGCGAGGCTAATGTCGCCGACCCCCATGCGCGGGCCCTGGCCGCTCCAGCGCCGGCCGATCCGCTCCAGGCCGTAGATCATGCGCGGGGTGCCCCAGCGGTCGCTGGGCGGCGAGAAGCTGTAGAGCCCCGCGCCGGACGCGGCGAGCTGCACGAACCCTCGGCTCGACGTGGGGCGGGTGGAGCCCGCGCCGCCCAGGTAGCTCCCGTGACACCAGGCCTGGCGTCCGCCGAAGGAGATCTTGCGCCAGCTCCCGGCGCTCCCCTGGTCGGCGACCAGCGCGCCTCGCGGCAGCGCGCCCAGCGCGCGGTAGCGGGTCGAGGCCCCGGTGCGCACGTTGAGGCTGGCCGCGGTGACCGCGCGCAGCGTCCGTCCGCTGCTCTTGAGGTAGCTCCCGTGGCACCAGCCCTGGCGGTGGTCGAACTGGATCAGCCACCAGCTCCCGGAGTGGCGGATCCCGGCGTAGACCTCGCCTCGGTGCACCTGCCCGATCACCGCGTTGCCGGTGCTCGGACCGGAGCGCACGTTGAGGGTGCTGGCGGTGACCTCCCGGGCCGACGCGCCCCAGGCCACCGAGCTGCTGACCACCAGCGCGGCCGCGAGCGTGAGTGCGTTTCGCAGTTGCTCCATTTGCCCTCCAGGCTGAGAAGGTGTAGCCGTACCCCTAAAGCCTTCGTGCGGCTCTTTTTGGCTACAGATCGCGGTTTTCGGCGGCTCCACGCGCGCACACCCGTGCGCACGCAGCACGGGTCGGTGGCGCTGGGGAGCGGGCGATCGCCGCGCTCCGACGCTGGAGGGTGCGGCGGCCGCGCGTGGCTGTCGCCTCGTTGCCCGAGTGGCGCCGACGGGCCTCAGTCGAGGCCGCGGTAGACCGCCAGCAGGCGCTCACCGGAGCGCGCTTCGCTGAACTCGGTCTCGACTCGCGCCCGCGCGTTGGCGCCGAGGGCTCGCGCGCGGCTGGGGTCCTCGATCAGGCGCGTCAACGCGCGGGCGAGGGCCGGCGCGTCGCCCGGGGGGAAGCCGAGGCCGGTCTCGCCCTCGAGCACGAGGTCCGCGGTGCCGTCGATCCGCGCGGCGACCACAGGACGCCCGTGGGCGCAGGCCTCGAGCACCGCATAGGGCAGGCCCTCGTAGCGCGAGGGCAGGCACACCGCGTCCGCCGCGGCGAACACGGGGTCGGGGGGCGAGACGAAGCCGAGCCGGCGCACGTGGGGCAGGTCCGCGGTGGCGGCGGCGAGCTCGTCGCTCAGGGGCCCGTCGCCGGCGAAGGCGACCTGACACCCCGAGGGCAGCGCGCGGGCCGCCGCGGCGAGGGTCAGCGGGTCCTTCTCGGCGGCCAGGCGCCCCACGTAGGCGATCACGAACGCGTCGGGGTCGAGGCCGAGGGCCAGGCGCGCGGCCCGCGGGTCTTGCGGGGGCGGCGGGGGGGGCGCGGCGTTGGGGATCCAGTGCACGCGCTCGGGCCGCGGGTGGAGGGTCCGCATGTGCGCCGCCTGAGCTTGGTTCACCGCGATCCAGGCCCCGTGTCCCCGGGCGAACCGGCGCAGGAGCGCGAGGAAGGGCGGGCGCAGCCAGCGCCGGCGCAGGTCGAGGGTCTGGGGGGTGAACACCACGCGCCGCGCGCCGCCGAGGCGCGCGGCCACACTGCCGAACAGCCCGGTGTGGACGTTGTGCAGGTGCAGCACGTCGGCGCCCCGGGCGCGAATCCGCTGGGGCAGGGCGTCGAGCGCCGCGCGGGGGGTGAAACGCGACGCGATCGGGACCACGTCCACGACGCAGCCCAGGGCGATCAACTCCGCAGCCACCCCGGGCAGGCCCTCGTTCATGAGCACGCTGTGGCGAACCTCGGGAAGCCCGCGCACGAGGGAGATCACGTGCTGCGAGACCCCCCCGCGGCGCGGCTCGTAGACCAGGTGCTGCACGTCCATGGCTCGGATCATGGAGCGCAACCCGCCCCCGCGCCAGCGCCCCTGCCCGTGTACACCGCGCTTCGCTCCCCGAGTCGGAAGAAGAAGGGAACCGCCAAGAACGCCAAGGACGCCAAGGCTCCGCCCTGGCGGCCTCCCTCCGGGTTGGGAAGTGAGGCACCAGCAGGACGTGCGGGATTCAGATCCTGCTCTCTTACCTGGGCAAGGTGACCGAATCAGCGGAGCCTTGGCGTCCTTGGCGTCCTTGGCGGTTTGGATTCTTGGTCCTGGCGGCGCGGCTTCGCCACGGCTTGGCGGTTTGGATCCTGGGCCTGCCGGCGCGGCCTCGCCGCGACTCGCGTGCCCGTGGTCGCAGGTGGGCCGGCCCGTGCACGTCGGCGGAGCCCGCGACGCCCTCGCGCTCGCCGCCCGGGCGACGGATCGGGGCCCTACAATCCCTCCATGGAATCGCTCCGCCCCTTCGTCCACGCCGGCCAGCGCTGGTGGGTCGAGCCCGAGTACGAGGCCTTCGCGCGCGAGGTGCTCGCGCCGGTCGCGGACCGAGTGGCCGAGCTCCCGGGGGCGGAGGTCGTGAAGACCAACAAGGCCCGGGACGTGGTGCGGGCGCCAGGCCCTCAGGGCGAGCTCTTCGTCAAGCGCTTCCGCGTGGACGCCGCGCTCCGCCGGCTGGCGAGCCTGTGGCGGGGGAGCCCCGCGCGGCGGGAGTTCCTCGCGCTGCGTCACCTCGCGCGCGAGGGGATCGCGGTCCCGCGCGCGGTGCTCTTGAGCGAGGTCCCGGCCTGGCGCGGGGTGGGCGCCATGAACCTCGCCACCGAGGCCGTGCCCGAGAGCGTCGAGCTCGCGCGCCGGATCGACGCGCTGCGCGAGGCCGAGGACGCCGACGCGCGCCGAGGGCTGCTCGCGCGGCTGGCCGAGGTCCTCCAGCGTGTGTTCGCCGCCGGGGTGTGGCACCCGGACCTGCACCTGGCGAACTTCCTCGTGCGCCCCGACGGCGGGCTCGTGACCCTGGACCTGCACTCGGTGCGCCTGCGCGGGGGGCCGCTGGGGGTCGGCGCGCAGGTCGGGCTGCTGGGCAAGCTGGCCCACTCCTTCGGGCTGCTCGACCCGCGCACCGCGGCCTGGGGCCGCGAAGAGCTGGAGTGGTTCGTCGCCGCCTACGCCGAGCGCGTCCCCGCGGTCGGCCGCCCCGACGCGCTGTTCGCGCGGCTGTGGGGGGCGGCGATCGACCTGGAGCGCCGTCGGCTCGCGAGCCGGGACCGGCGTTGCCTGGTGAACTCGACCGAATACGCCGTGCAGGGGGTGCGCGGCCGGCGCATGTGGCGGCGGCGGGAGGTCTCGGCGCAGACGGTGTGGCTGGCCCTGGACGAGCCCGCGCAGGCGGTGGTGCACGCGCACCCCAAGCGTCGCTCGCGGATCGAGACCCTGCGGGCCCCGGCGGAGCTGGCCGAGCAGGGCGCCGAGCTCGTGCGCAAGCTCTACCTGTTCCCGCACTGGCGCGCGCGCCTGGCCGGGTTCTTCGGCGAGCCGCAGCCGCTCCGCGCCTGGAAGGCCGCGCGCGCGTGCGAGGTGCGCCACGTCCCGGTGCCCCGGCACTACGCCCTCGTGCTCGAGGGGATCGTGCCCCGGCTGGGGAGCGTGCTCATGGAGAAGCTCGCGGACGTGACCATGCCGCACGTGTGGCTGCAGGGCGACGGTGTGACCCCGGGGCGCCGTCAGCGCCTGGCCCGGCGCTTCGGCACGCTCCTCGGGCGCTTCCACGCCCAGGGCCTCAAGCACCACGACCTCGCGGTGCAGAACCTGCTGATTCGCTTGAGCCCGGACGACGCCTGGGAGCTGTGGCTGGTCGACCTGGACGAGGTCCGGCGCGGCGCCATGTCGCGCAAGGAGAAGCTGCGCGCGCTGACTCAGGTCGCCGACCTCCCGCCCCAGGCGACCAAGAGCGATCGGCTGCGCTTCTTCCGGGCCTACCTCCGCGCAGGGGGCGACCGGGTGTTGGCGGCAGAGCTGGCGGCCTGGGGGGAGCGCGGCCTCGGTCAGCGGGTGGCGGCGGGCCTCGCCGAGAAGGCGCGGCGCAAGCAGGCGCGCCGCGCGCGGCGCGAGCGCAAGGGCGAACGCGACGTGCTGCCCACCGACCTCAGCGCCCTCGAGGATCGCTAGCGCGGGTCGAGCACGGCCGCCACGCGGCGGGCGACGTCGGCGTAGCCTGCGGGGGCGAGGTGCGTGTTGTCCCGTGGCCGGTAGAGCTCGCCCGGGGGGCGTGCCTGGCGCCAGGCGTGGGGGAGATCGATCACCGTGGCGCCCAGGGCTTCCACGTGCGCCCGGACTCGGGCGTAGTGGGCCAGGTCGTGGCTCGGGTCGTCGACCTCCTCCCGCCGCGGGAAGAGCACGACCACGAGCCGCGCGCCGGCGGCCGCGCACAGCGCGTGGATCCGGGAGAGCGAGGCCAGCGACGGCGCCAGCGTCGGGGCGTCGAGCCAGTCCGAGGTCCAGGTGTCGCGCGAGGCGCCGAGGGCGGTCCCGAGCTGCTTGGCCCGCACGCGGAGCACGCGGTAGGTGAGGCTGTGGTTGAGTCCGCGGCGCTCGCGGCGCGCGACCCAGGCTGCGTAGTCGGCGTCGTCTTCGACGAGGTAGCCCGCGCGCACGTGGGTTGGGTCCGGGGCCGCGGGGTCGCTGGCGTCGTTGGGGAGCCACCCCAGGACCACGGCCTCGGGGGTCAGCGGCGCGAGGGCCCGCGCCAGGAGCGCCGCCTCCTGGTGGGTGTCGTAGCCCATGACGCCCAGGTTGAACACCGCGGCGTCCTCGCCCCGGGCGCGGAGCAGCGCCGCGAGCTGCGCGGGGTAGGCGTCCTCGTCGGCGACGCCCATGCCGAAGGTGCAGCTGTCGCCGAGGGCCACGATTCGCCGCGCGGCGCGGGTGCTCCAGGCCGGACCGCGGAAGCCCTCGGGGTTGGTGCGGGTGGGGGTCAGCTCGGTGTCGTTGCGGTAGACCCCGCGGTAGTCGGGGACGAGGGCCCAGCGCAGCTCGGGGTCCGAGCGGAAGATCCCGGGATCGAACAGGCGCCTGGGCTCGGCGGTGACTCCGGCCAGGCGCAGCGCGCCCTCGACGAGCAGCAGGGCCAGCGTGACCCCGACCCCGCCGGCTGCGATCCGTCGCGGCCAGCGTCGGCGCGAGGCCGGAGCGGTCATGCCCGGGGCAACTCCAGGATCGGCTCCTCGGCGGGACGGTAGACCACGATCATGCGGCCCACGGTCTGCACGAGCTGGGCGCCCGCGGCCTCGGCCAAGGCCCGAGCGTCCACGTCCACGTGCTTGCCGACCTTGATCTTCAGCAGCTCGTGCTTGGCCAGCTCGCGCTTGGCGGTCTCGACGAAGCCCGGGGTCAGGCCTTGCTTGCCGAGGGAGAGCAGCGGGCCCAGGCCGTGGGCCTTGGAGCGCAGGAAGGAGAGCTGAGCTTTGGTCAGGGGTCCGTTCACGCGCGGAACCTTAGCATTCAGAGGGGTCGCCAGCAGTGAGATTCCCCGCCGTCCGGCGCGCAGGACGCCAAAAGATCGACCCCCCCGAGGCGGGGGCCTCGGGGGGGTCGAGAGGGAGGGGTAAGAGAGAGTTGTCGTTGAAGTCGGGCCGCGAGGGCCCTGGAGACTGGCCGTCTGGGGGCGGCGCCGCCCACACGCGGCGCCGCCCCCTTCGGGAGAGTTGAGTTACTGCGCGACCGCGTCGGCCTCGCTGGCGGGGGTCAGACGCTTCAGCCCTTGCTCGAGCTGCTCGGCCTGGGCGCGGACCGCCGTGGTCAGGCTCAGGAGCAGGTGCGCGCCCTTGCGCTGCGCGCGGAGCACGGCGGGCGCGTCGAGCAGGCGCTTGGCGAAGGGCACCGTGGCCTCAGCCTCGGCCTCCTCCGCGGCGGGCTCGGCGCGCCAGGCCTCGATCCAGCGTTGCCACTGGGCCTGGCCGTAGGCGCCTGCCTGACGCAGGTCGGCGAAGGCCTGCTGCAGGCGAGAGGGGGCCTCGGGCTCCGAGGCGACGGGGTCGGGGGCGTCCTGAGTCATGGCGTCTGATCTCCTCGTGAGGGAGAGAATACCAACATAGCGCGCTGCGTCAATCCGAGAAATAACGCACTGCGCAATTTTCTTTAAGCGCATGCAGCAGTGAAGATTGCGTCAACTCTTGCGGGGCTCGTCGGTGTTGAGATGACGCGCTGCGCGGGGTTGGGGGTGACGCGGCGCGTTGTCGTCTCGCGATCGCCCCACCCCGGGTGAACCGGGTGGGCAAGATCTGCCCGTTCGCGTCACCCGGGGAACGCGCGAACAGGAGTTCCCTCGGCGATTCGCTTGCGCTCTGCGACGCGGAGGCATGCATGACGAACGTCAGGACGCAGAGAGATTCGGGCCGCGAGGGCGGCGACAGGCCGGCGATCCCGCAACCCACGGACGCGTCGAGCGGATCGCCCGAGGGGCACGCCCGCGCGTGGGCCGCGGAGATCCTGGAGACCCGCTGGGCGCCGGTGCGCTATCGGCTCGAGCTCGAGGACGAGCGGTGGCGCACCACGCCCTGGCTCGAGCGCCCGCACTACCAGGCGCGCTTCCGGGTGTGGGAGCTCGCCGGCCTCTGCCGGGTGGAGGACGGGCGCTCTGCGCGGTTCCCCGCGGACCCCGAGCGGCTCGTCGAGCTCGCGCAGCGCGCGGAGCCGCCGCAAGACCCGCTGCTCGCCGCCGAGGCGCTGCGTCGGGCGGAGGCCACCTTCGCGAAGCCGCGCCGGCTGCGGGTCCGCGGGAGGGTCGAGGAGCGCACCCGCTGGGGGACCACGCGCTGGTTCGTGCTGGAGTCGACCCAAGACGACGCGCAGGTCGTGATCGACTACGACCCCGAGGCGCAGCGCCGGTTGGGCTACCTCTGCGGGCCGTTCTTTCGCGGCTCGCACCTGAGCGCGGCGCTCTCGAAGGAGGCCGCGCTCCGCAAGGCGCGGCAGGTCCTGGGGATCCCGGCTCAGGCGCGCGCGGGCCGCGCCGCCCTGGTGAAGACCGCCTGGGGCCGCGTGTGGCGGCTGCGCTGGGAGGTCGAGACCCCGGCCGAGGTCGGCGTGATCACCGCCAGCCTCAACGCGCGCAGCGGGAGCGTGTGCGTGTTCTTCACCACGGTCCTGCCCCGGCCGCAGCTCCTGGGGCCTCATGTCCCGACCCCCGAGCGCGCGCTGCGCGAGATCCGGCGCGCGGCGCGCGAGAGCTTCGGTCCTGGCGCCGTGGTGGGGGAGCCGGTGCAGGCAGCGGTGGAGGCCGAGGGCGCGCCGCCCCGCGCCGCCTGGGTCGCCGTCGTGCGCGCGCCGGACCGCAGCGTGTATCGCGCGCGGCTCGACGGCTCGGACGTGCAGCTCCTGCCGACCGCGTAGGGCAGCGCCGTACGCAACGCGAGCTCGGCCGGATCGGGCCGAGCTCGCGCGCTGGAAGGAAGGAAGGGAAGGTTCGTGGCTCGCGCGCGTCAGTGGGAAGGAAGGATCGGAGGAAGGGTTGGGTGACGCGCCCTCGCTCGTTGAGGTCCTGCATTGCGAGGGCCGTGCCGCGCGCTAACCCTCGAACCTGGCATCGCGCGTTTCACGCTGTCGTCTCAGGTTGCGCGCACGAGACGAACACTGCGCCCGACGTGCGCGGTATCCGCTCAGCCCTCGACGGCGCGCGCGCCTTCGGGGCAATGCGGGGTATGCGGGCAGCGCGCGCACAGGGGGCCTGGGCGCGGCGGGAGCTCGAGGGCGCGGCGCGCGTCCACGAAGTCGGCGAGCAGCGCGCGGGTCTCGGCGCGGACGTCGGGGCCGACCGGCACCGCGGCGTCGATCTCGGCGGCGAGGTACGCCACCCTGGCCTCCGCGAGCTCGAGCCCGCCCTCGGCCAGGGCCAGCGCGTAGAGCTGGAGCTGCACCCGGTCGGACTCCAGCCGCGCGGGCACCTCGAGGGCGGTCAGGTCTCCGGACTTGTAGTCGACCAGCGTCCAGCGCTCGCCTTCGCGGAACAGGAGGTCGGGGGTCCCGCGCAGCAAGACCCGCGCTCCGCCGGCGAGCTCGACCCGCACCAGGAACGGCGGCTCGCGGCGCACCTCGTCGGCGGCGGCGGCGCGTTGTCCGAGGGGCGAGCGCTCGAAGCCCTGGACCAGGCGCAGCGCGTGGTCGACCCCCTCCTCCAGCGCGTGGGGCGGCACCCAGCGCGGGAGCGCGAGCTGCTCCAGCCGGGCCAGGAGCTGCGGCCGCGGGCGGACCCCGCTGGCCAGGAGCTCGTGCACGAACACCCCCAGGGCGTCGGCGGGCACGTCGCCGCCGCCGCCTCCGCTCGGCGGGCGCCAGGGGTCGTCCTCTCCCAGCACGTGCTCGAACAGCGCGCGCCGCGGACAGCGGCTCCAGGTCAGGACCTCGCTCACGGTGTAGACCGAGGCGCCGGAGTCGAGCTCGGGGAGCGGCGCGTCGGCCGCGAGCACCCGGCGCTCGGCCTCGGCGGCGACCTCCGGCGCGTCCTCGGGCCAGGCGGGCAGGTGTCCGTGGCTCAGCGCGTGCCGCCCGCGGCCGTCGAGGGCGGGGACGGCGCCGGCGAGGGGACCCCGGGCGCCGACCAGGGGACCCTCGCGCTCCTCGGCCACGTCGCAGCGGCGCACGGCCACGCCGCTGCGGGAGGGCACGACCTGCACCTCGCCCCCGGCGGCGGCGTCGAAGCTGCGGGGCGCCGGGTCGCCCTCGCGGGCGACCCCCGCCAGCGGCGCGCGCACCCAGCGCAGCCAGTCGCCGCTGCGGCGGCTGCTCGTGCCCTCGGCCCCGGCCTGGAGCAGGTGGTCCTGGGCCCGGGTCAGGGCCACGTAGAGCAGGCGCTTCGACTCCTCGCGCCGGCGCGCGGCGCTGACCTCGGAGAGCTCGGTGTGGGTCCAGGCGGTGATCGCCTTGTGCGGGCGCTCGGGGTCGCGCAGGTTCGGGAGCACACAGCCGGTCTCGGTGTCGTAGAGGATCGGCTCCCGCGCGCTGGGGGCGTAGCGCCCCAGGTCCCCGACCACGACCAGGGGCCACTCCAGGCCCTTGGAGGCGTGGACGGTGAGCAGGCGCACCGCGTCCTCGTCGTCGCTGGCGAGGTTGGCCTCGGCCTCCCGCGCCCCCGAGAGCCGCAGCTCCTCGAGCACCTCGGCGACCTCCCCCGGCCCGCTGACCCCCTCGCGCTCGAGGTCCTCCACGATCCCCAGGAGCTTGTGCAGGTTGGCGTAGCCCCGCGGGTCCTCGTGGCGCAGCAGGCTCCCGTCCCACAGCCCGCTGAGGGTCAGCGCCTCCTCCAGCAGGTCGCGCACCCGCTCGCGCCCGCGCAGCTCGCGCAGGCGCAGCACGAGCTCGTGGGCGAAGCGCGCGCGCTCGAGGTCGAGCTCCGAGAGCCCGGCCTCGGCGGCCCGCGCGAGCACGTCGAACCAGGGCTCGCGGTGCCCCCGCAGCAACCCGAGCCGCGCCAGGCCGTCGTCGCTGACCCCGGCCACCGGCGAGCGCAGGAGCGCGACCACCGCCAGGTCGGCGTGGGCGTCGGCGACCACCCGCAGCAGGAGCACCGCGTCCAGCACCTCGCGGTTGGCGTAGAACCCGCGGCCGCTGGCCACGGTGTAGGGGATCCCGCGCTCGCGGAACGCGCGTTCGTAGAAGCGGAACGCGGTGGTGGCCGGGAGCAGCACCGCGCAGTCCCCGTAGCGCAGCGCGCGCTCGAAGGACTCCGGGCGCAGGGGGTTCGTGCCCACCAGCCGCCGCTCCTCGATCAAGGTCGCCAGGCGGCCGGCGACCGCGGCGGCCTCCTGCTCGCGGGCGCGCTCGAGGCTCTCCCCGCGCCCGATCACGAGCTCGACCGAGGGCGCCGTCTTCTCGGGGAACGCGAGCCCGGCCTCCAGGCGCTGGTGGGGGACCTCGCTCCCGGGCTCGGCCCAGCAGGCGGAGAACACGTCGTCCACGAAGTCGAGCACCTCGGGCCGGGTGCGGAACGAGCGGTCGAGCTCGACCAGCGTCCCGCCTTGCTCGCGGATCCGCTCTTGCTCGCCGAGCATGCCCCGCACCTCCGCCGCGCGGAACCCGTAAATGCTCTGCTTCACGTCGCCGACCACGAACAGCGCGCCGGGGGTGCGGATCAGGTCGACCAGCTCCTGCTGCAGGCGGCTGGTGTCCTGGAACTCGTCCACGAGCAGCGCCTTGAACCGGCGCTGGAGCGCCTCGCGCACGTCGACGCGCTCGCGGAGCAGGGTCCGGGTGCGGGCCTCGAGGTCGTTGAAGTCGAGCAGGCTCTGGCGCTCCTTGCGCGCGCTGAAGGCGCGGTGGAAGCGCCACAGGAGGTCGAGCAGCCCGCGCCCCAGCTCGCGGGCGGGGGCCTCGGCGTAGGCGCCGGCCGCGCGCTCCGCCGCCGCGCGCAGGGCCTCGAGCTCGACCCCCAGCTCGCCGCCGCCGCGGGCGGCGTCCACGAGGTCGCCCAGGGCGTGGTAGACCTTGACGTCGAAGCGCGAGACGTCGGCCTCGCCGACCTCCCCCGCGAGCGCGCCGATCCGCCGCGCCTGCCGCGCGAGCTGGGACGTGCGCGGGCCGGCGGAGACCGCGTGGCCGTAGGCCTCGAGGGCCGCGGTCAAGCGGTCGAGGGCCGCGTCGAAGGACGGCCCCTGGGCGGGGGGCACGAGCTCCGGCGGGAGGACCTCGGCGCCGCTCGCGCGGATCTGGTCGTAGAGCTCGAACACCCGGCGGCGGACCGAGGTCGCGCCGTCGCGGTCGCGCCCCCAGGCGACGTGGCCGACCAGCGCGTCGTAGGCCCCGGGCTGCTCCAGGCGGAACCCGCGCTGAGCCTCGAGGAACGCGCCGTGGCGCAGGCGCGCGGCGGGGACCTCGCTCAGCACGCCGAAGGCGGGGTCGACCCCGGCCTCCAGCGCGTGCTCGCGCAGCACCCGCGCGCAGAAGCCGTGGATCGTGGAGATCCAGCCGCCCTCGACCCCGCGCTGGCCCGCGCCCAGGGCCCGCCCGATCCGGCGCGACATTTCGCGGGCGGCCTTCTCGGTGAAGGTGATCGTGAGGATCGACTCGGGGCGCAGCCCGTCCTCCACCAGACCCACGAAGCGCTCGGTGAGCACGAAGGTCTTCCCCGAGCCGGCGCCGGCCGAGACGCACACGTCCTGCTCGCGGGCGCGGATCGCCTCGGTTTGAGCGGGGGTGGGGTCGACCATGGAGCCTCGCCGGCCGCGCGCGACCGGGCCGCCACCCTACGCCCTGGGACCCACAGGGGGGAGCCCGGGACCCGGTGCCCCGCCACACTTGCTGGCCCTGCGAGCGGGAAGGAGTAGCATGCAGGGATCGTGGCCAAGTCCGTCCTGCCCTGTCCTGAGTGCAAGTTCCCCAACCTGGAGAGCGCCTCGCGCTGTCTGGCGTGCGGGGTCGAGCTGGGCTTGGTCACCCACGCCGTGAGCGCGCTCTCTCCCGAGGACCTGGAGACCGTGGCGGGGCTGACCCCGCCGCCGCTCAACGACACCAACAAGTTCTCGACCTCGGACCCCCCTGGGTCGCCGGAGTCGGGGCGTCAGCCCATGGTGACCGACGAGGTCGTCGCCTGGCTCTCGTGCGAGGCGCTGCCGCCGATCGCCCTGGGCCCGCTGACCAAGGTCACCCTGGGGCGCAGCCGCGACTGCGACCTGATCCTGCCGCACAAGACGGTCTCCCGCGTGCACGGGACCGTGAGGGTCCGGGGTAGCACGCTGCTCTACGAGGACTCCTCGTCCTACGGGTCCCTGGTGAACGGGCGGACCGCGATCGGGGTCGTGGAGCTCGAGGTCGGGGACACCTTGACCCTCGGGCCCTACGACGTGCGGATCAAGCCCGCCGACCTCAGCCGCGGGGTGGAGCACCACGAGGAGAAGACCCAGCCCCTGGACCTCACGCCCTTCCGCGCGCAGCAGGGCACCGTCGAGCTCATGGGCTCCTTGGCCCACGGCATGTTGGTCGAGGTCCTGCAGGGCCTCGAGTTCAACGGCAAGACCGGCACGCTGCGGGTGCGCTCGGAGCACGGCGAGGGCGCGCTCACCGTGCGCCGCGGGAGCCCGCACTCGGCCAAGCTCGGGTCCCTCGAGGGCGAGGAGGCGATCTTCGCCATGCTCGGCCTGAAGTCCGGGACCTTCGCCTTCTCGGGGGGGCCCCCCGACCCCGTGGAGCGCCCGCTGACGCGCCCCCTGACCACGATCCTGTTCGAGGCCTCGCGGCGGATCGACGAGGATCGCGGACAGGTCTAGCCGGAGCGGACCCGAGAGACCGGCTAGCGCGTCTGGAGGTTGTCCAGCAGACGCTCCAGGATCGGGTCCTCGCGCAAGGTGCCCATGTGCGGGTCCTGCAGGAGGAACCTGCCCAGCCTCCCGGCGGCGGTCTCGCGCTCCACCGGGAGCGACGAGATCTGACGCAGGATCTGGTGCGCCTGGCGCGGGCGCTGGGTCGCCTGGATCCACACCTGGTAGAGCTGGCCCCACACCGGGTCCTCCAGGGGGTAGGTCCCGGTGGGCTTGGCCCCGCCGAGGGTGAAGGCCAGCTTCAGCTCGCGGTCCGCGTCCTCCGGAGCGTCCGCCAGCTCGAGCAGGTGGGCGCGCAGGAACAACAGCCCGTAGAAGCGGGCGTCGCGCGCGAGGATCGCGTCGAGGGCGCGGATCACCTCGGCCGGGGTCGCGGGCTCGCCCCAGGGGGGGGCGTCGGCGTCGGGGTAGAGCAGGGCGTGGTAGCGGCAGAACAGGCGGATGATCTGACGCGTGGGGTCGTCGGGGTCCTCGGCCAGGAACGCCCGGGTGTCGGCGTCGGGCTCGCTGCCGCCGGTGGCGCCTAGCCCCCAGTTCTCGCGGAAGCTGATCAGGAGCATGAGCGCCGAGTAGGGGGCGACGGCCAGGCCCTCCACGTGCCAGCGGTAGCAGGGCAAGGAGTGCTGGATCCGCCGCCCGGCGCGGGCGTAGCTGAAGCGCAGGCGCACGTCGTGGGGGTCGAGGGCTACGGCCTCCGCCAGGATCTCGACCTTCTCGCGCTCGTCGGAGACGCCGACCGAGTCCTGGGCGCGGGCCTGCGCCGCCTCGCGGGCCTTGGCGTCGCCGCGGGGCACGAGGGGGACCCAGGCCGAGGCCAGGGGGGCGGGGTCGGCCTGCCCGAGGTCCGCGAGCAGCGCGGCCAGCGCCGGAGCGCCGAGGGTGCCGCGCCGCAGGAAGGCCGCGGCCTCGACCTCGGGTGGGGGGACCTCGCGTTGGTAGGCCGCGGCGCGGGCGGCGCGGGTCAGGAACACCCCGCGCCCGAGGGCCGAGTCGAGGGTCGCGAGCTCGGCCCGGGCGGCGGCGGCGCAGGCGTCGGCGACCGCCGGCAAGGCGGGCTCCACGCGCAGGCGCAGCGCGTGGGCCTCGAGGTCGCGGGGTCGGCGCGCAGCGCACCTCGAGCGCGTGGGCCGCGGGCTCACGGGCCTCGAGGGCGAGCTCGGCCGCGGCCAGGTCGCGCAGGGCGCGCCCCACGAGGGGGGCGGCGGCTCCGCCCCCGGGCGCGGCCCCCGAGGAGCAGGCCCAGCTCGGCCAACGCCTCCCGCGCGCCGGCGGGGTCCCCGTGCTCGGCCAGCCAGCGCGCGTGGGCCGCGCGACCGCTGAGCCCGGGCACCTGAGCGTGGGGGCCGCGCCGTTCGGCTGGAGGTCGGCGCGCAGGAGCGGGGTCGCCGCGGCCTCCGGGGCAGGGCGTCGGCCTCCAGGGCGCGGGGGTCGCGCTCCGAGGCCAGGCGCGCGGGCGAGGTCGAGGTCGGGGGTCGCGGCGGCGCGCGCCAGGGCCAGCTTCGCGGCGTGGAATCCGCCGACGCGGGGGGCGCAGCCCGCCAGCTCCAGGCCCGCGGCGCCAGCGCTGGGGTCGACGCTCAGCGCGCGCTCGTAGGCCGCCAGGGCGGTCGGCCCGTCGCCGCAGGCGAACGCCACCCGGGCCAGAGCGCACAGCGCGCCGGGGTCGCGACCCTCGAGCAGCGGCGCCCAGGCGTCTCGCGCGGCCTGGCGCTGCCCGGCTCGCGCCAGCCGGGCGCCCTGGGCGCGGCGGGCGGGCTCCACCGTCGCTGGGTCGCGGAGGGCCGCCTCCAGGGCCTCGGCGCTCGGGGTCTGATCGGCGCTCCGCAGGGCCTGGACCGCGGACCAGCCCTCGGCGGGCAGGCCAGCGGCCGCGCGCAGGCGCAGCTCGACCTGGGCCAGGTCGTCGGCGGGGAGCGCAGCCCCGGCGGCGTCGAGGGAGGCGCGGGCGTGCTCCCGGCCGCCGACGGTGCCCAGGGCCAGGGCGTGCTCGAGCTCGCGCAGCCAGGCCGCGCGCAGCGCCGCCTCCAGGGCCTCGCGGTCGGCGGGGTCGGCGTCGGCGTCGGCCTCGGGCTCCTGGGCGAGGTGGGCCCGGGCCGCCTCCCGCGCGGCGATCAACGCCGGGAGCCGATCCGGGCCCAGGCTCGCGGCCTGCTCGAGCTCCCGGGCCTGGGCCTTGGCGTCCACGCGCCAGCGGGCGGCGGCGGCCTGGGCCTCGGCGCGGGCGAAGGCGTAGGCCACGGCGCCGCCGATCGCGCCGACGACGAGCAAGGAGGCGACGACCATGAGCACGATCACGCTCGCCGCGGTCTTGTGCTCGACCGCCTTCTTGGCGATCCGGCTGAAGCTGCTCGCGCGCGACGCGGTGGGGTCCTCGCCTCGCAGCCAGCGCTCGAGGTCCTCGGCCACCGCCGTCCCGTCGGGGTAGCGGCTCTCGGGGTCCTTCTCCAGGGCCTTGCACAGGATCAGCTCCAGCCGCGGATCGCGCACGCCGTGGTTCAACAGCGGGTCCTGATCGGTGCTCACGATCTGGCTGAGGAGCTGGACCGTGGTGTCCCCGGCGAAGGGGAGCTGCCCCGTCACCAGGTGGTAGAGCAGGACCCCGAGCGAGAACACGTCGCTCGGCGGGCCGACCTGGTTGCCCTTGCCCTGGGCCTGCTCGGGGGACATGTAGTAGGGCGTGCCCATGAGCGCGCCCTCCTGGGTCAGGAGCGTGGTGCTGTCGAGGCGCTTGGTGAGCCCGAAGTCGGTGAGCTTGGGCTCGCCCTCGGGGGTCATGAGCACGTTCGCGGGCTTGAGGTCGCGGTGCACGTAGCCCTGCTCGTGGGCGTAGCCCAGGGCGCGGGCGAGCTTGGCCACGACCTCGACCTTGCGCGGCAGGGCCCAGTCTTCCGCCACCGAGAGGTCGCCGCCCTCGGCCAGCTCCATGGAGAAGTAGAGCGTGCCTTCGACCTCGCCGCCGTCGAAGATCCGCAGGATGTGCGGGTGCACCAGGCTCGCCTGGGCCAGGGCCTCGCGCTTGAAGCGGTGGATCTGCGCCGGCGAGGCGCGGTTGCCGCTGAGCACGACCTTGAGCGCGCAGGCCCGACCCGAGGGCAGGTGCCGGGCCCGATACACGACGCCCATGCCGCCGCGCGCCAACTCTGCCTCGAGCCAGTAGTCGGCGAACTGCTGCAAGGCTCAGCTCCAGCTGCGCGCGCGGGTGCGGCGGTGGTGCTGGACGGGGCGGCGGCGGCGCAGCCGGCGCAGATACTGACCCCGCGCGACCAGGGCCTTGAGCCCCTCGACCGCGGTCTCGGGGAACACGAAGTCGGGGACCCCGTAGCGCTCGGTGAGCCGCTCCACGAGCTGGTTCTCGGCGCCGACGACGGACGCGACCAGGGGTTTGTCCAGGGTCCCGGCGTACTCGCACACTTGTTGGGCGACCGCGCTGGAGTCGCTCATGGGCTGGGTGGTGAGCACGAGCAGGATCGCGTCGACCTCGCGCGCGGAGGCCACGACCTCGATCGCCGCGAGGAAGCGCTTGGGGGTCGCGTCGCCCAGGAGGTCCACCGGGTTCGCCCGCGAGCGGGGGTTGCTCGAGATCTGCGCGAGCTTGGCCACGGTCTCGGGGCGGAGGTTGACCACCTCGAGGCCGGCGCGGGCGGCCGCGTCCGCGGCGAGGACCCCCGCGCCGCCGGCGTTGGTCACGATCGCCACCCGCCGCCCGCGGGCCGGGGGCTGGGTGGCCAGGGTGCGCAGCGAGGCCAGGAACGCGGGCAGCGAGTGCACCTGGTGCAGGCCCTGGTAGCTCAGCGCGCTCTCCATGGCGCGGTCGCGCACGGCCCAGGAGCCCTCGTGGAGCTTGGCCGCGCGGTGCCCGGCCCCGGTGCTCCCGCCGCGCAGGACCACGATCGGCTTCTTGGGGCACACCTCGCGCGTCGCGTCGTGGAAGGCGCGGGCGTCGTCCAGGGTCTCGAGGTGCACCCCGATCAGCTCCGAGCGCTCGTCGCGCCCGAAGTAGCGCAGGAGCTCGGCCTCGCTCACGTCCGCCCGGGAGCCGAGGCTGATCACGTTGCGCAGGCCCAGGGCCTCGCAGCGCGACTGCTCGAGCAGGGCCTGGGCCACGGCGCCGGACTCCGAGATCAGGGTCACGCGGCCGGGGTGCGGGGCCGCGCCGTAGAACGAGGCGGAGAGCTGGGTCTCGCCGGCGAAGATCCCCATGCAGTTGGGCCCGATCACGCGGATCCCGGTGTTCTCGGCGACCCGGGTCAGCTGCGCGCCGAGCTTGCGCCCGGCGGCGCCCATTTCGAAGAACCCCGCCGAGAGGATCACCGCGGCGCGCACGCCGCGGCGCGCGGCCTGGTCGAGGGCCACCGGAATGTCGGCGGCGGGGATCGCGAACACCGCGAGGTCGATCCCCTCGGGCAGCGCGTCGACCGAGGCGACCGGGGACTGGCCCAGGATCGGGCTCGTGCCGCGGGGGTTCACCGGGACCACGGCGCCCTGGAAGCCCTGGCTGCGGTCGCCCTCGCTGCCGGCGAACAGGAGGTTCTTGAGCGCCGCGTGCCCGACCTTGCCGGGCGAACGCGAGGCGCCGACCACCGCGACCCCGCGGGGGGCGAAGAAGGCGTCGAGACCGCGAGGGGGAGCGTTCACCGGAGGACCCCGGACGTCAGCTCGAGCTAGCCCTCCAGCCAGGACGAGACGGTCGCCCGTGACTGCGGGGCCTGCCAGAGCTTGAGCAGCTTGTGGATCAGCCCGCCGACCCGCGGGCTGGGCGAGAACACGAAGCCGGTGCCGCCGCGGACCCGGGGCGCGCGGGTGCGGCGCACGAGGCGGCACTGCACGAACTGGTCGAGCACGTCGGTGACCCGCCCGCCGCTGCTGTGCACGTTGCGCAGGTCGGCGGGCCCGAGGGCGCGCTCCCCGGCCTCGGCGAAGCGCCCGAGGAGCTCGAGATGCAGCGGCGTCTGCAGGGCGTAGTCGTGCACGAACACCCGCAGCTCGGCGTCCTCGCCGTTGAGCCCCAGGGCCTGCTGGCGCACCTGACCGCTGGTCGGGGGCGCTTGCTGCGCGGGGGCCTCGGCGGCGGGCTCCGGGCCCGCGGCGGCGGCGACCTCGGCCAGGAGCGCGGCGTCGAGCGCGCCGGGCTGGAACATGATCGTCTGGTCGTCCTCCGGCTCCTGGGCGTAGGCCGGGCTGTGGGTGCGCTCGGACTCGGCGACCTGGGCCGCGGCCCGGGCGGCGTCGGCGGCGTCGAGGCGGGCCAGCTCGGCGGCGAGGTCCATGCCGGGCTGGAACATGACCGTCTGGTTGCCCTCGTCGGACTCCTCGGTGTCCACGAAGGCGCCGCTGGGCGCGCCGGCGGCGTCCAGGGCCTCGGGCGGGACCTCGCGGCTCTGGCTGCGCTCGATGTCCTGGGTCGCCTGGGCCAGCTCCGCCGCCAGGGCGGCGCTCGGCTGGAACATGAGCGTCTGCTCTTCGGACTCGCCGCTGGCCACGATCTCGCCCGACGCGGCCGCGAGCTGCGCGGCGAAGTCGGCGCCGGGCTGGAACATGACCGTGCCCTGGTCGTCGCCGCTGGACGCGTCCTCCGCGTAGGCCGTGACCGCCGGGTGCGGGGTGGTCGGCGGCTGGCTCACCGGCGCCGGGGTCGCGCGCGGCGGCTCCTCGGCGGGGGGCAAGGAGATCGGCACGGGGCGCGTCGGCGGCTCGGCGACGCGGGTCTGGCTCACCGCCCGCGGAGGGCCGTCGAAGCCGCCCTCGTCCAGGGGGGAGTAGGCCTCCTCGGGCTCGGGCTTGGGGCTCGCGCGCTCGGCGGCGACGGCGGCGTGGATCGCCTCGGCGCCCTCGCCGCTCAGGCGGTAGCCGGTCTTGGTCAGGTCCCCCCAGTCGATCTGCAGCAGCTCGGCGGGCGACTGCTCCGCGTAGGACTCGGGGCCGCGCGGGATCGGGCCGAAGCGCGCGGTGGGCGCGGTCGCGGCGTCGAAGGAGATCTCGAGGTCGATCGGGGCCGGGGTGGGGGCCGGAGGCGAGCTGGGGAGCACCGGCGCCGCCGCCAGGGGGGGCACGGTCTGCTCCTCCTCCAGGCGGGCGAGGGCGCTGGCCTCGTCGGTCCCGGCCAGGACCCGGGGCAGGTGCGGGCCCAATTCGAGGGCGTCGAGCAGGCGTCCGACGTCCTCATGCAGCGCGTACATGCCAATGTCGCAGCCGCGGTCGCGACACACGATCGCGGCCTCGGTCAGGGTCTCGATCCCGTCCGCGGAGAGCTCCTGCAGGTTCTGCAGGTCCACCAAGACCGTGCGCGGCCCCCCGTCGTCGTCGACGTGAGCCCGCAGCGCGCTCATGAGGTCCGTCAGGGCGTCCCCGTCGAACTCGACGATCGCGACCTCGTTGACTAGCCGAATCCGCGACACTTTCTCCCTGATACGCAATGGGTTAGCCGCAGTCTAACCAGAGAGTTTGGCCCGTGCACCCAGGGCGGGTCGTCGCCTGCGGGTCAGCCCTGGCGCTGGGCGGCGGCTTGATCCATGAGGTTCAGGCGCCGGCTGAGCACGCGGGCCACGGCCAGCAGGATCCGGAGTTGGAGGCCCTTGTCGTCGCCGAACAGCCAGTAGAGGTGGTCGCGGTTGATCTGCCAGAGCACGCAGGGCTCGAGGGCGATCACGCTCGCGCAGCGGGGCTCGAGGTCGAGCAGGCACATTTCACCGAAGAAATCCCCGGCGAAGCTGATCTCGCCGGGGGCCTGCGCCTGGAGCTCGCTGACCAGGCGGTCGCCCTCGGAGCTCGCGACCCGGACCTCGACCGCGCCCTCGTCGAGCACGTAGAGGCAGTCGCCGTAGTCGCGCTCGTGGACGATCACGTGGCCGCGCTCGTAGCGCTCCACGACCACGATCTCGGCCACCTTGGCGCACTGCTCGGGCGACAGGCCCTGGAACAGGAGCTTCTCGGGCATGCGCTGGGCCAGCGCTCTGACGTCGGGCGTGCTCCCGTCCACCATGGGCTCATGGTAGCGGTTTCGCCGGAGCGGGGGGGAGGGCCGGGGGCGGACGGGTCACGGTCGTCAAGGTTTGCGCCGCCCTTCACTTAGGCCCTCGAGTGGGCTAACGTCGATGGGTCGAAACCATATCCATCCGAGAGGGCCACGCCGTGGGATTCTCCACCAGCTCCGATCGACGCTTCGCGCGCGCGGTTCGCAACAGCGGGCTCGTCGGCGACGAGGACCTCGACCGGGCGCTCCAGTTCCAGGAGCAGGCGCGCGAGCGCGGGCGGGACCTGCCCCTCGACCGGATCCTGCTCAAGTTCAACCTGCTGGAGCGCAAGCAGATCCTCAAGATCTGGCGGGCCCTGCGCTACTACCTCTGGCGCAAGGAGGACAAGTTCTACGTCAAGATCGCGGTGCAGTCGAAGGTGCTGACCCCGGACCTGGCGGAGAACCTGCTGCGCGAGCAGAAGAAGGCCTACAAGTACGACGACGAGCTGGTGCGGGTCAACGAGCTGGCCCGGCAGCGCGGGCACGTGAAGGGCAAGGAGGACGAGGCGATCGTGCGCGCCATGCTCAAGGTCCGGCCCGTGACCCTGCGCCCGGTCGACGACGACACCGCCGGCCAGGCCCCCGAGCGCCAGTCGACGGGCGCCGCGCGCAAGGGCGAGGAGGACGCCTGGCGCGAGAAGACCCGGCGCAACGAGCTGGCTTCGCTGCGCGCGGCCCACGCCGAGTCGGCCTCGGGCGCCAGCGCGCGCCTGGGCAAGGACCTGTTCAGCCTCAGCGAGAGCGGCGAGCTGGGCTCGGTCTCCGACGAGGACCTCGACGCCCTGTGGGCCGAGGCCGACCTGGACGACGTCGAGCTCGACTCCCAGGCGGTCGAGATCGCGCGCTCGCCCCTGGACCTCGAAGACTCCGACGAGGGCTCGGGCCTGTTCTAGGCTCGCTCACCCAAGCATGACCGACGAGCCCGACGAGCCGCTGCAGGTCGCGTGCGAGCGCCACGGGCGCGGCGTGGCGGCGGTGGTGTGCGGGCACCTGCTCGGGGCCGGGCCGCCCCGGGGCCTCGTGGTCAACTCCGACGAGCCCGGCGACCTGCAGGCCTGGTGCGACGCCTGCGAGGCGCGCTTCCAGGAGGAGGGCGGGCTGACCGAGGCCTTCCAAGCCTTCCACCGCATGTCGCTGGTGTGCGAAGCCTGCTACGCGGAGATCGCCGCGCGCCACGGCTGACGCGCGTCGGGGGGCTCGCTGCGCAGCCAGCCGGAAGGAGGCATGGAACCGCCAAGGACGCCAAGGACGCCAAGGCTCCGCCCTGGCCGCTCTCCTCCGGGTTGGGGAGTGCAGGCCGTGTGGGATCCAGATCCTGTCTCTTGCCTGCGCAAGGTGACCGAATCCGCGGAGCCTTGGCGTCCTTGGCGTCCTTGGCGGTTTGGATTCGTGGTCCTCCCGGCGCGGTCTCGCGACCCGTGCCCGTGCCCGTGCCCGTGAGGCTGTTGGTAAACTGCGCTTCGCTCCCCGAGTCCGGAAGAAGAATGGAACCGCCAAGGACGCCAAGGACGCCAGGCTCCGCCCTGGCCGCCTCTCCTCCGGGTTGGGGAGTGCAGGCCGTGTGGGGTCCAGATCCTGTCTCTTGCCTGCGCAAGGTGACCGAATCCGCGGCCTTGGCGTCCTTGGCGTCCTTGGCGGTTTGGATTCGTGGTCCTCCCGGCGCGGTCTCGCGACCCGTGCCCGTGCCAGGGCGCTCCCGCTCCGCCTACAGCTCGGGGAACCCCGGGAGCGGCACGCCGCGCTCTTGCTGGCGCGCCAGGTCGAGGGCCAGGGCGGCCAGCGCCACCTCGGTCCCCGCCAGCCCGTGGCTCACGAACAGCGAGCGGTCTCCGGCCTCGCGGCGCACGCGGCCGGACACGAACTCCGCCAGGTCGACCAGGGCGTCGAGGTGCGGGGTGCCCTGGAGGAAGAACTCGGGCTCGGCGCGGCACTGCTCGGGGAAGTCCGAGACCACGAGGTTCGCCCACTCGGCGACGCCGAGGGAGAGCTCGTGGGCGCCGCTGCGCTTGGGGCCCAACGAGCTCACGTGGGTCGACTCGCCCAGCCACTCGGGCTTGAGCACCGGGGTGATCGAGGTCGTGGCCACGATCACCACGTCCGCCCCGCGCACCGCGGTCTCGGCGTTGACCGCGGGGGTGACCCGCACGCCGAACTCCTTGCGCCACTGCTCGGCCTGGGCCGGGAGCGCGCGCTGGTCGCGGCGGTGGAGCTCGATCCACTCCGGCTTGCGCACGGCGAGGAGCGCGCGCACCTGCTCCAGGGCCTGACGGCCAGGGCCCAGGACCGCGACCTTCTCCACGCGCTCGGGAGCCAGGAGCTGGAGCGCGACCCCGCCGATCGCCCCGGTGCGCAGGATCCCGAGCGACCGGCCGAGCACGATCCCGTCCAGGGCGCCGGAGTCGGCCCACACCGCGGTGAGCTGGTGGTCCTCGGGGCGGCCCGCGGCGTAGACCCGCAGCCCGGCGCGCTGGGGACGCCCCACGCTGCCCGGGGTCAGGACCAGGTTCCCCGCCTCGAGGGGGAGCCCGACCCGAGTCGGGCTGTGCCCGCGGCCGCCCGCGCGCTCGCGGAACACCTCGCGCATTGCGCGGATCGCCGCGGCCATGCCGACCAGCTCGGTCAGCTCTTCGTCGGTGAGGAGCAGGGCCATGGGGAGCGATTCTAAGTGCGCGGGCGCGAGCTCGCGAACGCCCCGGGCGGGGCGAAGCTCGCGCGACCCCCTGGCCTGGTCCTTGCCCCACGGTATCGTCTGGGGCGTGAACCCCGACGACGACACCCTCCGCGCCCTGCTGCGGCGCGTCCGCCGGATCGCCATGCCCGGGGCGTCCCCCGACCCTGCGCGCCCGGCCCACGGCGTCATGCGCTACCTCCTGGACGTGGGCTACGAGGTGATCCCGGTGCGCCCCGACGGCGCGGCGGTGCACGGGGTGCCGTCGGTCCCCAGCCTCAGCGCGATCGAGGGGCCGATCGACCTCGTCGACGTGTTCCGCGCCAGCCAGCACGTGCCCGAGGTCGTGGACGAGGTCCTGGCCCTGGGGGTGGACGCGCTCTGGCTCCAGGACGGGGTCGTGCACGAGGAGGCCGCGGCCCGCGCGCGGGAGGCCGGGGTGCTGGTGGTCATGGACGACTGCCTGCTGCGGGTGCACCGCCGGCTGCTCGGGGGCCGCGCGTGAGCGGGCTCCTGCGCCTGGAGGTGACCGAGGGCCCCTGCGCGGGCGCCGAGGTCGAGCGCGCCGGCGCGATCACCGTGGGGCGCTCGCGGCACGTGGACCTGCTCCTGCGCGAGGACAGCAAGGTCAGCGCGCTGCACGCCACGGTCGCGCCGTTCAAGGGCCAATGGTTCATCGAGGACCACAGCAGCACCAACGGGACCTACGTCAACGGCGAGCAGGTCGAGCAGTGCCCGCTGCGCGACGGGGATCAGGTCTCCCTCGGGCGGAGCACGCTCAGGGTCCATTGGGTGGAGGAGGAGTCATGCCCGCCTACCTCACGGTGATCGAGGGCGCGATCGAGGGGCAACTGCTCCCGGTCGGCGAGGGTCAGCGCGTGACCCTCGGCCGCAGCAAGCGCAGCTCGGACTACGCCTTCGAGGACCCGCTGCTCAGCCGCCAGCACTGCGCCGTGCAGGCCGCCGAGGGCAAGGCCCGGGTGGTCGACCTGGACAGCAAGAACGGGACCTTCGTCAACGGGCGGCGCGTCGGCGCGTCGCTCCTGAACTCGGGGGACGAGCTGCAGCTGGGGAAGGTCAAGCTCAAGGTCTCCCTGGGCAGTCCGCCGGACCCGTCGCAGCTCCCCAAGACCCAGGCCAGCCTGCCCCAGACGCTGCCGGGCTACATCCTGCGCAACCGGCTCGAGACCTCGTTCCACGGCGAGCTGTTCCTGGCGGAGCAGGACCTCACCGGGCGCATGGTCCTGGTCAAGACCCTCTCGCGGAAGCAGCTCGCCGACGACGCGGACAGCAAGGAGGCCGTGCGGCGCTTCATGCGCGAGGTGCGGACCGGCGGGCGGCTGCGGCACCCGCACATCACCGAGGTCTACGACGTCCACGAGCTCGAGGACGTGCTGTATCTGGTGTGCGAGCACGTCGAGGGCTGGACCCTGGGCGCGGTGCTCGAGGAGCGCAAGAGCGGGCTCCCGGGCCCGCGGGTGCTGGAGGTCATGCGTCAGGTCGCCGACGCCCTGGCCTACGCCCACGAGCAGGGGGTGATCCACCGCGACGTGTGCCCCAACAACGTGATCGTGCGCAAGCGCGACGGGCTGGCCAAGCTCCAGGGCTTCCGCCTGGTCAAGGACCTCTCGAGCGAGAGCGTGGTCACGAGCAAGGGCCAGGGGCTGGGGAGCCTGCTCTACGTCGCGCCCGAGCAGGTCCAGAACGCCCAGAACGTCACCGTGCGCGCCGACGTCTACGGCTGGGCGGCGACGCTCTACCACTGCATCGCCGGGGTCCCGCCGGTCGAGGCCAAGAGCTACGCCGACCTGATCCGGCGCGTGTTCAACGAGGAGCCCAAGCCCCTCGCCGAGCGCGAGCCGTCGACGCCCCCGGCGCTGAGCCAGCTCGTGTCCCGCTGCCTCGAGCGCGAGCCGAGCCTGCGGCTGTAGACCCTGCCGGAGGTGATCGCGGCCCTCGACCCGATCCTCGCGGGGCTCAAGCGCTAGATCCCGCTGGCCCGGCGGAGGGCTCGCGCTCTTCGCGGGGGGGAGCGGACGTGTCGCCGTTGGGGCGTCCAGCCGACCTCGAGGACCGACGAGCGCGTCGTCGCTAGGCTCAGGGTCAGGGAGGCCCTGTGGAGCACGGCGACCCGGAACTCGAGTCGAGCGCACCGCCCGCAGGGTCGGAGGGCGCGAACCTGTCCGCAGCGGGCTGGACCTACTGGGTCATGGTGCTGATCAGCGGAGTCGTGATCGCGATCTGCGTGACCACGGAGGTTTTGAACCTGCGCGCGGGGAGCATTCTCCCGCTGGCGCGTCCTGAGCGCGGAAACGCTAAGTGGCGCATGGACAGCGACGAGTGGGAGCACAGCTGGCTACGAAGTCGGCACCTGGTCGAACTCGAACGGCGGGGAGGCGGCTACGTGTGGGTCAGGGTTCGTGAGCTGAGTCCCGATGAGCGGGTGGGCATGCATCAGGACATGGCCGAGGCCAAGTCCAAGAACGACGTCGCGCGCTGGCTGCGATCGATCTGCTGCCTGCAGTACACGCTGTTGCCGATCGCGTTCTTTGGCCTGTTGGGACAGGCGGCGCGAGGGCGAATCCCGCGCCGCCAGCGAGCCCTGGTCATGGGACTGGCGGTCGCGGTTGCGGTCTGCGGTTGCCTGGCCTGGTACCGCGACTACACGAGGTCGCTCCTGGATTGACGCGCGGCGATTCGCTCGAGCCCGAGCGCGGGCGTGGGGGAAGGCTCGCGCCGAGCACGAGAGCGGGTGGAGCGCAGAGAGGAAGAAGGGTGCTCCGCCTCGGCGTGGGCGCGGCGGCGGTCGGGAGCCCGGGCTACGGGAGCGGGTAGAGCTCGTTCACCGCAAAGGGCGCCAAGGACGCAAAGGGACGCAAAGGCCGGCGGATCCAGAGGTGCCGGTGCAGACCCGTCGCTCACGCTCGCCGGACCCGAGGGACTCGACCGGGCCGTGAAGGAGCCGGTGCGCCTTGCGAGCGGCGTCCCGCGAGCAGCGCGGGACGAGGCGCGGACGTTGCTGGCAGCTTCGCTGCCGTGCGGCCTTCGGCGGATTGGACAGCACTCGGACGGGAGCCACCGGGCAACACCAGCGCTCTGCCATCCGCCCGCCCTCCTGCTACGGGCCTCCTCGCACCTGGCGATCAGCAGTGAACGAGGGGGCGAGCGGCGTGAGCCGCGAGCGCGCAGCGGACGGCGAAGCCGGCCGCGAGCCCCTTGGGGGTGAGGCCGAGGGCTTTGCCCCGAGGCCGAGGGGTCTGGGACAGACCCCCTGAGGCACACGAGCGATCAGCAGTGAACGAGGGGGCGAGCGGCGTGAGCCGCGAGCGCGCAGCGGACGGCGAAGCCGGCCGCGAGCCCCTGGGGGTGAGGCCGAGGGGCTTTGCCCCGAGGCCGAAGGTCTGGGACAGACCCCCTGAGGCTGGCGATCAGCAGTGAACGAGGGGGAAGGGGGACAGGCCCAAGGCCTCGTCCCCTTCCCCCTCGATTCCTTGCTGATCGAGCGGAACTCGCCGCCGCCGATCTCGGCGATCCGGCGCAGGAGCTGAGGCTCGGCCTCGCCGATCCCGATCGTGTGGATCTGCGCCTTGCGGAACAGGTTCATGCGCAGCAGGTCTCGGGTCAGGTGCTCGTACTGGGCGTAGGGGCCGTAGTAGTTGAGGATGTCCTGGTCGGGCTTCTTCTCGCCGGTCTCGGGGTCGCCGGTGTTGATGTCCTTCTCGCGCTTGTCCTGGGCGGGGAAGTTGTCCCAGCTCGGGGCGCCGTCGGAGAGCAGGAAGATCGTGTCGGCGCCGTCGACGAAGCCCGCGGGGTCGACGTGCTCGTGGGCGCCGATCGCGGAGCGGGAGGTCGCGCGGAAGGCCTCGAGCAGGCCGCCGTGAATGTTGGTGTTGCCGCGCAGGGTGCCGTACTGGCGGCCGGCGGTCTGGGCGCCGCCGGTGATCTTGTCGAGCTCGTTGATCACCAGCCCAATGTTGCCGCGGCTGGCGGGCATGAAGCCCTTGCCCCGGATCAGGGGCGCGGCGTCGGTGCCGAAGAAGATCACGCAGAACTCGGTCTTGGGGTTGAGCCCCATGAGCGCCAGCTTGAGGCACTCGCGGGCGGCCTCGAAGCGGCTGTTGATTCGGTCCCAGGGCAGGTTGGCCGGGTCGAGGGGGTCGTTCTTCTTGGGCTCGGGCTCGGGCTCGGGGTCCTTGCGGCCCTCGCCGGTCATGGGGCCGCGGCGCTTGGAGCCGGTGACCGGGCGCTTGAGCTGCTCCTTCTCCTCGGTGGTGAGGGGCGTGAGCATGGAGTCCGACATGTCGACCACGAAGGCGATCTTGGTGCCGGTGCCCGCGATCCCCATGAAGCGCGACTCCGAGATCCCGCCCTTCTGGGCGTCGCGGGTGCGCGTCCCCCCCTCGCCGTCCGCCGACTGCTGGGCGGCGCTGGTCTTGCCCATGAGGATGTTCTTCCAGGGCTGGGCCGAGAGGTAGAGGTCCTCCACGTCGAAGGTCTTGGCCAGGGCCCGGGCGACGACGAGCTTGCTGCGGTAGGGGAGCTTCTTCTCGTCGAGCTCCTCGATCACCGCGGTGGCGGCGTGGGTGAAGGCGTCCTGGCCGATCTCGCCCTTGCAGGGCACGAGGGCCGCGGCGCAGCTCTCGAGGATCACGACCTTGGCCAGGCCCTTCTCGCCCTTGTTCTTCTTCTTGCGGTTGCGGGTGGCGTCCCCCGCGGCGGGGGCCTCGTAGCCGAGGAGCTCGGGGATCAGCGCGAGCAGGGCCTCCTTCTCCTGGCGCGCGGTCAGCGACTCGATCGCGGCCGCGCGCACGAACTCGTCGAGCTTACGGTTGAGCGCGATCTCCTTGACCCCGTCGTTGCCCTGGGCCGAGCCCTGGACCTGCAGGCCCCAGAACCACAGCCAGGAGTCGGGGGCGCTGCCGTAGCGGCCCATCCACTGCTTCCAGGTGTCGGCGGTCGCGTCCTGGTCGAGCTCCTCGCCGCAGATCCCGGCCACGAGGTAGCGCACGTGGTCGCCGGGGTCCTCGGGCTTCTGGTAGCGCTTCATGAAGACCTCGAGGGCCTTGGGGTCGTGGGTCTTGGCGAAGCGCACCATGCCCCGAGCCCGAATGAACAGCGCCGGGCGCATCATGAACTCTTCGTAGAGCTTGAGCTCCTCCTCGTAGGTCCCGGTGGGGTTCTGCTGGGCCGCCGTGGGGGCCGCGAGGGCCAAGCTACAGGCGGCCGCCAGGGCACCAATCCGAAGCACGCGCATGGGTTCCTCCCGTCGGTCACGCCACTCTAGCCTGGATCGACTCGGGTCGCGAACCGCTGCCTGCTACCCCGGAGGCGGCTCCGGAGTTCTCGGGTTCCCTGCGGAGCTTCCGCGGCCGCGTCCCCTGCGGCGGCGCAGGATCGGTCGGACGGGGGGCTCCTCGGGTAGCTGCGACCTCCTGCCCTCCGGGCAGGATATGGCTCCAAATGAGGGCGGTATTCCTTGAAGCCCGGGACCTTCGTGCTATCCTTCGCGCGTCGCGGGGGTTACCCCGACGAGGAGGACCCATGCCCAACGTGACGTTGACCCCGATCGCCAAGGAGAAGCTGCAGGAATACCTGAGCGAGGAGCCCGCCGAGACGGTGGTGCGCTTGCTGGTGGAGGACGACGGGAAGTTCGGGCTGAGCCTCGACACCGCGTCCGGCGACGACTCGGGCTTCGAGGTCGAGGGGATCGCGTTCGTGGTCGAGTCCTCCTACGCGGAGGTGATCGAGGGGCTGCGGATCGACTACCTGGTGCAGGGGGCGAGCAGCGGGTTCTCGCTCACCGGCGGCAAGCGCCCGGCCAAGAACAAGGTCCTCTTGCGCACCGAGCCCACCCCGAATCCGGACGCCATGAAGTTCGTGCTCGCCTTCCAGCGCATGGACGAGTCCAAGACCTGGACCGCCGAGACGCCGGACGCGCCCACCCACGTGCGGGAGCTCTTGGCGATCGCCGGGGTGGTGCAGGTGTTCGAGCTCGCGGACTTCGTGACCGTGACCCGCGCTCCCGAGACGCCCTGGGATCAGATCCTGCCCCCGGCCAAGGCGATCGTGGAGCAGATCGAGCGTCCCCAGAGCACCGGCGGCGCCGGCGGGAGCTTCGCCGAGGGCAGCTTCGAGGAGCAGCTCTATGCGTTCATTCGCTCGGACGTGGCGCCCTTCCTCCAGGCCGACGGCGGCGACATTCAGCTCGTGGGCTACGCCGAGGGCACGGTGCAGGTGCGCCTGCAGGGCGCCTGCGGCACTTGCCCCAGCTCGATCATGACCCTCCGCGGCGGCGTCGAGCGCCGGCTCAAGGAGGAGTTCCCCGAGCAGGTCAAGGAGCTCGAGCTCGTCGGCGCGTAGCCCGGCTCACGCCACCTTGGGCACGCGCAGCGGGCGCGCCACCTTGCGCCGGATCGGCGCGGGCACCGGGGCGGTGCCCGTGGCGACGGGCTTGTCAGCGGCCTTCCAGGCCTCCAGACCCCCGCGGTAGCGGTAGACCCGGGTGAAGCCGCTCTGGGAGAGCAGCCGCGCGGCCTTGAGCGAGGCGTCGCAGCGGCCGCTCGCGCTGTAGACCACGACCGGGCGCTCCTTGCCGCCGAGGGCGCGCTCGACGCGGCGGACGAAGGTCGGGTGCCAGAGCGGGACGTTCCAGGCGCCGGGGACGTGCTCTGCCGCGAAGCTCTCGCGGGTGAGCACGTCGATCAGGATCACGCCGTGCGCGCTCTGGCGCATGGCCTCGACCTCCTCGGTGGTCAGGATCACGCCCTGCGCGCTCTCGCACATGGCCTTCAGCTTGTGGGTCAGGGTCTTCATGGGCTCCTCGTCTCTGGACGCGGCGAGGCGACTCGCCGCGCGCTTCGGCGGTTCGGCGGGGCGGCGGCGCTTAGCGTGCGGCCGCGGCCTGGGGGCGGGGGGCGGTGATCTTGGACAGGGCGTCGACGACGCGGGTGGCGTCGACCTTGCCCTTCGCGCTCCCGAGGGCGACGTCGTTGATCGAGAGCACACCGTGCAAGCGGTCGCGGTCGTCGAGCACCACGAGGCGGTGCACCTGACCCTCAGCCATGCAGCGCAGCGCGTCTCGCGCGTCGTCGTCGGGGCCGCAGGTGATCAGGTCGGTGGACATGATCTCGTCGACGGTGATCTCCTGCAGGGGGCGTCCCTGGATGTAGGCGGCCATGCACACGTCGCGGTCGGTGATCACGCCGAGGACACCGGAGGCGTCGTCGACGATCGGCACCAGGCCGCAGTCGTGCTCCCAGTGCGCGCGGGCGGCTTCGTGGAGGGTGGCGTGGGGCTGGAGGGTGTGGACCACGGGGGTCATGAGCTCTCGGACCTTCATGGCGGGCTCCTTTCTGTGGGGTGACCGAAGGTGCGCAACTCCCATACCGATCTCGGAGCTCGGCAGGAGGCGGCTCCCCGGTCACGGGCGAGCCAGGCCTGTCTCGCCCCGGGGACAGGCCCGACGCCGCGCTGCGTGGCGGCTGCGCTTTGCCAGGCACGCGGGTTGCAGCGTAGGGAGGCATGACACCCCCGCCCACGGCCCTCCACCCCCCGTCCTCCCAGGCGGGCCCCGCGAGTTCCTCGTCAGGGTCCGACGCACCCGAGGCCCCCGTGGTCTTGCGCGACGTCGAGAAGGCCTTCGGCGAGCACGAGGTGCTGAAGGGGTTCTCCCTCGAGGTCACCGAGGGTGAGATCCTGTGCTTGCTCGGCGGCTCGGGCTCGGGGAAGAGCGTGACGCTGAAGATCGTCAACGGGCTGCTGCGCCCCGACGCGGGCGAGGTGTGGGTGTGCGGGCGCGAGATCGGCAGCGGCGACGCCGAGGCGCTCGCCGAGGTGCGCGCGCGGCTCGGCATGAACTTCCAGTCCGACGCGCTGCTCAAGGGCCTGACCGTGTTCGAGAACGTGGCGCTGCCGCTGCGCGAGACCACCGACCTCGAGGAGTCCGAGATCGCCGAGCGCGTGCGCGCGCGGCTGGAGCTGCTCGGGGTCGCCGAGGCCGCGGAGAAGCTGCCCGAGGAGCTCTCGGGCGGCATGCGCAAGCGGGTGGGCCTGGCGCGGGCCGTGGTCCGTCAGGACGAGGTCCAGCTCGTGCTCTACGACGAGCCGACCGCGGGGCTCGACCCGATCTCCAAGGACTCGGTGCACCAAATGATCGACGAGCTGCGTGAGCTCGAGCTGACCCAGATCGTGGTGACCCACGACCTCGAGACCGTGCGACAGCTCGCGGATCGCGTGGGGGTGCTGCACGAGGGCAGCTCGCCGCCGTAGGCCCGCTGGAGGAGCTCGTGGAGTCCGAGGACGCCTTCGTGCGCAAGATCCTCAACGCCGAGCACGACGGCTAGGCCTCAAGTTGCTTGCCCGCGGGGCCTTGCGCCGTCCTTGGACGACGCCTCCCGAAAAAAAACAGACGCCGTCGTTACACGCTCGGGCCAGGCCCGCATGCAGAGGGTGAAGCGCGCAGCCACCAGGAGGCTTCATGCAACTCGCGGGCGACCTCACGGCGATCTCGATCGCGGACCTGATCACGCTGCTCGACCGCAGCGAGTGGGAGGGCACGCTGCGGGTGCGGCGCGACGGCGAGACCGCGCTGTTCGTGCTCCAGGGGGGGCTGGTCCTGTTCCCCTTGCCGCGGCCGAGGGTCAGCCGCAAGGCGAGCGGGGCGCAGCTCAAGCGTCGGCGCCAGCGCGACGAGCTGCGCGCCAACCGGCGCATGGTCGAGGTGACCCGCTGGGAGCGCGGGAGCTTCCGCTGCTTCGCGGGGCAGGTGCCCAAGGGCTTCGTCGCCCGACGCACCCTCGTGGTGCGCGTCGAGCGCCTGCAGAGACACTGCGGGGTCCCGACCCGCGGGCCGAGCTGGGGCTGGGAGGCGGCCGTCGGCCTCCAGGGGACCGTCGCGGGCCGCGACCTCCCCGACCTCGCGCGGCTGTTCGTGCAGAGCCACCTCAGCGGTGTGCTCAGCGTGCGCTCCGCCCGCGCGTCCCTGGAGATCCTGATCCACGGGCGCACCACCTACATGCGTCGGCTTCGCCGCGGCGAACGACCGCTGCTGATCGGCCCGGCCGAGACGCTCACGATCACCTGGAAGCCTCGACCCGTGCCCGAGGTCGGTCTGACGGGGGAGCGGTTTCAGCGCGTCGCGTTGTTCCGAGACCGCCCCTCGTCGGAGCGACCTGGTGCGCCGCCGGAGGCGGCGCGGCAGCGAGAGGTGCCGCAACGAACCGGTCTGAGACCCGAGACCTTCGTGCGGGCCAACCTCAGCGGGCGGGGGAGACTCCAGGTGGCTTGAACCTCTCGACGACCCTTCTTTCCAACCAAGCGGAGGCGGGTGGGGCGGTCTCACCCGCCTCCGTGTTGGTTGGTAGGGCGCGGGTCGGGGGAGTAGGCTCGGGGCCCGAAGGAGGCCCGTGAGCACGCCGAGCTGGAGCCAACAGATCACCCAGACCCGCTTGGGCCGACCCGCCGAGGCCCAGGTCGGGCGCAACGACGCTCAGCGCGACTTCGACCGGATCGTGTTCTCCTCGCCCTTTCGTCGGCTGCAGGGCAAGACCCAGGTGTTCCCGTTGCCGGAGACCGACACCACCCACACCCGCCTGACCCACAGCCTGGAGGCGGCCTGCGTGGGGCGCTCGCTGGGCTACCTCGTCGGGCGTCAGCTCCCGGAGGTCGCCGAGGACGCGCGGGTCGTGGGGGATATCGTCGCCGCGGCGGCGCTGGCTCACGACCTGGGCAACCCGCCCTTCGGCCACAGCGGCGAGTCCGCGATCGCGAGCTTCTTCCAGGAGGCCGAGGAGCGCGGCGCGCCCTGGTTCGAGGCGCTGACCCCGGTCCAGCGCACCGAGCTCCAGGAGTTCGAAGGCAACGCCCTGGGGTTTCGCCTGCTGACCCGGGTCGGCGGCCAGCCCGGCGGCTTCGGCCTGACCCACGGGACCCTCGCCGCCTTCTCCAAATACCCCTGCAGCGCCGCGCGCCCCCGGGGGGAGGGCGTGGCCACCAAGAAGTACGGCGTGTTCCACGACGACCTGGGCTGGTTCCAGCAGGTGGCCGCGGGGGTCGGGCTCACGCCGCTCCCTGACGCGAGCGACGCCTGGTGCCGGCCAGCGCTGGCGTTCTTGACCGAGGCCGCCGACGACATTTGCTACCGGATCATCGACCTCGAGGACGGCTACAAGCTGCGGCTCGTGACCTACGAGGAGGCCCGGGCCGCGTTCGTGGAGATCGCCGAGCAGACCTCGCAGAACCTGGACCCGCTGAGCTCCTTCCGCAGCGACGAGGAG
>JAWKSZ010000021.1:0-111462 GCA_041402045.1 Planctomycetota bacterium | reverse complement strand
GCGCTCGCCGCAGCCCAGGGCGGCCAGCCCGGCGTGGTACAGGAGCTCGGGCTCGCGGATCCCGCTGGAGAGCGCGCGCTCGGAGGCCTCGAGCGCCTCGGCGTGGCGCCCGTCCGCCCACAGCGCGTGGGCCAGGGCGTCGTAGGTGTGCGCGTTGGGCCGGACCTGCAGCTCGCGGCGCGCGAGGTCCACGGCGTCGGCGGTCGCCCAGCCGTGGTCGGCCAGGGCGTGGCTCAGCATGCGGTTGTAGTGATCGTCGCTCCGGCCGCGGGCCACCGCGGCGCGGAAGCTGGCCTCAGCGGCGCCGGTCTCGGACAGCGCCGCCTGCACGAGCGAGAGCTCGCTGAGGCTCGCGACCGTCGCGTCGGCTTGTTCGTAGAGCGCGGCGGCGCGGCCGAGCTCGCCTCGGGCGCGGGCGCAGCGGGCCAGCCCGACGCGCGCCAGCGACCAGCGCGGGTCGAGGTCGAGGGCCTGGCGGTAGCGGTCCTCGGCGGCGTCGTGCTCGCCCTGGAAGCGCAGCAGGTCGCCGAGCTCGGTCGCGATCCAGGCGCGCTCGCTGCGCGCGCTCTCGGGGGTCCCGTCGAGCGCCAGCTCGAGCACCGCCGCGGCGTCCTCGTCGTTCCCCCGCAGGTGCAGGAGGTAGGACGCGCGGAAGTAGGCCGGCGCCGTCGGCTTGACGTCGAGCACGCGCTGCAGGGCGTCCTCCGCCGCGTCGAGCTGGCCCAGCTCGAGGTGGGCGTCGCTGACCGCCATGAGGATCCAGGCGTCGAAGCGACCCGCCCCGGTCCAGGGCTCGGCGGCGGCCAGGGCTCGGCGGAAGTCGTGGTCGATCAGGGCGTCGGCCACCGCCTGGCGCGCGGCGTTCTGAGCCGCGTCCTCGCTCTGGCTCGGCGGCGGGAGGCGGCGGTGCCCGTCGGTCTCGGCGACCTCGGGGGCGGTGTGGCTGTGCCCGTGGGGCCCGTGGCTGTGCCCGTGGGGCCCGTGGCCGTGCCCGTCGGCGTGGCTGTGGCCGTGCCCGTGGTCGTGGTCGTGTGCATGCCCGTGCCCGTGGCCGTGGCCACGATCCTTGGCGCCGTCCAGCACGGCGCAGCCCGCCGCGGCCAGGAGCACGATCAGGCACCCGCAGAACAGTCCTCGCATTGGATCCTCCCGTCTTCCTTCATGAGCCCTACGGGGCTGGGGCCGGTCCTGGATCACTTCCTCTAATTGGCCTGCTCGTAAATGTTTAGGCGGTGCGTCGCGCTCTGGATCACGCTCGCCGCGCCTGAACCGGATGGCTCGCGTGCGTGACCGTCCAGGGGGGAACCCCTGTCCGATCTGGACGGGGGTCCCGCAAGTCGTTGCTCGGCAATCGACGCCCTCCCCGGTACGGGGTCTGCGTTGGAGGCCTTCAGAGGAACGGAAGGAAGGACCCCATGAAGTTCAGCACCGCAAGCTTGGCCCTGGCGCTCTGCCTCGGCTCGACCGCCGCGTTCGCCGAGGACCTCAGCGAGCAAGAGATCGCGCGCCGCTTCGCGGCGCAGGTCGCCCTCAGCAAGGAGAAGAACCTGGCCCAGGAGGTCGCCAAGCGCTTTGGCATGAGCTCGGCGACCCTGGACAGCAACGGGGTCGACGGCGCCAACGGCGCCACGATCCGCGGCAACGGCACCGAGGTCCGCATGCTGCGCTTCGACTCCCAGGAGGCGGCCGACAACTACCTCGTGCACGGCGACCTCGAGCAGATCGTCCCGCACCCCATGGTCTTCGAGCAGCGCGGCAACTACGTCGCCGTGGTCTCGGGCGAACAGGCCAACGACCCCGCCGCCGGGCGCGAGGCGCTGCGCGAGGTGTGGAACGCGGAGGTCACCGCCAACGGCAACCACCTGATCCCCCCGGTGCGCACCCGCGCCGCCTACGTCGGCGACCAGGTCGTGATCGAGTCCGCGATCGAGGACCCCGCCTTCGTCGAGTCCTTCGACAACGCCGAATACAGCGGGATCCCCACCGAACACTCCGACGGGATCCGCCGGATGTACATCGGCGAAGGCGCCGAGGACCTCGGCCAGGGCTACCGGATCACCCCCGCCGACACCTCGCCCCTGCGCAGCCGCGGCGACGAGGGCCAGCTCGGCAGGACTCGCGGCCTGAGCCTCGGGGGCAACGCCAGCGGCGGCAACGCCGGCGCGGCCCGCAAGGGCCTGGGCGACCTGCTCCAAGGCAACTGACTCACCCACTCAACTCCACTCCCCCCGTGCGGCGGCGCCCCTTCTGGGCGCCGTCGCCGTTGGTTGGCGCAGCCGTCGCTCCTGTCTCCTCCTCGGCCGAGCAGCGCCGCGACCGCCGGCGCGCTGCGCTGAACCACACGCGCGACGGCGCCCCACCCTGGGGCGCCGTCGCGACGAGAGGAAGGAAGGTGCGTTCGAAACACCGTGGCCGGCGCGAAGGACACGGGTCAGGGAAATCCCTCCGCGCCGGCCCCGGCTGTGATCAGTTCTGGTGCACGCGGGTCACGCCGTCGTGGGGCAGGGCCACGTAGGGGAAGGTGGTGAGGAACGGCTTGTCGTTCTTGACCACCGTGTCGCCGAGCACGTTGTTGGGGCTGACGTTGAAGGTCGGGTTCAGCGAACCGGCCACGACCCGCAGCGCGATATCCACCACGTCGTCCTCGAGGCGACGGCCGTTGGGGAAGCCGTCGAGGTCGCCGCCCAGCACGCCCAGCCGGTTGCGGCTGGCGACGGGGGTGGGGGCGATCGCGGTGTTCAACCGCTGATACTCGCAGGCGGTGCCGCGCTTGTTGAGCCCGTCGACGCCGGTGAGGAAGGCGGTCACGAGGTCGTTGCGGGGGTTGGCGGGCACGCCCACGCCGAACAGGCTGTTGAGGATCCCGGCGACCTCGGAGTTCTGCACGAAGCTCAGGAACTGGGTGTCGTCCTGGGGCTCGGAGTTGTTGAACACGTCCTTGTTGGAGCGAGGGATCACCAGCTCGTTGACCAGGGGCATGCCCAGCCGCGAGACCTGAACCCAGGCGCCGCCCTCGACGGCGGTCTTGCCCTTGGTGCGGTTCAGCCGCACCTGGCGCCGGCTGGCGGTGGACCAGACGCCGATGATCGCGCGTTCGTCCTTGGAGTCGGTGACCGGGGTCGGGGTGTTGGTCAGGATCTGGTTCGGGACCTGGATCGCGATCGAGTGGGTGTTGAAGCCCGCGAGGTGGTCCGGGGCCAAGCCCGCCTGGCTGTCGAGGCCGCCGGGGAGCACGGCGTCGACGTTCAGCAGGTCGAAGGCGCGCCCGAGGTTGATGAAGAACGGGTCGTCGCGCTGGCCGCAGAACACCTTGATCCCGCCGGCGAGGCTGTAGGTCGCCGCGTTGGCCAGGGCCGGGTAGTCGGCGATCGACTTGGGCCCCACGTTGTTCGGCGCGACCAGCAGGTTGTCGGCGAGCACGGTCTGGGTCCCGGTGCGGCGGTCGCCGTCGACGCGGGTCAGCTTGTAGCGCTGGACGACGTTCAGGTTGGTGTAGTCGTTCGCGCCCACGGTGATCGGGCCGGTGTTGTAGAGGAACGTGCCGTCGGCCTTGGTCGTGGTGGTGAACTCGAAGCGGAAGGTGATGTCCTCCTTCGCGTCACCGGTGTTGTCCACGTGGATCTCGTAGAGCGCGGTGTCCGAGAACTTGAAGTAGTTCGGGCCGCCCGAGGGCTCCTCCAGGGGAATGTAGTTGGCGATCAGGGTCGTGGTCGTGGGCGCGTCGGGGCTCACGAAGGCGTAGACGTCGGTGCAGTCGACGGTCGGATCCTCGGTGATCCCGGGGGCCTCACGGTGGCTCGAGGCCTGGGTCTCCTGGGCGTTGAACGAGAGGCCGGTGAACGCGCTCGCGCCCAGGGCGAGCGAGCCGACGATACGGGTGAGCTTCTTCATGGGGTTCTCCCTCCTTGCACCTGGACTACGCCCGCGCCCCGCCGGTCGGATCAATCCCTTCGGGAGACTTCTCGAAGTCGTTGCTCGCGGGCCACTTGCACCCGGGGGCGGATTGAGCCCGCGGGCGCCATCGGGTAGCGTGCGCGCGCCAAAGGTAGGAGGCATACATGCAACGTTCGAAGTATCTGGCCCTCGCCGCGTGTGTGGCGTGTGTGGCCTGGGCCGACGAGCTCAGCGCCGAAGGCAACGGGGCCACGATCAAGGTCGAGAAGGCGCGCTTCGCGAGCGGCGACTCGATCACCTTCAGCTTCACCGCGCCGGCGGACCTGCACGCCTCGGCGTGGTTCGGGCTGGTGCCCAGCGGGGCGCCTCACGGGAAGTCCAGCGTCAACGACCGCCACGACGTGTCCTACCACTACGTGGGCGGCAAGACCTCGGGCAGCTTCAGCTTCACCGCCCCGGCGGAGGACGGGAGCTACGACATTCGCCTCAGCGACCACGCCTCGGTCAACGACCGGGAGCTCGTGTCGCTGACGGTCCAGGTCGGCGGCGACCCCTGGGAGGGGGGCGTCGTGAGCGAGAGCGAGGGGACCAAGCTCCGCCTGGACAAGGCGACCTTCACCTCCAGGGAGACGTTCGTCGTGTTGTATCGCGTGCCCGCTGGGACCCACGAGCTCGCCTGGGCCGGGATCGTGCCCTCGGACGCCCCCCACGGCACCGCGAGCGGCAACGACAGCCACGACGTGGGCTACGCCTACCTCAAGGGAGCGCTCGAAGGCCGGCTCGAGCTGACAGCCCCAGGCCAGCCCGGGAAGTACGACGTGCGGATCAGCGACCACGCCAGCGCCAACGACAAGGAGCTCGGCTCGATCTCGTTCGAGGTCGTGGCCCCGGTCGAGGACGTGGAGCCGACCCTCGCGCTGAGCGAGGGCAGCTTCCAGTCGCACACCTCGGCCAAGGTCGCGTTCACCGTGCCCCAGACCTGCGAGAAGCCCTGGATCGGGGTGTTCGCCAAGGACGTGGCCCACTCGGACGCCGGCGAGGCCGACCGCCACGACCTGAACTACGCCTACGTCACCGCCCCCAAGGGCGAGGCGTCGATCCGCGTCCCCGGCCCGGTGGGGAGCTACGAGTTCCGCCTGTTCGACCGCGTGGGCGCCGAGGGCAAGGAGCTCGCGGTGGTGGCCTTCGAGGTCACCGCGCCCCAGGAGCTGATCGAGATCGAGCCTGCGCTGGAGCTGCCGAAGCTGAAGTTCGTGAGCCACGAGGCCCTGGGCGCGAGCTTCAAGGCGCCGATCGTCTACGACTACTCCGCCTGGATCGGGGTGGTCCCCAGCGAGGTCGAGCACGGCACGAGCTCGGGCAACGACGCCCAGGACCGCAGCTACGAGTACGTCCACGGGCGCACCGGCGCGGCCCTCGGGCTGCGCGCCCCCGGCAAGCCCGGGAAGTACGACCTGCGCCTGCACGACGCGAGCGGCAGCGGCAAGGAGGTCGCGCACCTGACCTTCGAGGTCGTGCTCCCCGAGGGCGGCGACCGCGAGCCCAAGCTGACCGTGGCCGGCACGACCTTCGAGGCAGGCGCCACGATCAGCGTCACCTTCGAGGCCCCGGCCTGGTTCCAGTACCGGGCCTGGGTCGGGCTGATCCCGAGCGAGGTCGAGCACGGCTCCACCGCCACCTGCGACCAGCACGACGTGTCCTACGCCTACGTCAACGGGCGCATGCAGGCCACCGTCGAGCTGCGCGCGCCGGAGAAGCCCGGGAGCTACGACGTGCGCCTGCTGAACTCCACCGCCCTCGGCGGGGACGGCAAGGAGTACGCCTCGGTCACGGTCGAGGTCACCCCCAAGAAGTAGGCCGCTCCCTCGCCGGGGTCGAGTCGGCCTCGGCGAGGGATCGCCTGCTAGCGCCCGCCGCCCTGGGGGGGCTGGGGCGGCAGCTCGCGATCCTCGGGGAGGAAGCCCTCGCCGAACTCGGCGAGGGGCGCTTCGCCGAAGCGGATCACGAACAGCTGGTACCACGCGGCCTTGAGCTGACTCTTGGGCTCGACCTCCTGGGCCTTGCGCCAGCAGCTCAGCACCCGCTCGAGGTCGAGCTCGTCCTTGGGGCGCGAGAGCTCGATCCAGCCCCGGGTCAGCAGGATCTCGTGCCGCTGGTGCGGGAACACGCGCTTCTCCGCGACGTCCAGCCAGTGCAAGGCGATCTCGCGTCGCGAGGAGCTGGGGCGCAAGAGCAGCATGTCGACCCCCTGGAGCAGCATGCGCGGGCTCTGGGGCGAGAGCTGCGCGAGCCCTTCGACCTCCTGGCGCAGCGCTTCGCTCGCCAGGCGCTGGGTCTCCCGCGAGTCGTCTTGCAGCCGCTCGAAGAACCGCACCTGGGCGTCGAGCTCCAGGAAGGTCAGCCAGCTCGCGCCGAAGCGGGCCAGGCACTCGCGCAGGGGCGCCTCGAAGCTCTTGGGGTCCTCGTCCTTGGCCGAGGCCTTGAGCAGCGACGACCACGCCAGCGGGTCGTCGGGCGCCTCCTCCAGCGCGCGCTCGGCGTGGCGCAAGGCCGCGGCTCGGTCCTCCTGAAACGAGGCCAGCTCGGAGAACGCGATCGAGCGCGCCACCCCCCGCCCCTCGCTGGCCACGGTCTCGAGCGCGGCGACGTACTCGTCCATGCGGCTGCGGCGGCTGGCCGCCCAGCCGCGCAGGAGGAGCACGCGATCGGGGTCGAACCCGCTGCGCTCGAGGCGCTCGAAGGCCGCCCCGATCCGATCGAACTCGTCCCGACCGACGACGAACAGCGCCTCCTCCCAGGCCAGCGCCGCGTCGTTGGCTCCGGCGGCCCGGGCCTGGTCGTAGAACCGGAGCACCGCGTCGGCGTTCGCGCCGCTGAGCGCGCCCCCGAGCCCGAGCACGAACGCTGCCTCCTCCCCGACCGCGGCGGCGCGCCGCTGGATCGAGGCTTGACGGCGCAGGAGCGGGATCTTGTGCGTGAGCTGCGCGGCCTCCAGCGCCGCGACCCCGGCCTCCTCGGGGAGGTCGAGGGCCAGCCCCAGGAACTGATCGCTGTCCCCCGAGGCGGAGATCGCGCGGCGGAAGAAGTCCCGGGCCTCGTGCAGGTTCTGGCTGAGCGCGGCGAGGTGCCCGCGGAAGAACAGCGCGCGCCAGCGGTCGGAGTCCTGCGCGAGGACGCGGTCCACGTCCTCGCGAGCCCCGCGCTCGTCCCCCATGTTCAGCCGGAGCTGCGCGCGGAGCTCGAGCACGAACATGGGCTCCCGCGGCGCCGCGATCTGGAGGATCTGCTCGAGCTCGCGCAGCCCGCCGCTCAGGTCGCCCTGGGTGAGGAGCAGCGTCGCCTCGGCGTAGCGCAGCCACATGTCCCGCGGGTCGCGCTCGAGCTCCCCCAGGAGCAAGGCCTGGGCCGCGTCGACCTGACCCCGGATCTGCTCGATCCGCGCCCGCTCCGCCACGACGTAGCTGTGCAGGTAGCGGTCCTCCCCCTCTTCCAGGCGCATGCTGGCGCGGATCGCGGCGTCGTAGTCGCCGGCGAGCCGGCTGCGGACCACGGACGCCAACCGCGCCAGCGGGCCTTCTCCGAGCTGCAGGCTGGTCAGCACCTCCTCGGCCCGGCGCTGGTTCCCGCGCAAGACGGCGCGGGTCGCCCCCAGGAAGCGCGCCAGGTCGGGGTCGGTGACCTCGGCCTGAGCCTCGGCCTCCTCCAGGCAGCCGCGCCGCCACAGCAGCGCGACGAGGGCGCGGTTGGTGCGCTCGGCCAGGGGACGCTCCGCCCGCTCGACCACCGCGCGCAGCTCGGCGACCACGTCCTCCAGGGCGTGGTCCCCCTGGGCCAGGGTCTGGATCCGCGCCCAGGAGGCGGGGACCGGGGTCGCCTCCGGGCTCGCGGCGGGCAGCTCGCCCTGACGCGCGGCGTAGAGCTTCACGCCTCCCAGGGCCAGCCCCCCCAGGGCCAGGAGCCCCGCCGCGCGCAGGAGCCGGTTCGGCGGCGGCGGCGGCGGGAGCACCGCGAGCTCGAGGGCGTCGGCGAAGTCCTCTGCGCTGGCGAAGCGCTCGTCGCGATCGGCGGACATGGCCTGCCGGCACACGCGGCGCACCGCGGGGGGGATCCCTGCGCCCAGCGGCGCGGGGCTCCCGGCGAGCACCTGGCGCACGAGCTCCCCCAGGAGCTCGGCGGTGTAGGGCCGGCGCCCGGTCAAGCACTCGTAGAGGATCACCCCCAGCGAGTAGACGTCGGTCTGCTCGTCCATGGGGCCCGCCCCCGAGATCTGCTCGGGGCTCATGTAGAACGGCGTCCCCAGCACGTCCCCGGTGCGGGTCATGGTCTCGAGGGCCTCGGCGTCGTGGGCGAGGCCGAAGTCGCTGACCCGCGGGTTGCCCAGGCCGTCGAACAGCACGTTCGCCGGCTTGAGGTCGCGGTGGATCACGCCCTCGAGGTGGGCCGCGTGGACCGCCCGCGCCACCGCGACCACGACCTCGACCGCCTCGTCGACGTCGAGCTCGCTGCGGCTCAGGCGATCGGCGAGGGAGCCGCCCTCCTGATACTCGAGCACGAGGAACGGCCCGCGCGGGTCGCGGCCGTGGGCCAGGACCGGCACGATCCCGGGGTGCTTGAGCCGCCGCCCGAGGTCGCCTTCGCGGTCGAAGCGCGCCACGACCTCCTCGTCCTTGGCCGAGCGCAGGAGCTTGAGGGCCACGGGGCGGCTGCCGCCCTTGGAGAGGGCCAGGTAGACCGTGGCGAAGGACCCGCGCCCGAGCTCGCGCAGGATCTTGTAGCCGCCGACTTCCTGGTGTTCGAGGCTCACCGGCCCCTCCGCAGGCGCCAGGTTACCCCCTGGGGACCGCCCGCGGAACGCGCCCCTTGCTGACCCCGGTCGTCAGCGCTCGGCGTCGAGGCGCTGGAACGTGTTCTGGCGCGGGGAGGCGTCGCGGCGCAGCTGGTCTCCTTCCCAGCGCACCGCCGGCGCGCTGAGCTCCTTGGCCCGCCTGAACAGGTCGCTGGCCACCTGCGCGTCGTTGACGTAGAGCGCGACCCACACCGCCGCCCGCGCGCGCTGAGCGTCGCTGAGCCCCTCGCGGATCGCGTCCTCCAGCTTGCCCAGGAGCTCGAGCTTGTGCCCGCTCTGCCCGAAGCTGTGGAGGCGCGTCGCCAGGGCCAGGTCGATCTCGTAGGCCACGCCCGGCGCCGCGCGCCGCGCCACGTCCTCCCGCAGGCGCAGGCCCTGCTCCTCGGAGAGCCCTGCGCTGAGGCACGTCTGCCGCGCGCGCACGATCGCGAGCAGGGGGTGGACCGGCTCCCCCGCGGTGAGCTGCAGGACGTCGTCGGTGCGCGCGTTGCGCTCGCGGTTGAGGGCGAGCGCGAAGCGCAGCGGGAGGTAGTCGGGCTCCCCCAGCCCCTCGGCCTGGTCCAGGGTCAGGTCGACCAGGTGCGCCTCGCGCGCCATGTCCGGGCTCATGAGCAGGTAGAGCGCCTTGGCCACCTTGCAGGGCAGGTCCTCGCCGGCGCGGCCGAGAGCCTCGAGCTCGGAGCCCACCAGCGCGCGCTCGCCTTCGAGCCAGCGCCCCAGGGCGTGGAGCAGCACGCGCTCGTGCTCGAGTCGGCCCGTGCTCCCCTGGACAGCGGTCCGCGTCCACTCCCGGGAGCGCGCGGGCACGCCCCACGCCAGGGCGACCCGCGCCGACTCGACGCGGTGCATGGCCTCGAGCGCGCTGCCGGGGGGAGGCATGGCCTCGAACAGCGCGCGGGAGGCGAGCTCCCAGGCGGTGGCTTGCTCGGCCACGCGCACCGCGTCCTCGAGGGCGCGCCGCTCCTCGTAGAGCGTCTGCAGCTCGCGGAGCTGGGCGCTGCCCTCAGCGGGCGCGGCGTGGTTGAGCTGGAACAGCGCGTCGTCGAGCTGCCCCAGGTTCGGGCGCGGGCGGTAGGTCAGGAGCTGCTGGCGCAGGGCGCTCAGCTCCTCCTCGCTGCTGATCTCGCTCCCGCCGCCGGTCACGAGCTGGGTCACGAGCAGGCTGGAGCCGACGCCGAGGGCCAGGCCCAGGCCGATCATGACCCAGCGCCACGCCCCCTGGGTCACCACCCGCGACACGCTCTTGACCCCGAGGAACGCGTCGAGGTCGTCGGCCAGGGCGGCGGCGGAGCGGTAGCGCTGCCCGGGGTCGAGGGCCAGGGCCCTGAGCGAGACCTCCTCCAGGCGCTTGGGCAGCTCGGGGCGCATGACGCTCGGCGAGGGAGGCAGGAGCTTCTCGGTGAACTGCCGCGCGAGCTCGACCGGCGAGTTCGCGCGGTAGGGGCGCTGCCCGGTCAGGCACTCGTAGAGGATCACCCCCAGCGAGTAGACGTCGGACTGAGGGCCGACCTCGTGGTTGCCGAGGAGCTGCTCCGGCGCCATGTAGTTCGGCGTGCCGAGCACGATCCCCTCGGCGGTGCACGAGCTGAGCAGGGTCCGGTCGCGGGCGACGCCGAAGTCGGTGACCCGAGGTCGCCCGCGGATCTCCTCGAGGATGATGTTCGCCGGCTTCAGGTCGCGGTGGATCACGCCCTGGCGGTGGGCGTTGTGCATGGTCCGCGCCAGCGCGCGCACGACCTCGACCGCCTCGCGGATCAAGAGCGGGCCGCCCTGCAGCCGCTCCTCGAGGGTGCGGCCCGGGCAGTACTCCATGGCGTAGTACCAGCGCCCCTTGTGCTGGCCGACGTCGAACACGCTCACGATCCCGGGGTCGTTGACCTTGCTCGCCGCGGCGGCCTCGAGCTGGAAGCGGCGGATCGTCTCCTCGTCCTGGGGGCTGTCGGGGCGCAGGGTCTTGACCGCGAACCGTCGCGCGAGCCCCGGTCGCTGCGCGAGGTAGATCACGCCGTTGGCCCCGCGGCCGAGCTCCGAGATCAGCTCGTAGGGCCCGAGCTGCCGCTCCTCCGAGGGCAGGCGGAGCACGGTGGCGTCGCGCACGGTCTCCTCCGAGTCCTTGAGCGACTTCTTCTTGCTGCCCCCGGCGTGGGTGGGGTGACCGCCGGCGTGGGTCGGGTGACCGCCCGCGTGGGTCGGGTGGCCACCCGCGTGGGTCGGGTGGCCGCCCGCGTGGGTCGGGTGGCCGCCCGCGTGGGTGGTGGCGGGGCGGCGCCGGCTGGGCTGTCGGCGCTCGGTCTCGTCGACCCGCTCCTCGCGCTTGGGCTTGCGCTCGATCAGGGTCGCTTCGGTCTCCCACGACGAGTCGACGTGGGTGTTCGCGATCGGGCCGCTGGGCAGCCCGCTGAGCTGCCGCCACAGCGCCGGCCCGCCGCCCTGTGCCTTGCGACGGTCGACGACGGTGGCCTCGGCCTCGTTCGCGTAGCGCGGGTGCGCGCCGCTCCCGCTCCCCACCGCGGAGATGTCGAGCTGCGTCGGACAGCGCGCGGTGCACCCGGGGCGGGGGATCGTGGCCAGCTCGTCGTAGCTGAAGCGCCGCTTGCAGTCGCTGCAGCCGAAGCTCCCCTTGGCCAGGTCGCGCAGGAGGGACGCCGCAACCCGTGGGGGAATAACGCCTTGCTCGACGAGGTCCTGGGCCAGCGGCTCGTTCGAGCCTTCGGCCTGGCGGGTCCTCAAGACCTGGCGCAGGTGGTCGGGGCTCAGCACACCGCGCTGCTGAGCGAGGCTGGAGAACGCGTAATCCTGTGCGTTTGGCAAAGCTCCGTCCGCCCAACCGCCTGCCTGTGCGGCCTGGCCCAACCATAACACCAGGAGCTGGAGCCGGCTCGCGGGCCGGGAGGGAGGCCTCTGGACCTCCCAGGATCCGGGATCGTCGACCCGCAGGATTTCGGGGCCGAACCCTCAAGTGGCCAGCATTCCATGGCTTATGCCGCATGGTTCTTCGTCCAACAGCGTCGGGCCCGTCCCGTAACAGGGGGTGAGTTGGCAAGCGCAACCCGCGCCAACCTCACCCCACACGCACACGAACCGACGACTCACTTCCTGCGGAGGACCCATGAACCGCCTTTCGTTGATCACCCTCGCGATCCTGCTGACCGGCGCCGCTTTCGGCCAGGACAACGCTCACGTCCGCTTCCAGCAGGGCGCCGGCGACAACGCCGCGCTGCAGTGCGCGGTCAGCACCTACTCGCACCCCGACAGCGAGGTCGAGATCGTCCTCTACGGCGTCGTGCACATCGCGGACAAGACCTACTTCGACCGCGTGCAGGTCGACCTCGACGGCTACACGACCGTGCTGTTCGAGGGCGTGGCCCCGGGCAAGAAGCAGGTCGAGCCCGACGAGAGCCTGAAGAGCATTGGCGAGATGCAGGGCGCCATGGGCGAGATGCTCGGCCTGACCTTCCAGAAGGACGGGATCGACTACAAGCAGGGCGGGAACATGGTCCACGCGGACATGAACACCGACCAGCTCATGGAGGCCCTCGGCGGCCAGAGCATGAACCCCCTGGGCGGGATCATGGACGAGGGCCAAATGAAGGCCATGGCCCCCATGATGAAGATGTTCATGCAGCTCGGTAAGCAGCTCACCAAGAACAACCCCAAGATGCAGAACATGCTCAAGATGCAGTTCGCCCGTCAGCTCGGCGGCGGCGGCGGCGCCCAGGCCCAAATGATGGAGGGCAAGTTCGGCAAGGTGATCCTGCAGGACCGCAACGCCGTGGTCATGAACGTGCTCGACACCCAGCTCCAGAAGCAGAAGAAGGGCACGATCGCGATCTTCTACGGCGCGGCCCACATGCCCGACTTCATCGAGCGCCTCGGCAAGCTGGGCTGGGGCCAGACCAGCAAGCGCTGGATGAACGCCTGGACCATTGGTGAGGGCGTCGAGGAGACCCACGAGGGCACCCCCCGCGAGACCCCGACCCCCGCTCCCTCGAGCAAGGGTCAGCCCCAGCCGACCACCACCGGCAAGGCTCGCTGGTTCTAAAGCCCTCGCGGCTGAAGAGAGACGGGGAAGGGCGCGGCGCGAGCCGCGCCCTGCTTCGTTGGTTGGGTTCTCCCCAAGCGCCCCGGGGAGAGTGTGGAGGGCGGAGCGCTCCCGAAAATCCCTGAGCAGCCCCCTTCAGTTCCTCGGGCAGGGGTCCGATAGGTCAGGTGTCGGTGCTCCGGCACCTGCCCGTAAACCCACCCTACGAACGAGGAACGAAGCATGAAGAAGATCGGAACGTTGGCTCTCGCCGCGCTGCTCACGGGTGGTGGGGCTGGTTGCGTCTCCCTGAGTGAGTACAAGAAGCTCGAGCAGCGGTTCGCCGCGCAAGAGAGCTACGTCAACAACAACAAGGACAAGCTCCGCGAAATGGAGCGCCGCGAGCAGTCGCTGACCCTGCGCGCCTCGGAGCAGGAGAAGCAGCTCGACCTCTACCGCGCGCGCCTCGAGAAGTCGGAGCGCCTGCGTCAGCGCCTGGAGTCGCAGCTCGACGAGTCCAAGAACGCGCTCTCGCTGGCCGCCTCGGCGCCCCGCGAGGACCCGACCCCGGTCGCCCCGCCGATCGAGCTCATGGGCCTCCAGGTGAACCCGGTGACCCAGGGCCTGATCCTCGAGTCGGGGGTCATGTTCCCCGCGGGCATGGCCACCCTCAGCACCAAGGGCAAGGAGATCCTCGACCGCGTGCGGACCGAGCTGAACTCGTCCAACTACTCGAGCAAGCGCGTGCGGATCGACGGCCACACCGACGACACGCCGATCAAGCGCTCGGGGCACCAGAGCAACTGGGAGCTCAGCTCCAAGCGCGCCCTGGCCGTGCTCCACTACCTGGAGCAGGGCGGCGTCTCGAGCGACCGGCTCTCCTTCGGCGGCTTCGGCCCCTTCATGCCGCTCGTCTCGAACGACACGAAGGACGCCAAGGCCAAGAACCGCCGCGTGGAGATCGTGATCATCGACTGAGCGGCTGACGACACAACGGTGCTCGTTCGACTCGCCCGCGGGCAATCGACGAGATCCAGCCGGGGCGCGGAGCAATCCGCGCCCCGCTGCGCTTGGTTCGAGGGGCCCCTCACCCCGCGGACTTGGGCAGGAACTTCTCCCAGCTCTCCGGCCGCTTGGACGGGAGCAGGTCGGCCAGCGCCGACCAGCGCGGGCGCAGCGGCTCGCGCGCGAGGCGCATGCCCGAGTCGCGCAGGGACTTGTTGGCCTTCTGGGTGTTGCAGCGCACGCAGGCGAGCACGCAGTTCTCCCACGAGGTCTCGCCGCCGCGGGAGCGGGGGACCACGTGGTCGATCGAGAGCTCGGCGTTGCTCGTGCGCCGCCCGCAGTACTGGCAGGCGTAGCCGTCGCGGCGGTAGAGGTTGCGCCGGCTGAAGCTGACCTCCAGCCGGGGCACCCCGCCGTAGTGCCGCAGGAGCACGACCTCGGGGGTCTCGACCGCCACGTTGGGGGTGCGCACCAGGCGCTCGCGCGGGAGCTCCCGCGCGCGGAGCTGGGAGCGGTCGAGCCAGGCCTCGAGGTCGTAGACCTCGTAGGTCTCCGGGCAGATCGCCGCCGCGGCCTCGCGGCACAGGAGCACCAGGGCCTCGTGCACGGTGACCGTGCTCACCGCGGTCCAGTTGCGGTTCAACACCAGGGCGTGGCGGTTCATACCGGCACCACACTGGCCAAGAGCGGGAACAGCGCCTGGACCTCGTCCCGCGCCAGCGAGCGCGGGGGGTAGTTGAGGTTCAGGGGCTGCAGCCGAATTCCACCCGGGTCCATGAACAACCGCCGAAACGTGGCCACGCCGTCGACGACGGCGTAGACGAAGTCCTCGTGCCGGGCCGCGCGCTCGCAACTGAACACGAGCGTGGTCCCCGGGGGAAAGGACGCCCCACTGGGGGCGGTCATTTCGTCGTTGCGCCAAGAAACCGCGAAGGCCCGCCCGCGGACCCCGGGGACCGCCACGCGGTCGAGCTCCGCGCCCTGGAGCTGCTTGTCCTCTCCCAGCTCGTGGGGGAGTCCGCCGTCCTCGGCCTCGAGCAGCGGCACCCCGCGCCCGCCGTCCCCGCCCTCGGCCTGGCGCAAGGCCGCGCGCAGCTCGCGGATCTCGGCGCGCTGGGCGTCGAGGAGCTGCTCCGGGGTCAGCTTCAGGCTGCGCGCGAGCTTGAGCAGCGTGTCCCCGGTCACGAGGTCGGTCTTCCCGCTCTCCAGGTCCTGGAGGAAGGTCTTGCCCTTGGCGACCTTCTGCGCGAGCTCCTCGGCGGTGATGTGCTTGCGGCGGCGCTCGGCGCGGATCAGCTTGCCCAGGGGCGACGCCGCCGCGCCCTTGCGCCGCGGCGTCTCGCCGAAGTCGCTGAAGAAGTGCGAGGGGTGCACCTCGAGGGCGCGCGCGAGCTTGGCCAGGACCGAGGCGTCGACGCGGCGCTGGCCGCTCTCGAGCCGGCTCATTTGCGAGGGGCTGAGCCCCACCCGCTCCGCCAGATCCTTGGAGCTGAGGCTCAGCCGCTCGCGCAGCCGCTTGATCTCCCCGCCGATCTGGCTCTTGACGCTCACCCCTGCGCGGCGCCTCCCGCCCCACTCTGGCCCCGGGAGGCGGCCTCCGCCAGGGTTCGGAAGCGCTCTCCCCGCGCCTTGAAGTTGGGGAACATGTCGTAGCTCGCGGTCCCCGGGGCGAGGAGCACCGTGCCCCCGGGAGGGCAGGCGGCGTGGGCTTGGGCGAAGGCGTCGTCGAAGGTGCTCGCGCGCAGCACGCGCCCCGCGCCGCCGCTCTCCGCCAGGCGCGCTTCGGCGGCCTGCGCGATCCGCTCGCCGATCTCGCCCAGGCACACCACCGCGTGGGCGTCGGCGGCTGCCGCGCCCAGGGGCGCGTAGTCCACGCCCTTGTCCGAGCCGCCCGCGAGCAGGACCGCGGGCTCGCCCACCGCGCGCAAGGACGCGATCGCCGCGCTGGGGGTGGTCGCGGTGGAGTCGTTCACGAAGCGCACGCCCCGGGCGTCGGTGGCCACGATCTCCAGGCGGTGGGCCAGGGGCGTGAACCCGCGAGCGCCGCGGGCGACCTCGTCGGCGCTGGCCCCCAGGCTCCGGGCCAGGGCCACGCCCAGGAGCGCGTTGGCCAGGTTGTGCTCGCCGAGCAAGCGCAGCTCGTCGCGGGCGAACAGGCGCTCGGGCTCGCCCTCGGGCTCCCGCGCCCACACCGCGCCGTCCTCGAGCCAGGCCACGACGTCGGGTCCGGGCCCCGCGGTCGAGACCCGGTGCACGGCCCGCCCCGCGAGCTGGCGCTCGACCTCCGGGTGCCCGCTGGGGATCAGCGCGCGCCCGCCGAGGTCGAGCAGCGAGAGCTTGTCGCCGTAGTAGGCCTCGAGGGTCCCGTGCCAGTTGAGGTGCTCGGGCTCGAGGGAGGTGATCGCCACCGCCCGCGGCGCGGGCAACGCGACGCCGCTGGCCCGCGCGTCGGCCAGGAGGTGCGCCATGAAGCTCGAGACCTCGAGCACGACCCGGGCCGAGGCGTCGAGCCCGTCGATCGCCTCGCTCAGCGCGCGCTCGTTGTTCCCGGCGACCAGCGCGCCCTGGAGCATGGCCCCGGCCAGGGTCGCGGTCGTGGTCTTGCCCTTGGAGCCGGTGACCATGACGTAGGGCGCGCGCAGGTCCTGGAGCGCGAGGGCGACCTCCGAGGTCAGGGGCACCCCCGCCTCGCGGATCCGGCGCAGCCAGCCCACCGACGGGGGGATCGCGGGGTTTCGCACCACCAGGTCGGCGCCGAGGAGGTCCTCCTCGCGGTGCTCCCCCAGGACCCAGCGCACGTCGCAGCCCGCCAGGCTCTCGACCGAGCGCGCCAGCGCGTCCTGGGGCTTGAGGTCGGTCACGGTCACCTGGGCCCCGCGGGCGAGCAGGCGGCGCACCACCGACGCGCCGCCGCCGAAGCTCCCGAGCCCCCATACGGTGACGCGAGCCCCGGGCTCGATCACCAGCTTCCCGTCACGGATCATTCGACGTCGCTGCCTCCGGCTGCCCGAGCGCGCGCCTCGAGCGCAGCCGGCGCCGGCGGTTCGGCGCGCTGAGCCAGCTCGAGGGTCACCTCGTGGTCGTCGTGGATCGTCCCCGGCCACAGCACGTCGGTGACCAGGTCCAGGGGAAAGGCCTGCCACCAGGGGGCCTCGAGCTCGACCATGCGTCGCGCGGGCTCGTGGCCAGCCAGGCGCACCACGACCTCCCGGGTCCCGTAGTGCTCGAAGGGCACGGCGAGCCCCTCGGCGCCGGCGTCCCCGCGGTCGACCCCGTCGACGTAGACCCGCGCGCCGGGCGGCTGGGTGTGCACCACGAGCTCGCGCTCGACGCAGCCCGCGAGCAGGATCGACGCGGCGCAGCCCAGGAGGTGCAGGTGGGGGGAGCTCACGGCCCCATGATACGCGCGGCTCGGATACGCCCTGTGAAAGGTCGTCAAGCCGCCCCAAAGCAAAACGCCCGGGTGCTGAGCACCCGGGCCGTTAGCGGTCACGGAGAGAGGGGGATTCGAACCCCCGGAGCGGGTTGATACCCACTCAACGGCTTAGCAAGCCGTCGCGATCGACCACTCTGCCATCTCTCCTGGCCGGACAGTCTACCACTCCAACCTGGGGCGACCAGCGCGAAGTGGACGCGGCCTCCGGAAGGCGCCCGGGGGGCCCAGGAGGCCCCCCGAGACGGAGAGTGAGGGATTTGAACCCCCGGTCCCGTGAGGGACGCCGGTTTTCAAAACCGGTGCATTCGACCGCTCTGCCAACTCTCCCGTGGAGGGCTCAGCTTACCGCGTCCATGACCTTCTCGGTCACGTAGAAGGAGACCCCGGCGTGCACGCCGACCGCGATCCCGTCGGAGGGGCGGCAGTCGATCTTGAGCTGGCGGCCGCCCTGGTCCAGGACGAGCTTGGCGAAGAAGGTGTCGCCCTTGGGGCCGCGCTCGACGTCGTCGATCACCACCCGCTCGAGGCTGGCTCCCAGGGCGCCGATCGCGTCGAGCAGCAGGCGGTGGGTCAGCGGGCGCTCGCCGGCCTCGTCGAGGGCGTGCTGGATCGCGAGGGCCTCGAACAGCCCGATCAGGATCGTGAACGTGCGCGGACCCCCCTCCTCCTGCAGGCGGAGCTGCTGCGCGTAGGCTTGTTCATCGACGATCACGTTGGCGAGTCGAACGGGAACCATGGTTCTATCCTGCCTGTCCGCGAGCCTAACGCAAAGCTCGCGCGGAGTTGCGCCGGGTGCGCAACGGGAACTGGCATCCCCCCGGATGGCTTGCTACCCTTGGCGCACGACGGCGCGGGAGCCGTCCCATCCACCTCCTATCAGCTTGATGAGTCGTGCGGTTCAGGCACTTTCACGAACCGCGCCAACCCCGGTGTGGGGCTCCGGGGAAAGGATCTGCGTGTGTCACAAGCCGAGGCTGTCGATCCCCAGTTCAACGCCCTGTTGGAGATCATTCAGCAACGCACCAAGCGCCCGATCTACGAGACCTGGTTCAAGAACCTGGAGTTCGTCGAGCTCGACGAGGACGTGCTGAAGATCGGCACGCCCAACCAGTTCGTCAAGAAGTGGATCGAGGACTCCGAGCTCCTGCACACCCTGGCGGAGGCGATCGAGGAGGCCTACGAGCGCAAGCTGACCCCCGAGCTCCTGATCACCCAGCGCGAGGCCTCCGACCTCCCCGAGGCCGAGCCGAACGGCGCGGGTGAGAGCAGCAGCGCCCCGACCCCCACGACCTCCACGGTGGCCGCGCCCCTCACGCCGTCGCTCCCGTCCACGGGCTACCTGGAGCACGACTCCACGATCCAGCTCAAGGACGACTACAAGTTCGGAGACGTTCATCGTCGGGCCCAACAACCGCCTGGCCCACGCCGCCGCGCTGGCCGTGGCCGAGTCCCCCGGGCGCACCTACAACCCGCTGTTCATTCACAGCGCGGTGGGCCTGGGCAAGACCCACCTCCTGCAGGGGATCTGCCACTCGCTGCTCGCGCGGGAGGGCAAGCCCCGGGCCAAGATCCTCTACCTGGCCTGCGAGGACTTCGTCAACCGGTTCATCGAGGCGGTCAAGGACGGCGAGCTCGAGCAGTTCCGCTACAAGTACCGCAACGTCGACGTGCTGGTGATCGACGACATCCACTTCCTGGCGGACAAGGAGCGGATCCAGGAGGAGTTCTTCCACACCTTCAATACGCTCAACAACGCCCAGAAGCAGATCATTCTCAGCGCGGACTGCGCCCCGTCGGAGATCCCGACCCTGGAAGATCGCCTGGTGTCGCGCTTCAAGTGGGGCCTGGTGGCCCGGATCGACCCCCCGGAGTTCGAGACCCGCGCCGCGATCGTCAAGAAGAAGGCCGAGGCCAAGGGCACGCGCCTGCCTGACGACGTCGTCAAGTTCATTGCGGCCCGGATCGACAGCAACATTCGCGAGGTCGAGGGCGCGATCAACCGCCTCGTGGGCACCGCCTCGCTCATGAACTGCCCGATCGACGTGAACTTCGCCCAGCAGATCCTGGGCGACATGCTCGGCCAGGAGTCGAACCGCGTCACCATGCAGGATATCTGCGACGTGGTCGTGGCCCGGCTGCAGGTCAAGCTCTCGGACATGCAGTCCAAGAAGCGCACCAAGAAGATCGCGCTCCCGCGCCAGGTGTGCATGTACCTCGCCCGCGAGCTGACCGACCTCACGCTCTCGGACATTGGCGCCCACTTCGGCGGCCGCGATCACACCACCGTGATCTACGCGATCGAGCGCATGGAGGACCGGGTCCTCAAGGACCCTGAGTTCGCCCGCATGCTCGAGGAGCTGCGCCGTGAGGCCAAGCAGCTCCGCGCCTCCCGCTAGCTCGGGCCTGCCCCGCGCCTGCGCTCCCGCGCCTCCCTGGCGCCCCTCTGAGGACTCCGTGTCCCGCGCCGGCCCGTCCTCGGCCGCTGCGCGCCTTTGCCCTGCGTCGTGCGCTCCGTCGCCTGATCCAGGCGCCGTGTGCCTCGATCGGGGTATTCCAGGCCCTCTCCCCAGCGCCGTGTTGCGCTTCGCGTTCGCCTCAGGACCGAACCGGCAACGAGTTGCGGAGCCCTCCCACATCACAGCCGCGAGTTGTTCACACCGAGCGCTTGGCCCGCGAGGGTTGCGTAATCGAATGCACGACAGACGCCTCCGCTCACCCCCCGGGACGGCTCGCGCGGCCGGAGCCGGGCGCGAGGCGGGGACGCGTGCTCGCCCAGGGCCTCGGCACGAGCGGCTTGTACGCTTCGGTGACGGCGCCGTTTTCGTTAGCTCCGGGAGAACGCGTGGAGTGCTGCCCGCTCGCTTTTTCGTGGAGGGTGGAGAAGTGTCTGAGAGCCGGGTCGAAGAACCCGCCGCTGGCTTTCAGCTTCCCTGGACAACCAGACGCTCGACGACGGCGTGCGCTCATCGCTCTGTGGTGGAACGTGAGCAGTCGGCGCGGTTCTCCCTGCGCTCGAACCATCTTGTCCACGGCTCCGAGGGAGGGGTTCTTCGCGCTAAGCGACACACCTGTCTCACCCGTCGCGATGGCTTCGCCGAGTTATGCACCGAACTGCAAGCTCTAGGGAAGAGAGAAGAAGATGGTTCTCATCTTAGGCTAGGAAAGACAGAGGGTCCGCTGGAGCCCAGGCGTCGTGTGCTTCAGCGAACGTTTTCGCTTTCGACCGAGCTGGCCTTCTCGCTAGAATCCTCGCACTGGACGAGCGCCGCTGCGCTGCCTCGCCAACGACCGCGTCCTGTCGGACGACGGATCTACGCTGACCGCTTCGCTACGAGGAGGGTGCCATGGGTACCGCAACGGAAACCTCTTGCCTGTCGCTGCGCGGCGACGCGACCGAGCTGGCGGACGCGGTGGCGGTGGCGGCGACCGTCGCCCCCTCCAAGAGCCCGCGGCAGGTGCTGCAGAACCTCCTGCTCGAAGCCACCGACGGCGTGGTGCGGGTCACCGGGTCGGACCTCGACCTCTCGGTGCGGGTCGTCGTCGAGCGGGTCACCGTCGAGCGCGAGGGCAAGCTCCTGGTCAACGCGTCGCGGCTGCAGCAGATCCTGCGCGAGCTCGCGGGCGAGGAGGTGACCCTCGAGGCCGATCAACGCCAGGGCTGCGTGATCACGAGCCCCGACAGCCGGTTCCACGTCATGGGCGAGGAGCCCGACGACTACCCCGAGCTCGGCGACTGGAACGAGCAGGGGAGCTTCACCCTCGGCGCGGCGGAGCTGATCCGCATGATCCAGCGCACGCACTTCGCGACCCACGCGGAGAAGACCCGCTACGCCATGAACGGGATCCTGATCGACCTCCGCGGCAAGCGGCTGCGGCTGGTCGCCACCGACGGCAAGCGCATGGCGCTCTGCGAGCGCGGGCTGGAGCAGGAGCACCCGGAGCAGGTGTTCGTCGTGGTCCCCACCCAGGCCATGACCCTGCTCCAACGCCTCATGGCGGGGGAGGAGACGGTCGAGGTGCGCGTGGAGTCCTCTCGCGTCCACTTCCGCACCGCCCGGGCCGTGCTCTCGGCGCGGCTGATCGAGGGGCACTTCCCGCCCTACGAGGACGTGGTGCCGCCGGAGCAGGACCTGAAGGTCACCGTCAGCCGCGAGGCCTTCGTGCACGCGCTGCGGCGCGCTGCGCTCCTGGGGACGAAGGACAGCCTCGCGGTGCGCTTCCGCTTCCACGAGGAGGGGCTCGAGCTCACCTCGCGGATCCCCGAGATCGGCGAGACCCGGGTCTCGTTGCCGCTGGACTACCCCGGCGATCCGCTGGAGATCGGGTTCAACCCGCAGTACTTCGTCGACATGCTCCGCGTCGTCGACTGGGCCGAGACCACGATCGAGCTGAAGGACCCCCAGAGCGCCGCGGTGATCCGCGAGCGCCGGGACGACGGCTCGTATCTGTATCTGGTCATGCCGCTTAGCCTCGACTAGCGGGCCTTTCTGAGATTCGGTCTCCACCCGGTTTCCACCCCCCCGGTGGAATCCGGGAACCCCTATGGAAAAGAGACTTATGGCCGATTCGCGGCACCAACACCCAGGTTCTCCACAGCGCCCTCGACGCGGTCAGGCCGCGCCGGTGGCGGATCTGATCGCCAGCGTCGTGCGCCAGGCCGGTGTGGGCGAGAACACCGCCGTGGCCAAGGTCCGCAAGGCCTGGCCGCGGGTCGTGGGGCGGGCCATGGCCGAGGGGTGTCGGGTGGTGCGCCTGGAGAAGGAGGTCCTCGTGGTGGAGGTGGACTCCGCCGCGCTCGGCCAGGAGCTGGCGGTCTACCACAAGTCCAGGATCATCCAGTGCTTGCGAGACGAGACCGGCGTCCGCCTGAGCGACCTGCGCTGCCGTCAGCGCGGACGGGGCTGAGCGGCTCGAGTTCGCGAGGGAGTCCGGGGGGTCGAACCCCCGGAAACCCGCGAAGAACGTCGGATCCAGAGGGGATACTCGTTCCGACGAGCGCCGCCTGAAGGCGGCGCGGCAGCGCACGCTGCCGCAGATTGTTGTTCGGCCGAGGCTCCGGAATTCGGACGACGTACGGTATCCTAAGGGCACCCTAAACGCCTTTAGCGGCAAGAGGTTGCGCACATGGCAGCGACGAGCGCGGAGTACACCCAGGACAGCATTCAGGCCCACCAGGGCTTGGCCCACGTGCGCATGCGACCGGCGATGTACATCGGCGACGTCTACGAGCGCGGATTGCACCACCTGGTCTACGAGGTCGTCGACAACTCCGTCGACGAGTCCATGGCCGGTTACTGCACCCAGATCGACGTCACGATCCACGAGGACGGCTCGCTGACCGTGCTCGACGACGGGCGCGGGATCCCGGTCGGCATGCACAAGGAGCTGGGGATCCCCGCCGTCGAGGCCTGCCTGACCGAGCTCGGCGTGGGCGGCAAGTTCGACAAGGGCTCCTACCAGGTCTCGGGCGGCCTCCACGGCGTCGGCGTGGCCTGCGTGAACGCGCTCTCGGAGTGGCTCGAAGTCGAGGTCTACCGCGAGGGCAAGATCCACGCGCTGCGCTTCGCCCGCGGCGCGACCACCAAGCCGCTCGAGATCCTGGGCAAGTCCGACCGCCGCGGGACCAAGATCACCTTCCTCCCCGACTCCGAGATCTTCAAGAAGTCGATCGAGTTCAGCTTCGAGGTGCTGAGCAAACGCCTGCGCGAGCTGGCCTACCTCAACAAGGGGCTCAAGGTCACGCTGCGCGACGAGCGCTCGGACGAGGAGAAGTTCGAGGAATACTGCTTCCCCAACGGGATCGTGGACTTCGTCAACGAGCTGAGCACCAGCGACACCGTGCTCCTGACCACGCCGGTCTACTTCACGGGGCACGCCGAGAGCCCGGACTCCGGCGGGCGCGTCGAGTGCGAGATCGCGATCCAGTACAACGACACCTACTCGGCGACGCTCGTGAGCTACGCCAACAACATCGCGACCGTCGAGGGTGGCACCCACCTCACGGGCTTCCGCACCGCGCTGACCACGACCTTCAACAACTGGCTGAAGGACAACGAGAGCGCGATCAAGACCAAGAAGAAGGCCAGCGGCGACACGCGCCCGAGCGGCGACGACTACCGCGAAGGCCTGATCGCGGTGATCTCGGTCAAGATCCCCGAGCCCCAGTTCGAGGGTCAGACCAAGACCAAGCTCGGCAACTCCGACGTCGCCGGGATCGTGCAGAGCGTGGTCGGCGAGTATCTCAAGGCCTGGGCCGAGCAGAACCCGACCGAGACCAAGAAGATCGTGCAGAAGGCCATGCGGGCGCGCGAGGCGCGGATCGCGGCCAAGAAGGCCAAGGAGCTCGTCCGCAAGACCAAGGACGCGCTGCGCGGCGGCGGGATCGCCAAGCTCAAGGACGCGAACTCGAACAAGGCCGACGAGTGCGAGATCTTCCTGGTCGAGGGTGACTCCGCCGGCGGCACCGCGGTCGAGGCGCGGGATCCCCAGACCCAGGCGATCCTCCCGCTGCGCGGCAAGATCCTGAACGTGTGGAAGGCCACCCACGACCGCATGCTCGGGCACAACGAGATCTCGGTGATCATTCGCGCGCTGGGCACCGGGATCCTCGACGACTTCGACATTACGAAGCTCAACTACCACAAGATCATCATCATGTGCGACGCGGACGTCGACGGCAGCCACATCCGCACCCTGATCCTGACCTTCCTCTTCCGGCAAATGCCCGAGCTGATCCAGAACGGCTACGTCTACGTGGCCCAGCCGCCGCTCTACAAGATCAAGCGCGGCGAGCGCGAGGAGTACCTGCTCACCCACGAGGAGTTCGAGACCCGGACCCTGGACATGGGCCTCGACGGCTCGAGCTTCGTGCGCACCAAGGACGAGTTCACCGTCGAGGGCAAGACGCTCCAGACCCTGGTGGAGCTCCTCGATCGCATGAACCGCATGGCGGCGGAGATCGAGCGCAAGAACGTGCCCTTCGCCAAGTACCTCAAGCGCCGCAACGCCGAGGGCCTCCTGCCCTACGCTCGCGTGGTCTACCCCGCGACCAAGAAGGCGCCGGCGATCTACACCGAGGAGCAGCTCGACGAGCACCTCAAGGTCGCCCGCGAGGAGGGCCTCAAGGTGTGGCTCTCGACCGACAAGCTCGAGGACCGCGAGGGGGCCGACGTCGAGGTCGTGCGCTTCAGCAACAAGCACAAGCTGGAGAAGGTGCTCGAGGAGCTGGCCGGCCTGGGCTTCGCGTGGGAGGACTACTTCGAGGCCAAGGCCAAGGACCAGTGGGAGGCCGAGCGCCTGGCCACCCCGCCCTACGTGCTCAAGGACAAGAAGCACGAGCTCGAGGTCCGCGGCCTACAGAACCTGCCCCTCGCGGTGCGCGAGCTGGGGCAGAAGGGCGTGCGGATCCAGCGCTACAAGGGCCTGGGCGAAATGGACGCCGAGGAGCTGCGCGAGACGACCATGGACGACACCACCCGCACGCTGCTGCGGGTGAACCTGGACGACCTCTCGGCGGCCAACTCGATCTTCTCGACCCTCATGGGCAGCAACGTCGAGCAGCGCCGCGACTTCATCGAGAAGCACTCCCACGAGGTCCAGAGCGTCGACGCCTAGCGGCGACTACTCCCGACCGCGTCGCGCGACCAGCCTTCGCTTGAGCTCCTCGACGCCTTGGCGGTCCTCCGCCGAGAGGTCGAGTTGGAGGGCGTGATCGACGTCGTCGATCGCCTCCTCGTAGCGGCCGAGGCTCGCCCTGGCGAGGCCGCGGTTCGACCAGGCGAGGGCATTCCGGGGGTCGAGTTCGATCGCGCGGGTGTAGTCCCGCGCCGCCTCCGCGTGACGACCGAGCTTCCTCTTGGCCCAGCCCCGCTGCACCCAAGTCTGTCCCACGGAAGGATCGAGTTCGATCGCGCGGGTGTAGTCCTCGATCGCCTCGGCGTAGCGCTCGAGCTGGGCCTTGGCTGTGCCGCGGTCGACCCAAGAGATCACGTTCCTCGGTTCGAGCTCGAGGGCACGGCTGTGGTCGGCGATCGCCTCGGCGTAGCGCTCGAGGGCGAACAGCGCCGCGGCGCGGTTGGCCCAGGCCTGTCCCACGGAAGGATCGAGTTCGATCGCGTGGGTGTAGTCTTCGAGCGCCTCGGCATAGCGCCCTAGTCTGTAGCGGGCAACGCCACGATTGGACCAGGAACTCGCCATGCGCGGAGCCAGCTGGAGCGCGCGTTCCAAGTCGGGGAGCGCCTCGGCCAGGTGTCCAAGGTCACCCTGGGCGAGGCCGCGGTTCGACCAGGCGAGGGCATTCCGGGGATCGAGTTCGATCGCGCGGGTGAAGTCCTCGACGGCCTCGGTATGGCGACCGAGGGAGCCGTGAGCGACGCCGCGGTTGATCCAGGCAAAGACGAGGCCGGGATCGAGTTCGATCGCGCGGGTGTAGTCCTCGATCGCCTCGGTATGGCGACCGAGGGAGCCGTGAGCGACGCCGCGGTTCGACCAGGCGAGGGCATTCCGGGGATCGAGTTCGAGTGCGCGGTCGAGTTGGGCGAGGGCCTCGATGGCGCCGCCCGACTTCGACATGGCGACCGCGCTCTCTACCAGGCGCCGGACCTCGGGCGTCGGGGGGAGCGTGGGGTGAGGTCCAGGCGCGGCCGAGGCGACTGGGCGGTCGGTCGACCCAACGGTTTCAGCCGGGTTCGGGCCCGCGCCCAGAACCCACACCAGGCCGGAGGCGACGAGGGCGCACCCGATCGCCGCAGGGACCTTCCAGCGCGGGGCCCTGGCACTCCCGGCGGCGCTCCGCGGCCGAGGGCCAGGAGCGCGGGCCCGCCCACCTCGGTCGAGCGCGTCCCGCACCTCAGCGGCCGAGCGCAGGCGAGCGGTGGGGAGAGGGGCCAGGCAGCGCAGGCAGAGGTCGTCGAGCCAGCGGGGTACGCCTGGCTCGATCTGGGAGGGGGGCTCGATCGCGCGGAAGCGGCAGGTCTGCAGGAACTCCTGGAGCGAGGCGGCCAGGATCGGAGGGCGCCCGGAGAGGCAGGCGTAGAGCACGGCGCCGAGGCCGTAGACGTCGCTCCAGGGACCGATTTGGTCCGTGGCGCCCTGGGCCTGCTCGGGCGGCCAGAACCCTGGGGTGCCGAGGAACGCGCCGGAGGCTGTGAGCTGCGAGAGGTCCAGGTCGTCGTGGCGGGCCAGGCCGAAGTCGGTGAGCAGGGCGTCGTCGCCGCGGAGCAGCACGTTGTCGGGTTTCAGGTCGCGGTGCAGGATCCCGAGCGTGTGGGCGTGGGCCAGGGCGTCGGCGAGCTGCACGCCGATCCGGCGCGCTTGCTCCACCCGGAGCGGGCCGCGGCGCAGGCGCGCCTCGAGGGTCTCGCCCTCGACGAACTCGAGGGCGAGCCAGGGGCCCTGGGGGCACACGCCGGCGTCGAGCAGGCGCACCACGTGGGGGTGTTCGAGGCGCCTCAAGGCGAGGACTTCGCGCTCGAGGCGGCGCTGAGTTCGCTCTTCGACCCTCAGCAGCAGCTTGAGCGCGACGGCGGTCCCGTCCGGCGCGAGGGCGCGGTAGACGACGCCCATGCCGCCGCGCGCCAGCTCACCTTGGACTCGATACGGACCGATCTGCACTGAGCCTCCAGGCGCGGGGGCGTGGGGCCCCGGCCAAGCGTTCAGGATAGAGCGTGGCGCGAGAACCCGCAGGGACCCTCGAGCGCTCCGAATGGACGCGGAGGAGCTGCGCGAGCCCACCATGGACGACACCACCCGCACGCTGCTGCGGGTGAACCTGGACGACCTCTCGCCGGCCAACTCGATCTTCTCGACCCTCACGGGCAGCACCGTCGAGCAGCGCCGCGACTTCCTTGCGAGCCGCCTCGCGCCGTAGGGGCTGGCGGGAGTGGGCGGGCTCTACAGCCCGGGACCGAGGTTCGCGGGAAGATCGGTCCTTGCACGGCGCACGAGGAGATCGCCCGCGGCGCGACGGCCCTCGAGGCCTGCCGCTGAGGCACCTCGTGCCCGCGACCCCGCTGGCCTATCCTGGCCCCGAGGAGTGGGTGTGCAGATCGGCCCCTACAGGGTGCTGGAGGAGATCGCGCGGGGCGGCATGGGCGTGGTCTACCGCGCGCGGCGCGCCGACGGGCGCGAGGTCGCGCTCAAGCTGTTGCGGCGCCCCGAGAGCCCGCTCGCCGAGCGCCGTCAGGCGCGCGAGGTCCAGGCCCTGTCCCGCCTGCGGCACCCCCACGTGGTGAGCCTGGAGGGGGCTGGGGTCCACGAGGGTCAGCCTTGGTTGGCCCTCGAGCTCGTCGCGGGGGAGACCCTGGAGGCGCGGCTGCGCAGGGGGCCGCTCTCGATCGCCGACACCCGGCGGGTGGCGACGCAGCTCGCCGGGGCCGTGAGCTATCTCCACACCTGCGGCGTGCTGCACCGCGACCTCAAGCCGGACAACGTGCTGCTCCGCGGCGACGACGCGCTGCTGACGGACTTCGGCTTGACCCTCGACCTGGCGAGCGACGCCAGCCGCATGACGCACACCGGAGCGCTGCAGGGCACGCCGGGCTACTGGGCTCCCGAGCAGGCGCGGGGGGAGAAGCTGGCGATCGGGACCGGGACCGACGTCTACGGCCTCGGGGCGGTGCTCTTCGCCTGCCTCACCGCCCGGCCTCCGGTCGAGGCCACGACCCTGCTCGAGCACTGCGAGCGGCTGGAGGCCGACGAGGCGCCCTCCCCGCGGGCGCAGCGCGCCGAGGTCCCGCGCTGGCTGGACGCGCTCTGCCGGCGCTGCCTTGCCCGGGACCCCGCTCAGCGACCGGCCAGCGCCGAGGCGGTGCGGCAGGCCCTGGGTGGGCCCACGGCGCCGCTGCACACAGCGCGGTCTTGGGGCTGGGCCCTCGCGGGCGCGTGCGGTCTGGCTGGCGCCTTCGCGGTAGCGCTCCTCAGCCCGTTGGCCGACGAGCCAGCAGAGGTCGAGCCGCCGAGTCCAGCGCAGGGCGAGCCGCCGAGGCAGGCGGAGGTCGAGGCCGAGCCACCGAGTCCAGCGCAGGGCGAACCGCCGAGCCCCGCGCAGCTCCCTCCGGCGGACGGCGCGCACGCCGAGACGGCGCAGGCGTGGTCCGCGCGGGGGCGCGCCGCGAGCGACGCCCGTGACTACGCGCGGGCGCTGGAGGCCTACGAGCGCGCTCTGGCCCTGGACCCGCGCGCGTTCATGGCCCACGTCGGCTGGGCGACCTCCGCGGCGAACCTCGACCGCCACGCCGACGCGGTAGCGGCCTACGGGCGAGCGCTCGAGCTGGCCCCCCACGCCCAGGTGTTTCGGCTGCGGGCCTTCAGCCTGGCGAGTCTGGGTCGCGCGCAGGAGGCCCTGCGCGACTGCGCTCAGGCCGAGGCCCGGGGCGAGGTCGACGCCGACTTGCTCCGCACTCGAGGCTACGCGCGCTCCCAGGGCGGCGACTACGCCGGGGCGGTCGTCGACTACGACCGGGCCCTCGCCCTCGAGCCCGACCGCCTCGACGTGCTGGGGAGCCGAGGCTACGCGCAGGCGCAGCTCGGGCGCTACGACGCCGCGCTCGCGGACTTCGCCCGGGTGCTGGCTCGCGACCCCGATCACGCCAGCACCCACGCGTACCGCGGAGCGTGCCTCGCGCAGCTCGGGCGCTACACCGAGGCGTTGGCCGCGCTGGACCGCTCGCTGGAGCTCGAGGCCGCCCCGCAGGCCCTCAGCAATCGCGCGGCGTGCAAGATGGAGCTGGGGGACCTCGAGGGGGCCGCGGCCGACCTGCTTCAGGCTCAGCGGCTCGCGCCCCAGGACCCGACGTTCCCCGCGGAGGCCGCGCGCTGCCTCTCGCGCCTGGGTCGACACGACCTGGCGATCCCCCTCTTCGACCGCGCCCTGGCGCTGGCCCCCGCGGACGGCTCGTTGTTGCGCGACCGGGGGCGGAGCCGGTCCGACTTCGGGGACCTGAAGGGCGCGGAGGCCGACTTCGACCGGGCCCTCGCCCTCGACCCTCAGGACGTGGTGGCCTATCGCAGCCGGGCCCTGGCCCGGTTCAAGCTCGGTCGCTACGCGGACGCCCTCGCCGACTGCGGGCGGGGGCTGGAGGGCCCCAAGCCCGACGCGAAGACCCTCGCGCTGCGGGGCATGTGCCTCACGTCGCTCGGGCGCGCCGCCGAGTCGCTCGCGGACTACGACCTCGCTCTGAAGCTCGACCCGCGCGAGCCCCGCACCTGGGCGAACCGTGGGCGCGCGCTGGCGGACCTCGGGCGCTGCGCCGAAGCGCTCGCGGACTACGACGAGGCGGAGCGGCTCGACCCCAGCTTGCGCCAGTCCCTCGAGCCTCTGCGCGCCCGGGCCCGCGAGGGCCTGGCCGCCGACGGAGATTGAGGCCGGCGCGCGCTGCGGCGATCTGGAGCGCGGTGCGCGCCAGCGCTACCGTCTCAGGGTGGGCGTGGACTCGGAGCACTTCATGCGGGCGGTGGCCGAGCTCCTCGGCGAGGGGGAGGCCTTGCCCGACGCCGTGAGCGAGGGCCTGGCCGCCGGGCGCGAGGTGCACTGGGCGGCCCACGAGCTGATCAAGCGCGCGCTGCTGACCCCGGCGCAGGCCGCGGTCTTGATCCGGGACCTGGGCGACGCGCCCCCGCCGGCGGCCGCCGCCCCGCCCAGCCCCGCGGCGGAGACCGTCGAGCGCGACCCGCAGGTGCGACCGCCCTCGGACCGGCAGCCGCGGGCCGACACCTCGCGGCGCAGTCGGGTGGAGACGGCGACCCTCACCCGGCGTCGGCAGCTCGGGGTGGGCGACGAGCTCGGCGAGCGCTTTCGCCTGGAGCAGGAGATCGGTCACGGCGCGCAGGGGGTGGTCTACCGCGCCCACGACGCGCGCCTCGAGCGCGACGTGGCGATCAAGCTCCTGCGCACCGACGCCCCGGGGGCGGCCCGGGAGCGCTTCGTGCGCGAAGCGCAGGCGCTCTCGGGGATCCAGCACCCGGGGATCGTGACCGTGTTCGACGCGGGCCAGCAGGGCAACGCGCTCTACTTCGCCATGGAGCTCGTCCAGGGTCGGAGCCTGCAGGCGCTGATCGACGAGGAGGGCGGGCTCGAGCCCACGCGCCTGGTCCCGATCCTCGAGCGCGCCGCGGCCGCGATCCACTACGCCCACGACCAGGGCCTCGTGCACCGCGACCTCAAGCCGGGGAACCTGCTGCTCGACGAGGACGAGGTCCCGCGGATCGTGGACTTCGGGCTGGTCGCGCTGACCGAGGGCACGCGCCTGACCGTGACCCGGGGCGTGGTCGGGACCCCGGTCTACATGGCCCCCGAGCAGGCTGAGGGCGGCGCGGTGACCCGGCGGGCCGACGTCTACTCCCTGGGGGCGATCCTCTACGAGGGGCTGTGCGGCGAGCCGCCGTTCAGCGGGGCGACCCCCATGGAGGTCTTCCGCCAGGTCGTGCAGGACGACCCGCCCCCCCTGCGTCAGCGCCGACCCGAGCTCAGCGCGGCCTTGGAGGCGGTGTGCCGCCGGGCCATGGCCAAGGACCCCCGCGCGCGCTACCCCACCGCGCTGGCGCTGGCGCGGGACCTGCGCCTGGCCCTCGAGGGCGATCACGTCGCGGCCCCCGGGATCGGGGTCGTCGCGCTGGGCGCCTGGGACCGCTACCAGCGCCGCCACCCCGTGCTCCTGGGCGGCGCGCTGGGCTTCGTCCTCGGCGCCCTGGGGGGCGGCGCAGCGGTCGCCGGGCTCACCTGGCGGGCCGAGGCGCCGTATCGCGTCGACGCCCCCCAGGGCGCCGAGGACGCGCCCGAGCGCGGGCGGGCGGAGAACCGCGCGCGGCTCCTGGAGCTGGCCCGCGAGGAGCGCCTGCGCGGCGACCCCGAAGGGGCCTTCGATTGGCTGCGCTTCGTGCTCGCCGAGCCGCTGCGCGCGGCGGACGCGGAGCAGCGCCGCCAGCGGGTGGCCGCGCTCTCGCACAGCGCGTTGGCGCGGCTCGAGCTGGGGGAGCTCGGCCCCGCCCGCGAGGCCCTGGCCCAGGCCACGGACGAGGCGCGCGGCGAGACCCCGCTCGCAGTGTTCCACGCCGCGCACGCGGGGCTGGCGCTCGCCGAGCGCCAATACACCCGACTCCTCCGCGAGCGCGACGCGGCCTTGGCTGCGGACCCCGAAGACCCCGACGCGCTCCTGATCCAGGTCCTCGACCAGCGCAGCGACCCGCGGGTGCGGGCCCACGCCGCCGAGCGCCTGGCGGCCCGCTACCCCGACGCGGGCTGGGCGCGCTACGCCCAGCTCCTGCAAGCGGCCCAGGCCAACGCCGAGACCGCGCGCAGCGCCGCGCGCGCAGTGCTCGAGGTCGCGCCAGACCCCGAGCGCTTCCCGCTGGCGCAGGCCCTGGCGAGCGAGGACCCCGCCGTGCGCGCCGAGCGCTTCGCCGCGGCCGAGGCGCACCCTCGGGTCGACCCCCGCCCGCTCCCGACCTGGCGCTGAGAGGCGGCTCGCGAGGGGCGCCAGGCGGCGAGCCGCGCTAGGTTGAAGGCGTGCAGATCGGGCCGTATCGCGTGGACGCGGAGCTTGGTCGGGGCGGGGCGGGGGTCGTCTACCGCGCCCGGGGCCCGGACGGGCGAGCCGTGGCGCTCAAGCTCCTGCCGCGCCCCGCCGGGCCCCAGGCCCTGGAGCGTGTGCGCCGGGAGGTCCAGACCCTGGTCGGGCTGGAGCACCCCCACGTGGTCCGCCTGCTGCAGGCGGGGAGTCACGACGGGCGCCCCTGGCTGGCACTGGAGCTGGTGGAGGGGGAGTCCCTGGGCGCGCGCCTGCGGCGCGGGCCGCTCTCCCTCGAGCGCGCGCTCCACGTCACGGGCCAGCTCCTCGACGCGCTCGCCTGCGTGCACGCCCGCGGGACGCTGCACCGGGACCTCAAGCCGGACAACGTGCTCCTGCGTGGTGACGACGCGTTGCTCACCGACTTCGGGCTGGCCCTGTCCTCCGCCCCCGACGCGCAGCGGCTGACCGCTTCGGGGGTGTTCCTGGGGACCCCTGGCTACTGGGCGCCGGAGCAGGCGCAGGGCGCCCTCGAGCTCCAGGGCCCCTGGACCGACGTCTACGGCCTGGGCGCGGTGCTCTACGCCTGCCTCACCGGGCTGCCGCCAGTCCAGGCCGACTCGCTCCCCGAATACCTCGAGTCGATCCGCTTCCGCCGGGTGGAGGATCCGCGCCGGCTGCGCCCCGAGGTCCCGCCCTGGCTGAGCGCCCTCTGCCTCGCGTGCCTCGAGGTCGTGCCCGGACAGCGCCCGCAGTCGGCGGGGGAGGTCGCCCGGGGGCTCGCGGCCCGGGCCTGGCCGGCCCCGGCGGAGGCCGAGACCGCCGAGCCGCGCGGGCGGCCCGCGACGCGACCGCGGCGAGGCCCGCTGCTCGTGGGGGCGCTGGGGGCGAGCGCGGCCGCGCTCGCCCTGGCGGCGTGGGCAGCTCGCGCGCTCGCGCCCGGCGCCGACGGGCTGGCGGTCGGCGCGGCGGCCGCGCTGGAAGAGCGCCCGCCGCCCGAGCTCGTCGAGGCCGCCGTCCCGGCCCAGGCCACGGTGCGCGAGCTCATGCGCCAGGAGCGCTGGGAGGAGGCCAAGCAGCTCCTCGACCGGCGGATCGCCGAGGGCGCGCCGCGCGCGGCCGACCTCTACGACCGCGGCGTGTGTCAGGCCAGGCTCGGCGATCGGGCCGCCGCCCTCGCCGACCACGAGCGCGCGCTGGCCCTCCAGCCCCACGCCCTGGGGGCGCTCCAGGGCCGGGTCTCGCAGCTGCTCGCGCTGAAGCGCTACCCCGAGGCCCTCGAGGCCGCGGACCGGGCCCAGGCAGAGGCGCCCGGGGATCCACGGGTGATCCTGCTGCGCGCGGCGTGCCTCGCGCGCCTCGGCCGCCACGAGGAGGCGATCGTCGCCTGCGATCGGACCCTGGCCCTCGACCCCGAGCAGGCCGACGCCTACGAGATCCGCGGCATGTGTCGCTACGACCTGGGTCGGCCGCAGGAGGCCCTCGCGGACCTCGACGCCGCGCTGGCGCGGGTCGAGACCGCCAGCGCCTACAGCAGCCGGGCCGCTTGCCGCGCGCGGCTGGACCAGTTCGGGCTCGCGCTGCGCGACCTCGATCGGGCCCTGGAGCTCGAGCCCGGCAGCGTGCCGCACCGCCGGCGGCGCGCGGCCTGCCTGCTCGGGCTGGGGCGCTACGAGGAGGCCCTCGCGGCGTGCGACGAGGTCTTGCGCGACGACCCGGCCCACGCCGCGGTGCAGGTGACACGTGCGCGCTGCCTGCACCTCCTGGGCCGCCTGGACGAGGCCCACGCGGGCTACGCCCGCGGGCTGGAGCTCGACCCCTCGCTGGTGCGGCAGGGCCCGGTGGCGAGCTGGATCGCCGAGTGCGAGCAGGCGCGGCGCTGAGCGCGACGCGACTTGCCCGCGCCGGGGGCTGCTCTACCCTGGTCAGCGGAGCGCGCGGTGGAGATCGGGCCGTATCGAATCCAGGAGGAGCTCGCCCGCGGCGGCGCGGGGGCGGTGTATCGCGCCCAGGGCCCAGACGGCGCGCCGGTGGCGCTCAAGCTGCTCACGCGCGTGGACAGCGACCACGCCCGGGCGCGGCTGCTGCGCGAGGTCGAGGCCCAGAGCCGTCTGCGCCACCCGCACGTGGTGCGGCTGCTCGCGGCGGGGGAGACCCATGGACAGCCCTGGCTCGCCCAGGAGCTGATCGAGGGGGAGTCGCTGGACGCGCGCCTGCGTCGGGGCCCGCTGCAGATCGCCGCGGCAGTGCGCCTCGTCCGCCAGCTCGCGAACGCGCTGAGCTACGTGCACGGCTGCGGCGTCCTGCACCGTGACCTCAAGCCAGGCAACGTGCTCCTGCGCGGTGAGGACGCGCTGCTCACCGACTTCGGGCTGGTGTTCGACGAGCAGAGCGACGAGAGCCGGCTGACGGCGACCGGCGCCTTCCAGGGGACCCCCGGCTACTGGGCGCCGGAGCAGGCGCGGGGCGACAAGGAGCAGGTCGGCCCCTGGACCGACGTCTACGGGTTGGGCGCCGTGCTGTATGCCTGCCTGACCCAGCGCCCGCCGATCGACGGGGCGACCCTGGCCGAGATCGTGACCCGCACGCGCTATCAGCGGCCCACCCCACCCCGGGAGCTGCGGCGCGAGGTCCCGGCCTGGTTGAGCGAGCTCTGCATGCGCTGCCTCAGCGTCGAGCCCGAGGAGCGCCCGGCCAGCGCCGACGAGGTCGCGCGCTGGCTGATCGTCGGGGAGGCCCCTGGGCAGGCAGGGGCTCGCGGTCAGGCCCTGGCCCTGGGCGCCGCCCTCGCGCTGGCCGCGGCGGTCGGGCTCGGGGTCTGGGCCCGGGGGCGCGGCGAGCGGCCCTCGCTGGCAGGGGTCGCTGCGCTGGGCAGCGTCGCCGCGCCCGAGGAGCCCAGGGACGCGGCGGCGTCAGCGCCCGAGGCGGACGTGGCCGCGCTCCTGCGCGAGGCGCGCGAGGCCCTCGAGGCCGCCCGCTGGGACGCCGCCCGGGGGGTCCTCGAGCAGGCGCGGGCGGCGGCCCCGCACGAGGCCGAGGTCTACCGCCTGCGGGGGCTGCTGCGCACGGCGGAGGGCGCGCTGGAGGCGGCCCACGAGGACTTCGAGCGCGTGCTCGCGGCCCGCCCGGAGCGCTGGGACGCGTGGTTCGAACGAGGGCGGAGCTTCGCCCGGCTGGATCGTCCGGCGGAGGCCCTCGCGGACTGCGACCGCGCCCTCGAGCTGCAGCCGGGGGTGCTCGAGGTGCTCGATTTCCGCGCGACGTGTCACTCCATGCTGGGGAGCTACCGCCTGGCGATCGCGGACTACGACCGCGTGCTCGCCCGCCTGGACGAGCCGCGGAGCCGCTTCAACCGCGGCCTGTGCCACGCGAAGCTGGGGGAGCCCGAGGCCGCGCTGGCCGACTTCACGCGGGCGATCGAGCTCGACCCGGGGCGGGTGCGCCCCTACCTCTACCGGGGCAACCTCCACTTCGAGCGGGGGGACTACGCGCTCGCCGCCGCCGACTACCGCCGGCTCACCGAGCTGCGCCCCGACGAGCCTCAGGGCTTCGAGCTCCTGGGGCGGTCCCTGGTCCGCCTGGAGCGGAGCGCGGCCACCCTCGAGGCCCTGGACCGCGCGGTCGCGCTCGGGGCCCGCTCGGCCACGGTGTATCGCGACCGCGCGGTGAGCTACGCCCGACTCCAGCGCTACCCCGAGGCGCTCGAGGACTTCCGCCGCGCGCTGGAGGTGGACCCCCGCGAGGTCTCGGTGTTCCAGAACCGAGGCATGCTGCTCGTCGACCTGGAGCGCTACGCCGAGGCCCTCGAGGACTTCGGGCGCGCCCTCGAGCTGAAGCCGGACTACGCGCACGCCTACCTCGAGCGCGCGCGCTGCTACGCCGACCTCGGCCGCGGGGCCGAGGCCCGGGCCGACCTCGAGCGGGCGGAGGCGCTCGAGCCCCGCCTCGCGGGCCGGGTCGCGACGCTGCGCGCGGCCCTCGACGCGGCGAAGCGCTAGCGCGCCCAGCGGACCGCGCCGGGGCCGACTGCTAGGCTGGCGGGGTGCAGGTCGGGCCGTATCGCGTCGTCTCGGAGATCGCCCGCGGGGGCATGGGGGTCGTGTATCGCGCCCTCGCGCCGGACCGGCGGGAGGTCGCGCTCAAGGTCCTGCTGTGCGCGGAGAGTTCGCACGCGCGGGCGCGGCTGGAGCGCGAGGTCCAGGCCTTGAGCCGCCTGCGGCACCCCCACGTGGTGCAGCTCCTCGGGGCCGGCGAGCTCCAGGGGCGCCCGTGGCTGGCCATGGAGTTCGTGCACGGCGAGACCCTCGCCGAGCGCCTGCGGCGCGGCCCGCTCTCGATCCCCGACGCCGTGCGCCTGGGCCAGCAGCTCGCGTCGGCGCTGCGCTACGTCCACGACTGCGGGCTGCTGCACCGCGACCTCAAGCCGGACAACGTGCTCCTGCGCGGCGCCGACGCGCTGCTCACCGACTTCGGGCTCGTGCTCGACGAGCACACCGAGGGCAGTCGGATCACGGCCACCGGGGTGTTCCAGGGGACCCCCGGCTACTGGGCCCCGGAGCAGGCCTTCGGCGACAAGCACGGCGTGGGCCCCTGGACCGACGTCTACGGGCTCGGGGCCGTGCTCTACGCGGCGCTGACCGGGCGCCCGCCGGTGGAAGGCCAGAGCCTGGCCGAGCACCTCGCCTCCCACCGCTTCCGCCAGACGGTCCCGCCTCGGGAGCGGCGCCCGGACGTCCCGCTGTGGCTGAGCGAGCTCTGTCTGCGTTGCCTGGCCCAGCAGCCGGACGCCCGGCCCGCCTCGGCGGACGTGGTCGCGAGGGCGCTGGCGTCGGAGGGGGCGGTGGGTCTGGCGCCGACGCGAGCGGGCCGTGGCTGGGCACCCTGGGCAGGGGGGCTCGTCGCGCTGGGGGTCGGGCTGGGGCTGACCTGGGCGGCGGTCGTGGCCACGGGCGGAGAGCCCGCCGAGGAGCCGCGGCGCGGCGAGGTGCCTGCCGCGCCGCCGAGGGCGGAGGACCCCGCGGCCCCCAACGGGCAGGCCCAGGCAGAGGAGGCCCACGCGCTGCGCGAGGAGGGGGCCAAGGCGATCATGAGCGATCGCCTGCAGGAGGCGCTCGAGCTCCTGGACCGCGCGCTGGAGCTGAACCCGCGCGACGCCCAGGCGCTGCGCGAGCGCGGGGTGGCCAAGGGGCGCCTGGGTCAGCGCGAGGCCGCGATCGCCGACTACGACCTCGCCCTCGAGCTCGACCCGGGGGACGCGGTCTCGTGGCACAACCGCGGGCGAAACCTGGCCCAGCTCGGCCGCTACGCCGAGGCGCAGGAGAGCTACGACCGCGCCCTCGAGATCACCCCGGGCTACGTCAACGCGCTCAACGACCGCGGCGCCTGCAAGGGCTACCTGGGCGACTTCGCCGGGGCGATCGCCGACTACGACCGGGTGCTGAAGACCCTGCGCGACCCCAGCGCCTACCTCAACCGCGGCGTGTGCAAGGCGCGGCTGGGGCGGGTGGCCGAGGGGATCGCAGACCTCGACCTCGCGCTCGAGATCCACCCGGGCTACGGGAGGGCGCTCGCCACCCGGGCGGCCCTGCACGTGCAGCTCGAGGACTACGCGCGCGCCGCCGCCGACTACGCCACCCTCGCCGAGGCGACCCCTCAGGACCCGCAGGTGTGGATCCAGCTCGGGGTGAACCAGGCGCGCTGCGGGCGCTACGCCGAGGCGGTCGTGGCCTTCGACCGCGCGGAGGCCCTCGGCGTGCGCGAGGTGACGCTCTACCGCGACCGCGCGACCTGCAAGAGCAAGCTCGAGCGCTGGGCCGACGCGATCCTCGACTACGACGCGGCGCTGGAGCTGACCCCGGAGGACCCCGACCTCTCCCTGGGGCGCGGGATCGCGCGCTCCGCCCTCGACCGCGACGCGGAGGCCCTGACGGACTTCGACGCGGTGCTCCGCCAGCGGCCCGGGGACGCCTACGCCCGGGTCAACCGCGCCTCGTGCCTGCAGGCCCTCGGTCGCAACGCGGAGGCCGTGCGCGAGTACGACCGCGCGGTGGAGCTCGAGCCCGAGCTCGCGCCGCAGGTCGCCCCGCACCGCGCCGAGGCGGCGGCAGCCACCGCCGGAGATTGAAGGGGCAGCGTTGCTCGGCCCCGTGCGGGGCTCTACCGTGCCGAGGAGGCGCCCGCATGCGGATCGGTCCCTACGACGTCGAGCAAGAGCTCGCGCGCGGCGCGTCGGGGGTGGTCTATCGCGCCCGAGGTCCCGCGGGCGAGTTGGTGGCGCTGAAGCTCCTCTTGAGTCCACGCCGCGCGATCGCGAGGACGCGCTTCGCGCGGGAGGTGGCCGCGCTCCGCGCGCTCGAGCACCGACACGTGGTGCGCTTCGTCGACGCAGGGGATCACGAAGGGCAACCTTGGGCGGCGTTGGAGCTGCTCGAGGGCGAGACCCTAGCCGCCCGCTTGGAGCGAGGGGCGCTCACGATCCCCGAGGCACGACGCCTGGCCGAGCAGCTGTCCGAGGCCTTGACCTACCTCCACGACCAGGGCGTTCTGCACCGCGACCTCAAGCCGGACAACGTGTTCCTCTGCGGAGAGGAGGCGGTGTTGGTGGACTTCGGCCTCGTGCGCGACGAAGACGCCGAGCGCCTGACGGACTCCGGAGTGTTCCTGGGGACCCCCGGCTACTGGGCGCCCGAGCTGGCTACGGCGGAGCCCGAACAAGTGGGGCCGAAGACCGACGTCTATGGGCTGGGGGCCGTGCTGTATGCGGCGCTCACCCAGCGGGCGCCGATCGAGGCGGACTCGCTCCAGGCGTTCCTCGAGACGGTCCGCTTCCAGCGCGTCGTTTCGCCGCGGCGCCTGCGCGCCGAGGTACCGGACTGGCTGAGCACCCTCTGTATGCGGTGCTTGGCCTTTGCCCCGCCCGCGCGACCCGCGGCCCACCAGGTTCGTGAGTGCCTGGCAACCGAGGTCGCCCCGAGCATGCGAGGGGAGGCGCCGCCGCTGCAGGCTCCTCGACTCACTCGCCGGCGACTTGGACCGGGGGCGCTGGCGACCCTGGCCGCGGTGGCGGCGGTCCTGGCCCTCGTCGGCGGCTTGCTCGCGGTGCTGGAGGGTGACGTCGAGCCCACGCAGATCGCCGTGGACGAGCCCAGGCCCGTGACGGAGGGCCTCGTCGAATCCGAGGTCGACGCCGTCCCGGACCCGTTGTCCGAGGTGACTCGCCTGGTGTGGGAGGGGGCGTTGGACGTCGCGTTGACGCGGTGTGACGACGCGTTGCGCCGGGATCCCTTCGACTACGACGCGGGGGCCAAGCGAGCGCAGGTCTACCTGCTCCAGGGCCGCCTAGGCCGGGCGGCCCAAGAGCTGGAGGGGGTGCTGGAGCTGGCGCCGCACCACCCGCGGGCGCTGCTGCGGAGGGGGCAGCTCGCGGGGCTCCGCGGAGACGTGAAGGAGGCGCTGCACTTCTGTGACCGCGCGCTGGCGCTCGCGCCGGAGGACTGGGAGGCGCACCTGGTGCGCGCTGAGCTCCTCGCCGGAGCCGCGATGCCGGTGGAGGCCGGTCGGGCGTTCGCGCGTGCGCAGGCCTACGCTCCGCCGGAGCGGCGAGAGGACGTGCTCCTCGCCCGCCGGCGGAGCGAACGCTGAAATCGACCCTGACGGGCCGCTAGCTCCGCGTCCAGGTCTGCCCTTCAGGGGTGTCGCGCACCTGCACGCCGCGAGCGAGGAGCTCGTCGCGGAGCCGGTCGGACTCGGCCCACTGCTTGGTCGCGCGGGCCTCGGCGCGGGCGTCGAACAGCGCCTGCTCTTCGGGGCTGAGGTCCTCGGCGGCGGGGAACGCGATCCCCAGCACGCGCTGGATCGTGTCCAGGGTCTCTCGGGCCCGCTCCAGGTCCGCCGCGCTCGCCGTCTGCTGATCGAGGGCGCGGTTGCTGGCGCCGATCAGCTCGAAGGCGGCGCCGATCGCGCCGGCGGTGTTCAGGTCGTCGTCCATGGCGGCGCCGAAGCGCTCGCGGGCGGCGTCCGCCGCGGCCGCGAGCTCGCCCGGGCCCTCCCCCGCGGGGGCCGCGTCGGCCAGCCGCTGGCGCGCCTCGGCCCAGCGGGCGAGGGCGGTCTTGGCCTCCTTGAGCCCGCCCCAGGAGAAGGCCAGGGGCGCGCGGTAGTGGGCGCGCAGCAGGAAGAAGCGCACGACCTCGCCGCCGAAGCCGCGGGCGAAGATCTCGCGCACCCGGGGCACGTTGCCCAGGGACTTGGAGCCCTTGAACTGCAGCGCGCCCTGCTCGTCGACGAGCACGTAGACGTTCTCGGCGGCGAGCTCGTCGAGCAGGCGCCGCTTGCGCTCGGCGTCGCCCTGCTTGACCGCGAGCTCGAGCTGGGCCACGAGCTGCTGCTGCTCCGCGGTGAGCGGGGTCTCCTCCTTGGCGACGTTGAGGTAGGCGTTGTGCAGCCAGTAGCGCGCGTAGGGCTGCCCGCTGGCGCCCTCGCTCTGGGCGATCTCGTTCTCGTGGTGGGGGAAGGTCAGATCCTCGCCGCCGGCGTGGACGTCGAAGCTCTCCCCGAGCAACGACTGGCTCATGGCCGAGCACTCGATATGCCAGCCCGGCCGACCCTGGCCCCAGGGCGAGCCCCAGGCCGGCTCGTCGGGCTCCTTCTGCGCCTTCCACAGCGCGAAGTCTGCGGGGTGCTCCTTGCGCTGCTCGTGGGTGGCCTCGGTGCGGCCCGAGGCGCCGAGGCGCAGGTCGTCGAGCTTCTTGCCCGAGAGCTTGCCGTAGCCCGGGAAGGACTGCACGCGGTAGTAGACGTCGCCGTCCTGGGTGTAGGTCAGGCCGCGCTCCTCGAGGGTCCGGATCAGGCGAATGATCTGGCTCACGTGCCCGGTGGCGGTCGGCTGGTGGGTCGGCGGGCGCACGCCGAGGGCGGCGACGTCCTCGCGGTAGGCCTGGGCGAAGCGCTCGGCCACCGCGGCGGAGGTGGTGCCCTCCGCGCGGGCGCGGTTGATGATCTTGTCGTCTATGTCCGTAATGTTCTGCACGTAGGTCACCTCGAGCCCGAGATACTCGAGGTAGCTGCGCAGGACGTCGAACACGACGAAGGGCCGCGCGTTGCCCACGTGGAAGTAGTCGTAGACCGTCGGCCCGCACACGTAGACGCCGGCCTTCCCCGGCTCGCGGGGTTCGAAGGGCTCGAGGCTCCGGGTCAGGGTGTTGCGCAGCTTGAGGGGCATGGTGCCTGGACTCTCCTTCGGCCCGTAGAGGACGCCGGCGGCCGGGGGGCGCTGTCGAGGTTATCTCACGCGAGTGGGTCCCGAGGAAGCCGCGCCCCCCATGCGCGCCCCGCGCGCGCGGGCTACGGTCCAAGCGGAGGCCGGGTGCAGGTCGGACCCTACGTCGTGCAGGAGGAGCTCGCGCGAGGCGGCATGGGCGTCGTCTACCGCGCCCGTGACCCCGACGGGCGCGACGTCGCGCTCAAGGTCCTGGTCCAGCCCAAGCACGCGGGCCAGCGCGCGCGCTTGCAGCGCGAGGTGCAGGCCCTCGCGCGCCTGCGGCACCCGCACGTGGTCTCGCTGCTCGCGACGGGGGAGCAGGACGGCGCCCCCTGGCTGGCGCTGGAGCTGGTCGAGGGCGAGACCCTCGAGGCGCGGCTGCGCCGGGGCCCGCTGACGGTCGAGGCCACGGTGCGCCTGGGGCAGCAGCTCGCGAGCGCCCTGGGGCAGGCGCACGGCCTGGGGATCCTGCACCGGGACCTCAAGCCGGACAACGTGCTCCTGCGGGGGGACGACGCGCTGCTGACCGACTTCGGGCTGGCCCTCGAGGTCGAGGCCGGCGACACCCGCCTGACCGCGACCGGGATCTTCCTGGGGACTCCTGGCTACTGGCCGCCGGAGCAAGCCCAGGGACGACGCGCCGACTTCGGGGTGTGGAGCGACCTCTACGGGCTGGGCGCGGTGCTCTACGCGTGCCTCACCGGGCAGCCGCCGGTGGTCGCGCGTTCGCTGCCGGAGTATCTGGAGTCGATCCGCTATCGGGGGATCGAGGGACCGCGTGCGCAGCGCCCGGACGTGCCGCGCTGGCTCGACCGGCTGTGCACGCGGTGTCTGGCGGTGGCCCCCGCTGCGCGGCCCGCGTCCGCCGAGGAGGTCCTCGGGCGGCTGAAGGTCGGCGGCGCCGAGGCCTCGCGCGGGAGCGCGCGCTGGCCCGGGGTCGCGGCGGCGGGGGGCGCCGTCGCCTGCGCGCTCACGGTGTGGGCGGCGTTGAGCGCCGGGTCGCGGCCGCGCGCGACGACGGAGCCGGCGCCGCCCCCAGCGTCGGACGCGACCCCCGTCGCGGGCGACGGGCGCCTGGCGGAGGCGCACGCGGCCTACGAGGACGGGCGCTACGTCGAGGCCCTGGGGGCCTACGACCGGGTGCTGGTGTTCGACGCGGACGACCCCGAGGCCTGGGCCGGACGCGCGCGCTGCTTGCAGCGGCTGGCGAAAATGGACGAGGCGCTCCCGTTCTTCGACCGCGCCCTGGAGCTCGCGCCCGCGGACGCGCGGCTCTACTACGAGCGGGGCATGTGCCGCTGGAACACCCGACGCTACGCGGAGGCGCTCGAGGACGCGCAGCGCGCGGTGCAGCTCTCCCCCGACGACCCGACCTTCCTCTGGGGCGAGGGCGTGGCCCTCGAGGCCGTGGGCCGCGCCGACGAGGCTCTGGCGGTGTATCGGCGGGTGACGACCCTCCGCCCCGAGTGGGCGCAGGGCTGGGGCGGGCTGGGAGGCTGTTTGTTGGCCGTGGGCCGCGTGGCGGAGGCGCAGGCCGCCTGCGAGCGCGGGCTGCACCTCGACCCGAGCTGGCTCGAGCTCTACTGCGTCCGCGGGAGGATCCGCGCCGCGCTCGGCCGGCACGAGGAGGCGCTCGAGGATCTGGAGCGTGTGATCGGGGAAGTCTTCGACCCGGAGGCGATCGTGGTGTGGGCGCAGAGCGCGCAACACCTGGGTCGCACGGAGCAGGTCGTGGAGCTGCTCGAGCGGGCGCTGCGGCTGGAGCCCAAGGACGGGGTGGTGTGGATCACACAGGGCAGGCTGCTGCTGTCGCTGGGGCGCGCGCGGGAGGCGGCCGAGGCGCTCGAGCGCGGGCTGGAGCTCGACCCCAGGAGCGCGGACGGCTGGGGCTATCAGGCGCATGCGCAGCTCGAGCTCGGCCGTCCCAAGCAAGGGTTGGCGGCCGCCGAGCGCGCGCTGGCGCTGAAGGAGACCGCGTCGGTCTTGATCCACAAGGCCACGGCCCTGGCTCAGATGGGACGGACCGACGAAGCGCGGGCGACCCTCGAGCGGGCGACGGACCTCGAGCCCGCCAACGGCGAACCTGGCGCATCACGCGCTCTTCGAGCGAACCCACGGCGACCTGGCCGGCGGCCGAGCGCTTCTGCGCGGGGCGTCGAGCTCCAGGGCGGCTCGACCGCGGCCTGGCTGCTCTACGGCGACACCCTGCTCCGCCTGGAGCGCGGCAGGAGGCCCTGGCGGCCTTCGACCAGGCGCTGCTCCTCAGCCCTCGCAACCCCGACGTCCTCGCCGGGCGCGGGCGGAGCCTGGCGCTGCGACCGCCACGCCGAGGCGCCCGGGACTTCGAGCGGGCGCTCGAGCTCGATCTGTCCCCGGCCCGGGCCACCCCAGCTCGAGGCCGACGTCGAGCACGCGAAGGCCAGCCTCGCGCGCTAGTCGGTCGCCGGCGGCGGGCCGGGGCGCCACAGCCCGAGGGCGACCGCCGCGAGGGCGGCCATGAACAGCCCCAGGCACTCGCGGGACTCTTCGATGTACGGGCGGTCGGGGGACATGGCGCTCACGATCTCGGGGATCGTGTGCTGGCGCAGCCAGGTCAGTACGCTCGGCGCCAGGGTGGCCGACCAGGCCAGCCCCGCGAGCGCGAGGACCGCCGCGAGCCAGCGCGGGTCGCGGCGGGCCACGGCCAGGCCACCCAGTCGCCACGCCGCCGTAGTAGAGCACCCACAGCGCGGGGTCGGGGTCGTTGAGCTGGAGCGCGGCGGTGAGCGCGAACAGCGCGCCCACCAGGCCGCCGAACGCGCGGCGCATGGCGGATCCTCTGTCCGCAGTCTAAACGCGGAGGGCCGGAACGCACCGCGCGCCCGGCCCTCCGACGATCAGACTAAGGGGAATGAACGCGGCGGCCGAGGCCGCCGCAGCGACCGACTAGCGGACGTGGACCTCGCACGAGCCGAGGCCCATGAGGTTCGCGTCGAGGCCTCCGGCGACGAGCACGCGCCCGTCGTTGAGGCTGGTCGCGGTGAACTGTTGGCGCGCGGTGGACATGTCCACCGTGCCCAGGATCGAGTCCGAGAGCACGCCGTAGACCTCGCAGGTCACGAGGGGGGCGTTGGTGGCGTCGACGCCGCCCACGATCAGCACGTCGGAGGTCGTGCCGATCTCGGCGCAGCGCGCGCCCCAGCGCGGGAGGGTCAGCTGCGGCCCGGGGACGAAGGTCTTGGTGCGGCTGTCGTAGCGCTCGGTGGTGTCCTGGACGTCCACGTTCTGGGTGAGGTACTGCAGCGCGTAGAGCCGGCTGTCGTCCATGACCTGGGGCTGGGGCGGGGCGAGCACGCTGCGCCCGCCGGCGAACAGCGCGTCGCCGTTCGACATGCCCGCGCCAGCGACGTCGACCCGGGGCTTGCCGGCGTAGGTGCTCGGGGGCGCCGCCTGGAGCTGGGCCGTGGGGTCGTTGTAGAGCACGGGCTCCTGGGCGGTGGCGTCCATGAGCGCGAGCAGCCGCGCCTGGGGCTGCTGAATGTCGATCACCTCGCCGCCGCCGTAGAACAGCACGTCGTCGGCGGTCTCGAGCTCGACCGCGACCCCGTCGCTGCGCGCGACGTTGAGCGGGAACTCGGCCCAGGTCTCGTTGACCGCGTCGAAGCGCTCGCCGGTCTTGACCGGGAAGCGGTTGGGGTCGGGGTGGCTGACCCCGCCCAGCACGAGGGCGTCCCCCGACTGCAGGCGCGCGGCCTGGTGCAGGAAGCGCGCGGTCTTGAGGCTGTCGGTGGCGGTGAAGCTGTTCGTGGTGGGGTTGAACAGGTAGCAGGTGAGCAGGGCCTCGAGCACCGGCTGGCCGCCCTGCTGGCGCTCGATCCCGTTGCCGCCGGCGACGAGCACGCGCCCGTCGCGGAGGGTCACCGCGCTGTGGTGGCGACGCGCGGTCGGGTCGCCGTTCTGGTCGAGCATGAACCCGTCTTGTTGGGTCGGGGCGAGGTCTTCGACCCGCTCCCAGGCGTCGGTGGACGGGTCGTAGACCTCGGAGCCGGGGAGGATCCCCTGCCCGTCGGTGCCGCCGGTCACGAGCACGCGCCCGTCCTGGAGCAGGGTGGCGACGTGCTGGCCGCGGGGGTCGTTGAGGTCGCCGACCGCGGCGAAGCTGCCAATCCCGGAGCCGCCGACGCCGAGGGTGGTGGGGGCGCCGGGGGCGCCGGTGCTGCCGGGGCCGTAGACGACCTTGCCTCGGGTGTCGCGGGTGCCGGTGTTGCAGCCGGCGAACAGACAGACGGCGAGCGCCGCCGTCGGAACGGTGAGCCGAAGGTTCATGGGTGGGGTGTCCTCGTAGCGCAGTACCGGGGGCGCCCTCTCCAAGACGCGGCCGGTCCCTCTTCTTCGTGGCTCCCTGATGCACCGTGCATGCCAGGACGCGATTTCGCCACCGAGGCCCTCCCCCGGAGAGAGTTACGGAGAGGGCTGAACCGCGGTGTAAGCCCCTCCGGCGTGCCATCGTCGGAAATCGGGAAGGCGGGTGTATGCAGGGGCGACGGGCGGCACGGCCGGAAGCTCACCTCCGTCGCCGTCCGGGCCGACGAGCGGAGCCCCTGGGTCACCCTCAGCCGCAGTTTCAGCATCGGAACCTGTGGATAAATGCGCGAGGACCAGGTCCTGCGCCCGGACGGCGCGCGCGGGATCTACGGCGTGGTCGAGTCCCGGGCCGCGACCGGGGTCGTGGCCCTCACCGACGCGGGAGAGGTGGTGCTCGTCGGGCAGTACCGCTACCCCACCGCGCGCTACTCCTGGGAGATCGTGGAGGGGGGCGCCGAGCCTGGAGAGGCCCCCCTCGCCGCCGCCCAGCGCGAGCTGCTCGAGGAGGCGGGGCTCGTCGCCGAGCGCTGGGCGCCGGTGGCCCTCGACGTCCAGACGAGCAACTGCTTCACCGCAGAGGTCGCGCATATCTACGTCGCTCGCGGTCTGCGGCAGGTCGCCGAGCCGACCCCCGACGGCACCGAGCAGCTGAGCCTGGCGCGGGTGCCCCTGGGCGAGGCCCTGGCCCTCGTGGATCGCGGTGTGATCAGCGACGCGGTGAGCGTGATCGGGCTCCTGCGGGTGGCGCGCATGCAGGCCGCCGGCGAGCTCCGCTAAAACCAGAGGTTTCTTTAAAGCCCGATGCACCCCACGTCGAAAGGGTCAGTAAGAGAGGGCCCTGGGGGGGGACTGAAGGAGGGGAGCATGGATCGATTGCAGCGCGTGCGGGCCCCGGGGGGGTGGCTGATCGTGCGCGAAGTCGAAGGACGACCGCGGATCATGTATCAAGCGCGGCGCCGTCGACCTTAGACGGAGTCTTCGGGGGGGAAGGTGCGCGCGGGCTCGGCCGAGAGGTCGAGCCCGCGCGTCTTGGTCCGCTAGCAGCCTGCTAGCCCAGCCGGCGCAGGGCGCCGCGCAGCTCTTCGGCCTGCTGGCGGTACTGCCCCAGGCCGAGGTCGACCGCCTGCTCGGCCACCTCCAGCGCGCGCTCGAGCTCGCCCTCGCTCTCGTGGTGGCGGAGCAGGTGCTTGAAGGAGGTGAAGGAGAGGCGCACCGTCTCGCCGCGCTTCTTCTGGGCCTTGGCCCAGGCGATCAACTGCTTCGCGCGGCGAATGTCCTCGGCGCAGGCCTCGAGGAAGGCCTCGAGCGCCTTGCGCGAGAAGTGCCGGCGCTCGAAGGTCCAGAGCACCTCCTCGGACAGGACCTCGTGGTAGAGGAAAATGTCCTTCTTGGCGATCGCCTCTTCCTTGCGCTCGGCGAACTCGGCGAGCACCGTCGAGACCCGCTCGGGGGACGGCCGCGACTCGCTCGAGGGGTCCTGGTAGGCGGCGGTAATGTCGGACATGTCCTCAAGCTCGTTGTAGCTCTGGGACAGCTCCTCCTCGACGCGGCCAATGTCGCTCACCCGGCGGTATTTCTGGCTGGGGGGGAGCGGGATCCCGGCGTCGCGCAGCGCGTCCTTGGCGGCCTTCCACACCCGCTCGTAGAACGAGGCGTGCTCCTTGGCGAGCTCGGCGGTGCGGAACACGTCGAGGTTCTTGAGCGGGGCCTCCTCGCCGCACAGGCAGCGCAGGCGCACGTCGGTGCTCTTGGGCTTGAAGCGCACGGGGAAGGTGCGCCGGCAGAGCCGGCAGTAGACGTAGAGCTCCTGGTTCGTGCCCAGGTCGTAGTCCTGGACGAAGCCCTCCTCGGTGAACTCCCCCTCCTGCGGCACGTGCGGACCGGCCTCCTACGCCTGCTCGAGGGCGAGCTGGCGCGCGGCCGGCATGGCAGCGGTGATCTCGTCGAAGTGGGCGCGCAGCTCGTCGCCCTCGGGCTCGGGCACGTGGCGCACGAGCTCCCACACCCGGGTCATTTCCTCCCCCGCGCGGCGCACGATCTTCTCCCGGGTGTCCTCGGGGGCGCTGCGCGCGCCGGCGAAGCTGCGCAGGTAGTGCTTGAGCTTGGTCAGCGCCAGCCGCGCGACCTCGGGGTCCACCGCGTTCGGACGCTGGGGGCGCTCGATCGTGGGCGCGACCTGGACCCGCGGCGGCGGCGCGAGCTGGGGCGTGCCCCCCAGCCGCAGCTCGACCACGTCCCCCGCGGCGGTCGGGACCTGCACCAGGACCGGCCAGGTGGCGAAGCTCTCCAGGCGCAGCCAGGGGCCCTCGTCGGTGAGCACGATCTGCGCCCCGCGGGGTGTGGTCGTCGCCTCGCGCCACAGGAGCTCGTCCTCGGCGTCCATGGGCGCGACCTGCAGCTCGACCTCCACGCAGCCGGCATACAGCTTGGGTTTGCGAGGGGTGGGTGCGTCGGTCATGAGGTCTCCAGGGAGAGGGCGCCAGCGGCGGCATGATAAGCTCACGACGCTCGAGCCTCCAGGCACCGGGCGGGAGGCCTTTATGCGCGTGCTCCTGGCGATCCTGTGTTGCGCGGCCCTCGCCGCCGCCGACGAGCTGCGGATCGGGGTCTACGTGGGCCCCGGGAGCGACGCCCAGGACGCCCAGGCGCTGCAGGCGCTGCTCCAGGAGGCGGGGCTGAGCGTGGCGCCGGTGACCACCGCCGAGCTGGGCGAGGTCGACGTGCTCGTGGTCGGCGGCGGCTCGGGGAACCGCCTGGGCGAGGGCCTGGGCGAGGCCGGCGGGCAGCGGGTGGCGACCTTCGTGCGCGAGGGCGGCGGCTACCTGGGGATCGGGGCCGGGGCCTACCTCGGCGCCCGGGGCTACTCGGCGGAGACCGGGGTCCTCGAGCTCGCGGACGCCCGGGTCGTGGACTCCGGCGGCTGGCGTGGCCGGGGCACCGCCGACGTCGAGCTGGTGCCGCTGGAGAGCCCGCTCGACGCGCTACCCGAGCTCGCGCGCTACGACCACGGCCCCCTGTTCGCCCCCGCCGGGGGCCACCGCCGGGTCGCCTACACCCCCTGGGCGAGCTACGCCCACGACCTGCCCCGGGACGGCGGCAACGGCGCCATGCCCGGGACCCACGCGCTCCTGGGCACGAGCTACGGCCGCGGGCGGGTGGTGCTCTCGGGGGTTCAGCCCCAGGCGCGCCCGGAGACCCAGGGCCTGGTCGCCGAGCTCGCGCGCTGGGCCGGCGGCGAGGGCCAGGGGGTGAGCGCGCGGACCCCCGAGCCGCCTCCCGGGGCGATCCCCGTCGCGGTGTTCGACGACGTGGGCAGCATTGACGGCTGCGTGGAGGCGGTGATCCAGGACGCCCGGGCCGATCCTCGGCTGTGGCTGCGGCGGATCGACGGCAAGGACGTGCGCGCCGGCGCCCTCGAGGACTACGCCGCGGTCGTGTTCCCCGGCGGGTCGGCGACCAAGCAGTCGAACTCCTTGGCCCCCGAGGGCCAGGAGCGCGTGCGCGCCTTCGTGCGCGGCGGCGGGGGCTACCTCGGGATCTGCGCCGGGGCCTACCTCGCCGCCAGCGAACCCACGCGCTACGGGCTGGGGATCACCGCCCTGCGCTGCGTGGACACCAAGCACTGGCGCCGGATCCCGCGGGACAGCGGGGGGGTGATCGTGCGCCTGCTCCCCAGCGCCGCCTACCGCGCCTTCGAGCCCGAGGTCGAGCCCCCGACCTTCCTCGTCTACGCCAACGGGCCGTTGCTCGCGCCCGGGGACTACCCCGAGCTCCCCCCGGTGACGCCCCTGCTCGTGTTCGAGAGCGACGTCCACGCCGCGGACGCCCCGCCCGGGAACATGCCCGAGAAGGTCGCCGCCGCGGCCACGGTCTACGGCGAGGGCCGGGTCGTGGTGTTCTCGCCCCACCCGGAGCTGACCCGGGGCCGCGGCAAGGCCGTGGTCCAGGCCCTGCGCTGGACCAGCCGTGCGCCGGAACCACAGGCTCAGTAGTGGCTTAGGCGCGCCTCTCCCAGGCCAACCCTCGCGCTCGTTCCTGCCTTCGTAGAGACTGGTGCCGGGCCGGGCGCCGTTTCGCAAGGCGGGGTGGGCTCCGTAGTTCAGGACGGGCAGGGGGGTGGTTTGGGTCCTGTGAACGGGTGGAACGCCAGGGGGGCGGCATGAGCGCGTCCCCCGCCGACGCAGCCCGCGGCTGCGACCGCCTCCCCGACCGCGAGCTGGTCGCGCTCTGCCTCGACGCCGGGCAGAAGAAGGACGAGGCGTTCGCCGCCCTCTACGGGCGCTACGCCGACCGCGTGTTCGGCTTCCTGCTCAAGGTCACCTACGACCGGGCCCTGGCCGAGGAGGCCCTGCAGGAGACCTTCCTCCGCGTCTACAAGAGCCTCGACCGCTTCGACCCTCAGCGCCCGCTCCTGGGCTGGCTGTTCCAGATCGCGCGCTACGTGGCGATCGACGCCTACCGCGTCGAGGCCAAGGTCAAGCGCCTCGAGGAGCAGCGCATGGAGGAGTCCCCGGTCGCCAGCGACGCGGGGGAGATCGAGGAGGTCGCCCAGGAGAGCGAGCGCCAGACCCAGGTCGACCGCGCGCTGCGCGCGCTGACCCCCGACGACCGCTCGCTCCTGCTCATGCGGCACTACCAGGACATGACCTTCCGCGAGATCGGCGAGCTGACCCAGTGCTCGTCGCGGACGGCCCAGAACCGAGTCAAGGCGGCCGCCCAGCGGCTGCAGGCGGAGCTGTGCCAGCTCCGCGCCGGAGGTGAGGCATGAAGTCGACCCCTGACGACGCCCTCGGCAAGCTCGCGCTCGCGCACCTGTTGGGCGCGCTCGAAGAGTCCGAGGCCGCGCTGTTCGAGGCCTACGCCGCCTCGTGCCCCGACAGCCAGGTCCTGGACGAGGCCGCACAGGACCTCGCCTGCCTCAGCGCGCCCCCGGTCGCGCCGCCGGCGAGCGCCTGGCGCGGGATCCAGGAGGCCCTGCGCCACAAGCGCGCGGGGACCGAGCCCGTGGCCCCCGCCCCCGACGACGTGATCCTGGTCTCCTGCTCCTACTGCCGCGACGGCCTCGAGCGCGGCGGCACCGTCTACTGCGCCTCGTGCCTGGCGCCCCACCACCCCGACTGCTTCCGCGAGCACGGGCGCTGCAGCGTCATGGGCTGCGGGGAGACCCAGGTCGTGCGCGCCGCCGGCGTGGCCGACCCTGCGCCCCAGGCCCTGCCCCCGGCGCGCCCCCGGCGCTGGCGCCGCCGCCTGGGCTGGGGCGTGTTCGTGGTCGCGGGCGGCGCCGCCGCGGCGTTCAGCGAGTATCAGGCGACGACGGTCGGCGTGAGCGCCTTCCCCGAGCCTGTCCCCTCGCCGCGTCCCCCGGATCCGCCCGAGCGCTACGGCGTGCAGTGGAGCGACGCGACCCTGGGGGAGGTGGTCGACGCGCTCCGCGCCCAGGGGGGCCAGGTGCGCCTCGATCCCGAGCAGGAGGCGGCGCTGCGGCGCCTGCGCCTGCCGCCCCGGGAGCTGGCGTACCCCGAGGAGCCCGCCTTGGCCGCGGAGCTCGCGGGGGAGCTCGGGCTCGCCCTGCGCTGGGACCCCGAGCCCACCCTCTACACCCAAGACCCGGAGCGCCTGGGTCGCCTGGCCACCCTCTCGGGCCACGAGCTCCACCACGGGACCTACGTCGTCGACGCCCAGCGCCCGGGGCTGACCACGACCCTGGGGGTCGGCCTCGACGCGCACCAGGCCCTGGCGCGCGCCGCCGCTGCCCCGGTGTGGGCGGAGGTGCGCGGGGGCCGCGTGCGCCTGGCCTCGGGGGGGACACCCCTGGGCGGGGTGTCGCTCGAGGGCGAGCCGCGGGCGCTGGCGCTGGCCGCGGACGGCTCGCGGGCGGCGTGGGTCGTGGGGCGCGACGTGTTCACGCTGCAGCTCGGGAGCTTCAGCGCGGCGCAGGTGGGCCAGCTGCCTGAGTCCTTCGGTGGCGCGTGGGACCTCGACCTCGACCTCCACGGGCGCGTGCTGCTGCGTGGGGAGCGCGGGTGGTTCCTGCTGGGCGCGGGCGAGCTCTCCCCTCCGCGCTGGGTGGGCGACGGCGTGAGCCTCGCCGCGCGCCCCGAGGGCGGGTGGTGGGCCGTGGCCGCGGACGGGATCCACACGCTCTCCGTGCGCGAGGGCGGCCCCTTCGGCTCGGACGCGCTGCTCGACGACGGCCTCGCGGCCTTGGTCGACGCGCCGCTCGCTGCGCAGCGCGAGGCGCTGGCGGGCGCCCTCGCCCGGGGCGTGCCCCCGGACCGCCTCGAGGCCGCGCCCTGGTTGATCGAGCCCCCCGACCCTCGGGACGAGCTGCTCGCGGTCGCGATCTTCGGCATGGCCAGCGCGGCGGCGGGCGTGGTCCGTCGCGGCGAGGACCTGGTCCTGTCGGTCGTGGAGCTGGGCGTGCGCTCCCCCGAGCTGCTCCTCGATCGAGGGGACGGCCTGCAGGTGGCCCTGGCCTGGAAGGAGCCGCGCGAGCTGCTCGTGCTCCAGAGCGGCCCGCACAACGTGGCGCTGCACACGGTCCAGGTCGGCGACCCCGGCCCTCAGGTCGAGCACACCCTGCACACGGCGGTGAGCCGGGTCTCCCGGGTGCTGCCTCTGGTCTCCGGAGAGGTCGTGCTCGAGCTCCAGCGCCAGAGCGAGCGCACCCCCTCGATCTGGATTCGGCCCTTCTCCACCCGCGAGCTCCCCCCTCGACCGCGCGCGGGGCCCGGCGAGGCGGAGTTCTACAGTGCGCGCTGGGCGACCCCGGTCGAGGTCCCTGAACCCGCGGTCGATCCCGTGGGCCGGCCGTTCCACGACGCGGCCTACGCCGAGGCGCGGGAGGTCGTCCTCGGGCGCAAGGTCCTCGACTTCCCCCGCGCGGGCAAGATCCTGCGCGACGTGCCCCGCGGCTCGGCGCAGCGGGTCGAGGCCGAGCAGCTCCTGGCCTTCCTCCTGGCCCACGGGCAGGTCCACTGCGAGGGGCTCTACCGCGAGGGGCAGGCCGACTCGGCGATCCTGCTCGGGCGCCAGCTCGCCGACCTCGCCCAGGGGACCCCGATCGCCGCGGTGTGGGACGCGCGCCTGGCTCACTGGTCGCGGGTGCTCGAGCTCTACGGCCAGGCCTCGACGCTCGGCCCCGACCCCGAGGCGGAGCCGCTGTGGAGCGAGCTGCTCGAGCTCGAGCGCGAGTTCGGCAACTACTACAACCGCCGCGCGCGCCGCGGCCTCGCGGCCCTCGAGGCCGTCACCCCGCCTCCCGCGCCCACGACCCTCGACCTCAGCCACGTGCGCCCGGGGCAGCGCTGGGTGTGGCGCCAGGGCGACGCCGAGGCGGAGTGGGAGGTCGTGCGCGTCGAGGGCGACGACGTGATCTACCGCGCGCGTTTGCACCTCCAGGGTCGCCCGCGGGGTGGGCCAGGCCACCGAGGAGCGCTGACCCCGGCCGAGCTGAAGCGGAACCTGGGCCAGGCCCAGGGCGGCGGCGTCGAGTCCCGCGGCCCCCGCCGCGCCGCGGTCCCGGGCGTGTCGAGCTGCGCTACGTGGTGTGCGCAAGGTGGGCGCTGTCGAGCACTGGTCGCCGTTGACGCCCACGGGCGCGCGAGACCTTCCCCGGGATCGTGCGCGACCAACGCCCGAGCGGCGTGGCGGTCGAGCTCCTGCGCGTCGAGTAGGGCTTCCGTCGCGGCGTGACGGACGCGAAGGCGGGTTCGGGTGCCTTCGGGACCCAGAGCGGCCGAGACGCGTGGCGTGGGTGCGTGCCCGCGTGGGACCCATGGGCCGAGACGCGTGGCGGGGCGCGCCCGCGTGGGACCCATGACGCGAGCACGGCGCGTGCGTGCCCGGTGGACCCACGGCGCGAGACGCGAGGTCGGTTCGTGCCCGTGGGACCCACAGCGCGAGACGCGAGGCGGGATCGAGCCCAGCACCCACGGCGCGAGACGCGAGGCGTGGATCGAGAGCCCGGGTGGGAACGACCCACGGTGCGAGACGCGAGGTCGGTTCGTGCCTGTGGGACCCACGGCTCGAGACGCGGCGGGATCGAGCCCGGGTGGGACCCACGGTTCGAGACGTGTATGGGGTCGTTCCCGCGTCGGATCCACTGGTTCGAGACGCGAGGCGGGATCGTTCCCGCGTCGGATCCACGGTGCGAGACGCGAGGCGGGATCGTGCCCGTGTCGGACCCACGGGGCGAGACGCGAGGCGGGATCGTGCCCGCATGGGACCCACCAGGCGACCCCGCGCCGCGTCAGATGCGTGCTCGTGAGGACTCGACCTGCCTGAACGACACGCCGGTTCGCCAGTCGACGTCGACGTCCCGACAGGTGTTTCGGCACGGCCTTCACCCACGGGTGCGAACGGCAGATCCCCTCCGTCCCGTGCGCCCGAGCACGGGGGTAGGGCGGGTTTATCCCAGGAGTGTTCGGCACGCGCTGGCCAGGCGTGGCGCGCTGGCCAGCGCGGAGCTCTTCCGCGGTGGCGTTGCTCTCACACAATGTAGGGGCGGGGGCTTGTCCGGATAAACCCCGCCCCTACCCCCTGTGAGGGCACACGCGCCGGATTGAGAGGCACAGCCGATTCGAGCCTCGACGGCGAAGACCGTGCCGAACACCTGTGGGACAAGCCCCGCCCCTACCCTTTGCGGAAGCGGGCCGACGCCCGCGGGCGGGGTAAACCCCGCCCCTACCCTGTGAGGGCACGCGATTGAGAGGCACAGCCATTGTAAGCCGCGGTGGCGAAGACCGTGCTGAACACCTGTGGACGAGCCCCGCCCCTACGCTTTGCGGAAGCGGGCCGACGCCCGCGGGCGGGGGTAAACCCCGCCCCTACCCCTGTGAGGGCACACGCGCCGGATTGGAGAGGCACAGCCGATTCGCACCCGTGGGCGCAGGCCATGCCGAACACCTGTGGGAGAAACCCCGCCCCAACCCCTGCGATTCGCGCCTAGCGCGTCTCGACGCCGTTCTCGCCCAGGGCCAGCGGCGGGGCCGGGAAGTCCTTGGGCTTGTGCAGCAGGTCGCGCACGTCGTAGACCTCGAGGTAGTGGGCGGTCTTCCACTCCTCGCGGCGCACGATCATGAGCACGCCCAGGCGGTAGCCGTAGGCCAGGTCCTCGTGCAGCCCCTTGAGGATCAGCTCCAGCGCGTTGCGCAGCTTGACCTTCTTCACCCGCAGCGTGGCCGTCAGGCCCTCCTCGTTGAGGAGCTCGCGGGCCTTGGCGCTGACCACCAGGTTCAGCCCGCCCACCTCGCGCAGGTAGTCGAGGGCCTCGAGGGGCTCCTCCTTGTCGAACTCGACCGACACGCGCCGGGTCTCGAGCTGGTTGCGCACCTCGAGGGCGCGCTCCTTGTGCGCGGGGTCGGCGTAGTCGGTGAGGTCGAGCTGCTTCTTGCGCGCGCTCTCGAGGGTCTGCTCGATCAGCTCCTGCAGGCGGTCCTCGTCGAGCTCTTGCGCGGCGGCGGGGACGAGGGCGATCAGGGCGCAGGCGAGGGTCAGGGTGCGCAGCATGCGGCCTCCACGCTGGAGTATACGTCTCGCGCTCGTACCGGTTCCGTTCAATCTCTCGGGGACGCCGTTACCCTTGGGGCATGAGCCACCTCCTGCGCGCGCTGCCCCTGCTCCTCCTCCTCGCCGGCTGCGGGACGACCGCCGTCGTCGACCGCGCGCCGAGCGGGCAGGTGGTGTTGATCCGTTGCCCGCAGCCCGACGCCGACGACCTCCAGGACCTGAAGCAGGACTACGGGGTCAAGACCGTGATCAACCTGCGCGGGCAGCACCCCAACGAGGAGTGGTATCGCGAGGAGCAGATCGGCGTGCGCGAGGTCGGCGCGCGCTGGGTGCACCTGCGGGTGAGCGGGCGCAGCGGGCCGACCCCGCAGGTGACCCAGGCGTTCCTCGACCTCGTGCGCGACCCCGCCAACTGGCCGATCGCCATGCACTGCCAGGGCGGGATCCACCGCACCGGCGCCATGGTCGGGCTGTATCGGATCGCGATCCAGGGCTGGTCCAGCGCCGCCGCGATCGAGGAGCTCGAGGAGAACTGGTTCGACTGGACGATCGAGGACCGCAGCCAGATCAAGGAGTTCTTGCGCAGCTACCGCCCCGACCGCGAGCCGACCGAGGAGCCGCGGGCGGTCGTGCCGGTGGAGGGCCAGGACGCGCTGGCGCCGGCCGAGTAGCTAGCTCTCGCGCTTGCTGCCGAAGAACGTCCACAGCTCGGGGTTGAGCGCGACGAAGGTCAGCGCGGCGATCGCGAGCACCCCCAGCCCGTGGAGCGGGGTGATCGTCTCCACCAGGGCGAAGCTCGCGAACAGGCAGCCCATGATCAGGACCAGCGCCAGCGAGCGCTGCACGAGGCTGAAGCCCTCCGCGCCGCCCTCGACCGAGAGCGAGCGCTGGCGCAGCACGTCGGCCAGGTTCCCCTCGCAGCCCGGCGCGCTGCAGGACTTGATCTCGCCCATGCACTCCACGTGGATGAGGTCTTGCAGCCGGGACACTCGATCCGGGAGGTGCCGAGGGCTCGTCGCAGTGGGCGCAGGTTCGCGTCACGCCCCCGATCTTAGCCGATCCGCGCGCGCGGTCTCGCCGTTCGCGAGGGCCCAAAGAAGACGGGCACCCGTGACGTCGTCGCGGGTGCCCGTCGTGTAGGGAATCGAAAGGCGACCCGGACGCCGTGCCGTCACCACCCTGGCGACGAATGAACACGACCGCGCGCATGGTTCGTAACTCCGCGCCGCCTTCCGCCCCACTACACGACGCTCGAGGGAGAAGGTTCCACCCTGCCCCAGAGAGGCGACGGCGCGGCGCAAGTCCTTTGCTGGCAGAGCCCCGAACCCCGAGCCGAGCAGCCCGCGCGGAGCTGCGATACTCGGGCATGCGCTCGCGGCTGCTCTCCCCGCTGCTCCTCCCGCTCCTGGCCCTCCCGGCCCTGGCCGAGGACCCCCCGCCGCTCTCCCCCGAGCTCGCGGCGGAGGTGGAGCAGGTCACCTCCGACCCCTCGGTGCGCTGCGAGGTCGTGCGCGAGCGGGTGCGCTGCGCGCCGCGCACCTACCGCTTCCTCCTGCGCCGGCTGCCGCTGGCGGCCAAGGCCCTGCGCGCCCTCGAGGTGACCGACTACCGGATCGAGGACCTCGAGCAGCCGGGCACGTTCTCGATCGACGACCGCGCCGGGGCCTTCGCGCGCTGCGAGGCGCCGCCCCGGGGCGAGGGCGAGCACCTCGTGATCGCCCGCGGGCACCTGGACCTGCCCCTGGCGCCCAAGGTCCTCGGCACCGGGGTGATCGACGTGCGCTTTCGCAAACGAGACGACGACCCCGAGCGCCTGCACGTGCGCTGCAGCGTGAGCTTCCGCCTGCAGAACCAGGCGCTGCACACCCTGACCTCGGCCCTGGAGCGGATCCTGCGCCGGGTGATCCAGCGCAAGCTCGACGCCCTGATCGGCCACGCCACGACCCTCGCCGAGCGCGTGCAAAAGGAGCCGCTGGTCGTCTACCGCGCCCTCGAGCGCAAGGGCGAGGTCACCCCCGAGGAGCTCTCGGCCTACCGCCGCGCGTTCCTCATGCAGTAGTCACCAGGCGAAGCGGCGCGTGGCGACCTGGGGCTCGCGGGGGAACGCGTAGCGCCCGAGGCTGCCCTCCACGACCCGGGATCCCGGCGGGGGCTCGGCGCCCGCGGCCAGGAGCGTCGGCTGCCGCTCGTCGCCTTCTGCGATCAGCGCGTCCGGCTCCCAGCGCAGCGCGCGCACCGCGTAGGGGAAGGCGCCCAGGCGCGCGGGGGGCGCGTCGGGAGCCAGCCGCCACAGCGACCCGTCGCTCAGCGCCAGCGCCGCGCGCGCGCCGGCGGCGTCGACCTCGAGCAGCGCCGGCGCGGCGGGCAGCGCGGTGCGGGCGTCCCCGCCCTGGGGGTCGAACGCCCGCAGCGTCGCGTTGCCCTGGAGGTCGACGTGGGCGACGAACGCGTGTCCGCTGGCCAACGCGCCCAGGCGCGTGAGCCCCGCGTCCACCCGGGTCAGCGTCCGTCCGTCGCTCCAGGCGACGGTGGCCCCGTCGGCGTCAGGGCGCAGGGTGAGGGTCGGCCGGGTGAACTCGCTCGGCGCGGGCTCGGCAGGCCCCGGGTCGCGCTCGACCGGCGGGGGTTCGTCCTCGGACCGCGGGGGAGCGCTGGTCTCCGCGGCGAGGGAGTCGCCCTGCCGCGCCGTCGCTGCGCCCGCGCCCTCCCTGAACGTGACGGCCACGCCGACGAGGAGCGCGAGGCCGAGGGCGGCGAGGAGCAGGAGCCGTCCGCCGCCGGTGGCCGGCGCAGGGGGCGCGAGGGCCTGGCGGAAGCGGACGACGTCCGGGTAGCGCCCGCCGGGCCGCGGGTCCAGCGCGCGCAGCAGCGTCGCCTGGAGCCAGCGCGGGACGCCCCGGCGCTCCATGAGGAACACGTCGGGGGCGCCCGGGAGCGGGGAGCTCCCGGTCAAGAGGAAGTAGAGGGTGGCGCCCGCCCCGTAGACGTCGATCGCGGCGCCGTCCCGCGGCACCGCGTCGCCGAGCGCCCACTGCTCCGGCGCCGCGAAGGCCGGCGTCCCCCCGCTCGAGACGGTGGCGTCGAGGACGCCGGCGAAGCCGAAGTCCCCCAGCCGCGCCTGGCCGTCGGCGCCGAGGAGCACGTTGTGGGGCTTCACGTCGCGGTGGTAGCGGCCGAGGGCGTGCAGCGCCTCGAGGCCGCGGAGCACGGCGCCCAGGGCCGCGAGCGCGGCCTCGAGGGGGAGCGGCCCGTCGGCGGCCACCCGCTCGGCGAGGGTGCCCCCGGCCTCGTAGCGCAGGGCCACGAAGCCCCCGCCGTCCGCGAGCTCGCCGGCGGCCAGGCCCTCGACCAGCTCCGGCAGCGGGCGCTCACGGCGCTCGGCCTCGAGCGCGCGGTAGGTCTCGAGCTCCCGCGCGTAGCGCTCGCGCTCGGACGCCGGAAACACCTTGAGCGCGACCTGCTTGCCCACGCCCTGGGCCTCGGCCAGGTAGACCGTGGCCTGTCCGCCCTGGCCCAGCGGGCGCAGGATCCGGTACCCGGCGAGCTCCTCCGGCGCGCTCACGGGGCGAAGATCGCGTCGACCCCGGCGAGCAAGCCGTCGGGGTCCTGGCTGTCGAGGTCGCGCGCGGCGCCGAGCGCGGTCAGCAAGCGCTCGGCCGCGCGGCGCGCGTCGGGGTCGGCGGCGTCGAGCAGCCGCGCCCGCTTGCGCGGGGTGCGCCAGCCCTGGCGCACGAGCTCCCCCGCTGCGGCGAGGGTCGCCTCGTCGCCCTCGGGGTCGAGCCGCCGCAGGGTCTCGAGCACGATCGCCTGACGCGCCTTCTGCAGCTTGCGCTTGACCTGGTCGCCCGAGAGCCCTTCGCGCTTGGCCAGGGCCCGGTTCGAGAGCCCGTCGACCAGGACCCCGGACAGGCAGTAGACCAGCGGGAGGTCGGCCTCGGGGCCGCGCACGAAGCGCTCGTGGGTCCGGCGCACCGCGGCCAGGACCGCCGCTTCGAGGTCCAGGGCCAGGAGCTCGGGGTCTCCCGGCGCGGGCTCCGCCGCGGGCTCGGGCCCCGCGAGGGGCTGCGGCGCGCGCTTGCGCAGCCGGTCGCGCATGCGGTTCAGCGCCGCCACCGCGAGGAAGCTGCGGAACGCGCCCGCCCGGGCGTCGTAGGCCTGAACCAGCTTCTCGCGCATGGCGAGCAGCACGTCCTGCACCGCGTCCTCGCGCTCCTCCGCCGAGGCCGCGGGGAACCTGCGCCCGAGCAGCCGGCGCAGCGGCGGCTCGTAGGCGGCGATCGCCGCCCAGTCGGCCTCGCCGCGGCGGATCGAAGACAGCGTGCTCAGCCAGAGGTTCGCCATGCAGCCGCGCACGGTATGGCATGCTCCCCCCGCAGCGCAAAGGTTTGCGGGCGATCGGAGAAATCCTCGCGCCCGAGTTTCGAGGGGCTCGTATCCAGGGCAGACACGAGCGAGAGGACCCCAGAGGCACCCATGACGATTCCCCGCACCCTGTGCACGCTGGTGCTCCTGGCCACCGTGGCCGGAGCCCAACCCGCCGAGACCCCCCAGGAGCGTGAGCTGCGCGAGCTGCGTGAGCGCGTCGAGCTGCTCGAGGCCGCCCAGGCCGTGCTCCGCAGCGAGCTGCGTGGGCTGGCCGAGGGCGGCGCGCCCGCGACGGCGCCGCCGTCGGCCCCCGCCTCGCCCGGCGCGCTGGCCGAGCGGGTCGTGGCAGCCCTGAGCCAGGGCGGCGACAGGTCGCGAGAGCAGGTCACCGAGCTGGTGGACGCGGTCGGGGCCTTCGACGGCGCGGGCGCCCTGGGCGCCGAGGCCCTCGCGGCCTGGCGCGCCGTTCACGGCGCTCAGGCTGAGCCGCCGCGTCGCGGGGTGTTGGAGCTGCAGGTGGCGCGCGCCCTGGCGAGCGCGCGCTTCCGCTCCGCGCGGGTCACCGGGCTGGTCGTCCACGGGGAGGGCCCGGGGATCGTGGACCTGGAGATCACGACCGACGCCAACGACGATCGCGCGCCGCTGCGCTCTCGGCTCGAGGCCTTCGTCCACGGCGGCCGCGTGCGCCTGGTGTCCCTGAGCTTCCCCGAGGCCAACGTCGCTGCCCGGGCGCTCATGGGCGAGCTGCGCGCGTTCCACGCGGAGCTCCTGGAGGCGCTCGACGACCCCGCGGCGTGCGACGCGCTCCTGGACTCGGAGTCGCCCGGGGGCTTCGAGCGCGCCTGGGTGGACCCCGCCGACGGGTCCTACGCGGGGCAGCAGACCGCCGCGCACCAGGTGTGGCTCTACGTCCACGCGGTGGGGGCAGGGGTCGAGCGCGCCAGCCGCCAGGACCTGCGGGATTGGCGCGAGCGCGGTTGGAGTCTGCGCCACGGGGTCGCGGCCCTGCCCCTGGCTCCGGGCTACCCGGTGCTGCTCTTCGGCTACGTGCCTGGCTACCCCGACCCGGACCCCCAGCAGCCCTACGCCCTGCGCGAGCTCCGGGCGCCCGGCGCGCCCTCCCGCGGCGAGGGCCCCGCGCCGGGAGAGGGGGCGACCCGCGGCGCAGAGAGCCCCGCGGCCCTGGTCCGCGCGCTCGCGGCGATCGCCTCCGAGGAGGACCTGAGCGCCGCCCTCGACGAGCTCGGCGCCTACTCCAGCGCGGGGCCGCTGTTCACCGGCCTGCAGTGGGAGGCGGCGGGGCTGGCCCACACCCCGCGGGCCATGACCCGCGGAGTGCTCGAGCTCCAGCTCGAGTTCGCGCGCCGGGCGTTCGTGTTCCGGGGGCGGGTGATCGAGCGGGTGACGCTGGTCCAGGACACGCGCGCGTCCGCCGACGCGGCCCAGCGCGCCCTGGACGCGCGCCTGCGGCAGGTGACCGGCGCGCCGGGATACCAAGTGGAGGAGGCCCTGAGCGTGGGGCTCCTGGAGCGCAGCGACGTGATCCTGGGCTACGTGCTGGCGGGCAGCGAGTATCGCTTCCAGGCGGGGGACCACGACCTCAGCGACCTGCTCGACGTGCTGCGCCTGCTCCCCGACGCCCAGGGCTGCGCGCTGGTCGTCGAGCGCGCGGGGGTGAACCTCCGCCTGCCCCTGGTGGAGGCGGGCGAACTCACGGCCCAGGGCGCCGCGGTTTTGGAGCGGCTGAGCGCCCAGGGACACGCCCTGCGCCTGATCGACGTGCGGCTGCGGCAGGCCGGGGAGCCCCAGGCTCAGGACTACCGCCTGTGCGCGCTCGAGCGCAACGGCCGCTGGCTGCTGGCGGGGCTCGGGTTCGAGCCCGAGCTCGCCGCGCAGCGCGAGCTCCCGGGGCGAGCGGCGGCGACGGCGGCGGCCCTGGCGGCCGCCGCCGACGGGGAGCACGCGCGCGCCGTGCGCGACGCGCCGCTCCCGAGCCACGCCTGGCTCCAGGGCGGCGAGCGGCGCTTCGACAGGGGGCTCTACGAGCTCACGCTCCATACCCGCCCGGTCGACGCCGAGGGGAAGCCCGTGGAGCTCGAGACCGAGCAGATCCCGGCCTCGGCGTCGCCCCCGCGGATCAAGGGCGGGATCCCCGCGGGCACGCGCTACCGGCCGGGCGTCCTGGCCACCCCCGTCCTCCCGGGCTACCCGACCTTCGCGATCGGCGACGTGCCGGGCTACCCGCCGCCCAGCGCCCAGGCGCCCTACGCCGTGCGCGAGGTCCAATCCAAGGACTGAGCGCTACTCCGGGGCGGGGATCCCGAACACCCGCAGGGTGTTCTCCGCGGCCCGGCGCAGGAGGACGTCGGGGTCCTCGCCGCGGACCTCGGCCAGCTTGCGTCCGGTGTGCACCACGTGGGCGGGCTCGCAGCGCTTGCCGCGCAGGGGCACCGGCGCCATGTAGGGGCAGTCGGTCTCGATCAGGAGCAGCTCCGGGGGCACGCCCTTGGCGGCCTCGCGCACCTGGTCGGCGGACTTGAAGGTCACGACCCCGGTGAAGCTGACCGCGAACCCGCGGCGCCAGTAGAGCTCGGCCTCCTCGGCGGTCCCGGTGAAGCAGTGGGCCACGCCGCGCACGCCGGGCACCTCGTCCAGGATCCCCGCGGCCTCGGGGTAGGCGTCGCGCACGTGGAGCACCGCGGGGAGGTCGAGCTCCCGGGCCAGCTCGAGCTGCTGGCGGAAGCGCTCGCGCTGCTCGTCCCGAGGCGAGTGGTCGTAGAAGAAGTCGAGGCCCATTTCCCCGATCCCGACCACCTTCGGGTGCTGCGCCAGCGCGCGGAGCTGGTCGAGGTAGTCCGCGGGCACGTCCTTGGCCTCGTGGGGGTGCACGCCGACGGTGGCCCACACCAGCGGCTCCCGCTCGGCGAGGGCGACCGAGGCTCGGCTCGACTCCAGGTCGCAGCCCACGTCGAGGAGCGCGACCAGCCCCGCCTCGCGGGCGCGCTGGAGCACCGCGTCGCGGTCGGCGTCGAAGCGGGAGGTGGAGACGTGGCCGTGGCTGTCGACGATCATGGGCGGCACTATAGCGCCAGGAGCAGGGGTTCCATGGACGCCGCACACCGGGAAGCGCTGCGCGCCTGGCGCGAGGACCCGGGGGACCCCGAGGCCCTCGCCGCCCTCGTCACCGCCTGCCGGCGGGCCGGCGAGTCGCTGCCGCCGGAGGCGGACCCGGCGCTGCTCGTGGCGGACCTCGCGGATCGTGTGCGCACCGCCTACGGGCCCCTGGGCGCGCCGGGCTACGACTACGTGCTCGCCAAGCAGTTCGCCTGGTAGCGTGCCGCCGTGGACGCTGCACACCGAGACGCCCTGCGCGCATGGCGCGAAGACCCCCGGGACCCCGAGGCCTACGCCGCCCTGGTCGCTGCGTGTCGCCGTGGCGGGGAGCCGCTGCCGCCCGAGGCCGACCCGGAGACGTTGATCGAGACCCTTACCCGGCGTGCGCTGGAGGTCTACCGCGAGGACGAGAGGGGAGACCATGCGCACTACGCAGCGTGGGGGCGGGTCGGGGCCGCAGACCCCGACCTGGACACCCTGCGCCGCGCCCACCGGTCGCTGTTCCGGCCGTCGGCGGAGCTCTTCGTCTTCGGTTGCCACGCCGTGCGGTCGCGAGCGCCCTGCGGGGGACTCCTGTTCCCCTGCTTCAACGGTGACCTGGACCGCCCCCGCTTCCACGTTGACCTGGACAACGCGGAGCGCGAGCGCTTTCGAGCGCTGGACCAGGCAGGCGCCGCGCTGCTCGAGAGCCTTCCCGGGGCCCGCACCTACCGCGTGGAGGTCGAACACCTCCCCCAGCCCGTCGATCTCGTGTGGAGCCTGGACTACCTGATCGAGGTGCCGGCCGTGCGCGAGAGCTACCTGCTGGTCGTGCAATACACCTGACCGGCCCGACCGGGCGGCTCTACACGCCCTGACAACTCGTCCGACGTCGAGGCGACACCGCACGTTGGGTGAACCTGCCCGGGCGTGCGCCGCCCGGGCAGGCACGGAGGCTCCTACCAAGAAAGAGATCTGGGGAAGGCGTTTCGTGACGGCGATCTCGAAAGGGACGCCTCATGCAGCGGCGCATGTGCCTAACCTCTGCGTGCACAGCGGCCTGGCTCCGGCGTTTGTGTCGGGAGATCGCGAACGTCTTCCACGAGGGTCGACCCTCGTGTCGGGAGATCGCGATCGTCTTCCACGGGGGTCGACCCTCGTGTCGGGAGATCGCGAACGTCTTCCACGAGGGTCGACCCTCAGGTCGGGAGATCGCGAACGTCTTCCACGAGGGTCGACCCTCAGGGCGGGAGATCGCGAACGGCTACCCCGGACCTCGTCCCCCGTCTCCTGCGTACATGGCCTTGGCACACCGAGACTTGGGTCGTTGCTCACGAACGCGGGGTCGGAGCACCCTCCTGCTAAACCCTGACCCGCGCGCTTTACACGCCCTGACAACCTCGTCCGACGTCGAGGCGACACTGCACGCTGGGTGAACCTGCCCGGGCGGGCAGACGGGGGAGCATGCGCGAGCGGAGGGTGGCGGCGATCGGGCTCTGGCTCGCGGGGGCCCTGGCCCCCGTCGTGGGCGCCCAGGGCCGGCAGCTCGACGCCGACCTCCAGGCCGAGCGGATCTCGGTCGCCAGCCCGCGCCCGATCCACGCCGCCGCCGGGCTGGGCGGCTTCCTGGGGCTCGTGACCGCCGCCCGCGGGCCGCGGGCGACCCAGGAGGTCGTGGTCCTCCAGGCCGGCCCCCTCGACGACGCGCGGCTCGTGGTCCGCGACGTGAAGTGGCCGCGGGCGGGGGGCGGGGCGATCGAGCGGCGGGTCTACGACCTGCGCGCGGAGGGGATCGCGCTCCTCGCCGACGTCGACGAGCGCCCGGGGGCGGAGACCCCGCTCGTGCCGCGCGCGATCTACGCCGAGGGCTGGGTGCGGCTCGTGCTCGAGAGCTCGCGCGGGAGCGCGGTGCTCGAGGCCCAGCGGCTCTACCTCGACGTGACCACCGGCGAGGGCAGCGCGGAGGAGGCCGTGATCCGCCTGCGCCCGCCGCCGGGCAAGCTCCTGGGAGGGATCGCCCCGGTGATCAGCGCTCAGCGCCTGCGCTTCGAGGGGCCCGAGCGGGTCGTGGCCACCGACGCCTCGCTCAGCCCCTGCGACTACGGGGTGCCCCACTTCGCCCTGCTCGCGGACACCGTCGAGTTCACCCGGCGCCGCGACGTGGCCGAGGCGGACTTCCTCGGCGCGCTGTTCACCCAGCAGAAGCGCCCCAAGGGCGACGGCTACGTCTACCCCCAGACCCTGCGCCCGCCGCCGGCGTCGGCCAGCGCCGGCTCGGACGCGCTGCGCCGCGAGGCCGAGCTCGACCGCGACGTGCGGGTGCGCGGCGCGGCGCTCTCGGTCCTCGGCGCGCGGGTCCCGGTCTCGATCCCCCTGCGCTGGAACACGACCTGGCCCCTGCCGACCCTGCGCGGCGGGCACTCGAGCCGCCTGGGCGCGTTCGCGATCTTCGGCGTGCGCTCGCGGCTGACCACGATCCCCCTGGGCGCCCTGGGCGAGCTCGACCTCAGCGGCGCGACCCGGGTCGAGCACTACCAGCGCCGCGGGACCGGCGGCGAGCAGGGCTTCGAGTGGACCCACCGCGACGCCCAGGGGGCGACGCAGGGCGAGGGCTTCGCCCGCGCCTTCGGGATCGAGGACCGCGCCGACACCGACCGCGTGGGCACGCCGATCCCGCGCCAGGGCCGGTTCTGGCTGCGGGGGCTCTTGCGCGAGCGCCTGGCCAGCCGGCTGCAGCTCGACGCCGAGGTCTCGCGCCAGAGCGACCGCGGGGTGCTCCTCGAGTACTACCGCAGCGTGGCCCAGACCGAGAAGGAGCAGGAGACCTACGGGCACCTGCGCGGGTGGTCCGACGACTTCTCCGTGCGCGCGCTGGGGCGCTTCCGGCTCAACGACTTCCAGACCCAGGTCGAGCGCCTGCCCGAGGTGCGCCTGGACTGGATCAAGACGCCCTTGGCCACGGACCCCGTCCTGGGGGGGCTCTACCTCGACCTCGCGCTGCGGGCGGGGCACCTGCGCTTCCGCCCCGACGACGCCACCGGCCTCGCCAGCTACCGCGCCGGGCGCGGCGACGTGATCACCCAGCTCGAATACAAGAACCACCTGGGCCCGCTGGTGTTCCGCGGCTACGGCGGGGTGCGCGAGTCGGCGTGGAGCGAGCGCCCGGGCGACGACGAGGCGATCGATCGCTTCGGGGCCCACGCCGGCTGGACCCTGACCACGACCTTCTGGCGGCGCTACGAGACTCCCTGGACCGCGCTGCGCCACGAGTTCCTCCCCGAGGTCGGGAGCGAGCACCGCTTCGCGCTCAACCGCGACCCCAGCGAGCTCTTGCAGTTCGACCCCGACGTCGAGGCGGTGCTGCCCACCGACGCCCTCGTGCTCCGCGCGCGCACCCGGCTCCTGGGCGACCTGGCCGGGGTCCGGCGCAAGCTCGTGGACCTCGCGGTGGAGGCGCGCTACTACCCGCGCGACCGCGGCGCCGACGTGGGGCGGCAGTGGTCGCCGATCCGCTACGACCTGCGGCTCTACCTCGCGGACTGGGTCGCCGCCCGGGCCCGGGCCGAGCACGACGTGAACCAGGGGGCGCTGGTCAGCCTCGACGCCACCCTGCTCGTGCGCCCGCACCCGAGCCTCGAGGTCGAGGGCGCCTACCGCGAGCGCCAGGGCGGCGGGCAGGCGGTGAGCTGGGCCGCGCGCTGGCAGGTGACCCCGAGCTGGTTCGTCGAGTTCGCCCAGCAGTACGACCTGATCCAGGACGAGTGGCTCTACCACCGCGGGCGCGTCGTGCGCAGCTTCCACCGCTTCGCCCTCGAGTTCACGATCAGCCACGACCCGCAGCAGGACGACACCAGCGCCAGCGTCTCGCTCTCCCTGGCCCCGCTCTCCACCCAGCGCGGCGACCCCTTCGAGCGCGACCGCTACCGCGACCTCTACCGCTGAGCGCGGCTCGACAAACCACCGGCGCCGTTGCAGCCGCTCCGCTACAATGCCCGCGAGGAACGACCATGCCCGAAAAGCTCTACGAGATCGCCGTGCGCAAGGTCGTGCCGACGGATCACGGCATCGCGGTCCTGCTCGGCAACGACGACCACGCCTTCGTCATGCACATTGGCTCCAACGAGGGCGCCGCCCTGATCCGCGCGCTGAAGGAAGAGCACGCCGAGCGCCCCCTGACCCACGACCTGCTGGAGCACGTGCTCGACGGGTTCGAGGTCGAGATCAAGCACGTGGTGATCACGGATATCGTCGACCGCACCTTCTGCGCGACCCTGACCCTCGAGCAGCGCTGCAAGAACGGCGAGGCGTGGTCGGGGCTGACCAACGAGGTCAAGATCGACGCCCGCCCTCGGACTGCCTCGTGCTCGCGATCAAGCGCGACGCGCCGATCTTCGTCTCCGACGCCGTGCTCTGCAGGTCCCCAACGCGATCGCCAAGGAGAGCAAGCGCAAGAACCCCTTGGGCTTGAGCGACTTCACCAGCTTCCAGGACCAGCTCGACAGCATGGACTTCGACGAGCTCCTGGGGGCCGACGAGGATTGAACGCGCCCGACCCTCGGGCCGAGCTGCGGAGCTGACCCGCGGGTTCCTGGCCCACGCAGAGCTGGACGCGCTCCTCGGGCTGAGCGCGGTGCCCTCAGCCCGCCTCCCGCGCCCGCCGTCCGCGCCGAGCCGCAGCGCTCCGCCGCGCGCCCGGAGCCGCCCCGCCCGGCCGCGCGCCCCGAGCCCGCGCGCGCCGCCCCGCGCCTGCGCCCGCGCCGAGCGAGGACCTCGCCGCGCGCCGGGCGAAGAACGAGGCGCTGCTCGGCGACCTGGCCCGGCGCATGGCGGGCTGCACCCGCTGCAAGCTGGCCCAGGGCCGGACGAACCTCGTGTTCGGGCAGGGCGACGCCGTGGCCGAGATCGCGTTCGTGGGCGAAGGCCCCGGGCAAATGGAGGACGAGCGCGGCCTCGCCTTCTGCGGGCCCTCGGGGGACCTGCTCACGAAAATGATCCAGGCCATGGGGATCGAGCGCGCCGACGCGTTCATTTGCAACGTGGTCAAGTGCCGCCCGCCGGGGAACCGCAACCCGCAGCCCGACGAAATGGGGACGTGCCTGCCCTTCCTGCGCGAGCAGCTCCAGATCGTGCGCCCCAAGGTGATCGTGGCCCTGGGCAAGACCGCGGCGGTCGGGCTCGGGCTCCTGCGCCCCGAGGACGGCCTCGGCCGCAACCGCGGGCGCGAGCTCTCCTGGGAAGGGATCCCGACCATCCTCACCTATCACCCGGCCTACCTGCTGCGCACCCCAGCCGATAAGCGCAAAACATGGCAGGACTTGCAGCGCTGCTTCCCCTACCTCAGCCGGCGCAAGGCCTGAGCTCGCGCGAACCCCCCAGGGCGCTCGCGCGTGAGGGTCGACGGAGGCCCGGGTCGAACCCTTGCGCGCGCTTACCCTGGACCGCTACCCCATGCACGAGGCCGGCTTGACAGCCCCTGAGGCGTTACCTACACTTCCCCGCTTAGCTTTAATCCTTTGTTTTCAAGGGCGTGTCTCGGACGCGAGCTCGCCCTGTACGACGGGGTAGGGTGCCTGTATGGCAGTTTGGGGCCTCGATATCGGGCAGTCCGCGCTCAAAGCGGTCAAGCTGCGCTCGACGGGCGACGGGATCGAGATCCTCGCCGTCGAGCACGTGCCCTATCCGATCGCCGACGACGAGGACGACGTCCAGGAGGCCAAGTCCGAGGCGCTGAACACGTTCCTCGAGAACCAGAAGATCGGCTCGGATCAGGTCGTGGTGGGCCTGGCGGGGCTGCACGCCTTCAGCCGGTTCATCAAGCTCCCGCCGGTGGACGCCGGGCAGGTGGAGAAGCTGGTGCGCCTCGAGGCGCAGCAACAGATCCCGTTCCCCATCGCCGAGGTCAACTGGGACTTCGTGCGCGTCAGCCACGAAGAGGGCGAAGAGGTCGAGGTCGGGATCTTCGCCACGCGCTCGGAGCTCGTGGACGGCTTCCTGTCCGACCTGCGCGAGGGCGGGGTCAACCCCGACATCGTGACCATCGCCCCGCTCGCGATCTACAACTTCGTGCGCACGAGCTACCCCAACCAGGCCGGCGGGACCGTCGTGCTGGACGTGGGCGCCGAGCACACCGACCTGGTGATCGTCGACGGCGACCGCTTCTGGATCCGCAACCTGCGGATCGCGGGCAACGACATCACCAAGGCCCTGGCCGAGCGCTTCAAGGTCCCCTTCAAGCAGGCCGAGAAGCTCAAGCGCTCCTCGAGCAAGAGCAGCCAGGCCAAGAAGATCTTCAGCAGCATGCAGGGCGTGCTCAAGGACTTCGTGGGGGAGATCCACCGCTCGGTGGGCTTCTTCAAGAGCCAGGCCGAGGACCTCGAGATCAAGCGCGTGCTGCTCCTGGGCGACGGCGCCAAGCTCAAGAACCTGAGCCGCTTCCTCAAGGAGCAGCTCCAGCTCAAGGTGACCAAGGCCGCCCAGCTCGAGGACATGTTCATCCTCGACGAGGAGGTCGACGTCGACACCCTCGACAAGCACCTCATGGGCTTCGCGGTCGCGATCGGGCTCGCGCTCCAGGGCGCGGGCGAGGCCCCCTGCACGGTCGACCTCTCGCCCCAGGACGTGCAGATCAACCGCGAGCTGAAGAACAAGCTGCCCTTCGCGATCGGCGCGGCCGTCGTGGCCTGGCTCGCCTTCGGCCTGGCCTACTTCCACGCCTCGAGCATGCAGTCCCGGGTGGTCGACGCCGCGGCCAAGGCCAACGGTGTGACCGGGATCCAGGGCACGCAGAACTCCGCGCTGGAGCTCACGGACTTCACCCAGTACGAGCAGGAGGCCAAGGCCTACACGAGCCTCGGCGGCGGGCGCGTGTTCCTGCTGGAGCTGCTCGACGCGATCCGCGACGTGCTCCCCGCGGACAACGACACCGTGATCGAGTGGGACCACAAGGCCAACTCGGCGGAGGAGCTCGTGCCCCAGGTGCGGCGCTTCACCCGCGAGCTGGCCAAGTCCAAGGCCGACGACAACAAGCTCTGGCTGCTCGAGCTCGACATCAAGCGCAAGAAGGACGACGAGCACCCCGAGCGCCACGAGGTGCGGGTGCTGGTCGCCAAGCGCGTGCCCGAGGACAAGCGCGCCCAGTGGCGCCAAATGCGCGACCAGATCATCGAGGAGTTCGGCAAGCCCCTCGCCAAGCGGCTGAGCAAGGCGCCGTTCTTCGTGCGTCGCGAGGTCGGCGGGGAGTACACCTGGGGTCAGCTCGACGCCGGGGCCGAGGAGGAGATCGGCGGGCTCGCCGCCTCCAAGCGCGCCCAGATCGACTCCGGGACGTTCTACTCCGTCATGCTCGAGTTCACGTTCGAGGTCGGTGTCCCCGAGCCGCCGCCCGAGCCGGAGCCAGCCCCCGCTGAAGAGGGCATGGGCGAAGGCGAGTTCTTCGAGGACCCCAAGTAATGAGCGGCCAACCGAACCCCAAAGACCTGATCCTGCAGAACAAGGGCCTGGTGATCGTCTACGCCGTGGCCCTGATCCCCGTGATCCTCTACGTGGTCGTGATCAGCGGCATGCAGGAGGACACCGCGAAGAAGCTGCGCGACCTCGAGACCAAGAGCCGGACCCTCGACGGCTTCGCCAAGCGCGTCGACTCCCCGGACCCCGAGAACCCGCTCTACACCACCAAGGACATCGAGCAGCTCACCCGCAAGCGCGAGCTCTACCAGCAGGAGGTCGCGAGCCTGGGCGAGGTCGTCAAGGCGCGGGACGAGCCCCTGGAGCGCGTGTTCGAGGACTTCGAGGGCAAGGACAAGGTCGACTCCGACGACTTCAACGCCAAGCTCCGCACCCGGCTCAACGCGCTGAGCGCCGAGGAGCGCTTCGGCGCCCTGGTCACGGACCCGGAGAAGCCCGACGCCCCTCTGATCAACATGGAGCAGGCCGAGGACGCCAACGGGATCAAGAAGATCCAGAAGCGCTTCTGGATCCAGGAGGCGCTGCTCGACGCCCTGAAGAAGGGCAACGCGCTGCGCCTGGCCTCCGAGATCGAGTTCCTCCCCGAGCCCCAGGAGTCCGAGCCCGCCTACAAACGGCTCCCCGCTCGGGTGACCTTCTTCTGCGCCGCCGCGGACATTCCGTTGGTGGTGCGCGAGGTCCTGGCTCAGGACATCTCGTTCCGCGTGGTGCGCATGCGGGTCGAGAAGGCGGTGTGGACGATCCGCCACGACTTCGCCAAGCAGTTCCAGATCCCCCTCGACGAGTTCGTGTTCGAGAAGGGCGTCTACGAGGTGCAGCTCGAGGAGCACGAGCAGTTCGGTGATTGGACCCGTTGGGTCCCCGAGCCCCCGCTCAAGGTCGAACTCGAGGTCGAGGCCTTCGACTTCACCAACACCCCCGCCGAGTAGGAGCGCTGCCATGGATCCCAAGCTGCTGTTGCTCAAACACTTCGAGAAGATCGTGCTGGGCGTGTTCGTCCTCTGGATGCTCTACGTCGCCTCGGGCCTCCTGGGGACCCCCGAGGCCCTGACCAAGGCCGACGGCGTCGGCGTGGCCATGACCAAGGTCCAGAACTACGTCAACAACCAGGCCTCCCTCGAGCCGGCCAAGGGCCCGGGCTGGAAGGCGGAGCTCGAGCGCAAGCTCGACCCGCAGTCGATCCCCGCGGCGCGCCCCTGGCCGACCTGGATCTCCCACCGCCGGCCCGGGATCGTCTACTACGTCGAGGTCGTGAACAAGGAGTTCACCGCGCTCCACGGCGGCCCGATCGACGTGACCGGCGACACCTCCACGCAGGGTCAGATCCAGCTCAACTGGGGCGTGAGCCCGGACACGCGCTACGTGACGGTGAGCTACGAGATCTACCGCTCGATCGACGGCGAGAACGAGTGGGAGAAGATCGGCGAGACCGAGGAGCTGAGCCTCGTCGACAAGGACATCTCCACCCGCCGCGCCTACGTCTACAAGGTCGAGCGTAGCCGAGCTGGACAAGACCGACGGGATCTTCTCCGACCCCGAGGCGATCGTGCGCTCAACGACGCCGACAAGCGCGTCGAGTCCAACGTGGTCGGCCCCTTCGCCACCGAGCGCGAGATCCAGGTGATCCCGATCTCGACCGACCCCATGACCGAGGAGATCGAGATCAAGAACCCGGACTTCGAGGAGTCCTGCAACCTGATCGTGCGCAAGCTGCTCGACGGGAAGTGGGAGGAGAAGGCGTTCTACCGGGTCAAGATCGGCGACCCGATCGGCGAGCAGAAGGGCCGGCAGGACTTCACCACCGGGGCCACGCTCAAGGACGTGCTCGAGGACGAGACCCCCGAGGACGGGTTCAAGCCGATCAAGGCGATCGTGATCGAGTGGCCGGACGGCCAGACCGAGACCGTCAAGAGCGACGACCCCAAGATCGGCGAGAAGTAGGCCGCCGGCAGCCTCCGTCGCCGCGCCGCCTGCGGAGTCCAGACCGACCGCTCGGGCGGCTGCCCGGCAGTGCGCAGTGGGTCGTCTGACCGTCTCGTGGCGCGGGCAAGGCTGTTGCGAAGCCGCGCCGGCAGCCCCAAGGATCCAAACCGCCAAGGACGCCAAGGACGCCAAGGCTCCGCTCGGACACTCCGCACAGCCCAGTCCCGCTCCGCGCAGGCGCGACCTCGCTCGGCGTAGAGAAGAAGAGTGAACCGCCAAGGACGCCAAGGACGCCAAGGCTCCGCTCGGACACTCCGCACAGCCCGGTCCCGCTCCGCGCAGGCGCGACCTCGCTCGGCGAAGAGAAGAAGAGTGAACCGCCAAGGACGCCAAGGACGCCAAGGCTCCGCTGGCGCAGGCACAAGACGACACGCCTGACCCCCCCACGTCTCGGTGCTGCCTCACTCCCCACCCCGGAGGGAGGCCGCCAGGGCGGAGCCTTGGCGGTCTTGGCGTCTTGGCGGTTCCCTTCTTCGTCCGACTCGGGGAGCCCCTGCTGCGCCTGCACGTAGCGACGAGCGGGGCCCCCGGGCGGGCGGGGGCGCCGTACGGGGATCCGGGCGCTGCGCGCGCTGCCGAACTCGGACGGGCGGTCCGCTGGAACCCGACCCCTGCCAGGGTCGTGTTCGTTCCAGGAGGGGCGCCGCCATGGATCCCAAGTTTCTGTTGCTCAGACACTTCGAGAAGATCGTGCTGGGCGTGTTCGCGCTCGAGCTGCTCTACGTCGCCTCCGGGCTCCTGGGGACCCCCGAGGCCCTGACCCGGGCCGACGGCGTCGAGGTGGCCATGACCCAGGTCCAGAGCTACGTCGACGACCAGGCGTCGCTCGAGCCGGCCGAGGGACCGGGCTGGAGGGCGGAGCTCGAGCGGGAGCTCGACCCCGAGGCGGTCCCCGCGGCGCGCCCCTGGCCGACGTGGATCTCCCACCGCCGACCCGGGATCGTCTACTACGTCCCGGGCGTGGACCGCGTGCAGGCGCGGCACGGCGGCCCGATCGACCTCACGGGCGACGCCTCCCAGCGCGGGCGGATCCGGCTCACCTGGGGCGTGAGCCCGGACACCCGCCATGTGACCGTGCGCTACGAGGTCTACCGCGCGATCGACGGCGAGGACGCGTGGGAGAAGCTCGGCGAGACCGAGGCGCTGAGCTTCGTCGACGAGCACGTCTCCGCCCGCCGCGCCTACGTCTACAAGGTCGTGAGCGTCGCTGAACTGGACGAGACCGACGCGGTCGTCCGGGACCCGGAGGTCGTCGTCACCCTCAACGACTCCGAGAGGCGGGTCGCCTCCGACGTGGCCGGGCCCTTCGCCAACGAGCGCGAGGTGCAGGTGATCCCGCTCTCGACCCAACCCATGACCAAGGCCCTCGAGATCACCGAGCCCGACTTCCAGGAGTCTTGCAGCCTGCTCGTGCGTAAGTGGATCGACGGCGCGTGGGAGGAGAAGACCTTCTTCCGCGTCAGCGTCGGGGACCCGATCGGTGAGCCCAAGGGCCGCCTGGACTTCACCACCGGGGCCACGCTCAGGGACGTGCTCGAGGACCTGGACCCCCGAGCCGGGCTCAAGAAGGTCAAGGCGATCGTGATCGAGTGGCCGGACGGCCAGACCGAGACCGTCAGGAGCGACGACCCCAAGCTCGGCGGGTAGCGTTCGATCCGCGGGACACCGCTGACCCATGACCCGGTCGAGCCATCGCCGGGCGGTCCAGGGGGATGGAACCCCGACCCCGTCGGGGTCGTGTTCGTCCTCGAGGACGGGACGCCTCACTCGGGGCAACACCCTGTCAATCCAAGGCTTATGCGGTCACCGACCTGTCATGGACGAGTCATCGGCGAAAGTCGGGCGACGCACTCTAAAACCTTTCCCTGCCTAGGGAAGCGTGATACCATTCCGCCCGTGGCCACGCCCCCGAACGACCTCCCCGGCAGCGCGCGCTGGGGAAGTGAACCGGGTTCCAGAAAGAGCTGAGATTCCCATGTCGAACCCTCGCGCTCGGCTGTTGATCGCGGCAGCGGTCAGCTGCGCTTTCTTGGGTTGCCAAAGCGAGGAGCGAGCGCCCGCTCCGCGCCCCAAGCAGGCGCAGCCCCAGCAGGCGGCTCCCAAGCAGGACCCCCAACCCGATCCGGAGCCGCTGTTCGCGCCGCCCCCGGATGGGGAGGAGTTCGGCGGCGGCAACAACGCCGGCGGACCCCTGGGTGACCTGGCTCGCGAGCTGACCCTCGCCGAGCAGGAGAAGAAGGCCCTCGCCCAGAACTACCTGAAGACGGGCAAGAACCTCTACATGCAGCTGCGCTACCGCGAGGCGGTGCAGCACCTCTCGCGCGCGGTGAAGCTCGACCCGGGCCTGATCGAGGCGCGCAACCTCCTCGACCGCGCCGAGTACATCACCGGCACCGGGCGCACCGGCCAGTTCCGCGAGCCCGTGCGCGTGCTGGTCGAGCAGCGCCTGGCCCGCATGGAGCAGGCCAAGGTCGAGCTGCAGCGCCTGTTCAACGAGGGCGAGCTGCTCATGCAGCGCGACCGCTTCAACGAGGCGCAAGAGCGCTTCCAGCGCGTGCAAGAGGGCCTGCGCTGGCTGCCCTTCAACATCGACGACGGCCAGCTCGCCCGCGCCGCCGAGGAGCGGATCTCCGAGGCCAAGCTCAAGGGCGCCGAGCAGGAGCGCCTGCGCCGGCAAATGCTGCGCGACGCCGCGGCCCGCAGCTCGGAGTACGAGCGCGCCAACCGGCAGCGCGCCCTCGAGGCGAGCATTCGCGCGCTCTACGAGAACGCCAAGGACGCCTTCCGCGCCAACCAGTTCGTGAAGTGCGCGCGGCTGTGCGAGGACATCCTCCGCCGCCAGCCGGACCACGCCGAGGCCGGGCGGCTCATGGAGCGCGCCGAGGAGTCGGCCTACCGCCACCGCGTCAAGCAGAGCTACCGCGACCGCGTCGAGCACCTGCGCCGGCAGCTGGAGTGGGTCGAGCAGTCCGCGGTCCCGACCCAGGTCCTGTATCAGTTCCCGACCGCCGAGGAGTGGGCCCGGGTCGTGGCCCGCGACACCGGCCAGGACCTCCTGACCCGCGGTCAGCTGTCCGAGGAGGAGCAGGAGATCACCCAGCGCCTGAACACCCAGCCGCTGGACCTCGACTTCCCCCGCGAGACCAGCTTCGAGGACGCGATCGAGTTCCTGCGCCAGGTGACCGGGCTCAACTACGTGCTGAGCAAGGGCGCCAAGGAGCTGGTCGAGAGCGAGAGCCCGACCCTCTCGGCGCCGCTCAAGGTCAACCAGGTCAAGCTGGCCAACGCCCTGAGCCTGATCCTCGACGCGATCGGCGGCTCGCTGCAGTGGCGGGTCGAGGACGGCGTCGTCAAGATCTTCAGCGGTGAGGACGAGGTCGAGGAGCTGATCCTGCGCTTCTACGACGTCACCGAGATCGTCAACTCGCCCCCGGACTTCCCCGCGCCGACCCTCGGCCTGAGCCTGGGCCAGATCGGCGGCGCCGGCGCCGGCGGCGGCGGCGGGAACATCCTGAACCTCGACGACGAGGACGAAGAGGCCTCGGGCAGCTTCACCTCGGACACCCTGGTCGACCTGGTCAACACCCGCCTGGGTGAGAGCGAGGACGAGGGCTCCGTCGAGTACTCCGGCGGAATCCTGATCGTGCGCAAGCCGCTCGAGGCCCACAAGCGGATCATCAAGCTGCTGCAGGCCCTGCGCGAGACCGTGGGCGTCATGGTCACCGTCGAGGCGCGCTTCGTGCAGGTCCAAGAGAACATGCTCGAGCACGTCGGCATCGACATCGTGAACCAGGGCCAGCAGGCCGTCGGTCTGCCCCCGGACACCTTCGGCGTGATCAACAACCCCCGCGGCCTGACCGGCGGTCCGGGCGCGGTGAACGTGGGCTACAACTACACCGACGCCCAGGGTCAGACGAACATCCGCGGCGCGGTGACCAACACCCTCAGCTCGCTGGCGCCCTCGGGCCTGCCCTTCAACATCACCCCCTCGGGCGGCCTGGCGCTGCAGTACAACTTCCTGGACGACTTCCAGCTCCAGGCGCTGATGGACATGGTCCGTAAGACCCAGCGCCAGAAGGTCGTCAACGCGCCCCGGATCACGGTGTTCAACGGCCAGCGCTCCCACGTGCTGAACGTGAACCAGCGCGCGTACATCCAGGACGTCGAGGTCAACCAGACCGGCGTGATCCCGGTGCTGAACCCCGTGATCGGCGTGCTGAACGCGGGCGCGATCCTCGAGGTCCGCCCGGCGGTCAGCCACGACCGGCGCTACGTGACGATCGAGGTCCAGCCGACCCTGGCCACCGAGCTCCAGCCCCGGATCCCGGCGCCGGTGACCCTGGCCAACGGCTTCACCTCGATCCCGATCGAGCTCCCGGTGATCACCGTGCAGAAGCTGCGCGCCACCGTGACCGTCCCCGACGGCGGCACCGTGCTGCTCGGCGGCCTGAAGAACTACGACGAGTTCGAGGGCGAGGTCGGCGTGCCGTTCCTGGTGAACGTGCCGCTGCTCAACAACCTCTTCCGCCGTCAGGCGTTCCACAAGCTCAAGGCGAGCCTGGTGGTCCTGATCAAGGCCGACATTACGGTCGCGCGGGACGAGGAGCGTCGGCGCTTCGGGAAGTAGCGCCGGCGGGTCGGCGCGCTGCGGCGCGCCGCGAACCAGCGTCGTTGGGCCGAGCTCGCTCGCGCTGCGGGGCAGACGTCCCCCTGGCGTGGGCGGCGACGCCGGCGCATGAACACGGGAATCGAGTCCGTCGGGTGCTTCGCGAGACGATCGACGCCAGCAATCGCTTGGGACGCGCCGACTTGAGCGCGACCCCCGCGAGCACCCGTGGCCACTCGCTCCCCGGTGGGTTAACCTCTGTCCTCCAAACCACCCGCGCGCCCGACACCGGCGCGCGGAGTCGTTTGAACCCATCGGGAACTTGCCGACGACTGACGGGGTATCGCACAGCATGAAACTCACCGACCTCCTCTTTCCGCTGACCACCGTCGCCCTCTGCGCGAGCGCGACCCTCGCCGCCGACGGCGAGGTGACCCTGACCAACGGCACCACCTTCGACGTCGACGAGGTCGTCGAGGCGAGCTGCGAGAAGGTCACGGTCAAGGGCTCGCGCGGCACCCAGAGCTTCGACGCCAACGAGGTCAAGCGCGTCGTCGACGGGAGCGACAGCCGCCTGAACCGCGCGCTGCGGGTGGCGGAGAAGGGCGACTACACCGAGGGCCGCAACGCCCTGATCGACGCGATCAAGAAGGGCGACCGCTCGATCAAGCCCTACGCCGAGTTCTTCCTCGGCGAGTTCTTCGAGATGCACGGCAAGGGCAGCTCGGCGATCAAGGCCTACACCAACGTCTCGGACCACGACCCGCGCCACTTCTACGCGGCCAAGGGCCTCTACCGCGCCGCGCAGCTCGAGCTGGCCGAGGGCAACCGCGCCGAGGCGCTCAAGCACCTCGACACCCTCGCCTCGGGCAAGCTCGGCGGCTTCTGGAAGGAGAAGGGCGGGTTCGCCAAGGCCCAGCTCCTGATCGACTCCAAGCCCGACGACGCGCTCAAGACCTTCGAGGCCCTCTCCAAGAGCGCGAGCTCGGACGAGATCAAGGAGCTCGCCAAGTGCGGGGTGGCCCAGTGCCAGATCAACTCCGGCGGCGACGCGAACCAGGCGTTGACCCGGCTGCAGGGGGTGCTCAGCCGGACCTCCGACCCCGGGATCAAGGGCTACGCGCTCAAGGGCGTGGCGGACTGCCTGGCGAAGGAGGGGAAGAAGGACGAGGCCATGCTCACCTACCTCAAGAGCATGCTCCTCTACCCCTCGAACGAGCAGGCCGGCTCGGCGGCGGCGGGGGCCGCGAAGATGAGCGGTGAGCTCGGGCTCGGCGCCGAGTCGCGCCTGAACCAGCTCGCGCGCTCCCCGATCGGCATGCCCGACTACACCGGGGATCAGCCCGAGTTCGAGGTCCTGCGCCGCTGCATGCAGAACGTGTCGGCGAACATCGTGATGAAGTACGCGCCCCAGGCCGTGGAGAAGACCTCCGGCCCGGCCAAGGCCGACCTCGAGTTCCTCGCCGCCGACGCGCTCAAGATCGTGGCCCGCAGCAACAACGACACGGCCAAGCTCAAGGAGTACGAGGAGCTGCTGGGGAAGCTGCGCCAGAAGTACCCCAACCACGACCGCTCGGCCAACGCCGGGCTGGACACCTTCCTCGCCGCCAAGGACCGGGCGCTGGCCAAGATCGCCAAGGCTCAGGAGGAGAAGGACAAGGACAAGCGCGAGCAGATGATGAAGGAGGGCCGCGCGCTCTTCGACGAGGTGCTCGAGCCCATGACCAAGCAGATCAAGGCCTGGTCGGCGCAGATCGAGGAGATGCTCGACAAGGAAGTCGAGATCGACCCCAACGATCAGAAGGCGCAGAAGGAGGCCGCCGACAAGCGGCGCGAGCTCGAGTTCCAGCGCGACAAGGCGAACCTGCTCTACGCCGACGCGCTGCGCACCTACGCCGAGACCTTCGACCCCGAGAACCCGGAGCGCAAGGAGCGCCTGGGCCGGCTGCTCGACGTCTACGGCAACGTGATCGACCAGTGCGGGATCTGGTTCTTCCGCTGCGAGGCGTCCCTGGGCATGGGCAACGTGCTCCTCGCCCTGGAGCGCTACGAGGACGCGGTCCCCACCTTCCAGGAGGTCGTGGAATACGGCCGCCCCGAGTGGGACCTGAACCACCCCAGCGTCGACCCCGAGCAGCGTGAGTGGGCCAGGGGCCTGATCCGCGACTTCGTGATCCGCGGCTACTACGGCTGGATCCAGGCGCTGAACATGTCGGGCCAGGGCCGCGAGGCGACCCAGGTGATCCAGGGGATCAGCGAGAACGAGTTCGCCGAGAACTGGCGCGAGCACCCCTCGGGGATCCTGATCACCTTCGGCGCCTCCAAGGCGCTGGCGGGCATGGGCCGCGGCGCCGAGGGCGCCAAGCAGCTGTTCGAGATCATCGACCGCGACAAGAAGGACCCCAACGCCCCCAAGATCGCGGGGCTGGGCTTCGGCCCGATCGGCGCCGGGGCCTGCAAGGCCCTGAGCGAGCTCTCGGATCAGACCGGCGGTGAGATCTACACCCCGGAGATCCAGTACCACGTGGGGATCGGCTACTTCCTGCGCGAGCGCCGCGCGGCGGCGATCTCGGCCTTCAAGGGCGTCATGACCGCCGCGCGCACCCGCAAGGAGCGCGAGACCTGGGTGCCCAAGGCGGTCCAGGAGATCGGCAAGCTGCTGTTCAACCAGGAGCGCTACCTCGAGGCGACCCTGGCCTACGAGACCGTGTTCAAGGAGTTCCCCGAGCACGAGGACGCCGAGGGCGCCGTGCGCTACGCGCTCTCCGCGGGCAAGCAGGCCGTGCTCCAGTTCGGCGAGGACGTGGCCAACAAGGACACCCCGATCGCCGAGCTCTACAACCGGATCCAGCTCGGCGCCGCCGACGTGGACGAGGACGCCGCGATCAAGGTGTTCATCAACAACGCCGCCGAGCAGCAGAAGAAGGGGCGCTGGCTGGAGGCGGCCAAGGCCTACCTCCAGGTCCCCGAGCAGAACGAGGGCAAGCCGGTGCGCCTGCGGGCCAACGCCGAGGCCAACGCCGGCTACTGCTACTACAAGAGCTACCAGAAGACCAACAAGAAGGAGGAGCTCGAGGACGCGCGCAAGACCCTGATCAGCGCCGGCAAGCTCGCGCGCAAGCTCGACGACAACGAGTCGTTCGCCCTGGCCTGCTACTACCTCGGACAGCTCGAGAACGAGGAGAAGAACTTCGGCACCGCGGAGAACGCGCTGAAGCCCTTCGACGGCGACCTGGCCTCGACCAAGCGCGTGGTCCCCGCGCGCTACGAGCAGGTGCGCGCCTACCTCGGGCAGGACAAGCTGGCCGACGCCGAGGCCTGCTTCGACAAGGTCGCCGACCAGAAGGACGACCGCTACTTCGAGTACATCGCCTACACGCTCATGTCGGACATTCGCGAGCGCGCGACCAAGACCAACGAGCTGGGCAAGGCCCGGGAGCTCAACGCCAAGGCCGCGAAGTACGCCAAGGCCTGGCTCGAGTCCACCGACCGCTCCAAGCTCAAGGACGGGCACTACTGGCTCCTGTCCTCGGTCCTGTTCCCGGGCGGCGAGTGGGAGGCCCTGCTCACCTGCCACGAGGAGCTGTTCAAGCGCTTCCCCCGTCCGGCCCTCGACGGAGAGAAGGAGACCAGCGAGCTGCACGCGAAGTACGACCGGGCGCTGGCCCGCAGCGGGTTCGCGCTCATGAAGCTCGGGCGCCACAAGGAGGCGCTGGACATTCTGGTCCCGCTCTCGCAGGTCACCTACGCCATGACCCGGAGCAAGGTGCGCACCGTGCGCGGGACCTTCGTCGAGCGCAAGCGCGACCCCAGCCTCAACAAGTGGTTCGTGGTGATCGAGGTCGACGGCCAGCAGCAGCGCTGGCTGGAGCTGAGCCGCAACGGCAACGACTTCAACTGCGTGCCCGAGGAGAAGATGAACGACTTCTCCGACACCGACCGCCGGGACCTGGCGCGGACCATGCAGCGCGACGCCATGGTGGTCAACGCCATGGGTGAGGCCGCCTGGGCGCACTACCAGAAGACCAAGGACCCCAAGTTCCTCGCCGACACGGTGACCGCGGCCTTCAACGAGCTGCGCTACGTCATGCACAAGGTCGTGGACGAGGGCTACTGGCAGCAGCTCTGCCTGGACACCCGCTACGACGAGACCAACTACGTGCTCGCCCGCTGGAACGCCGACGTGATCTACCTCCGGATCAAAATGGCCCGCGAGGAGTGGGGCGAGGTCGCGGGCGATATCGAGACCATGAAGCAGCTCAAGACCTTCGATCAGGCGCCGCCCTCGATCCAGAAGGAGCTGGACCAGATCCTCCAGGAAGCGAAGGGGAAGCAGTAATGGCTGGCACCACGCGCGCGCTCGTCCTCGGCCTCTGCCTGTTGGGCGCGATCGGCGCCCCCGCCGCCGCCCAGAGCCGGCGCGGTCGGGGCAAGCCCCCCGCCGACGACAAGAAGAAGGACGCCGGGCCGTCCAAGGGCACGATCATCACCGAGCGCTCCGAGATCCGGGACGTGTTCGTCCTCGACGAGAGCTTCGAGTCGATCAAGTACGCCCAGGACGAGCGCGGCCGCCGCGGCGCCCGGGACATCAAGGGCGAGGAGGTGCTCGAGATCCGCTACGACGACACCCCCCCCGAGTTCCTCAGCGGGCAGAGCCAGCTCCGCGCCGGGCGCTACGAGCGCGCGGCGGAGTCCTTCGCCGAGGCGCGCAAGGCGCCCCTGGGCTGGATCGAGGTGCACGCCACGCTCTACGTGGGCGACGCCAAGCGCATGGCCGAGGACTACACCGGGGCGATCGCCGAGTACGAGAAGCTGATCAAGGCGCACCCCAAGCACTACCTGGCGCCTGCGGCGATCTACGGGCTGGGCCTGGCCCAGGCCAAGGCCAACCAGCTCGGCGCGGCGCTCAAGACCTTCGGCGAGCTGGACCGGGGCTGGGGCGACCGCTGGCGCGTGAAGGGCAAGATCGGCGAGGGCAACGCCTACCTGGCCAAGGAGGACTTCACCAAGTCCCTCACGGCCTTCGGTATCGCCCGCGACAACGCGGGCAACGGCCCCCTGCGCAGCGAGGCGGTGGTCGGTATGGGCAGCGCCTACGTGCTCAGCAAGCAGTACGAGAAGGCCAACGACCTGTTCGACGACCTCCTGCGCGGCTCGACCCTCGACCCCGAGGTCGCGGGCGCGGCTTGGGCCGGGCGCGGCGACATTCGCTACGCCGAGGCCGAGCAGGAGGGCATGGACAAGAACGCGCTCAAGAAGGCCTTGATCGCCTACCAGACCAGCGTGACCCAGTACGCCGGTGTGCCCGGGAGCTACGCCAAGTCGCTCTACATGTCGGCCAAGATCTACCGCCACCTGGGCATGGAGAAGCTGGCCGACTACATGGAGCAGGAGCTCCTGGACTCCCGCCCCGGCAGCCCCTGGGCCAAGAAGCTCAAGCGCTAACCCCTGACCCTACACCCCGGTGAGGGGCGGACGTCGTTCGCCACGAGCCAGTTTTCGAGATGACACAGAAACCAGACGAAGCGAGCCTTGCAAACAGGTAACCGCATGTCATTTAATGTTTTCCGCACGGACGGGGCCCACCCCCCCGAGTCCAAGGAGAGTTCGGCTTCGTGATCACCAAAGCCAAGATGTCCTTCCTGTTCAGGGTCGCTCTGATCCTCCTCTGCATGGCCGCGTTCGCGGACATGGGTTTCGCCCAGGAGGGCGGTGACGGCGGCGGCGGCTCCGGCGGCGAGTCCATGACGGCGCTCGACTTCATCCGCTACGGCGGCCTGATCGGCGGCGTGCTGATCCTCGCCTCGGTGGCCGGCCTCGGCATGTCGATCGAGCGCGCGATCGGCCTCAAGCGCGACAACATCGTGCCCCCCCACGTGCTCGACCAGCTCGAGGGGCTGTTCGAGGAGGAGGAGTTCGAGGAGGCCATGACGGTGTGCGAGTCGCACCCCTGCTTCCTGACCAACGTGATCGCGGCGGGCCTGCCCAAGATCGGCACGACCTGGGACAACATCTCCGACAGCATGCGCGAGGTCGGCGACTTCGAGGCGACCAAGCTCCAGCAGTCGATCTCCTACATCAACCTGATCGTGAACACCGCCCCCATGATCGGGCTGTTCGGGACCGTGACCGGCATGATCGGCGCGTTCCAGGTGATCGCGAGCGCCAAGACCGCGCCTTCGCCGAAGGAGCTCGCGGGCGGTATCCAGCAGGCGCTGGTCACCACCTGCATGGGTCTGGCCGTCTCGATCCCCTTCGCGTTCGTCTACTTCTACTTCCGCAACAAGGTCCAGCGCCAGATCCTCGAGGTGGCTGCGATCTCCGACGAGCTCATGGACCGGTTCAAGGAATAGGTCCCGCGGGCGCGTAGGAGGAGGCCAAGCGTATGGCGAAGAAATCGCGGGTGGCGCAGGATCCCGAGCCGAAGCTCGACCTGACCCCCATGATCGACATCGTGTTCAACCTGATCATCTTCTTCATGATCGTGTCGGACATGTCGAACCTCGACATGGAGGAGATCGCGCTGCCCTTCGCCGACCAGGCCAAGAAGGACGAGGGCGCGGCGCCGGGCGAGATCACGCGCTCGATCACGATCAACGTGCTCAGCGCGGGCACGATCAAGATCCGCGGCAAGACCATGACCGCCGACCCCACGCAGAAGGGCAACGGCTACATGTGGCTGGGCGACTACCTGCGGACCGAGGTCGCCGGCTACGAGGTCGAGCCCCAGGACGAGAACGGTGTGGCGGCCTCGAAGCTCGAGGTCAACATTCGCGCCGACCGCGGCGCGCCGTTCAAGTACGTGCAGCAGGTGTTCGACGCCTGCATCGGCTACCCCAACGAGGCCCCGCGGGCCCCGATCTACAAGACCAGCTTGGCCGCTTCCCCGGACAAGAAGGAATAGGAGGGTCCCATGGCGCGCGCGCGGCGTAAGCAGGACATGGACGACGTCGAGATGGAGCTCACGCCCATGATCGACGTGGTGTTCAACCTCCTGATCTTCTTCATGCTCCAGAAGTTCCAGACCACCGAGGGCGTGATCAAGGCCTACCTGCCCAAGAACCGGGGCATGGGCTCGGGCACGCCGAGCCTGGACCTGAACGAGGTCCGGATCAAGTGCCTCTACCGCGACAAGTCGAACCGCAAGGTCAACGCGGACGAGGGCGGGTTCGTGGTGCTCAAGGTGGGCGACGAGCAGTTCAACAACCCCGGCGAGCTGGAGTCCCTGGCGAACCCCGAGGAGCACCCGATCTGGGAGCGCCTGCAGTCGAAGCTGATCTCGTTCCGCGACACCTACAAGGGCAAGAGCGAGAACGGCCTCCCGGTGATCATCGACTCCCGCAAGCAGGTCCCCACCGCCTACGTCGTGCTCGTGCTGAACGAGGTCGTGCGCGCGGGGATCAAGGACGTGACCTTCGCCGCCCCGGAGAAGCCCTACTAGGGACACCCCGGCGCTGCTGCGACGCGACGAGGGGCCGGCTCACGCCGGCCCCGTTGCGTTGGTTGCTCCCGCAGCGACGAAAGGCAGGAACCGCCAAGACGAAAGGCAGGAACCGCCAAGGCCGCCAAGGGCGCCAAGGTGCTCCGCCCCGTCCAGAGCGTGGCGCGACCGCTTCGATCGAACGGGGCGCGGTCCGAGTGGGTGCAGCGGAGCCATGGCGACCTTGGCGTCCGCCCCGTCCAGAGCGCTGCGAGCGCGCCCGCAGGAACCGCCAAGTCGAAGGCAGGAACCGCCAAGGCCGCCAAGGTGCTCCGCCTCGTCCAGAGCGCGGCGAGCGCGCCCCCGCTGCACGACCGCTTCGATCGCGGTGCGCGCTCGAGCTGCCGCGGACGGACGCGCCCTCAGAAGTCGAGGGGCGGCTCCGCGGCGCTGAGGCCCTCGAGCCCGTCGGAGGAGGGGATCCGGCGGGTGGCGCGCTCGGACGGCGGCGGCGCGGCGCGCACCGGGTCCAGGAGCGGCGAGGTCGCGCTGACCGGCTCCTGGGGCGGCTCGTGGGGCCGCGTGGCGGGGAGCGGCTGCTGGCGGCGCAGGCGCAGGGTCTGGCGGATCTTGCGCTGCTCCTCACGGCCCAGGTTCGCGTCGAGGATCGCGAGCTCGTAGGACTTGCGCTGCGCGTCGACGGAGCGGGTCAGCGCCAGGTTGAGCTGGTCGTCGGCCCAGGCGGCTGCCTCAGCGGGTCCGTCGGCCCGCTGGGGGCGGTCCTCGTCCCACTGCCCCACGAGGTGCAGCCCGAGCTGCGACCCCGCGATCGCCAGCCGCATGCGCCGCGGCGGCGGGAAGCGCAGCCCAGGGGTCTCCTGGCTGGGCTGGATCGAGAGCTGGATCAGGCCCAGCGCGCCGGCGTCGCCCACCGGGAGCGCGCGGGCGAGGCCGCTGCCCGCCACCCGGTGGCTGGGGACCACGTCGGCGGAGTCGAGGCTGATCTCGTAGAGCGGGCCCACGCAGGGGACGGCCTGGGCCAGGGCGTGCAGGCGGTCGTAGAGCAGGCGCACCTGGCGCCCGGCGGTGACGCGCCAGCTCACCTCGCCGCTCTCCAGCAGCCGGGCCAGGCTCTCCTCCTGACCGCGAGCGACGGCGGCGGGGAGCTCGTGGGCCTGCAGGTCCTCGCCCCGGGCCACCGCGAGCACGCGCTGGCCGGTCGTGAGCAGGCAGCTCGCGAGCAGGTCGGCGAGCTCGGTCACCGCCTCCGGGTCGCTGAGCTCGCTCGGGGGCGCGGCGGCGGCGACCTCGGCCGCGACCAGCGCGTCGAGCAGCTCGCCCAGGCGCTCGGGCTCGATCACCAGCGCGGGGTAGCCCGCGTTCTGGAGCACGCCGCTCACCAGCAGGCGCAGCACCCGCCCGTTGTCGCGCTCGAAGGGGGAGGCCCGGAACAGGTGGTGGTAGAGCCAGGCCGCCGCTCGCAGCGGGTGCTCACGGCGCCTCAGCTCCTCGAACTCGGCCCCGACCCGGATCATGAGCGCCTCGATCTGCTCGGGCGGGCAGAAGCTGAACTCGTGGCCCTTGCGCCGGGTGAGGGGCGACGGCTTCTGCCTCCAGGGGCTGGGGGCGGCGTCCTCGTCGCGCAGCCCGGCGTGCAGCGCGCGCACGAACTCGAGCTCGAAGGGGGCGCCGCGCCGCGCGAACTGCTCCACCCGCTCGTACATCCGACGGTGGCGCTGCAGGTCGAGGTAGCGCTGGAGCGGGTGGCCGCCGGAGACGACCTCGCGCTCGAGGAAGGCCTGGACCTCGTTCAGGCTCAGGGCCTGGCGCCGGCCGATCGCGGCGGAGGCGAACAGGAAGCGCGGCTCGATCCGCCCGCGGACGCGCTCCGCGACCTCCGAGGTGAACGGGCGGTGGCCGTCGATCTCCTGGACCAGGGCGTCCAGGGTCCGCCAGCGCTCGGCGTCGTTGGCGGGGGCCGCCGCCGGCGCCTTCACCCGCTCGGGCTCGAGGACCTGGGTCCCCACCGGGGGCGCCTCACCGAGGACCGCGTAGACCTCGGCCTGGACCGCGCGGGCGGTGGTCTCCAGGCCCTGGAGCAGCTCGGGGACCGCGCCGCTGGGGTCCTGGAGCAACCCCAGGAGCAGGTGCTCGGTGCTGACGGTGGGGTGGCGCAAGCGCTCGGCCAGACCCTGGGCGAGCTCGAGGCAGGCGCGCAGCTCCGGGGTCAACGGCTGCTGGCGCGCCGAGCCGCGCTCGGGCTCGTCGCCCTGGGGCACCCGGGCCTTGGCCCGCTCGAGGGTGACCCCCACCTGCTGCAGCGCCGTCGCCGCGACGCCGGTGCCCTCTTCGACCAGGCCCAGGAACAGGTGGGCCGTGTCCACCGCCGGCTGGCGGCAGGCGTCGGCGTGGCGGCGCGCGAGGCGCATGGCGGTCTTGCCGCGGTCGGTCGCGTCGTCGAGCACGGTGCCTCCCCAGCGCCCGCGGGCGCTGCGTCGAGTATGCCAAGTCGCGGGCCCCGGCGCGGCTAGGCCCGGGGCAGCGGGCGGCCGTCGGCCAGGCGCGCCCGAGACGTGCTCCCGATTCACTTCGGCAGGCTCCTCGTGGGGGAGCAAGCATGAGGGGGCACGTATCCAAGCCGTGAGGCCGGCGTTAGCCGGCCGAGCCAACGACCCGAGGGCCTTGGAAAGGCCCTTCATGAGAGATTCCCAATCGCTTCCTAAGTGCTTCCTCCTGTTTCCGGGCGTCATGCTCCTCCAGAGCGCGATGGCGGGCGCGTAGGAGGAAGCGTGAATCGTTCGAGTCGGTCCCTCGTGGGCTGTGGGCTGGTGGCGCTGGGCGCCCTGGCCGGGTGTTCGGACAAGAGCGACAAGGTCGTGGCGGGGCGCACCCGCAGCCTGTCGAGCGTCACCAGCGCGACGGCGGTGGCCTCGGAGGCCAGCCTCGAGCTGCGACGGACCCGAGAGCAGGTCACTGGAGCGGAGACCACCGTGGTCGCGGCCCGGCTGGTGAACAGCGGCGCCAGCGAGGCGGCCCTGCGCTTCCCAGACGGGACCGAGGAGCGCCTGGAGGCGGACGCGAGCGGGGCCCTGGCGATCACCGTGCGGGTCCCGGCGACGACCCCCGCCTCGGAGCTGAGCGGCGCCTACTCCCTGCTGTGGTTCGACGCGCTGGGCTCGCGGCGCAGCGTGAGCCTGATCGCCACCGCGGGCTTCCCGCCCTACCCGACGTTCACCGCCCCCGCCGAGCACGCCCTGGTCGACCCCGAGGCCACGCACCTCGAGTGGAGCTGGGAGGGCACCGCGGGGCTGTTCGACGTCGCCGTGCGCGACGCGCCGCCGGCGAGCCCGGAGCTGCGCTACTCGGCCAGCGGCCTGGTGGAGCCGAGCCACGACGTGCAGGGCCTGCCCGCTGGGCGCTTCGAGCGCCTGGAGGTCGCGGTGGGCGACGTCCCCAGCGGCCGCTCGGTGCGCTGGGTCAGCGCGACCACCCTCGACGTGGACACCCTGCGATGAGCGCGCGGCACCCCCTGGCCCAGGCCTGCCTCGGCGTCCTGGCCTGCCTCTGCGCCGGGTTCGCGGGCTGCAACGCGAGCTCGGACACGACGACCGCGGTCTACGTGCAGGACGTGACCCCCACCAGCGCGGTCGTGGCCGCGATCACCGCGCAGCCGACGGCGGTGGTGGTGGAGGCCAAGGCTGCCGACGGGACCGCCGTCGAGGTCGAGGAGCTGGACGCGACCCCCGTCCACGGCTTCCAGCTCCGCGGCCTGCGCCCGAGCACGGACTACACCTACACCGTGCACACCCCCGACGGCTTGCCAGTAGGCGAGGGCAGCTTCCACACCGCCCCCGCCGAGAGCACCGGGCGCTGCGTGTTCCTGGTCACCGGCGACAGCGGCGGCACCGACGACGACGACGGCGACGTGATCCAGGCGGCGGAGCAGGTCTCGGACGACCTGCGCGGCACCGCCGACGACGAGAACCGCGAGGGCGACGTGGTCGGGGTCATGCTGCGCCACCCCGCGGACCTCGTGCTGCACCTGGGCGACGTGGTCTACCCGGCGGGCGCGCGCGAGGACTACGCCGAGGGCTTCTACCGGCCCTTCGCGCCCCTGATCCAGGACGTGCCGATCTACCCCACCCTCGGCAACCACGACGTGAAGACCGAGGGCGGCGCGCCCTACCTCGAGACCTTCTTCCTCCCACGCAACGGCCCGGGGGCCGACGAGCGGGTCTACAGCTTCGACTGGGGCCCCGTGCACTTCGTGGCCCTGGACGTCATGTCCCAGGCCTTCACCGCCGACAGCGAGCAGGGCCGCTGGCTGGAGGAGGACCTCGCGCGCACCACCCGCGCCTGGACGGTGGTCTACTTCCACGTGCCGCCCTACTCGGCCTACCGTGAGGGCTCGCAGGCGATCCGCGAGGCCCTGGTGCCCCTGCTCGAGGCGCACCGCGTCGACCTGGTGCTCAGCGGGCACGACCACCTCTACGCCCGGTTCTTCCCTCACGGCTCCACGACCTACGTGGTCAGCGGCGGCGGCGGCAAGAACCTGTATCGCACCCAGGACGCCGAGGGCCTGGTCTACGCCGAGAGCGTGTTCCACTTCCTGGAGGTGACCGCCGAGCCGGGCAAGCTCTGGCTGCGCGCGATCGACGCCAGCGACAACGTGTTCGACGAGCTCGTGCTGGAGAAGCCCCAATGAGCCCCCCCAAGCGCTACTCGGAGCGCCGGCGGCTGCTCCCCCCGCGGCTGCTCCTGGGCGAGGCCGACCCGGCGCGGCGCGCGACCCTGGTCCGCGGGTTGACCCACGCGGGCTTCGAGGTCGTGGCGGTGGCCGACCCGCAGGCCCTGCACGCCGAGCTCGCGCGCCCCCTGCTCGAGGCCAGTGTCCGCAGCTTCGCGGCGGTCGTGGTCGGGCCGAGCTGCGCCAGCGCTGGGGTCCTGCGCCTCGCCAAGGGCGCGCGAGCGCGCAACACCCGGCTGCAGGTGGTCCTCAACGGCCTCCCCCCGGGATCGCTCCGAGGGTTCGCTGAGCGCCTCGGGCTGGAGCCGGCCCCCGAGCTGCACCTGCACGAGCTCACCAGCCGCTTGAGCGTGATCCTGCTCCGGCCCCACGCGCGCCGGGGCGCATAGGGCCGGGCTCCAGGACTCCGCCCGCTCGGTCTTCGACGTGGCCGCCGAGGACGTGGAGCGCGGAGCGCACCATTCCTCCCCCCGCCGACGCGGCGTGCATTCGGCGGAGCCTTGGCGCCCTTGGCGGCCTTGGCGGTTCACAGCCTCTTCAGCCGCCCACGCGCCCCAGGGGAACTCAGGTCGCCCAGCGCCGGGCCGGCGGCAGGCTACGCCGGCCACTGCGCCGCTCGCGGCGCCAGCGCGACGCCAACCAACGCACGAGGCCCCGCCGGAGCGGGGCCTCTGCACGAAACCGTGGGTCGCGGGAGGCGCTACACCTTCTCCGCTTCGGCGGCGGTGAACTTGAGCGCGTCGGTCTCGGCGTCGACGTCGGCGAGGATATGGCGCTTGTCCTCGAAGGCGCCCCGCAGCAGCTCCTCCGAGAGCGGGTCCTCGAGGTACTGCTCGATCGCCCGACGCAGCGGGCGCGCGCCGTACTCCTGGTTCCAGCCCTTGCTGATCAGGAACTCGATCGCCTCGGCGGTGAGCTCCATGGTGAGCTCCTTGTCGGCCAGGCGCTTGTTCACCTTCTTGATCTCCAGCGTCACGATCTCCGAGAGGTTCTCGCGGGTGAGCTGGCGGAAGATCACCATGTCGTCCAGGCGGTTGAGGAACTCGGGGCGGAAGTGGCGCTCCAGCTCGTCGCCGAGCTGCTTCTTCATTTGCTGGTAGCTCCGCTCCTCGTCGGTCGAGCCACCCACGCCGAAGCCCAGGGACGCCTTGTTCTTGATCACGTCCGACCCAATGTTCGAGGTCAGGATCAGGATCACGTTGCGGAAGTCCACGTGGCGGCCGAAGGAGTCGGTGAGCTTGCCCTCCTCCATGACCTGCAACAGCATGTTGAACACGTCGTGGTGGGCCTTCTCGATCTCGTCGAAGAGCACGACCGAGTAGGGACGCCGGCGGATCTTCTCGGTGAGCTGGCCGCCCTCCTCGAAGCCGACGTAGCCGGGAGGCGCGCCGACGAGCCGCGAGACGTTGTGCTTCTCCATGTACTCGGACATGTCGATCTGGATCAGCGCGTCCTCGTTGCCGAACATGAAGCGCGCCAGGGCCTTGGCCAGGAGCGTCTTGCCCACGCCGGTGGGGCCGAGGAACAGGAAGCTGCCCATGGGGCGCAGCGGGTCCTTGAGCCCCGAGCGGCTGCGGCGCACGGCCTTGGCGATCGCCTTGATCGCGTCGTCCTGCGCGATCACCATCTTGTGCAGCTCGGCCTCCATTTGCAGGAGCCGCTCGGCCTCGCCCTTCTCCAGGCGGGTCAGGGGCACGCCGGTCATCTTGGAGACCGTCTCGGCGATCATGTTCTCGTCGACGACCCCGCCGGACTCACGGGTCTGCTCGCGCCACTCGCGCTTGATCGTCTCGCGCTGCTTCTTGAGCCGGTCGGCCTTGTCGCGCAGCGACGCCGCGCGCTCGAAGTCCTGCCCGGCGACGGCCTCTTCCTTGTCCTGCTCGAGCTGCTTGACCTCCTCGTCGATCGACTTGAGGTCCGGCGGGGTGCGCATGGACTTCATGCGCAGCCGCGCGCCCGCCTCGTCGATCACGTCGATCGCCTTGTCGGGCAGGAAGCGGTCCGAGATATAGCGGGTGCTCATTTCGACGGCCGCGGTGAGCGCGTCGTCGGTGTACTGCACGCGGTGGTGCGCCTCGTACTTGTCGCGCAGCCCGCGCAGGATCTCGACCGCCTCCTCCTTGCTCGGAGGATCGACGGTGATGCTCTGGAAGCGGCGAGCCAGCGCGCCGTCCTTCTCGATGTACTTGCGGTACTCGTCGAGGGTCGTGGCGCCGATGCACTGGACCTCGCCGCGGCTCAGCGCAGGCTTGAGCACGTTGCTCGCGTCGATCGCGCCCTCGGCGCCGCCGGCGCCGACGAGGGTGTGCAGCTCGTCGATGAACAGCACGACGTGCTTCTCGCGGCGGACCTCGGTCATGACCGCCTTGATCCGCTCCTCGAACTGACCGCGGTACTTCGTGCCGGCGACCATCATCGCCAGGTCGAGGACCACGATCCGCTTGTCGCGGAGGATCTCGGGGACGTTGCCCTTGATGATGTCCTGGGCCAGGCCCTCGACGATCGCGGTCTTGCCCACGCCGGGCTCGCCGAGGAGCACCGGGTTGTTCTTGGTGCGCCGCGAGAGGATCATCGTGACCCGCTCGATCTCGTCCTTACGCCCGATCACGGGGTCGAGCTTGCCCTCCCGAGCGAGCTCGGTCAGGTCGCGCCCGAAGGCGTCGAGGGCAGGGGTCTTCGACTTGCGGTTCGGCTTGTCGCCCGACGCGGGGGTGCTCTCGCTGCTGGACATATCGGCTCCCAGGAGCTCCAGGACCTCCTCGCGGACGTCTTCGAGCTTGAGGTTGAGGTTCATGAGCACCTGCGCGGCAACGCCCTCGTTCTCCCGGATCAGCCCCAGGAGCAGGTGCTCGGTCCCGATGTAGTTGTGGCGCAGGTTGGTGGCCTCTTCCGAGGCCAGCTCCAGGACTTTCTTGGCGCGCGGGGTGAACGGCAGCTGCCCCATGGCGACCATGGTCTGCCCGTCCTCGACGATCTTCTCCACCTCGACGCGGATCTTGTCGGGGTCGACCTCGAGGTTGCGCAGCACGTTGGCCGCGACGCCGGAGCCCTCCTGGATCAGGCCCAGGAGGATGTGCTCGGTGCCGATGTACTGGTGGTTGAAGCGCTGCGCCTCCTGGCGCGCCAGCCCCATGACCTTCCGAGCCCGATCGGTGAAGCGGTCTAGCATGTCTCCTCCGCGCGACTGCACGGGACGCGCCCACGTCCAACCGTGGACGCCCCCCGAGGACGCCCGAACATTGTAGCGCCTGCGGAGGGAATCGATGGGGGAAGGGGGAAGGAAGTTGACGGCCTCGGGCGGGCTCAGTCCCGGGGGACCTCGTCGAACCCGGTGAGGGCCTCGCCGAGCCGTGTGTGGCGGAACCAACGCTTCCAGCGCCCGATCCAGGAGGTCAGCGGCGTGCGGTGTCGCAGGCGCAGGCTGATCTGCTGCAGGGCCTCGGGGTCGAGGGCCGCGCGGGCGGCCGCGGGGTCCTCGAGGTCCGGGGCCGCGGCGGCGAGGTAGGCGTCGAGGAACGCGCGCCACGCCGGCGCGTCGTAGCTCCGGCGGAGCTCGGTCCACAAGGAGGCGAGGTCGAAGGCGCGCTCCTTGAGCCCGACCCGCGCGCCGCCGCGGGCGTAGGGCAGGTCGATCAGCGCCACGCGCCCGCTCCCCGGCTGGAACAGAATGTTCTTCCCGCGCAGGGTGCGCGCGAACAGCCCCCCGCGGTGGAGCTGGGCCAGCGCCGCGGGCAGCGCGGCCAGGAGCGCCGCCTGGGTCGCGGCCAGGGCCTCGGGGTCGAGGTGCTTGAGCTGACGCAGGTCGAAGGCGTCGCGGAACTCGGTGGTCACGATCCAGCACTCGGGGACGAAGCCCAGCACGCGGCGCTCGCCCCAGGCCAGCGCGCGCACCGGGTTCTCCGGCCAGGCCGCGGCCACGCTCTGCAGCGCGCGGGTCTCGCGGGCCGCGCGGCTCTTGCGCAGGAAGGTGCGCAGCAGGAACGCGCGGCGGTCGGTGTAGCGCTTGATCACGCAGGGGCGCCCGTCGACCTGGACCAGGCTCACCGCCGTGCGCCGCCCGCGCGCCAGGGGCTCGAGGGCGTCCCAGCCCGCGGCGGTGGTGGCCCCGGTCAGGGTCGCCAGCGCCCCCGGGCTCACCCCTGACTCGCACGCCGAGAACCGCTGACCCACATTCACTCCCGGAGGTCGAAGGATCGCCCGTCAGGCTCCAGCGCCGAGCCCCAGGGTGGGGGAGTCTGCCACAGGACGCCGGGGCCGGCCAGGCCCGCAAAGGAGTTAGAATCCTCTAATCCCCGGCGCCCGGTCGGCTGCGTAGCATTGGGACCAAGGGGAGGGCCGCATGCACGTGCTCGTCGTCGAAGACGACCCCAAGCTGGCCTCGCACCTGGAGCAAGGGTTGAACGCCGAGGGCCACCAGGCCCAGGCGGTCTCTCGCGGCCGACGTGCGCTGGACCTCGCGCTGAATCACCCCTTCGACCTGATCCTGCTCGACCTCATGCTGCCCGACCTCGGCGGGTTCGAGGTCCTGCGCCGCCTGCGCGAGGCGGACTGCTCGACCCCGGTGTTCGTGCTCACCGCCCGCGGCGAGATCGAGGACCGGGTCGAGGGCCTGGACCTCGGCGCCGACGACTACCTGGTCAAGCCCTTCAGCATCGTCGAGCTCCAGGCGCGGATCCGCGCCTTCTTCCGCCGCTCCCAGCCCGAGCTCGTCGAGCGCCTGCTCAAGGTGGGCGGATTGACCCTCGACCGCGTCGAGCGCCGGGCCACCTACGAAGGCCAGCACGCCGTGCTCACCGAGCGCGAATACCAGCTCCTGGCCATGTTCATGCTCAACCCGAACAAGCCCCTCGCGCGCCCCGTGCTCGCCGACCGCGTGTGGGGCTACTCCTTCGACACCGGGACCAACGTGGTCGACGTCTACGTGAGCTACCTGCGCAAGAAGCTGACCGAGCTCGGGCTGAGCCCGATCCGCACGGTGCGCGGGGTGGGCTACGCGTTCGACGGGGAGCAGTGCGCGTGAGCCTGGGCGGAGGCGGCCGCTCCCTGCGCTCGCGCCTCGCCGCCTGGAGCACGGCCCTCGTGCTCGCCCTGGGGGTGCTCTCCGGAGTCGTGACCCACCTGTTCATGCGCCACGGCTTCGAGGAGGAGGTCCGCGGCTTCGCGCGCCACGAGGCCCAGGAGCTCGCGATCCTCTCGGGCTCGGCGGTCGACCTCGCCGACCTCGAGGCCCACGTGCAGCGCGCGCCCGGGCTGTGGCCCGAGGAGAAGGTGATCGGGCTCACGGTCTACGGCCAGGACGGCGAGCCGGTGCTGAACCTGGGCGTCCCCGCCCTCGAGGGCGCGCACCTGGACCTCGGCTCGCTGCGGCCGGAAGACGTGCGCTTCGACACCTCGGCGCCAGGGGTGGTGCGCTGCGCCTACAGCGTCGGCGACGGGCGGGGCTGGATCGTGGCGACCGCCGTCGACTCGAGCTGGATCGACGCCGCGCTGACCCGCTTCTGGACCTGGTTCTCGCTGGCGCTGGGGGCCACGGCGCTCGTGACCTACGTCGGCTCGCGCCTGCTCCTCGGCGCCGCGCTCCGGCCGATCCTGCTCCTGGTGGCCAACGCCCGCGATCTGGCCGCGGGCAACGCCCAGGGGTCACGCCTCTCCCAGCCCGAGCGCTACTCCGAGCTCGAGGAGCTGGTCGCGTTCCTGAACTCGATCCTGGCCAAGCACGAGGAGAACGCCGCGCGGCAGGCGCAGTTCAGCGCCCACGCCGGCCACGAGCTGCGCACCCCCCTGGCCCGGGTGCGCGCCGCGGCGGAGCAGGCCCTGGGCGACGGGGACCCCGAGACCAAGGACCAGGCCCTGGCGGGGATCCTGGAGGAGGTCGACGGGCTGCGCCGGCTGATCGACGGCCTGCTCGAGCTCGCGCGCAGCGAGGAGCCGGACCTGCTCCAGGCGCCCGAGACCTCGTTGACCCAGATCGCCGCCGACGTCGAGCCGGACGCGCAGGTGCTCGCCGAGACCGCCGGCCTCCGCCTGCGCTTCACCCCGGCGCCCGAAGAGCTCCGCGTGCGCGGGCACACCCTGCTCCTGACCCGGACCCTGTGGAACCTGCTGGAGAACGCCTGCAAGTACGCGCCCCCCGGGAGCGAGGTGCGCTTCGCCCTGGGGTCCGAGGACGGGCAGGCCTGGGTCCAGGTCGAGGACGACGGCGACAGCCTGAACGGTCAGGACCTCGAGAGCCTGTTCGTGCCCTTCCACCGCGGGCGCGCCTCCCGCGGCCCGCAGGCCGGCCTGGGGCTGGGGCTGCCCCTGGCCCGGGCGATCGCGCGTCGACACGGCGGGGAGCTGCGGGTGCACCTCCGCGAGGGCCGCTCCTGCTTCGAGCTACGCCTTCCCCTGGCGGCAGCTTCGCCTTACCCTGCGGGGCTTCACGCGCCCGCGGAGGCCCCATGTCGCTGAACGACGAGCTCCTCGAACAGTACGCCAACTCGCGCCGCCAGCACGAGCGCGCGGTGAGCTACGCGACCAAGTACGACCGCCAGTTCCACAAGCGCGTCTCGAGCCACTTCGAGCGGCGCGCGATCCGGCGGGCGCTGGAGCGCACGGGGGTCACCCAGGGCACGATCCTCGACATGCCCTGCGGCGCCGGGCGCCTGGGCCCCGAGATCGAGCCCTTCGCCAAGACCCTGATCAGCGGCGACTACTCCCGCGAAATGCTGTATCGCCTGCGGGAGGCGAACCCCCAGGGGCGCTGCTCGGTGGTCAACGCCTTCCAGCTGCCCTTCGGCGACCGGACCTTCGACGTCGTGTTCTCGGCCCGGCTCTCGCACCACATTGGCGACGACCAGCGCCGCGAGGACTATCTGCGCGAGGTGCTGCGCGTGTCCAAGACCTGGGTCGTGGTCACGATCTTCGCCACCGAGTCGATCAAGAACCGCCTGCGCGAGCTGCGCCGGGTGTTCAACAAGAAGCGCTCCAAGAGCACCTTCCGCCGCAAGGACGTGGAGCGGATCGCCGAGGCCGCGGGCTTCGACGTGCGCGGCTGGGTCCCGATCTCCCGGCTCTCCTCGGGGCACCGCTACTACATTCTCGAGCGCCGGGGCGTCTAGCCGGGGTGTAGGCGCGGGCATGCAGCCCGCCGTCGGGGACATTCTCCGGGGCCCCCTCGCGCCCCCGCTGCGCCGGCTGGCCTGGCCGCTCGCCGTGGGCTACGTGGGGCAGATCGGCTTCAACTGGGTCGACATGGCCCTCGTGGGCCGCGTCGGGCCGGACGCGCTGGCCGCGGTCGGCGGCACCCTGTATGCGATCTGGTGCATGATCGCCTTCGCCGAGCTCGCCTCGGCGGGGACCCTGGCCCTCGTCGCGCGCGCGGTGGGCGCGGGCGACCGGCCGCGGGCCGGCGCGGCCGCGGTGTGCGGCCTCGCCTGGGGCGCGGTCCTGGTCCTCGTGATCGTGGCCCTCGGCGGCGTGATCCCGCGGGTCGTGGTCGGGATCGTGAACCTCGACCCCGGGCCGGCCGCCCTCGGCGTCGACTACCTCGAGGTGCTCTGCTTCGGCTTCCCCACCCTCGGCGGGTTCCTGATCCTGGAGTCGATCTTCCGCGGCGCGGGGGAGACGCGGCTGCCCATGCTCGTGCTCGCCGGGAGCTTCGTGCTCAACGCCTGCCTGGACGTGCTCCTGATCTTCGGCTGGGGGCCGGTCCCCGCCCTCGGCGTTCAGGGCGCGGCCCTGGCCACGGTCTGCGCCCGCGGCGCGGGCCTGCTCGTGCTCGCCGCCGCGCTCTGGCGGCGCCGGTACGCGCTGGGCTTCGCCCGCCCCCGGCCGGGGGAGGTCGGCCTGGCCCGGGCCTGGGAGATCGCCAAGATCGGCGCCCCGGTGAGCACCGCCGGCATGGCGTTCTCCTCGATCTACCTCGGCCTGGCCCGGATCACCGAGGACGTCGGCGGGACCCCCGCGGTCGCGGCCATGGGCGTCGGGATCCGCATGGAGTCGGTGACCTACATGCTCATGCTCGCCCTCGGTCGCGCCGCGGGCACGATCGCGGGGCAGAACCTGGGCGCGAACCAACCCGAGCGCGCCAAGGAGGTGATCCGCCTCGCCCTGCGCTGGGCGGTGCTGGCCATGCTCCCGATCGTTGCCCTGCTCCTGGCCTGGCCCCAGGCCTGCATGGGGATCATGACCGACGACCCGGCGGTGATCGCCGAGGGCAGCGTCTACCTGCGGATCGTGGCCCTGGCCACGGTGCCCATGGCCTACGAGGTCGTGCTCGACAACGTCGCCGGCGGCGTGGGCGACACCGCCCCGGCCATGGCGATCGAGGTCGTGGGCACGGTGATCCGCTTGCCCCTGGCCCTTGGGCTCGCGGCCCTCGGCTGGGGGACCCTCGCGGTGTGGTGGACGATCTCGATCACCATGGGGATCAAGGGCCTCGCCTTCTGGATCTGGTTCCGCCGCGAGCGCTGGGCGGTCACCGGGGTGGACGCGTCCTGGGTTCCCGGAGATCTCGGGAACTCCTAGTCCCGGCCCGGTGTGTGGCCCTCTGACGTCGGTCCGCCGCGCGCTCGGACCGGCCCGTGGACGATCCATGCATACAGCTCACACCTTGGCCGCGCTCGCGGCATGCTTCAGCGTCGTGGCCCTTCCCTCCCTGGCTCAGGATTCCTCGGCACCAGGGAGGCAAGAGGCAGCGCTGCGGGAGGTTCAGGACCAGCTCGACGTGGCGCTAGAGCTCCTGGCCGAACGCGGCATGCCTCGGGAGGCCTTCCTCCAGGCCTATGGGGAGCGCCAGCGTGCCCGTGAGCGAGCGCAGCAGCGGCGAGCCTTCGAGGAGGACCTCCTCGAGCTGGAGCTTCCTGCGAACGCGACTCTCGAGCAACTGCTGCACCAGCTTCGTCGTGCCTCTGGGCTCTCCTTCGTTCCGGGCCGGGACGTCGACACCTCCCTGGGGGTGCGGGAGCACGCCGGCCCGCGGCGCGCAACCTGTCGAGACCTGCTGACCTCGCTCCTCCCGCAGGAGCTCACCTGCACTCAGCACGGGTCGGTCGTCGTGGTCTCACGCCGCGACCGGCCGCCCTTCGCCGTGCCCCAGGTGAACCCGGCGCTCCTCGAGCAGGCCTTTGGCGGACGTGCCTTCGAGGTGGACTTGGGTCCCGGGCTCGTGCTCCTGGAGGCGGGCTCCTATCTCGCGGCCGTCACGGGCCTCGAGGTACGGGTGGCGCCCGAGGTCGAGCGGCGGCGCGTCAAGGTGAAGTTCGGGCACGTGCCGCTTCCTTTGGCGGTTTCCCTGATGGTGGAGAACGCGGGCGCGAGGTGGACCCTCGAGCCGGGCGCCGGCGGGGGTCGGCCGGTGCTGGTGATCTCTGCCCCCTGACGCTGCTCGCCGAGCAAGCCAAGGGCGCGTGGACCGTGGAGCCCGGAGCCCACGGTCCGTCACTCCTCTGTTCGCGAACCGAGCCCTACCAACCCCAGGAGCCGGGGCCGCCCTTGAACGGGCCCGCGAGGTCCGACGTGATCCAGCCGCTGTAGAACCCGCCGGGCTGCGGGGTCACGCGCTCGCCGTCGACGAAGCAGGCCAGCTCGCCGGCGTAGAAGCTGAAGCAGCCGGCGATCGCGGCGGCCCCGGGGGTGGGCTCGGGATACTGGAACACCGCCTGCGGGAGCTCGCGGCCGGGCACGACCACGTCGAAGTAGCGCGCGCGCCCCTTCCACTCGCAGAACGACTGCTGGGCGGCCGGGCGCAGGAGCTCCTGGCGCACGTCCGCGGGCGGGACGTAGTAGACCGGCGGGTGGCTGGTCTCGAGCACCCGCAGGCCGCGGGTCGTGTCCGCGACGGTGACCTCGCCCAGGCGCACCACGAGCCGGCGCGGCGTGGGCTCGATCCGCGGCGGGCGCGGGTAGTCCCACACCGACTCCTGCCCGGGCCCCGGCGGCTCGGGGCGGGGCCTCACGGCGTCGCCACCAGGAGCAGCGGACCCTGGGAGACCACCACCCCGCCCGGCTGCTCGAGGGTGATCGCGAAGGCCTGGGCGTCGTCGACGCGCAGCTTGGCGTCGATCGGGATCACGACCTCGCCGGCCGAGGTCACGTCGAACACGCCGCCGTCGATCGGGTGCGCGTCGCGGCCGGGGTCCACGATCCAGAGCTGATACTGCGCGAGCTCGGGGCGGTTCGCGGGCAGGCCGCGGAAGGTCATGAAGCCCGCCTGCTGCTGGCGGGACCACACGACCTCGCCCGAGACGGCGCCGTAGTCGGCCTGACCGGCCTCGGTCGGCGTGAAGCGCAGGCGCACGCGATCGGGGGCGTTGGCCAGGCGCTCGGGGAGGCCCACCGGGGCGGGGGGGCGCGGCGCGGGCAACACGCGGCTGAGGCCGAGGCCCGTGAGCACCAGGGCCGCGACCAGCCAGCCCCACCCCCGCGGGCCGAGGCCCGGCTCGTGGGCGCGGGGCGGGCGCGGCGCGAAGAAGGCGTCCGCGTCGCGGAGGACCCGCGCCTCGAGGGCCGGGTCCAGGGGCGGGGCGTCGCCGAGCCAGCCCCACAGGGCTTCGCCCGCGGCGAGCTCGAGCTCCGAGGGCTCGCCCTCGAGGGAGGGGTCGTCGAGCTGCGCGAGGGCGCGCTCGAGCTCCGCGTCGTCCAGGGGGCGCAGGTCGTCGCTCACGCGGCACCTCCCAGCTTCTGGCGCAGCTCCGCCAGGCCACGGCGGGCGTGGGTCTTCACGGTTCCCAAGGGCAAGGTCAGGGCCTCGGCGGCGGCGGCCTGGGTGTAGCCGTGGAGCAGGATCAGCTCCAGCACTCGCCGGCGCTCGCTGGGCTCGAGCTCGGCCAGCGCGCGCCGAGCGCGCTCGACCTGCTCGGCGAGCTCCGCCGACGGCGCGACCCGGCGCGCGGGCAGCGCCTCCTCGGCGGGGAGCGGCGCCAGCTCGGGCCGCGCCCCCAGGCGGCGCAGGCGGTCGACCAGGCGCCGCCGGGCGACCACCGCCACGAAGGTCGACTCGCGGGCGCGGGACGGGTCGAAGCGCCCGGCCGCGCGCCACAGCGCGAGGAACACCTCCTGCACCGCGTCCTCGACCTCCGCCGGGGGGAGCAAGCGCCGCGCGAGGCTGCCCACGAGCCCGCCGTAGCGCTGCACGCACGTGGCGACCGCGGCGCGGTCGCCCGCGGCGATCCGCGGCAGCAGAGGCGGGCTGAGGGTCGAGGTCAAGCGGGGCGACTCCCTGGGCTGGACACGAGTAGACGGGATCGTGCGGCGCTGACAAGGGCCGGCGCCGCGCCCCGGGGAGGGGCGCGGCGGGGCGGCCGCGGCGTCGACCGCGGCCGCGAGGCTCACATGCCCGACTCGCAGGAGCCGCAGGCCGGCTTCTCGGCCGGGATCAGCACCTGGTCGATCACGTGGATCACGCCGTTGGCCGCATACACGTCGGCCTGGAGCACCGTCGCCGGGCCGACGCGCACCGCGCCCTCGTCGTTGCCGATCGTCCAGGCCGCGCCGCCGAGGGTCGTGGCCTCGCCGGCCTTCAGCGCGGCGGCGGAGTCGATCCGTCCGGAGACCACGTGGGCCTTGAGGATCGCCGCCAACTTGGCCCGGTTCTCAGGGCGCAGGAGGCTGGCCACGGTGCCCTCGGGGAGCTTGGCGAAGGCCGCGTCGCTGGGGGCGAACACGGTCAGCGGACCCTCGCCCTGGAGCGCCTCGACCAGGCCCGCGGCCTTCGCCGCGGCGAGCAGGGTCTCGAACTGCCCCGCGTGCTGGGCGGTCTCGACCAGGTCCTTGGTGTTGGGGAGGAGCACGCGGTCGATCACGTGGATCACGCCGTTGGTGCAGTGCACGTCGGCCTTCACGACGTTGGCCTGGCCGATCTGCAGCCCGTCGTGGGTGCGGGTCACCGCCAGGGGCTGGCCGCTGAGCGGGCTCAGGCGCTCGACCTTCTGGGCGGCGCTGGCGGGCGCCGCGCCGGCGAGCACGTGGTGCTTCAGGATCAGACGCAGCGTCGGCAGGCCCTCGGGGGTCAGCAGGAGGTCGAGGGTGCCCGGCTTGAGCTTGGCGAAGGCGGCGTCGGTGGGCGCGAACACGGTGTAGGGGCCCTCGCCCATGAGGGTCTCGGCGAGGCCCGCCTGCTTCACCGCGGTGAGCAGGGTCTCGAACTGGCCGGCGTGCTGGGCGGTCTCGACGATCGAGGCCTCGGCCCGGGCCTGGCAGGTGAGGGCCGCGGCGAGGGCGGCGGCGGTGAGCAGCGTGCGGAACATGGAAACCTCCTGAGGTGAGGGGAGCGTCGCTCCCGGTTCAGGAGGCTCTTCGCAGCCCGCGCCCAGGCGGATTCAAGAAAGTCCAGATTTCGTCCGGATTTTCGCCCGCCTATCGCACAAGTTGCCCGAGACAAGGGCCTTGCGCCCTCAGGGGAATCTCTACAGGCCGGCGTAGGTCGGTCCGCCGCCCTCGGGGGTGACCCAGGTAATGATCTGGTAGGGGTCGCGCACGTCGCAGGTCTTGCAGTGCACGCAGTTGGAGAAGTTGAGCCGCAGCTCGCGCCCCTGCCCGTCGTCGGTGGTGGCCATTTCGTAGACCGCCGCGGGGCAGAAGTACTGGCAGGGGTTGCCGTACTCCTCGGTGCAGCGGGTGTGGCAAATGTCGGTGTCGGCCACGACGAGGTGCGCCGGCTGGTCCTCCTCGTGGGTCGCCCCCGAGTAGTAGACGTCGGTGACCTTGTCGAAGACCACGCCCTCGGTCTTGACGCTGGGGGCGGGCTGCTCGACCGGCGCCTTGAGCGGGGCCTTGGACTCGACCTTCTCCCGCGCCTTCTGCGCCAGGGCCGCGGTCTCGACGCTGGGCTTGAGCGCGGCGGGGGGCTGCTTCCAGCTCCCGGCGGCCGGGCGCTCGCGCAGGCGGTTCATGCGGTGGTGGTCGGAGACCAGGGGCACGCGGCCGGGGGGCCAGAGCCCGCCCGACTGCAGGTGCAGGCCCGCGGCCAGGCCGCCGCGCAGGAAGCCGAAGGGCGCCTTCTGGAAGCTCTGGCGGAAGTTGCGCACCTTCCACATTTCCTCGAACACCCAGGAGTCGAGGACCTTCTTCCAGTAGACCTTGGTCCGGTCGCGGGTCGCGGGGACCTTGTCGCGCAGGATCTCGAACGCGGCCTCGGCGGCGAGCATGCCCGACTTCATGGCCAGGTGAATGCCCTTGAGCCGCGAAATGTTGAGGAAGCCCGCGGAGTCGCCCACGAGCATGGCGCCCGGCATGTAGGGCAGGGGCAGCGAGAACCAGCCGCCCTCGGGGATCGTCTTGGCGCCGTAGCGCACGACCTCGCCGCCCTCGAGCAGCGCGCTGATCGCCGGGTGCTGCTTCCACTCCGAGAACAAGCGGTGCGGGTCGAGGGACGGGTCCGGGGAGTCGAGGGAGACCACGAACCCGATCGAGACGTGGTCGTCCTTGAGCGCGTAGATCCAGGCGCCGCCGAACTCGTTGCCGAACACCCCGATCGGATACCCGGCGGTGTGGATCACCTGGCCTGCCTTGAGCCGCCCCGCGGGGATCTTCCACACCTCCTTGACGCCGGTGGAGTAGATCTGCGGGTTGCGCCCGTCGGCGAGCTTGAAGCGCTCGACCAGCGAGCGGGTCAACGAGCCGCGGGAGCCCTCGCCGAAGATCGTGATCGGGCTGTGGAGGTCGGTGCCCGGCTCGAAGTTGTCCTTGCGCTCGCCGTGCTTGTCGATCCCCTTGTCGACGGTGCGCACGCCCTTGACCGCGCCCTCGTCGGTGTAGAGCACCTCGGCCCCGGGGAAGTCGGGCAGGATCTGGATCCCGCGCTCCTCCGCCTGCTCCGCCAGCCACTTGACCATTTTGTTGAGGCTGATGATGTGGTTGCCGTGGTTGTTGAAGTTCGGGGGCACGATCGGCGCCGAGAGCTTGCGCTTCTTGAACAGGATCCACAGCGAGTCGTGCTGGGCCTCGCCGTCGGTGGGCGCGCCCCGCTCGACGAAGTCGGGGATCAGCTCGAGCATGGCCCGGGGGTCCATGATCGCGCCGGACATGGTGTGGTCGCCGACCTCGGGGGCCTTCTCGATCACCATGATCGGGGACTCTTCGAGGTCGATCGGCTCGCCCTCGACGGTCCCGTTCTCGACGCCCTCGTTGTGAGCCTGCACCAGGTCGGCCAGCCGGATCGCGCCGGCGAGGTTGGCCGGGCCCGCTCCAACGAACAGCGCCCCGCACTCCAGCTCGTCCCGCTCGATCTCCGCCTCGTCGCTCATGGCTGCACCTGTTCCAGCGGGGGTCCCCCGCGGGGAGGATTGTAAGGGAGCGATCGGCGCCTGCGAGGGCGAGGGGGGCTGGCGCCGGCTAGCGCACGCGCTCGTAGAGCTGGTTGCCGCTCGAGCGCTTGAACATCAGGCTCTGGCCGTCGCAGACGTAGTCCACCGCGAGCTGGCCCCCGTCCTGCCAGTCGACCACGAGCCGCTTGCCCTCGGTGCGCCACTGGCCGCGCTTGGTCCAGCCGCGGTCCTCGGTGATCACACTCGTGTTGGCGTCGCCGCCCGCGGTCTGGGTGGCGAAGAACGCGCGCCCGTCCGCGTCGAGCCGCAGGTGGTGGTCGGTGGACATGCTGAACCCGCTCGCGGGGTCCGAGGTCGAGCGGGTGTAGCGCCAGTAGCCGGTCAAGCGCTCGTCCTTGGGTGGGGCGCTGTAGCCGAAGCTGGAGACGATCGCCTCGAGGATCGGGCCACGACGCTCCACCCGGTCCCCGGTGCCGAGGGCGAACAGGAAGTAGACCAGCTTGCCCTCGATCGCCGCGTAGAGCCGCGACTCGACGGTCTCCCCGGTGGGGGCCGTGCCCGACCAGGCGTAGATCGCGATCGTGCGCCCGCGCAGCTCGCGGCGCTGCGGCGCGCCCTTGGACTGCAGCCGCGGGAACTGCGCGCCGATCTCGCGCTGGACGTAGGCCTGGGCCTCGGGGCTGTCGGGGCCCGTCAACCCGTCGGCCTGGTCGGCGTTCACCACGTAGAGCTCGACGGGGTTGCCCTGCGCGTCGGTGCCCAGGTCCGGGGGAATCGCCTGCACCCCGCCGTCGGCCTCCTGCAGCCGCCAGCTCGCCGGGTGGCGGAAGGATACCCCGCTCGGGTGCTTGAACTCGCGCCAGTCCGCGGCCCAGGGGTTGACCTCGACGCCCCCCTCCCCTGCCGTGGAGACCGAGGGGTCCGCGCCGCCGGCGAGGGGGTTGTTGGGTGCAGGGGTGTTCCCGCCAGTAAGGGGGTTGCTGGGTGCGGGGGTGTTCCCGCCGGTGTTCCCGCCGGTGAGGGGGTTGCGGGGTGCGGGTGGTCCCGCCGGTGTTCCCGCCGGCGAGGGGGTTGCTGGGTGCGGGGGATTCCCGCCGGTGTTCCCGCCGGCGAGGGGTTGCTGGGTGCGGGTCCGGTGCCGCCTTCGGGGGAGCGGGGTCGGAGCGGGCGCCGGGTCCTTGGTCGGCGGCGCGCCTCCCTGTCCAGCGGGTTCTTGCCGCCGCCGCCGTCGAGCGGGTTCTTGACGCTGGCGGCTCGGGCTGCTCCTGCTTCAGCGCGTAGGTGGAGCTGCCGGTGGTGAAGTCCAGGCCCTCGCGGGTGAGCTTCAGGGTGCAGGGGTTGTCCTCGCCCACGGTGAAGCTGCCCTCGAGGACGTCCTTGGAGCTCGCCTGCGCGGTCAGCGGGTACTCCCCCGCCTTCTGGGTCACGGTCCCGCGGTAGCCGTCGTCGGCGCGCTCGAGCTCGACGGTCACGGCCTCGCCCACGTAGCGCCCCGACCACAGGTCGACGTCCAGCGGGTTCTTCTGCGAGCCGCCGCCGCCGCTGGGACAGCCGCACATGAGGAGCGCGAGGGTGAGGGAGAGCGCGAGCTGACGCATGGGGTCCTCCGGGGCGCCGGGTGCAGCACGTCAGACGTTCCGCTCCAGGTCGCTTGCCCTCGCCGGCCCTGGCGTTGTTGCTCGTCGGTCACAATGGCCCGCATTGCTCCCTCCTCGCGCCTAGCCAGGGACGACGATTGCTGCGCGACCTGGAGCGGAACGTCTGACGCGCAGCACTAGTGTAGGCTCCCGGAGCCGCCCGCGCGCTACTCCGGCCAGCCGAACCGGCCGTCGCCGTAGGGGACCTTGAGCGCGGGGGGCCAGGGGTCGACCCCGAAGGTCGCCGCGATCACGTGCAGCTCCAGGCCCTCGTGGAGCCCCACGCGCAGGCCGAGGAGCGGGGACTCGAGCTGCACCCCCGTCCCGGTCGAGGTGCGCGAGGCCCCGACCCAGCCGCGGTAGTCCTTGCCGATCGCGGTGGTGGGCAGGTCGCAGGGGACCTGGGCCCGACGGAGCATGGCCTCGACGTAGGTGTTCGAGTTCGGCCCAGGCCAGGCCCAGTAGACGTGCGGGTGCGCGTAGTCGCCGGCGCGGACCGTCGCGATCAAGCGCTCGGCCTCCGCGCCGCGCCAGCGCGCGAGCACGCGGGTCGGGCCGGCGCCGAAGGGCCACTCCTCGGGGGTGCTCCAGGCGTCGGTGCGCACCAGGTCGTCGGCGACCACGTGCAGCCCGCCCCCCAGGATCTCCCAGCGCTCCCAGCGCGACTCCCCCGGCGCGTGGACCACGAGCCAGGTGTGGATCGCCACGTAGTCGAGGGGGCCTTCCATGCCGCCGCACAGCAGCGCGGCTTCGGCCTCGGTCGCCCGCGGGGGCTCGAGCCGCGTGGGGTGGCCGGGGTCCGAGAGGTCGCCCACCAGGCACACTGCGCCCCAGGCGGCCAGCGCCAGCGCGATCCGGCGCGAGGCGCGCGGGTGGCGGCGTTGCCAGCCGCGGAAACGACGCCACATGCCGCAGCCAGGGAATCGGGCGCGCACCAGGACCTCCCGCCAGACTCTAACCAGACCCCCGGCATGGGAGCATGCCTCCGTGAGCTCTCTCTCGCTGCGCCTCCAACCCGGCGACGCCTTCGGGCCGTTCCGCGTGCTCGCGGAGCTCGGGCGAGGCGCCACCGGCGCGGTGTGGCGGGTGCGCGACGCCGCGGGGCGCGAGCTCGCGCTCAAGGTCCTGCTCAAGCCCGAGAGTCCCATGGCCCTGGCGCGCTTCCAGCGAGAGGGCGAGATCACGGCCGGGCTGAACCATCCGGGGATCGTGCGCGTGCACCACAGCGGCGTCGTCGACGGCTGGCCGTTCCTGGCCTACGAGCTGGCCGGCGGCGAGACCCTGGAGGAGCGCGCGGCGCGCAGCGGGCGCGGCCCCCTCGCGCGGCTCGTGCTCCAGGCGGCCCGCGCGGTGGGCTACGCCCACCAGCGTGGGGTCCTGCACCGCGACCTCAAGCCCGCCAACGTCCTCGTCGACGCTCAGGGGGTGGCCCGGGTCGCCGACTTCGGCGCGGCGTCCGAGGCCGGGCTCGAGCGCCTGACCCAGAGCGGGGCGCTGGTCGGCACGCCGCACTTCATGGCGCCCGAGCAGCTCACCGGCAAGCGCGAGGCCTGGGGGCCGCCGGCCGACGTGTGGGCGCTGGGGGTCACCCTCTACTGGGCGCTCACGCGGCGCCTGCCCTTCGAGGCCGAGAACCTCGTGGCGCTCTCGGGGCGCGTCCTGGGAGGCGCCCCGACCCCGCCCCGGCAGCACGACGCCGGGATCTCCCCCGCCCTCGAGGCGGTGTGCCTGCGGGCGCTCGAGGTCGAGCCGCGGGCGCGCTACGCCGACGCCGACGCGTTCGCCGACGACCTGGAGGCGGCCCTCGGCGGGGGGCGGGTGCGCGCCGCCCGCCGGTCGGGGCGCGGGGTGGCCCTGACCCTCGGGGCGCTGCTCCTCATGGGCGCTGGCGGTGGATCGGCTGGCGCGGGGGCGCCGCGCCCGCGCGGACGCCGGCGGACGCCGCCCGCCCGCCGACGCGCGGGCGGAGCGCGCCCTGGCCCGACGGCGCGCGCTGCTGGAGACGACCCTCGCGGAGCTGCCCGACCTCGCCGCGCGCGCGCGCCTCGCCGGCGGCGACTTCGCCCTGCTGTCGGGGGACCCGACGGCCCAGGCCGAGCTGCGGGCGGCCTACGACGCGCGCCTGGCGGCCTTCGTCCGGGCCTGCGGGCAGGCGACTTCGCAGGCCGAGCTGCTCGAGGTCCTGCGCGACCTGCAGGCGATCGCCGCCGCCGCCGCGGAGCCCCTGCGCCCGGGGGCGCCGGCGTTGAACGGGTTCCTGCGCTGGGTCTACGCGCGGATCCGGGACGCACGAGAGCTCCCGGTCGACGCGCTGGAGGCCGCCGCGGCGTTGGGGGGCCGCGTCAGCGACCGCGCCGCGGCCCTGAACGTGGTGGAGGGCGGGGCCGCGCTGCATACCGTCGAGGGCCTCCCGCGGGAGGACTGGGGGCGGGCGTGCGTGGCCATGGCCCGCCTGGACCTGACCTTCGGGCCGCGCTTCAGCAAGAGCGACTACACCCAGTACGCGGCCCGCGGCGACTCACTCTGGGAGTCCTACACCCGGCTCATGCTCGCGCCGGAGAGCGGGGAGACCCGCGCCCAGCTCCTCGTCCTGATCCAGGACCCTCCGCCCGGGCTCGAGCTCGGGCCCATGCAGTGGGCGGCGGCGGCGTGCTCGGCCGCGTTGGCCCTGGAGGGCCAGGCTCGGATCGACCTGCTGGAGGAGGCCTTCGCGCGGGACCCGGAGTCCCCGGCGGTCTCGCTGCGGCTGGCGACGGAGTATCGCTACCTGCGCCGGCACGAGGAGGCGCTCGAGGCGGCGCGGCGCAGCTTCGCGCTGCACCAGGCCGAGGGCTACCACCAGCGGATCAGTACGCGCCAGGACTGGGTCGACGTGAACTTCGAGCGGGTCATGGCGCTGGCGGCGGTCGGCGAGCGTCAGCAGGCCCGGGAGGCCTACCGCAGCCTGGCGCTGCTCTCCAGCGACCCGGCGGAGATCGCCGCGCGCTACTACCCCTGGCTCAAGGAGTGAGTAGCAGACCGTTGGATCCGCGCCGTTCCGAGGGGGACGGCGCGCACTTCAACGGGCTGCTAAACGGAAGTGCGCGACTCTGAGGGGTCAGCGCTGAGACCACGTGCTGACCTCCGAAACCAGAGTCACGATCCTGAGCGGCCGAGCGAGCGCCAGATCGCTGACGACATGGGAGCCACTCTCGCACGCTCAGAATCGTGAACTCTGGCTTAGAGCCGGCCTCAAGGCCGAGCCCGAGCTCGTAGTCGCGGGTCTGGGCGTAGTAGTCGCGCATGCGCAGGTGCGCCGCGGCGGGGGGGTCGACGAGCCGCCTCGACGTGGGCGTGCAGCTGCAGCGCGCTCCCGGGGAAGAAGCTCGGACGGGCCTCGACCACCCTGCGCACGGCCTCGGCCTTCTTCTCGCCGGTGATCTGGATCAGGATCCGCTTGGCCTCGAGGATCGTGCCGATCCCCATGGTCACGGCGAGCACGGGCTGCGTCTCGCCTCGCTGTAGAAGCGCGTTGTCGGTGAGGGTGCGCTCGGCGAGGGTCTTGATCCGGGTGCGCGAGGCGAGGCTGCTCGTGGGCTCGTTGAACCCAATGTGGCCGTTGCGCCCCATGCCCAAGAGCTGAATGTTCGATCCGCCTTCGTCCACGATCCGCGCCGTGTTCTGGCAGCGGCGGCGCAGGTCCTGCCCTCGGACGGGGAAGAACGGTGTGCTCCAGCGGGAGGTCCAGGCCCTCGAACAGGTGCTCGCGCATGAAGTAGCGGTATTCTGCGGGTGGGCGGGGAGGTCGAGGACTCGTCGAGGTTGAAGGTGCGCACCCGCGCGAAGCTGACCTCGCCCCGAGCGTGGGCTTCGCGCAGCCGCGCGTAGACCCTGGAGCGGGGTGGAGCCGGTCGCGAGCCCCAGCACCAGGAACTGGCTTCGCGCAGGGCGTCCAGGATCCGGTTGGCGACGAGCTCGGCCGCGTGGTCTGCGGAGTCGGTCAGCACGATCTTCATGCAGCGGACGCTAGCTGGCGCCGGGCCCGAGGGCAACCTGGCCTGGCGGTCAGCCGCGCAGCACGGGCGTCTCGGGCAGCCGGACCACGAAGCAGGCGCCGCTCCTCCGGCGGGGGTCTCGAGCCGCAGCTCGCCGACGCGGGTCAGGATCCGCTTCACGATCGAGAGCCTGGAGCCCCAGGGCCCTCGGCGACCGGGTTCAGCCGGCTGTAGTCCTTGAGGATCTGCTCGCGGTCTGCGGGGTCGACGCCGCCGCCGTGATCGCGCACCAGGACCTCGGTCCATCGTCGCGGCGGCGACTCTCGACTCGATCCGGGCGGATGCTCGCCGCCGTATTTCAGCGCGTTGTCCAGGAGGTTCGCGAACACGCGCTCGAGGCCCATGCGCCAGCTGGTGACCGTGGGCAGGCCCGGGGCGAGGGTGACCTCGGCCCCCGAGCGCTTGATCCGGGAGCGCAGGTCGAGGCGCATGTCGTCGAACAGCTCGTCGAGCTCGACCGCTTCGAACTCCACGTCCTCGCCGCCCACCTGGGCGAAGTCGAGCAGGCCCTTGATCATGGACTGCATGCGCCCGGTCAGCCGACGAATGTCCGAGATGTGTCCGCGGGCCGAGTCGTTGAGCCCCTGGCAGTCCTCCTCCACGAAGTTCGCGAGGTTGTTGATCCCGCGCAGGGGCGAGCGCAGGTCGTGACTGGCCATGCTCGCGAAGGCGGCCAGGGACTGGTTCGCGCGGTCCAGCTCCGCGGTCAGCGCCTTGAGCTTGGTGCGCTCGCGGAACAGGACCTCGAGGATCGCCGAGCGCAGACGCTTGGCGAGGTTTACGTCGTGGGCGCCCCAGGGAATGCTCTTGCCGCGGACCTCTTGCTTCCAGAGCGCGAAGCTCCCGCGCGGGTGCAGGCGCAGCCCGTGGGGCCCGACCTTCGCCGGCTTGTGCGGGTTGCCCGCCCAGTGCACGTGGGTCACCTGCTCGTCGCGGAACCAGAGCATCCACGAGTCCCGGTCGGGCGAGAGGCGCACCGCGAGGAGCCCGGCCGCGGTGTCGGCCTCGGCCTCGGCCTCGGGCACGTAGCGCCCGAGGTGGTCGGTGCAGAAGTCGTCGGCCACGGCGACGTCGGTCTCGAGGAACTCCACGACCTTGCGCACGAGCGCGTCCGAGGGGGTCGCGCCCTCGCGCACGATGTGCTCGCCGTCGGTGCCCACGAAGCCCGTGGAGCTGACCATGTCCGCGGTGCAGGCGTTGAGCGCGTCGATCAGCTCCTCGGCCCGGGAGATCGCGGTGAGGATCTTGGCCGCGCACTCCTCCGAGCGCACGATCCGTTGGCGTTCGTCGACGCTGTTGAGCTCGTTGATCCGGCTCTCGGCGGTGGCGCACACGAGCTCCATGGCCAGGCGCTCGGCGTGGGACAGGCGCTTGGGGCCCGCGTAGTGGTGGCAGGCCACGAGCCCCCACAGCGCCTCGCCGCAATGCAGCGCGATCGCCAGGGTCGCGGTGACCCCCATGTTGGCGAGGTACTCGAGGTGGATCGGCGACACGCCTCGCAGGTAGGAGAGCGAGAGGTCGAGCGGCGACCCGTCCGGGAGCCTGTCGGGGATCAGCGGGGCGGGGGTGTCGCCTATGTGCTCGATCAGTCGCGAGGGGTTGCGGCGGAACAGGTCGCGGGCGCGTCGCGGAATGTCCGAGGCCGGGTAGTGCAGCCCGAGGAACGGCTCCAGGGTCTCCAGCTTGGCCTCGGCGTAGACCTCGCCGTGCCAGTCCGGGGCGAAGCGATAGATCATGACGCGGTCGTAGCCGCTCAGCTCCCGCAGGCAGCTCGCGAGCTTGCGGCAGTAGCCGAGGGCGTCTTCGGGGGCGCGCAGCTCGGCCTTGATCGTGCGCACCTGCTCGGTGATCGCCACGTCTCCGCGCCGGGTCGGCGCCGAGAAGGGGCAGAACTCGAGGAGCAAGGCGTCCCCCGACCAGTGCGCCAGCAGCTCGCCCTCGAGGGAGGGGGCGAGTTGGCCGGCGAACAAGAGCTGCGGTGGCTGCTCGTGGTCGGGCGGGCCGGCGGCGAGCACCGCGGGGACGGTCGCGGCGGCGGGGGCGGGGAGGACGTCGCCGTAGCGCTGGCCCAGGAGCTCCTCGGCGGGGGTGCCCAGCAGCGCGTCGGCGTTGGCGGAGGCCACGACCACGACGCCCGCGGCGTCGAGGGCCACCAGCACACCGTGGGACTGCACCACCCCCGGGATGTGGATCGGTTCGTTCTCGCAGTTGCTGAGATCCAGCGTGGGGGGGTCGGCGAGGGGCGGTGAGGGGGCGGTGAGGGGGCGCACGGGGGTCGATCCGTCGGCCATGGGAGAGTCACTCCGTTCCCTGGACGGTACCACGCCTTGCGAACTCTCCCAGAGGGAGGGCCTGGCCTGTAAGGGCTTTCCTCCGAGGTGCTTAGCGGTGTCGGCCCAGGCCGTCGTAGACCGCGTAGAAGCGGTGCATGGCGTCGTCGGCGGCCTCCGCGCAGCGCAGGAGGTCCTCGGGACCCGTCAGGACCTCGTCCACGGTCGCGGCCAGGGCGAGCCAGCGACGGGGGAAGCTCTCCGCGCCGACCACGTGGTAGTCCAGGCCCTGGCCGGGCTCGGGCTCGACGCCCAGGGCGCGGGCCAGCGGCGCGCGCAGCGCCGCGGCGCCGAGCCGAGACCCGGCGACGACGTAGAGCCAGCCCGCGAGCGCGGGGGCCTCGGCGGCGGCGGCGTCGAGGGACTCGACCAGCTCCCGGGTGCTCTCGAGCACGGGCTGAGGCGCCGCGGCGAGCCGCGCGAGGTCGGCGCGCAGGTGCGCCGCGCGGGCGCAGGCCTGGTGCAGCGCGCCGAGCGCCGGCGGCGGCGCGAGGCGCTCCAGGGCCTCGTGGACGTGGGCGAGCTGGGTCAGGAGCCGCGCGTAGTCCTCGCGGCTCACCTCGCCTCGGGCCAGGGCCTCGGCGAAGGGCAGCTCCTCGAGGCGCTCGTGGATCGGGCCGATCCGGGCGCGGATCGCGTCGCGGGCGGTCACGCGTCGGCCAGGTCCGGGAGGCGCACGAAGAAGCGCGCGCCCTCGTCCGGCGTCGACTCGAGGCGCAGC
>JAWKSZ010000020.1:0-111836 GCA_041402045.1 Planctomycetota bacterium | reverse complement strand
AGGCGCCGTCGACCCGAGCCAAGGCGGCCTCGACCTCGCGCCGGAGCTCCTCGATCGCGCGCAGCTGGAGCGCGACCAGGAGCGCGGTCTTGCTGGGGAAGTAGCGGTAGATCGCGCCGACGGCGGCGTCGACCTGCTGAGCGAGGGCCCCGATCGTGAGCCCCTTGAGACCCTCCGCGACGAGCAGCTCCATGGCTGCGTCGAGCAACTCCCGGGTCCGCGCCTCGCGCCGCTCCTGCCTGACACCCATGAGCACGAGGCTAGCAGGCTCCTTAGCGATTGGGAGCACGCACCTTAGAGAAATGCGAATTTGATTCGCTCTTTCAGGCCAAAAGTGCGAATGTGATTCGCAGTTCGGAGGTGCGGCGTGCACGAGCTGGTGATTCGAGGCGGAACCCTGGTGGACGGGAGCGGCGCCGCGCGCCGCGAGGCAGACGTGGCGGTGGACGGCGCGCGGATCGTGGCCGTGGGCGAGGACGTCGGCCCCGGTCGACGCGAGCTGGACGCCCGCGGCCTGATCGTGTGCCCTGGCTTCGTCGACCTGCACACCCACTACGACGCCCAGGCGACCTGGGACCCGCAGCTCACCCCCTCGGGCTGGCACGGCGTGACCACCGCGATCCAGGGGAGCTGCGGTGTGGGCTTCGCCCCGGCGCACCCCGACCGCCGGGAGTGGCTGATCGGGCTCATGGAGGGCGTCGAGGACATTCCCGGCAGCGCGCTGACCGAGGGCATTCGCTGGGAGTGGGAGAGCTTCCCCGAGTATCTGGACGCGCTGGAGCGCTTCCCGCGCGCGCTGGACCTCGGCGCCCAGGTCCCCCATGGCGCGCTGCGCGCCTACGTCATGGGCGAGCGCGGCGCGAACAACGACGTCGCCCGGCCGGAGGACGTGGCGCGCATGGCGGAGCTGGTCGAGGAGGCGCTGCGCGCGGGCGCCCTCGGGTTCAGCACCTCGCGCACCCTGCTCCACAAGAGCATGGAGGGGGTCCCCGTCCCCGGCACCTTCGCCACCCGCGAGGAGCTGTTCGGGATCGCCGCCGCCCTCGGGCGCGCCGGCCACGGCGTGTTCCAGCTCGCGACCGACCACGTGCGCGTCCCCGAGGAGCTCCTGTGGGTGGACGAGCTGGCCCAGGAGGTCGGCTGCCCGGTCATGTTCAACCTGAGCCAGATCGACCAGGCCCCCGAGCTCTGGCGGCAGGTCGCCGCGCAGCTCCAGCGCATGGACCCCCGGGTGCGGGCCCAGGTCGCCGGGCGCGCGATCGGGATCCTCATGACCCTCGACGCCACCGCGCACCCCTTCGTGCCCTACGCCCGCTACCAGGCGATCGCGCACCTGCCGCTGCCCGAGCGCGTGGCCGCGCTGCGGGACCCCGCGTTCCGCGCGCAGCTCGTGGCCGACGGCCCGTTGAGCCTGGGGCCCTTCGAGGACTTCATTGCCCAGACCTACGGGCGCATGTTCCTCCCGAACCCCGACGGCACGATCGACTACGAGCCGACCCCCGCCCAGAGCGTCGCCGCGGTGGCCCAGGCTCGCGGGCTGGACCCCGCCGAGGTCGCCCTCGACGCGCTCCTCGCGGGCGACGGCCAGGGCTTCCTCTACTTCCCGCTGTTCAACTACGCGGGCGGCGACCTGGCGCCCTTGTTCGAGCTGCACCAGGACCCCCGGACCCTCATGGGCCTCTCCGACGCCGGCGCCCACTGCGGGGCGATCTGCGACGGGGGCATGCCGACCTTCATGCTCACCCACTGGGCGCGCGACCGCAGCCGCGGGCCGCGGCTGGCCCTCGAGCACGTGATCCAGCGCCAGACCCGGGCGACCGCCGAGGCCTTCGGGCTCCTGGACCGCGGGCTCGTGGCGCCGGGCTACCTCGCCGACCTGAACCTGATCGACCTCGACGCCCTCCGCCTCGAGGCCCCGCGCCTGGTGCGCGACCTCCCCGCCGGCGGGCGGCGCCTCGTCCAGCGCGCGCGGGGCTACGTGGCGACCCTCAAGTCCGGGGTCGTGACCCGCGAGCGCGACGAGGCCACCGGCGAGCTGCCAGGCGCGCTGGTGCGCGGTCCGCAGCCCGCGCCGGTGGGGATTCCCGCGGGGGTCTGACGGTCACGGTCCCCGGGCGGCGGACGGGTGGTAACCTTCCCCGCATGAGCGACCTCACCGACGCCGAGCGCAACGAAGCCGTCCGCAGCCGGGGTGACGCGGGCCTCGACGACCCCGGGGTCGCCGAGGCCGCGGCGAACCTCGTGACCTTCGACAACGCCTACCCTCAGCGCGACTACGTGATCCAGATCACCGCGCCCGAGTTCACCGCGGTGTGTCCGGTGACCGACCAGCCGGACTTCGGCTCCATGGAGATCGCCTACGTCCCCGACCTCAAGATCCTCGAGCTCAAGAGCCTCAAGCTCTACCTCGGCGCGTTCCGCAACGTAGGGATCTTCCACGAGACGGTGACCAACAAGATCCTCGAGGACCTGCGCGAGGCCCTGCAGCCGCGGCACATTCAGATCACCGGGCACTACAACGCCCGCGGCGGGATCACGACCACCGTGACCGCGGAGTGGCCCGAGCGCGACCCCGGGATCCCCGGCAGCTAGCCGCGCTCAGCGCGCGTGCAGGACCTCGCTGTCGTCGAACAGCGGGTCGTCGGGCACCGCGTCGAAGACCCGGGTGTAGCGCACCAGGCGGAACCAGCGCGCGAGGGCCTGGGGCCCGCGCTCGGACGGCCAGGCGTCCTCGTCGGGGCTCCAGGCCTCGAGCTCCTTGACGAACAGCGGCTCGGCCAGGTCCTCGAGCACCTCCCCGAGCCCCGCGTCGTTCTCGACCGCCGGGATCAGGTACACGTTGGGCTCGCGCTGGAGGTCGGCGAGCTCGACCTCCAACTCGGGGTCCAGGCCCCGGACCCAGGCGAGCATGGGCTCGAGGGGGACCAGGGCCAGGGCCGAGCGCTCGGTGAGCAGCACCCGCTACGCGGCCTTGCGCTGGGCGGGCCGGCTGAACACGCCGCTGGCGTAGACCATTTCCCGCGCCGCGGCGGTCGTCTCGGCCCGGAACAGCGTCTTCCCGTCACGCCAGTGGTGGCGCACCAGGTAGGGCTGGCGGTCGGTGGTCATGTAGTAGCGGTGCACGATCTCCGAGGCCGGGGGCGCGGTCTGGAAGTCGCCCTCGATCCACGCGATCTTCTGCTCGTCGGTGAGCTCACAGCGCAGGATCTCGAGCATGTCCTCCAGGGTGAACCGCCGCGAGCCGACCCGGGCGAAGATCCGCCCCGGGTCCTGGGCCGAGACCTGGTTCAGCCCGCCGCTGCCGTTGGCGGCGTCGTAGGTCGAGAACTCGCCGACCAGGGCCCGCGCCCGGGGCACCGTCTCGATCCCGTAGCGCTGCTTCATGCTCCGCCAGAACTCGGTGAGCGAGGCCAGGCTCGGGACGGGCTGCGCGTCGCGCTTGCGCAGGCGCACCAGCCCGAACGCCTTGTAGTTCTCGGTGCCGAAGTCCGCGGGGTCGAGCCGGGTGAGGAACTCCACGTCCGAGCGGGGCGAGACCCCGCCGCGCTGGAAGAAGGTGAAGGCGTCGACCTCGCCCGCGGAGAACAGGGGGATCGAGCCCCAGCCCACGGTGAGCAGCACGTCGCAGGGGAGCTTGCCCCGCGGCGCGGGGGGCGGGGCCTCGACCAGCCGCTCCTCGGGCGCCTGCGCCTCCCGCCCAGCCTGCGGCGGCATGCGCAGCACCGTGGTCATGAAGGTCTTGATCCGCGCCGCCCAATTCGAGCTGTGAGCCTGCCCCATGAGGTCCCTCCTCTCAGCCCTTATCGGCGTTTCGAGCCTCCGGCTGAACCGCAGAGCCGACGGAAGCGGCCCGCGTCTTGGCGGCTCGTGGGACGGCCCGTGGGTCGGCGGGCGAGGGCGGCTCGTGTCTCGGCGGGCGAGGGCGGCTCGTGGGTCGGCGGGCGAGGGCGGGTAGATGCTCTTGAACCGCCGAGGCGCAGAGGGCGCAAAGGGTACGCAGAGGCCGGCGCGCCAGGGCGTAGCGACGAGGCCGCTGGAATGAGGGTGCTCCGCGCGCTGCGCGTTCGTGCTCCCGAGCCCCCAGTCTGAGCGGGAGCTACCCTCTATCCCCTCCGTCGTACAGGCGCGGCTTGGACGACGCGGCCTCAGCGTACCCTTTGCGCTCTCTGCGCCTCGGCGGTTCAAAGGCATCTACCCGCCCTGCCATAGCCGCGACAGCGCCCGCCCTGCCATAGCCGCGACAGCGCCCGCCCTGCCGTAGCCGCGACGTTGCCCGCCCTGGCCTAGCCGCGACACGTCACGCTCTTGCTCGCCGACCCATGGGCCCGCCCCGGAACGCACAAGCGACGCGACCACATGGACTTGGAGCCCCGCCACGGTTCACCTCCGACCCGCTTACGTCTCGCTGTGCACCCCATGCACCCCAGGTGGACGGGGGGTGCCCGAGAGCCGACAGCCCATGGACGCCCCGTCGCGGCGCGCGGCGCGTTGACCGTCGGGCGTTGCTGGCGAGGGACTTGCACTGACCGCCAGCGGAGAGAGGAAGAACGCCATGAGCCACCCCACCCTGGAGAACCCCACGTCGAACCGTCGCCCCGCTAGGATCGGCACCGTGAACGAACCAAGCCGCGAACTCGAATGGCTGCGCCGCGTGCGCGACCTGTCCCAGGCGCTGGCGGCGGAGAAGAGCCCCACCCGCCTGATCCCCCGGATCCTCGACGCCGCGATCGAGCTCTCCCGCGCCGAGCGCGGGTTCCTCGTGCTCCTGCGCGGCAAGGACTCGAGCGGGCGCCCCAAGGTCAAGATCGAGGCCGCCCGCGGCTTCGACCAGGTCAACTTCGACCGCTCGGCGCTCCAGGTCTCGCAGACCGTGGTCGAGCGCGTGCTCATGCGCGACACCGACGGCGTGCTCACCAGCAGCGAGGACGACCGCGACCTGCTCGAGGTCTCGAGCGTGCGCGAGCACCGGGTGGTGTCGATCGCCTGCGTGCCGCTCAAGCTGCGCGGCGAGACCAAGGGCGTGCTCTACCTCGACCACCGCTTCACCCCCGGCGTGTTCCAGCCCGAGGACCTGCCCCTGCTCAACAGCTTCGCCAGCCAAGCCGCCCTGGCGCTCGAGACCGCCGAGCTCAAGAGCGCGCGCGGGCTCGGCGCCGACGCCGCGGACGAGCCCAGCGCGGCGCCGGCCCTGGCCACGACCCCGGTGATCTGCGGCGAGCTCGTGGGGGTCTCCCCCGCGCTGCAGCGCGTGTTCAGCGAGGTCGAGCGCGCGGCCCGCTCCTGGCAGCCAGCGCTGATCCTGGGCGACCCCGGGAGCGGCAAGTCGGCGGTCGCCCGCGAGATCCACGCCCAGAGCGAGCGCGCCAAGGAGCCCCTGGTCGTCGTGGACTGCTCGGCCCTCGAGGGCGCGGCCCTCGAGAGCGAGCTGTTCGGGCACAAGAAGGGCGCCTTCCCCTGGGCGACCCAGGACCGCCGCGGCGCCTTGACCCTCGCCGGGCGCGGGACCCTGGTGCTCGAGTCGGTCGAGGCCCTGCCCTGGCGGGTGCAGAGCATGCTCCTGCGCGCGCTCAAGGAGGAGCAGGTGCTCGCCCTCGGCGGCCAGCGCGGCGCGCCGCTCGCGTGCCGGGTGATCGCGACCTCGTCCTTGGACCCCCAGACCCTGGCCGACGGTCAGGCGCTGCGCCCCGAGCTCTACTACCGCCTCGACGTGCACCGGATCGCGATCGCGCCGCTGCGCGAGCACCCCGAAGACGTGGCCCTGCTCGTCGAGCGCTTCGGCGAGCACTACAAGGGCAGCGCGCTCCGGCTCTCGCCCCGCGCGCTGGAGCTGCTCGCGAGCTACCCCTGGCCGGGGAACGTGCGGCAGTTGGAGAACGAGGCTCGGCGCCTGGCCGAGCTGGGCGGGATCAAGCTCAGCGCGAACCACCTCTCGCCGGAGATCCGCGCGGGGCAGGGCCTCGGGGGCTCGATCCCCGCGACCTACGCGGGCAAGACCCTGGCGGACGTCGAGCGGGAAATGGTGACCCTGGCCCTCGAGTCCTGCGGCGGCAACAAGAGCCGCGCGGCGCGCCAGCTGGGGATCCCGCGCTCGACCCTCTACCACCTGATCGAGCGCTACGAGCTCGAGGGCTAGGCGGCGCGCCAGTCGAGCGCCCACCCCCGGCCCGACGCGGCGGGGTCGGCCACGGCGGCCGCCTCGGGCTCGGGGAGCCAGTCGAGCTCCTCGTCGGGGTCGAGGCCCAGGATCACGACGGGCTGGCTGGCCCAGTCCTGCCCGAGGCCCAGGCCCTCCAGCAGGTCGGGGCCGTCCTCGCGCTCGGGGAGCTCGCCGCCGAACCAGACCCCCGCGCGCTCGGCCAGCTCGCAGAGCTTGCCCGGCTCGCCGAACAGGTGCGACGCGCTGGGGATCACCTCCAGCGCCGAGCGCGCGTTCAGGTGCTCGAGGCCCAGGCGGTTGATCTCGCGGCTGGCGTGGTCGAGGCCGCCCACGAGCAGGAGCGTCGGAGCCTGCACCTGCGCCAGGACCTCGGGGTCGACTCGGTCCAGGCGTCCGCCGCGGCACACGACCGACGCGATCCGCTGGGGGCGCGCGGCGGCGGCCCCGAGGGCGGCGACGGCGCCGGCGCTGGAGCCGAACAGGCACAGCGGCAGCTCCTGCAGCGTGCCCCGCGCGTCGACCCAGTCGAGCACCGCGAGCAGGCGCCGGGTGTGCAGCGCGAAGTCGAAGCGGAGCTGGCGCGTGACCTTGTCCAGCGCCTGCTCGGCGTGGGTCAGCGCGTCGACGAGCAACGTGGCCAGGCCGACCTCGTTCAGCTTCCAGGCGATCCGCGTGTTGCGCGGGCTCTTGTGGTTGCTGCCGCTGTCGTGGGCGAACACGACCAGGCCGCGCGGGTTCTGGGGGATCTTGATCCGCGCGTTCAGCTCGGCGCCGTCGCGCTGGATCACGAAGCGGCGGGTGACGCCGCGGCGGCGAGTGGGGGTGCGCAGTGCGTCGGGGGTCCGGGTGCTCATGGCGTCCTCGCTTCCTGCTCTCGGGTGGCGGACGACAGGGAGCAAGGCGCGCACCAACGAATACGCAACGACTTACAGCGCGCGTGAGCGACCCGGGCGTCTCCCGCGAGGGGTCAGGCGTGTCGCCGCTACTGCGGCTCGCCGAGCCCGCGCATGCTGATCCGCCCCTCGTAGGGCGCGAGCTCGGGGTAGTCCTCGAGCCGCACCCGGAAGCCGCGGGTGACGAGCCCGCGGAAGCCGAGGTCCTTGGCGCGCACCAGCGCCTGACGCACGACGCCGGGCTCCGCGTGGGAGGCCCCCAGCCACAGCGCGCGATAGAAGGGCACCAGCGAGCAGGTGGGCGCCCAGTCCTCGAGCAGGCGTAGCTCGCGGTCGGCCTCGTCCAGCCGCGCGGCGCGCAGGAGCAGGAACGCGCGGCACAGGCGCGCGCTCAGCGCCTCGGGGTGCAGCGCGAGCACGGCCTCGGCGTGGGCCAGCGCCGGCTCGAACCACTCGGGCAGCTCGGCGACCTCCACGGCCCAGGCCATGACGCAGGCGGCGACCTCCCGCTCCCGCCAGGTCCGGGGAGGGTCGCGCTCGAGCTGGGTGAGGAGCGCGGCGAGGTAGTCCACCGCGCCGACCGAGCGCTCCTGCTCGAGCTCGCGCACCCCGCGGCTGGAGCGCGAGCTCGTGCGCACCTGGTCGTGCAGGTAGCGCACCAGCCACGGGTCCCAGTCCTGCGCCTCCAGCGCCTGCGCGAACGCCTCGAGGTCGAGGTCCGTGCCGCGGATCGTGGCCCGCCGCAGGCGCGCGTGCCACGAGAGCGGGTCCTGTTGGATCGCCGCGTCGAGCTGCACGACGCGGCTCGCGGGGGTGACCTCCGGCGGCAGCGCGTCGAGCAGCGCCTCGCTCTCGGCGTAGGAGCGCCGGTCGAGCACCTCGACCAGCGCGCGGTAGGTCGCCCAGCCGTGGGTGCCCGGGCGCTGGGCGCGCGCCAGCAGCCGGCACGTCTCGGGGTGCAGCGGCGAGCGCGCGCTCGACGCCTCGAGCGCGCGCCGCGCGTCCTCGGGCTGTCCGAGGGCGAGGAGCGCCGCCCCGCGCTGGCGCAGGCGCCACGCCTCCCAGCGCGCGGCGCCGGCGGTCGCGGTCAGCGGCAGCGCGTCGTCGGCGCGCCCGGCCGTGAGGGCCCGCGCCGCGCGCCCGCGGCGCAGGAGCTCGCCGGCGCGCTCGGGGGGGGCCGCCTCGGGCCCCCGTCAACTCCAGCGCCGCGCGCGAACCCGAGCGTCGCGGGCGCGTCGGCCCAGCGCGCCAGCGCCTTGAGTCGCTCCCGCAGGTCGGCCTCCGGCTCGAAGGTCGACTGGCCGCGCTCCGACTGCCGCGGGTCGCGCCGCCAACGCCAGAGCTCCAGGTCGCGGCGGCAGCCCACCTCGAGCCAGGCGTTCACCGCCCGAGGCGCGTGCTCGCGCCACAGCTCCACCCGGTCCGCGTCGAAGCGCGGCTCCCCGAGGCGCTCGAGGAGCCCGCGCAGAGCGCGGGCCTCGGGGTCCCCCGGCCAGCGCTCGAGCTCGCCCCCCAGCGCGCGCCGCGCGGCGAGGTCGTCCCCCGCCTCGAGCTCGGCCCGCGCCAGGGCCAGCCCCAGGCTCGGGCGCTCCCAGCGGCGCAGCGCGGCGCCGAGGCCGGGCCGCGGATCGGCGCCGCGGGCGCGCGCCACCCGCGCCGCGAGCAGCGCGCGCTCGGGGCTCGGGGGGAGCTCGTCCAGCAGGACGTGAGCGCGCTCGGCCTCGCCCGCCAGGAGCGCGGCCTCGACCGCCGCCGCCCCCTCGAGGGTCGGCGTTCGCGGAGTCGGGCCCCCGCCCCCGAAGAACGCGGCGACCGCGACGAGCACCGCGACGCCCACCAGCGCCCAGGGCCAGCGCGGCGCGCCGCCAGGCGCGGGTGAGCGCGGCGCCTCGCCGAGGGCCTCCCGCAGCGCCTGGGCGAAGGCGCGGGCGTCGGGGTAGCGCGCGTCCAGCTCGCGCTCCAGCGCGCGCTGACACACCGCCTGCAGGGCAGGCGGGATCGAGGCGTCGAGCTCCCGGGGCGGGGTCGGGTCGAGCTCGGTCACCCGCCGCCCGAGCTCGAGCAGGGACCCGGCCTGGAAGGGGTGCGCGTCGGTCAGCAGCCAGTAGAGGATCACCCCCAGCGACCACACGTCCGCCGCGGGCCCGAGGTGCTTCTGCTCGAAGCCCTCGGGGGCCATGTAGAGCGGCGTGCCCACCAGGGCCCCGCTGGCGGTGAGCCGCTCGCCGTCGTCGCTCTCGTCCCGGGCCAGGCCGAAGTCGATCACCCGGCAGCGCCCGCCCGCGTCGACGACGACGTTGTCGGGCTTGAGGTCGCGGTGCACGAAGCCGCGGGCGTGAGCGTGACCCACGCCGTCGGCCACCTGCAACAGAGCCTGCAGGCGCTGCCCGCGGGACCAGTGCGGGGCCGCCGCCCGCAGGTCGCGGGCGCCCTCGAGCAGCTCGTAGACCAGGAACGGGTGGGTCCCGTGCTCGCCCACGCTGAACACGCGCCCGATCGAGGGGTGGTCGAGGGCGGCCGCGATCCGGCCCTCGCGCAGGAAGCGTCGCTCGCGGGCCGGTCCGCCGGCGGTGAGCACCTTGACCGCCACCTCGCGCCCGAGCTGGGGGTCGAGGGCGCGGTAGACCCGACCGTAGGCGCCCTCTCCCAGGAGCTCGAGCACGCGGTAGCCGCCCTCGAGGGAGTCCCCGGGCCCCAGCTCGGCCATGCGGACCTCGACCTCGGGGGCCCCGAACCCTCGCATGGCCTCGCCCAAGGACCAGAACAGCGCGCCGCTCACCCCACCTCCGCCCGCACTATGGCACCGCATGACGGCGCCCGGCGACACGCCTGGGACGGCAGGGGACGCGAATGAGCCCCACCCAGCGCCGGCCCCCGACGCTGTCCGGGGTGGACGCTCCACGGCCGCCCGCCGCTGGGGCGGCCACGCGTTGCGCAGGGGCGCCCCCGAGGGCCGCTCCCGGCACCGGGCGTGCTCTGTAACTCCTCGAACGGTCGGTGCTTCGTCGCTTCTTCCTTCTCTCTCACACAGTTGGCGATCGTTTAGGGAGGGGCCCCATGGGGGGGCCCCTCCTGCGTTTTGGGCGCGCCGCGCGGACTACGCAAGCCTCGGCGAGACAGGGGCCTGCGACGAACTGCCGCGCCCTGTTTTGCTTGGATCGCCCGCCCGGGCAGGGATAATGCGCGCGGGAGGCGGTCCCGTGCATAGACGACCCTGGCCCTTGGCCCTGGCGGCCCTCGCGTTGTGCGGGTGCGACTCCGACGAGCTGCGGATCGAGCTGATCCCCAAGTCGGACGGCGCGCCCGTGGTCGCGAGCATGCCCGCCCAGGACCCCCACGGCGCGGCGCCGGGGGGCGCTGAGGTGCACTGGAGCCTCCCCGAGGGCTGGAGCGAGTCTCCGCCGCAGCCAGGCGGCATGCGCTTCGCCACCCTGCACGCGCCCGCGGGCGACGGCCCGCTGGACGTGGCCGTGTTCCGCTTCCCCGGCGAGGCGGGGGGGCTGCTCGCCAACGTCAACCGCTGGCGCGACCAGCTCGGGCTGCCCGCGGTGAGCGAGGCCGAGCTTCCCACGATCCTGACCCAGGTCGAGCCCGGCGTGCTCGCGATCGACTGGGCGCCCGCCGCCGCCGGAGGCCAGGGCCTCTTGGGGGCGATCGTGTCCTTGCCCCAGGAGACCTGGTTCCTCAAGGCGCCCGGGACCGCGGACCAGCTCGACGCGGTGCGCGCCGGGTTCCAGACCCTCGTGGGCTCGCTGCACCTCGCCTCCGGCGACCACAGCCACGGCGCGCCGACACCGCCGACGGCGCCCGCGGAGCCCCAGCTCCCGCGCTGGACCGTCCCCGCGCGCTGGACCGTCGAGGCCGCGCAGCCCCCGCGCCTGGCCAGCTTCCGCGTCGACGCCGCGGACGTGGCCGTGACCCGCTTCCCCGGGCAGGTCGGGACCGCGCTGGCCAACCTCAACCGCTGGCGGCAACAGGTCGGCCTGGAGCCCCTCGCGGAGGCCCCGCCCCCGATCGCGCGTGAGGTCGGCGGCGCCCCGGGCACCTGGCTCGACCTCCGCGGCCCGCAGGAGCGCATGCTGGTGGTCGCCGTGCCCCACGCCGGCCAGACCTGGTTCTTCAAGGTCCGCGGGCCGGTCGCCGACGTGGACGCCGCCGAGCCCGAGTTCGCCGAGTACCTCGACAGCGTGGAGTGGTCGGTCCAGGCGCCGGCCCCCGTCGCGGCCCCGACGCCCCCGACCCCCATGCAGACGACCCCGATCGCGCCCCCGCCGCCCACGTCGAGCGGGCTGGTGTGGGACGCGCTGCCCGAAGGCTGGGCGCAGGCGGCGGAGCCCGGGCGCATGCGCCTGGCCACGATCCGCGCCGGCGAGGCCGAACTCGCGGTGACCCGGTTCCCCGGGGACGTGGGCGGCCTGCTGCAGAACGTCAACCGCTGGCGCCGCCAGATCGGGCTGGCCCCGGTGCTGCGGATCGAGGACCAGCCGCTGAGCGAGCTCGTGGTCGACGGCCTGGCCGCGACCCGCGTCGACCTCGACGGCCCCGAGCAGTCCCTGCGGGTCGTGCTGATCCCGCGGGACGGCCAGACCTGGTTCGTGAAGCTCGTGGGCCCGCCGGCGGCGGTCGCCGCCGAGACCGAGCGCTTCGCCCACTTCGCCCAGACCCTGCGCTTCGAGGAGGTCCGGTGAGCGACGCCGCCCCCGAGTCCCCGGCCCCCGTCGAGACCCCCGCGCCCGCGGACCCGAACCCCCTGCGCCGGGTCGTCGAGGCCGTGGCCTCGCTGCGCCTGACCCTGGTCCTGCTCGTGGCCTCGATCGTCCTCGTGTTCGCTGGGACCTGGGCCCAGCGCGACCTGGGGATCTGGACGGTGCTCGACACCTACTTCCGCGCCTGGGTCGTGCACGTCGACTTCTGGGGGGTCTACCTCCCCGGCGGCTACGTGATCGGCGGGCTCATGCTCGCGAACCTGCTCACGGCCCACGCCCTGCGCTGGCGCTTCGAGCGCAAGCGCGCGGGGGTGATCCTGATCCACAGCGGGCTGGTGCTCTTGCTCGCGGGCGAGCTGGTCACCGACCTCTGCGCGGTCGAGTCCAACATGGAGATCACCGAGGGCGAGACCGCGACCTGGACCTACGACGTGCGCGAGGTCGAGCTGGCGGTGATCGACCCCTCCCACGACGCGCACAACGACCTGGTGATCGCGGTCCCCGAGTCGCGGCTCCAGAGCGGCGCCTCGATCCCGCTCCCGCTGCGCGGCTCCGTGCGCCTGGAGGTCGAGCACTACTACCCCAACAGCGAGGTCTCGCGGGTGCCCGACCCCGAGCAGAGCGCGGCCCCTGCGATCACCGCGGGCCAGGCCCTGGGGCTCATGGCCGAGGAGCGCGCGCCGGTGAGCGGTGTGGGCGAGCAGCGCCTCGACCGGGCCAGCGCCTACGTGCGGGTGTTCGAGGGCGAGCGCGACCTCGGCCGGCTCCTGCTCTCGACCTGGTTCCAATACCAGCAGCCGCAGAGCGTGCGCGTGGGCGACCGGACCCTGCAGCTCGAGCTGCGCTTCCGCCGCTACCACAAGCCCTATCGCATGCGGCTCCTGGACTTCACCCACGACCGCTACCCCGGCACCAACATTCCCAAGAACTTCGCCAGCCGCGTCGTGCTCTCGGACGTGGAGCAGGGCGTCGAGCGCGAGGTCGTGATCTCCATGAACGAGCCCCTGCGCTACCGCGGGGAGACCTTCTACCAGTCGGCGTTCAAGAACGACGACCAGACCACGGTGCTCCAGGTCGTGCGCAACCCGGGCTGGACGATCCCCTACATCGCCGTGCTGATCAGCGCGCTGGGCATGCTGCTCCAGTTCGGGGCGACCCTGCGCCGGGCGCTGCGCAAGCGCAAGCAGGCGGCGACCCCCGAGCCCCTGAGCCAGGCCGCGCGGATCGCGCCCTGGGCCGCCGCGGGGCTGGCGGTGTGCGTGGTGGCCGCGCCGCTCCTGACCCCGGTCGCGCCCACGACGCCCTTCGACCTGCGCGAGGCGGCGTCGCTCCCGACGTCCTTCCGCGGGCGGGTCAAGCCCCTCGACACCGTGGCCCGCAACACCCTGCGCGAGCTCGCCAGCCGCGAGCGGCTCGCGGAGTACGACATGGACGCCTTGAGCTGGCTGTGGGAGCTCATGGCGCGCCCGGCGATCGCCCGCGGCCGCCACTGCTTCCGGGTCGACCACCCGCAGCTCAAGGGCGTGCTGTTCCCGGCGCTGCCGAGCGCGGAGGGCGAGCCCCCCCTCGAGGCGCGCAAGCTGTTCAGCTACGACGAGCTCCAGCTCCAGCGGCGCTGGGTGTTCGAGCAGGCCCAGGCGGCGGACGCCGTGCCGTCGCGCGAGCAGGACTCGCTGCAGCGCGCGATCCTGCGGCTGGCGGGCGCGATCTCGACCTTCGAGGGCCTCGCCGGGCAGCGCCTGCTGCGCCTGGTCCCGCCGCCCGGCGGCGGCGACTGGTTGACCCTGCCCCAGGCCCGCGAGCTCCCCCTGGGCGCGGCCTACAACGGCATGATCTCGGCCTACGGCCAGAACGACCCGGCGAGCTTCGCCCAGGAGCTCGAGCGCGCGCGGCTGCAGCTCGGCCTGGTCGAGCGCGCGGAGCTCTCCAAGTCGGCCCTCGAGGTGTCCTTCACCCACCTCGACCCGTTCACCCACTGCGCCGTGCTCTACCTGCTCGCGTTCCTGCTCTGCTGCGGGAGCTGGATCGGCGCGCCGCGGGTGCTCCTGCGCGCGGCGCTGGGGGTCGCGGTGGTCGCGCTCGTGGCGCACACCCTGGGCCTCGGCGCGCGGATCTACCTCATGGGTCGACCGCCGGTGACGAACCTCTACTCCTCGGCGGTGTTCATTGGCTGGGGCGCGGTGTTCTTCGCGCTGTTCGTCGAGCGCGTGCAGCGCGACGGGCTGGCGCTCATGGCCTGCACCGCCACCGCCGCCATGTCGCTCCTGATCGCCGACCGCCTGAGCCTCGAGGGCGACACCATGGCGGTGCTGCAGGCGGTGCTCGACACCAACTTCTGGCTCGCGACCCACGTGGTCGTGATCACCCTGGGCTACTCCGCCTGCTTCCTGGCGGGGCTCCTGGGGATCGCGTTCGTGGTGCGCGGGGTCGCGACCCAGGGTCTGGACCGGGCCAGCGCGCGCAAGCTCACGAGCACGATCTACGGGGTGGTGTGCTTCGCGACCCTGTTCAGCTTCGTGGGCACGATCCTGGGCGGGATCTGGGCCGACCAGTCCTGGGGCCGGTTCTGGGGCTGGGACCCCAAGGAGAACGGCGCGCTCCTGATCGTGCTCTACAACGCCGTGATCCTGCACGCGCGCTGGGCCGGGCTCGCGCGCCAGCGCGGGCTGGCGCTGCTCGCGATCGGGGGCAACGTGATCACCGCCTGGTCGTGGTTCGGCACGAACCTCCTGGGGGTCGGGCTGCACGCCTACGGCTTCATGGAGGGCCGCCTGTTCTGGCTCCTGGCCTTCGTGGGCAGCCAGCTCGCGCTGATCGGGCTGGGGCTGATCCCGCTGGGGGCGTGGCGCTCGCGGGCGGCGTTCGTGAAGCCCGCGGCGGAGCCCGGGCCAAACCCCTTGCCCGACAAGCAGTAGCGTCACCCCCCCGGCCGGGGGTGCGTTGACCTTGCCGGGCCGGGGTTGGTAGGATCCGCGGTCGACCGCAGACGGACTGAGGGGCGTGGGCGTGAGTGACCCGTTGGGCGAACTCCTGATTTCGCAAGGGCTCATGACCCCTGCTCAGCTCAAGACCGCGGTCGAGTTCCAGCAGAGCCTCGGCGGTGACTTGCGCACGATCGTGGTCAAGCTCGGCTACGTGAAGGACGCCGACCTGACGCAGCTCATGGCGTCGGAGCAGAACGTCTCGGCCAGCTACGAGATCACCGAGGACGTGATCGACTTCGACACCGTGCGCAAGCTCCCGCGGGAGCTGTTGGAGAAGCACCAGGTGCTCCCCCTGCGCTCGGAGTCGAACACCGTGGTCCTGGCCATGGCCGACCCCAACAACCTGCGCGCGATCGAGGAGGTGCAGTTCCTCGTCAACCGCAGCGTGGAGCCGGCGGTCGCGACTCAAGCCGCGATCCGCCGCGCGCTGAGCGACCTCGACGAGCTGGAGGGGCGCTATCAGACCAAGCGTCCGCTGGGCGGCCTGTCACCGGCCAAGGTCCAGCGGCTGCGGGACATGCCGATCGAGAAGTTGCTGCGGGCCTACCTCGTGCGCCAGATCGAGCGCGGCGAGCTCAGCCTCGACGAGCTGCTCGAGCGCGCGGACCTGTTGTAGGGCGGGGAGCAGCATGGAAGCGATCTCGAAGAAGGACCTGGTCAAGGAGCTCAACCAAGGGCTCGGCGTCCCCCTCGCCCAGGGCGACCGCCTGGTCGACTCGCTCCTGGCCTCGATCAAGGACCACCTCCTGCGCGGCGACCAGGTCGTGCTCAAGGACTTCGCCGCGATCAAGATCGTGGAGAAGAAGGCGCAGATCGTCAAAGACCCGGAGACGGGGCACCAGTACATCTCCCCCGCCGAGAACGTGGTGTCCTTCGTCCCGATCGACACCTTCCAGCGCTCGATCGAGAGCGCCAAGCTCTCGAACATTCTGCTCGCGATCCCCGAGGACGACCCCTTCGCCCGGGTGATCCAGTTCTACTTCAGCCGCGTGGGCTGGAAGGTCTCGATCGTCAACGACAAGCAGGCGTGCCTCGACGCGCTCAAGGAGTCGGGGGCCTACCTCACGATCGTGGACTACGCGCTCGAGGGCGCGCAGGAGCTGATCGAAGGGATCAAGTGCAAGAAGGGCTCGAGCATGACGCCCCTGGTCGTGCTGTTCCCCGCCGAGAAGGACCCCGACACCTGCACCGACTTCATGGTCCTCCCCGACGAGCACCTGGTCGAGCCGTTCGAGGTCTACACCCTGCTGATGCTCGCTGAGAGCGAGCTGGCCCGCTCGAGCGAAGAGGAGGTGATCTTCGATCAGCAGGTCAACTTCCAGTTCGGCTCGACCGAGGAGGCGCTGGAGCAGGCGAACACCGTCGCCGGCGCGCTGTTCAAGGAGAGCGGGCTCGACAACGAGGCCCAGTGGGCGATCGCGGCGGCCTTCCGCGAGGCGATCGGCAACGGCGCCCAGCACGGCAACGGCTACGACCCCGACAAGCAGATCAAGGTGCTCTACCTCCTCGACAAGGAGAAGGTCACCGTGGTCGTGCAGGACGAGGGCGGCGGCTTCGACCACGAGGCCTACACCGTGCGGGCCACGACCAAGACCGCCGAGGAGGCGGCGCGCGAGCGGATCGACCAGGGGCGCAGCGGCGGCCTGGGGATCAAGCTCATGATGCGCTGCACCGACAAGCTCGAATACAACGACCTGGGCAACATGCTGACCCTCACCAAGCAGCTGCCCCAGGAGCTGAGCAGCGAAGAGGCCCTGGCGGTCTTGACCGCGAGCCAGGCCGCGGCGGCCGAGGCCGCGGGCGACAGCGCCGAAGGCTAGCCGCTCCGTCGTCGTGGTGCAGGCTCCGGGGAACCTCGACGTCACCCAGCCCGGCTGGCTGAGCCCGCTCTTGGAGCTCTACCTCGAGCTGCGCGAGCCGCTGGAGTCCGAGGCCGCGGTGCGCGCGGTCAAGGCCGAGCACCCGGGCGCCCCCGAGGAGGAGCTGGCGCGGATCCTGGCCCGGCGCCGGTTGGAGCCGGTGGGGCTCCACGCCGAGCTGGTGCTGCTCCCGCGCCGCCTGCGCGCCCACCTCCAGGCTCAGGGCTTCAGCGCCGACGACCTGTTGGCCCTGGGCCTGCTCACCGTGCGCTGGGACGTGTTCATGGACGTCGCCCAGCTCTACCGCAACTACAGCAGCGCCCGCGAGCGGCAGATCGAGCTGCTGACGGTGGAGGCCCTGGCCCGCTCCGAGGCCGCGCTGGCCAAGAAGCTCAAGCAGGCGCACCTCGACTCCATGGTCGAGGTGGTCGACCCTCGACCCTGGGCGCAGAAGGTCGAGAAGCTCCTGGCCCCCGGCGGACGGCTGGTGCTGCACGAGGTCTCGCTCTCGATCGGGGTCGGGATCGCGATCCTCGAGGCCCGGCACCTGGCGGCCACCGCCTCGCTCTACTTCTCCCAGTCCACCGTCGAGGAGGAGGGGCTGCTCGAGCTCTACCAGCTCAACCTCGGGCAGAAGGTGCAGTTGATCGAGGTCCTGATCGCGATCGCCGGCGCCGACGGCCACGTGGACGGGAGCGAGAAGGCGCTGATCGAGGAGCTCCTGCGCTACACCCGGCTCCCCGGCGCCGAGGTCAAGCGCCTGCGCAAGCTGCTCAAGCGCGCGCCCGAGCTGAAGCTCGAGTTCAAGCCCATGCCTCCGGCCAACCGGCGCTTCGTGCTGGAGCAAGCGATCCTGCTCTCGGTGGTCGACGACGAGCAGGACGAGCGCGAGCTCGAGCTCCTGCAGCGGGTGACGATCGCGCTGGGCGGCGACGAGCGCGAGCTCGAGGAGGCCCTGGTGCGGGTGCTCGGGTTCTACGCGGCCCACCGCGACGCGGTGCTCGACTTCGGCCCGGTCGCGCTGGGCCGCATGCAGGGCCTGATCGCGCGCCGGCTGCAGAAGGTGGTGAAGCAGAACCTCACCGCGCTCGTGACCGAGATCAAGGAGACCGGCGAGCTGGCCATGCTCCTCGGCGCGCGCTCGGTGCGCCCGCTGACGCCCGAGGAGAACCAGAAGGTCAAGCAGCAGCTCATGGACGTGTGCCGCTCGATCCCGGCGCTGGCGATCTTCGCGCTGCCCGGCGGCGGGCTACTGCTCCCGATCCTGATCAAGCTCCTGCCCTTCAACCTGCTGCCCTCCGCCTTCGACAGCGAGAAGAAGCCGGCCAAGTCGGCGAAGCCCGCCCCGGACGCCTAGCTACTCGCCGCGGTAGGCGGCCTCGAGCGCGCCGAGCTCGAGCTTGGTCATGCCGAACATGGCCTGGGTCGCACGCCCGGCGCCCTCGCGGTCGGGTCCGCCCAGGAGCTCGGGCAGCTGCCGGGGGATCACCTGCCAGCTCAGCCCGAAGCGGTCGACGCACCACCCGCAGCGCCCCTCGCGTCCCCCGTCGGCGGTGAGCGCCGCCCACAGCCGATCGGTCTCGGCCTGGTCCTCGGTGGTCACCGCCACCGAGGCCGCCTCGCTCAGGGTGTAGCGCGGCCCGCCGTTGAGCCCCTGATACGGAGTCCCCGCCAGGTGGAAGTTCACCAGGAGCGGCTTCCCGTCGGGGGTCCCGCCGTGGGTGCCCTCGAGCGCCGAGCCCGGGATCAGGGACACGTAGAAGCGCGCAGCCTCGTCGGCCACGCCGTCGAACCACAGGCAGGTCCGGACCCGGGTCATGGGGCACCTCGCGCGGGGATCCTACCGTCTGCGGGGGGAGGCTCGCGTAGGGCAAGGGAGTCTGTCCCGAGCAGCGGGCGGAGCTCAGTACCTCTGCTCCGAGGGCCGGCGCGTGAGCGTGTGCGCGGAGCCTTGGCGCCCCTTGGCGCTCTTGGCGGTAAATGACTCCCGTCGGCGCGCTCGGCCCCGAGAAGGGCAGGGGCACGCGCCAACCAACGCATAGGGCCGGCGCGTCGCGCCGGCCCGTAGCTTGTGGTGGGAATCGAACCCACAACCTCAGCTTTACGAAAGCTGTGCTCTGCCGATTGAGCTACACAAGCGAGTGATCAGTTGTCGTTGCGGAGCACGCCCAGATCGAGCGACAGTTTACCCTCTTTCCCCGGGGTGTAGTCGGCCAAACGCGCGTTGAAGGCGACGAACTTGCCGGCCTTGAGGTTAGCCTCGCCGATCACCTCGGGCTCCTTGAGGGCCAGGATCACGCGGCCCTCCTCCAGCAGCAGGATCCCCTGCCCCTCGTCGGCGACCGAGGTGATCTTGCCCTCCCACTGCACGAACTTGTGCCGGTGCTCATGCTTCCACACCTCGGCCAGGCGCTCGGTGTTGATCCCGTCGGAGAGGTAGATCCGCTCCAGCATGCGGAAGCTCACCGAGAGCGGCGTGTTGCGCCCGGGCTCGACGCTCGGGGGGCGGGTGGTCGCGAACCAGTAGACCCAGCCCACGAGCACGGCCAGGATCACCGCCCCCACCGCGGGCCAGGCCAGCTTGGCCCAGTCGAGCGGCGCCTCGCTCTCGCGGAAGGCCTTGCCGCAGCGGTTGCAGCGCAGGGCCTTGGCCGGGTTCTGGGTCTCGCAGAACGGACACTGGATCTGCTCGTCCGCCTCGTCCTTGCGCTGCTGGATCGCGTCGCCGTCGGCGGCGGGGGCGTCGCCCTCGGCGTCGAGGGAGAGCTGCGCCCCGCACTTCCAGCACGAGGTCGCCTCGACCTGCAGCTCTGCGCCGCAATACGGACACGACTCCATGCGCGGGCTCCTGTTCAGGCCGGAGTGGGGAGGTGGCCGGTGGGCAGGGGGCCAGTGTCGCGGCGGGCCCGCCCCTCGGAGGTCATGTTGATCTCGTCGATCATGCGCCGCAAGCGCCCAAAGCGGCGGTGCACGAAGCTGAACCCGATCCGGGGGAGGGCCTGGACCTCCGCGGACTCGTGGCGCTCGGCGCGGTGCGGGCCCGGGAGGCGCTCGAAGTCGCCCTTGGACAGCAGGTCGCGGTAGCGCGTGTTCAGCACCTCGAGCAGGCGCTCGCTGGGCTCGCGCAGCAGGCGCAGGATCACGGTGTCGCCCACGTAGCGCAGCGAGTGATACGTGCTGTAGAAGAAGTTGATCTCGTCGACGGCGGTGTCCACGCTGCTCGTGACCCGGAACAGGTTGCGGTCGTAGCTCGAGACCAGCCCGCGCTCGATCAGGTTCTCGCGCACGTATTTCTCCCAGCTCGGCCAGTAGTCGCTGCCGGGGACGTCCATGCACACGATCGGCAGCGGGTCGCACTTGCCGGTCTGGAGCAGGGTCAGGGCCTCGAAGCCCTCGTCCATGGTCCCGAAGCCCCCGGGGAAGAGCACGATCGCGTCGCTCTCCTTCACGAAGTTCAGCTTGCGGGTGAAGAAGTACTTGAAGTCAATGTCCTTGGGGTCGCCGTGAATGTAGTCGTTGCTGCGGGCCTCGAAGGGCAGGCTAATGTTCACGCCGAAGCTGTGCTCGCGGGTCGCGCCCTCGTTCCCCGCCTGCATGATCCCGGGGCCGGCGCCCGTGATCACCATGTAGTCCTCCTCGACGCAGCGCTGGGCGAAGCGCCGGCAGAGGTCGTAGAGCGGGGTCTCGGGGGGGGTCCGCGCCGAGCCGAAGATCGAGATCTTGCGCCGCTCGCGGTGACCCGAGAAGGCGACGAAGCTCCCAATGAAGTCCTTGAGCGAGGAGTCGAGGATCTTGAGCTCGCCGCGGTCGAGGTTCTGCTGGGGGAGCGCGGCGCAGCGCCGCAGGATCGTGCGCACGAGGTCCAGGTGCTGGGCGTCCTGAGGGTAGAGGTCCAGCAAGCGGTCTACGGCGTCGTCGAGTGCGTTCGCCTGCGGAGTGCTCCCGGCGTCGTTCAAGCGGGTCCTCGCTCGCGCCGCCCGACTCCGGGCCGACGCGTCCCCGAGTATAGGGGCTGGCGCGCCGCCTAGCCGCCCCAGGCGACGCGCAGGGGGTGGATCCCCAGGGCCAGCGCCGCGCAGGCCCGAGGAGCCCCACCAGGAGCGTGAGCCCGGGGAGCCGACCAGCGGCTCGGCGCGCCCGCGCTCCTTGGGGTGGAACAGGACCCGCGCCGCGCGCAGGCTCACGAGCCCGACCCAGGTCAGCCCCAGGGCCAGGAGCACCACGAGGCCGGCGAGCTCGCTCTCGAGGCCGGCCAGGAGCAGGTGCAGCTTGGGGAAGAACCCGGCGGTCAGCGGGACCGCCGAGAGCAGCCCAGGAACACGCCGAGGGCGACCCCCAGGAACGGGTTGCGTTGGCCCAGGCCCACGAAGCGCTGGAGCCGGGTGTTCCCCTCCCACCAGCCCTCGGCCATGGTCAGCACCGCGGCGGCGCCGCCGTGGGCCACGAGGTTCGCCGCGGCCAGCCCGGCCAGCGCGGCCTCGATCCGGGTGTCGGGTGCGCCCGCCGCCAGCCCGAAGGCGAACAGCGCCGCGTTCCCCACCCCCAGCCAGCACCACAGCCGACGCAGGCAGCGCTGGCGCAGGGCCTGCCAGGTGCTCGCTCCGAGGGAGGCCACCGCGACCGTGGCCAGGACCGTGCGCCACTCCCCACCGATCACCGCCTCCAGGTCGTGCAGGCTGCGGGTCAGCCGCCAGCAGGGGATCGTGCCCGCCACCGGGAGGACGCTCAGGATCCAGCCCTGCAGCGCCGCCGGCACGTGGCGGCAGCGCCCGAGCCACACCCCGCCGGGGAGCAGCAGGCTGAAGGGGCCCAGCCCCAGGCACAGGAGCACCCCGGCGCTGGCGAGGAGCGGCCCGCGGGGGGAGGCCTGGGTCCCGATCGCGACGCGGTCCAGCGCGGCGCCGTGGGTCACCCACACCAGGATCACGGTCCCGAGCGCGCCCACGCCGAGCCCGACCCCCGCCGCCCACAGGAGGCCGGTGATCCGCTGACCGCAAGGGCGGAGCAGGATCACGAGGGCCACCGTCAGCCCGACCCCGCCCCCCAGCGCGCTGGCGGCGTGGGTGGACGCGGCCAAGGCGCTGGCCCCGGCGGCAGCCAGGACCAACGCTCCCGGCGCCGCGGCGTCGGTCGGCTGGTCGCGCTGGAGGGTGAGGGTCAGGACGGTCGCAGCCAGCGCGATCAACTGCGCGAAGTCGGTGGCCGCGTCCTGGGACCAGAGCCCGGTCGCGCGGTCGAACAGGCTCAGGCGCCCGCTGAGCACGACGGCGCCCATGCCCAGGCACACCAGCGCGGCGAGCAAGGGCGCGCGCCCGCTGGTGGAGAGGGGCGGGGCCAGGAGCAGCACGCCGAGCAGCGCGAGGATCAGGGCGACGAGCACCGGTCAGTCCGTGAGCAGCTTGAGGAAGCCGTGGAGCCAGGTGTGCACGCCGTCCAGGAGCAGGCGCGGGTGCAGCCCGAGGAACACGCTGAGCACGAGGGCGGGGGTGATCGCCGAGGCCTCCGCCGCGCGCAGCTCGCCGCGCGGGAGCTCGCTCGCCCGCGCCCAGAAGCGCTGGAGCAGCAGGTAGACCGCGGTCGGGCTCATGAGCAGCCCCGCGATCACCCAGGGCGCGATCCAGGGCTCGAGGAGCCCGGACTGCCAGGAGCCGTAGAGCGCGAGGAGCCCGCCCACGAAGGCGCCGCCCCCGGGCACGAGGGCCAGGGTCAGGAACAGCCCCGAGGTGAGCAGCGCCAGGCGCGGCGCGCTGCGGGCCAGCCCGGCGCAATGCGGGAGGCGCTCGATCCCCCGACGGCGGAGCATGCCCAGGGCCAGGCAGGCGCCGGCGGCGGCGATCCCGTGGGTCACGCTCAGGAGCATGCCCCCGGCGAGGCTCGCGGGCGTGAGGCTCACCAGCGCGAACACGAACAGCCCGGCGTGGAGGATCGTGAGGCTGGTCAGGAGCCGCGAGAGCCGGCGCCGGCCCAGGGACGCCAGCCCGGCGAAGACCACGGTGACGCCGGCGAGGACCCCGAGCGCGGTCGCGACCCCCGGGCTGGTGACCACGTCCGGGCACAGCGGCCAGGCCAGGCGCAGCAGGCCGAACACCCCGGTCTTCACGAAGGCGCCCTGGATCATGGCCGAGGACGGCGCGGAGGTGTGCTCCTGGAGCGCCCCCAGCCAGCCGTGGAGCGGGACCAGGGGCAGGCGCACGGCGCAGCCCACGAACAGGCCCACGAAGGCCAGGCGCTGGAGGTCCGCGGGGATCCCGTCGCGGGCGGCGACCTCCGCCAGGGCCAGGAGGTTGAAGCTCGGTCCGTCGGGCGCGTTCAGCGCGAGGGCGGCCAAGGCCACGAGCAGCCCGACCGAGCTCAGGGCGTGGGGCAGCACGAAGCGCAGGGCCGCGCCGGCGCGCTCGGTGCCGCCGCGCCCGGTGGCCACGGTGAGGTAGGCCGGGAGCAGCCCCAGGACCCAGCAGCTGTAGAGCAGCACCGCGTCCAGGGCGAGGAACGTGCCCAGGAGCCCGCTCTGCAAACAGAGCAGGAGCACGCACTCGCGGCGCACGTGAGTCCCGCGGCGCACGGCGCCCAGCGCCAGCAGCGCCACGAGCTGGGTCAGGCAGGCCAGCGCCGCGCTCAGCCCGTCGAGGGCGAGGAAGTAGCTGACCCCCAGCTCGGGGATCCAGGCCCGGTATTCGATCCGGCGGAAGCTGCGTCGCTGCTCGCCGTAGGCCACGCGGCGGAACTCGCGCAGGTCGAGGCGCAGCGCCTCGTAGCTCTCGGTGAGCTCGGCCACCCGCTGCCGGGCGCGGCTCAGCCCGGCCTCGGCGCGCTCGAGCTCCGACGCCGGTTGCCCGAGCTGCACGACCTCGCGTCGCCGCAGGAGCGCCGTGCGCACCCCGGCCAGGGCCTCGAGGGCGTCCCGCACCGCGGCGCTGGTCGGCTCCTGTCCGCGCAAGAGCCCGCGCAGGACCTCGCGGGTGTCGGGGTCGGCGAGCCCGGCGCGGTCCAGCGCGCGCTCGAGGATCCCCCCCGAGCCCTCGTAGGCCGCCTGGAGGTCGGCGGCGGTGTCGCGCTCCACGTCGAAGAACGCCCACAGCCCGAGGGCCAGCCCGAGCACGGAGCCGCCCACCGCGACCCAGCGGCAGGCTCGCCGGGGCACCGCCGCCACCGCGAGGGCGGTGGCGAGGGGGAGCACGATCAAGAGCGTGAGGACGGGCACGACCATGAAGGCGCGTAGTGTCGCCTGTTTCTCCAGGCCTTTCCAAGGGTTGCCTCGGGCGCCCTCCGCGAACGAGCTTGATTTCGCCGAGTCCGCGCGACAGACTCCAGGGGCGCGGAGGTCAGTCGACCTCCCCCAGGCTCTCTGCCCCAGGAAGGTGACCCATGACTGTCCCGTTCACGCGTGAGCTCGTCACCTGCGGAGCCCGCTAACCAGCGCACCTGCGTCCCCGTCCAGGGCGCTGCTTCGTCTGCGGTAGCACTCGCTACCGCCCCCCTCCGAGGTGCTTCGAGCCCCGGTCGAACTCGACCGGCGCCGCCCGCGGTGCGGGCTCCCGACCGGGCGTGTGCCCGGCGCCACACACCTCGACCGAGCCCCCCCGACGACCGGGCGCGGGCTCCAACACGAAGCACGAAGCGTTGAACCACCTCACCTCATGGGGCTGGCGGACCCCCTCCTCCGCCGACACCGACCTCCCCTGCGACCCCACCCTCCTGGCGCGGATCACCGCCGAACACCGCGACGGGTATCGCGTGATCACCTCCGCCGGCGAGCGCCGCGCGGGCCTCACCGGCAAGCTGCGCCACGCCGTCGAGCAGGGCGCGCCGGCGCCGACCGTCGGCGACTGGGTGCGCACGCTCCCCGGCGCCGACGGCCCGGCCCGGATCGCCGAGGTCCTCCCGCGGCGATCGGTCCTCCAGCGCCACGACCCCGGCCAGACCGGGGCGCAGGTCCTGGCCGCGAACGTCGACCGCGCGTTCGTGGTCACCTCGGCCAACGACGACTTCAACCTGCGCCGGCTGGAGCGGTTCGTGACCGCGATCTGGGACGGCGGGGTGACCCCCGGCGTGCTGATCTCCAAGGCCGACCTCAGCGACGACCCGCAGGCGCTGGTCGACGAGGTCTCGGAGCTCGGCCTGGGGATCGAGGTCGCGGCGACCTCGAGCCGCGACCCGGCGTCCCTGGCCGCGTTCGAGGCCAGCCTGCGCCCGGGCGAGACGGTCGCGCTCCTCGGCACCTCGGGGGTGGGCAAGTCGACGCTGGTCAACGCGCTGTTGGACGCCGAGGTCCAGCGGGTGCAGCAGATCCGCGACGACGCTTACCGCGGGCGGCACACCACCACGCACCGCCAGCTGTTCCAGCTCCCGAGCGGCGCGCTCCTGATCGACACCCCGGGGGTGCGTCAGCTCCAGGTGTGGGAGGGCGGGTCCCTCGAGGCCACCTTCCACGAGCTCGAGGCCCTGCGGGGCGCCTGCCGCTTCCGCGACTGCGCCCACGACGGCGAGCCCGGCTGCGCCGTGGCCCGCGCGATCGAGGACGGCGCCCTGGACCCCGAGCGGCTCGAGGCCTACCGCAAGCTCTCCAAGGAGCGGGCCTACCTCGAGCGCCGCCGCGACGCCCGCGCGCGCCACGAGCAGCGGGCCAAGGCCAAGCGCTTCGCGCGCTCGGTGCGCGCGGTGGTCAAGGACAAGCGCCGCCGGCAGTGAGTGGCACGAAGCCAGGGGGGGAGACACACTCCCCCCATGAGCGACGAGGACGACGCGCCCCAGCACCCGGGCGAGTGGGAAATGATCGAGGACACCGGGTCGGGGATCCGCCAGTGGCGGCAGCTCGTCCCGGGCGGCTGGCTGGTGCTGGTCGGGCTCGACGAGGGGAACACCGCGGTGTTCTTCCCCGACCCCGACCACGCCTGGAAGCCGCCGATCAAACAAACGCGCAAGCGCTCGGGCTACTTCTAGCCGGAGTTGCGATCCTGCGCGGGCGAGGGTCGCGGGACGCCGTGAGCGCACTGGCGGGGGCTCGCCCGCGCAGGATCGCGACTCCGGCTCGAAGGCTTAGCCGCGCCGTAAGCGCGTCGAGTGGCGCGGGCGGGGATCGACCGGATCGACCCCTCCCAAGGTATCGGCGCGGCCTTCGCCATGGGTGCGAAATGGCAGAGCCTCCCCAATCCTGCGCGTGTGCCCACACAGGGGTAGGGGCGGGGTTTATCCCAATGCCAGATGATGACGGGTGTCGGGCCGTTTCCGCAGGAGAAGCACACTCCGCGTGTGCCCCCGAGCGGCGGAGCGATCCGCGCTGCCTGCGGATTCGCTCTGCCCGAGACGTCGGGCGGGGATTGCCGATCAACCCCGCCCTACCTCGGGTGGGAGGGCGCTCAGGCCTTCAGCGCCTCGGCGAAGCAGGCGAGGGTCCGCTCCCAGGCGAGCTTGGCCGCGGCCTCGTCGTAGCGCGGGGTCGTGTCGTTGTGGAAGCCATGGTTCGCGCCCGCGTAGGTGTGGGCTCGAAGGTCACGCCGTGTCGTTCGAGGGCCGCCTTCCAAGCGGGCCAGCCGGCGTTGACGCGCGGGTCGTTCTCGGCGAAGTGGAACAGCATGCGCGCCTTGATCTTGGCCGCCTGGCCGGCCTCGGGTTGACCGCCGTAGAACGGGACCGACGCGGCGAGCTCGGGCATGAGCACCGCGAGTCGGTTCGAGACCATGCCCCCGAAGCAGAAGCCCACGACCCCGACCTCGCCGTTGGACGCCTGCATTTCTTCAGCCAGCGAGCGCCGGCGAGGAAGTCCTGGACCAGCTTCTCCCGGTCGAGCTTCCGCTGCATGTCGCGCCCCTCGTCGTCCGTGCCCGGGTAGCCGCCGAGGGAGGTCAGGCCGTCGGGGGCCAGGGCGAGGTAGCCAGCGACCGCGAGCCGCCGAGCCACGTCTTCGATGTAGGGGTTCAACCCGCGGTTCTCGTGGACCACGACCACCGCCGGGAGCTTCTCTTCCTCCTTGCCCGCGGGCCGCGCCAGGAGCGCCTCGACGGCGCCGTTGCCCTCGGGGGCCTGGTAGGTCACGCGGTCGGTCTCGATCCGGGGGTCGTCGGGCTCGACCTGCTCGGCCCAGGCGTAGTTCGGGCTGAGCGCTGAGAGCAGCGCGGCGCCGGTGAGGCCGCCGACCGCGAAGCGCGCCGCGCGCTCGACGAACTCACGCCGGCTCAGGCCACCGTGGACGTAGGCGTCGAACAGGTCCAACACCTCGCGGGGAAACTCACTCGCCTGCTTGCGCTCCATGGGGCCCTCCTTGGGGCCTGCGAGTGTATCCCGCTGGAGCGCGTCGGTGCTCAGGCGCGCCGTTGACCCAGGAGCATGCACAGCCCGCCGATCCCCAGGCAGCTCACGGGCACCGCGACCTTGCCCGCCAGCTCGGCGTTCGACCCGGCGCCCCCGAGTCCCCCGAACAGCAACAGCGCGCCGTAGACCATGCCTGAGGCCACCAGCAGGTGGCCGAAACGAGTGAGCCGAGTCGGCTCCGGGGACGCCTCACCGACGACCTGTACCGGCGCGCAGGTCGCCCGACGGTGCAGCGTAGCCTCGAGCTTCGAAACGACCAACGCGACGCGAGGCCTCGCCGGGTAGACTCCGCGGCATGCTGCATGTCGACGACGTCACGATCCAGCTCGGCGAGCGCAAGCTCCTGGGCGGAGTGAGCTTTCGCTTGAACCCCGGGCAACGGGTGGCCCTCGCGGGCCGCAACGGCCAGGGCAAGTCCACCCTGTTCCGCGCGATCATGGGCCAGAGCGGCGTGGACCGCGGCAAGATCGAGCTCGACAAGGGCCGGCGCGCGGGCTACCTGCCCCAGGAGGTCGCCCCCCCCGAGGGTGATAAGACTGCGGTCGAGGAGGTGCTCGAGGCGCTGGCCGAGGTCAAGGCCCTGGAGCAGGAGGTCGAGCGCCTGATCGTGGCCATGACCGAGGACCCCGAGAACGAGGGGGTGATCGAGGCCTACGGCCGCGCGCAGGCGCGGTTCGAGGAGCTCGGGGGCTACGACGCCGACGCCCGCGCGCGCACGATCATGCACGGGCTGGGCTTCACCCAGGCCCGTATGGACATGCCCCTGAACCAGCTCTCCGGTGGCTGGCTCATGCGCGTGCAGTTGGCGCGGCTCCTGCTCGAGCAGCCCGACCTCCTGATCCTCGACGAGCCCACGAACCACCTGGATATCGAGGCCCGGGAGTGGCTGCTCGAGTTCCTCAAGGGCTTCGAGGGCGCGGTGCTGCTCACGAGCCACGACCGCTACTTCCTCGACGCCCTGGTGACTCGAATCCTCGAGCTGGAGCTCGGGCGGCTCGAGGTCTACCACGGCAACTACACCTACTACGAGGGCGAGAAGGTCGTGCGCCGCGAGCGGCTCAAGGCCAGCTACGCCCGCCAGCAGAAGGAGCTCAAGGGGCACCTCGAGTTCATCGAGAAGAACCGCGCGCACCCCGCCACCGCCAAAATGGCCCAGAGCCGGATCAAGCAGGTCGAGAAAATGGACCTGATCGTGCTCCCGCCCGAGCCCCCGGCGGACGTCAAGCTGCGCTTCCCCGACGCCGCCCAGAGCGGACAGATCGTGTTCCGGCTCGAGGCCGTCGCCAAGCGCTACGGCGAGCTGACCGTGTTCGAGGACGCGCGGCACGAGGTCGAGGTCGGCACCCGCCTGGCGGTGGTCGGGATCAACGGCGCGGGCAAGTCGACCCTGCTCAAGCTGCTCTCGGGCCGCGAGGAGCCCAGCGAGGGCGCGCTGACCCTGGGCCACAACGTCAAGCTGCAGTATTTCTCGCAGTACTCCGACGAGGTCGAGGCCGAGGGCGACATGACCCTCTTGCAGTGGCTGGAGGCCGCCTCCCCCCCGGAGCCTCCGGTGCCCCTGCGCACGCTGCTGGGCTGCTTCCTGTTCACCGGCGACGACGCCTTCAAGCCGCTGAAGGTGCTCTCGGGCGGCGAGCGCGCGCGGCTCAAGATCGCGCGCATGCTGCTCCAGCCGGGCAACGTGCTCGTGCTCGACGAGCCGACCAACCACCTCGACCTGCACAGCCAGAGCGTGCTGCTCAAGGCGCTCCAGGCCTTCGGCGGGACCGTGGTGTTCGTGAGCCACGACCGGCAGTTCGTGCGCGAGCTCGCGACCGAGGTCCTCGAGGTCGCCGACGGTCGCGTCAAGGTCTACCCCTGCGACTACGAACACTACCGCTGGCAGAAGACCCAGGGCGCGAGCGGCTCCTAATACACGCTGAGGCCCGGCCTGGCGGCGCGCAGCCGCTCGCGGCCGGCGTCGGTGCACGGGGTCTGGGCGGTGAAGATCACCTCCAGCGCCGGCAAGTGCTCCGACGCCGCGAGGGAGTCCAGGGTGGCGTCGGTCACCGTGGGGCACCCCGTGAGGCCCAGGCGCTCGAGCTTGGTCAGGCGCGGCGAGGTCACCAGGAGCTCCGCGGCGCCGCGCTCGAGGCGGGTCGAGGTCAGCTCGAGCTCCTGGAGCTCGGTCAGCTGCGAGGCCGCGAACGCGTCCCGCGCGCCGCGGGAGAGGTCCTGACCGATCAAGCGCAGCTTGCGCAGCCCTGCGCAGGCGGGCGCCGTGAACAGGCTGGAGAGGTCGTCGGGGACGTCGACCTGCCACAGGTCGAGCTCCTGCAGGCGCAGGCTGCGCGCGCCCACGAGCCCCGCCGCGGTGGCCGCGCAGTCGTAGAGCTTGAGCGTGCGCAGCGACCCCAGGGTCGGCGAGGCGCAGAACGCCTCCCACTCCTCGCGCGAGAAGGGGATCGCCGAGAGCGACCAACTGCGCAGCTCGCGCACGGCGGGGGAGCAGGCGACCCGGACCACGTCCGCCGGGGTCAGCCCGAGCGCCAGGTGCTCAGCTCCTCGAGCCCGGGGACCCGGGCGGCGAGGGCCGCCGCGCCCGCAGCCCCTGGGTTCAGCGCGTCCAGGGTCAGCGCCTTCAGCCGGGGGAAGGCCTCCAGCACGGCGACCACGCCGGCGGTGCCCAGGTCGCTGTTGTTCAGCCGCAGGCGCTCCAGCCGCTCGGAGGCGGCGAGTCGGCGAGCGCCCGCGCGCCGTCGTCGTTCACGTCGGTGCTGTCGAGGCGCAGGCTGCGCAGGCCGGCGAGCGCCGCGCACCCCGCGAGCGCTCGCGCCCCGCGGTCGCCCACGTCGGTCTCCGCCAGCTCCAGCGAGCGCAGGCCGCCGGGCAGCGGGCCCTGCACCAGCGCCTCCACGCTGCGGTCGCTGAGGGCGTTCTTGCTCAGGGCCAGGTGCTCCAGCCCGGCGAGGTGGGCGCAGCCCGCGAGGCGCTCGACGTCGGCGTCCGAGAGCCCGGTGTATTCCAGGTCCAGGAAGCGCAAGCTCCCCCAGCGCGGGTCCGCGACCAGCTCCTCGACCGCGGTCGCCCCCACCGTCTGGTTGCGCCCCAGCCGCAGGCGCTGATCCTCGCAGGTGCTGAGCGGGCATCGAGCTGAACCGGATCGCGACGGGCCCGACCCGGAGTGCTCGAGGTCGATCAGGCGCACGTTCGAGAGCTCGGGTCGCCCGAACACCTTCGCCCCCCGCGCGTCGCCGAACTCGGTGTAGCGCTGACTCGAGGCGCGCGCAGAGCCGGAGCTGGGGACCGCCAGTCCTCGCTCAGCCGGGTCAGCCACCAGCTCGGCGTCGCGCTGCTTTCGTCCTCCCAGCGCGCGACCAGGGGCAGCGCGCGCTCGACGACGGCCGGTAACGCGCTGGCGTCGACCGCGTCCAGGGCCCGGGCGACCTCCCCCAGCCCCCGGGGACCGGCTGGAGCAGGAGCGCCAGCGCCAGCTCGCCTGGGTCACCGGTGCGGCGAGCCGCGGCCACGAGCGCTGCGGAGTCAGCGGCGTCGCCGTCGAGGGCGGCGCGGAACAGGCGTTGATAGGTCTCGTCCACCGCTACTCCCCCGGGACCTCGACGTCGAGGGCCACGCAGCGCCGGCGGATCGCGCCGCCTTCCCTCGCGCGGGTTGATCACCAGGGCGACCCCCAGGGTCCGAGCGCGTGCGTCCAAGGGTGCCTCCTCCGTGGACTACACCCTACAAAGCACCACGGTGCTCTATCCACCTCCTCCCGCGCCGAAGCACGTCGCCGCGGGGCGGCTCGGCCGCGAACGCGGCAGCCCGCGCAGGCGCGCGAGGATCGCCTGCGCTCGGCGGCGCTGCGGGGCGGGGGCGGGGAGCGCCCCGGCGCGGGAACGGGTCGTTCTCGCCGGCTGCAGCTCCAGCGAGAGCTCCTGGCAACGGCAAGGGTTCGAGCAGCTCGAGCTCCTCCTCCCACACGTTCCCGCCGTGATCCGCAGGCGCTCGAGGCGCGGGCGGCGGCGGCGGCGAGCTGGGCGAGGTTCATGAGCGAGAGCTCCTCCACGTCGAGGCTGCGCAGGCAGGTGTGGGCCCTGTCGGCCTGCCGAGGGAGAACAGCGCGGCCGCTCGATCCCCGCGCCCAGGATCACGAGCGTCTCCAGGGCTGCGAAGCCGAGGAGTGTGGGGAGGGCAGCGCGGCGTCGAGGGTCCCCTCGAGGTGCAGGTGCCTCAGGTGCTCCGCCGGGAGGCTGGCCACGAACCCGGTGGGGCTCTCGTGCTCGGCCACCTGCCCCAGGGCCAGTCGGGTCAGCGGGAGGCGCTCGAAGGCGCGACGCGCGCCGCGGTCGAGGCGCGCGATCCCCACCAGGTCCAGCTCGCTCAGCCGCGGGAGCTCCTTGAGCTGGAGCAGCCCGCGGTGGCCGAGGCGTCGGTTGTGGCCCAGGCTCAGCCGGCGCAGCTCGGCCGACCCGCAGAGCGCCTGGAGCCCCCCGTCGTCGAGCTCGGGGCAGGCGGAGAGGTCCAGGGCCGTGAGGGGCGAGGCGCCGGTGGTGAAGGCGGCGACCCCCGCGCGAGTCAGGGTCTGGGAGCCGGCGAGGTCGAGGTGGGTGAGCTTGGGCAGCCGCGCCAGAGTCCGGGCCTGGCCGTCGCTCAGCCCGCCGAGCGGCGACCCCACGACGCTGCGTCGCAGGCAGAGGTGGGTCAGCTCGCGGAGTCCGCCCACCTCGGCGATCAGGCGGTCGGTGAGCCGAACGTCCGCCAACGACAGCCAGCGCAGGTGGTCGAGTTCACCGAGCGCGCGCCACTCCTGGCCGCTCGGTCGCAGGCGCTCGAGGGAGAGCCCGGGGATCCGCTGCTCGCGCAGCTCGGTCCACAGCGCGCGTCCCCGGCTCCCCGGGTGGGGGCGGACCCACCAAGCCCGGTGCTCGGGCAGCTCCAGCGGCGGCTGGCCCCGGCCGGAGGACCCGAGCCCCCGCACCCGGCCCTGGGCGTCCTGGACGAAGACGTCGAAGCGCTGAGCGGAGGCGAAGGTCCGCGGCGGGTGCAGCTCGGCGTCGAGGGGGGCCGGCTGAGCGCGGAGCCCCGCGCGGCGGCGCGCCGCCTCGAGCGCCGCGAGCGCCTCGGGGTCGCGGGGGTTGGCGCGCCAGGCGCGCTCGAGCTCACGCAGTCGGTCGTCGCTCACCGCGGGAGGATACCCCGCGGTTAGTAAGCGCCGCGGCCGCTGAGCACGGCGGGGACGGTCAGGAACAGGATCTTGAGGTCCAGCCACAGGCTGCGGGTGCGGGCGTAGTCGCGGTCGAGCTCCACCTGGCGCTCGAAGTCGAGGAGCGAGCGGCCGCCGACCTGCCACAGGCAGGTCAGGCCCTGCTCGACGTCCAGGCGCTGACGGGCCCGGGCGTCGTAGTCGGCGACCTCCTCCGGCAGCGCGGGGCGGGGACCGACCAGGGACATGTCGCCCTTGAGCACGTTCAGGAGCTGCGGGAGCTCGTCCATGCTCGTGCGGCGCAGCCAGCCGCCGACGCGGGTGATCCGCGGGTCACGGGCGAGCTTGAAGCGGAGCTGCCCGGAGTCGGCCTTGAGCTTGGCCCGGCGCGCCTCGGCGTCGGTGACCATGCTGCGGAACTTGAAGAAGCGGAAGGGGCGCCCGCCCTTGCCGACGCGGGTCTGGCTGAAGAGCACGGGCCCGCCGTCCTCGAGCTTGATCAGGACGGCGACGAGCACGAGCAGGGGCGCCAGCAGCAGGAGCATGAGCCCCGCGGCCGCGACGTCCAGCGCGCGCTTTTGGATCAGGTACAGGGTCGGTGCGGGGGGCACGACCGCACCCAGGGGTGCGCTCTGCGTGCCGATCGGGAAGCTCATGATCGCGTCGTCTTTCGTGGTGAGCCGCACCTCTCGCGGCGTCACCCCATATCCAAGGAAATCCGAGGCGAATTACAGGAAACCTCCATGAGCGGCAGGTCAATAGCGCAAAAACCTACGAGCAAGGGACTTAGACCCCTTGCTCCGCGCCGAATCAGCAGGTCTTACGGTCGGGGGCGATCTGGTGGAGCATGACCATGTTCCCGCTGGGGTCGAAGGCGAAGGCCATTTTGCAGACCTTGTTGTCCTGGATCTCCCCCATGAAGCGGACCCCCGCCTCCTTGAGCCGGGCGACCTCGGCCTCGATGTCGTCGGTCTCGAGGGCCAGCGTCGGCGGCGACCCCTCGGGCGAGTACTGCTCGATCGCGACGGTCTTCCCCTCCGGCGTATCGAACTCCACCCACTTCCCGTGGTCGGTGGCGAGCTTGAGCCCGAGCAGCTCTCCGTAGAAGCGCTTGTCGGCGTCCACGTCCTTGGAGCGGTGACTGACGAAGGCGAGCTTGGTGATCATGGGTCCTCCTTGGCGCGCACTCTACGTCAGCGCGCGGGCCGCGTCGCCCCCGCTCACTCCAGGCGCAGCACCACGCGGAAGCCCTTGTCCAGCTCGCGCATGGAGCCCGAGAGTGACCCGTGCACGCCCAGGTGCTGCAGGCCTCCATGTAGTCGCTGCGGGACCAGCGCCGGTCCTCCCCGGCGGCCTCGCCCAACACCCACTCCGGAGGCGTTCCCGGGCCATGTCGAAGCAACCAAAGGGCGAGCGGAACCCGAGGCATGCGAATGCGGGAGCCGACTGGCCTCATGATCGGCGGGCCCACCCCCGCAGGTTCGCGCGGCGCGGCGTCGCGCTCGTCCCCCCAGGGTAGGCGCGCTCGTCGCTCCCGCGGGCGGCATACTCCCACTCGTCCTCCGTCGGTAGGTCGAGCCCGCGTCCCGGCGTAGGCCCGGGCGTCGCCAGGAGACGCCGACCACCGGCCAGCGCGGATCGAGGCTCACGAACTGCTCGTCCACCGGATCGATCGGCCGTGGCGCCCTGTCCGTCGCAGACCGCGGCGTACTGCGCGCGGGTGACCCTCGAACGCGCCCATGAAGAAGCCCTGGGCGAAGGTGACTTCCGCAGCAGCGGCTCCCGCGATCGACCTCCGCACCCAGGCGCGCCGCCCGCAGCACCCACACCAGCTCGAGGTCGTCGACGCGCCAGCGGAAGGCGCCCGCTGGGTCACGCGCGAGCTCCTCCGGCAGCGGCCAGGGAGGCCTCTGGCCCGGCTCGAGCGCGCGGCGAGCCAGGCGGAGCCTGGGGGCGGGTGCGGCAGGCGTCGGGCGGTTCGGGCGGCTCGCTGCGCGGGATCGGGCGCGCGCGCGCCAGGCCCCTACGCCGAAAGCGCCACCGATACCAGCGCCGATCACGCCCATCGCCGCGCCCTCGGCCTCCCGCCGCCGAGCCAGCCGTCGAGGTCCGCCGCGACGCTTGCCGTCGCGCGGGCGGCGACGTGGGTCTCGCTCAGCGCGCGCAGCGCGCGATCGCCTCGAGGGCGCGGGGACCTCGGGTTGAGCCGACACGGACGCTCCGGCGAGCTCTCGGCGATCTTGACCCCGGCGCCCGAGGCTGGCGCGAACGGCAGCGCCCCGGCATTACGCCTCGTAGAGCATGACGCCCAGGGCTCCACACGTCGACGCGGTGGCTCCTGCAGGCCTTGAGCCCTCGAGCTGCTCCGGCGACATGTAGTGCGGCGTGCCCACCAGCGCCCCGGTCTGGGTCATGCGCTCCAGGTCCCCGGCGGTGGCCAGGCCGAAGTCGGTGACCCGCACCCGCCTGTCGCCGTCGACGAGCACGTTGTCCGGCTTGAGGTCGCGGTGCACCACGCCCTGGGCGTGGGTGGCGCCGGACGCTCCGCGGCGTCGCGCACGAGCGTAACCTCGCTGGCGGTCGAGCGCGCGCTCCGCGACGCGGGAGCGCGCGCCTTCGACCAGCTCGTAGGCGAGGTAGGGGCAGCCCGCCGCCACGCCCCCGCAGAGTGCACGCGCACGATCCCCGAGTGGCTGCGCGCGCGGCGAGCTCTCCTCGCGCAGGAAGCGCTCACGACGCTGCGCGGTGAGCGCGCCACGGATCAGCTGGCGCGACCGGGCGTCCGCCCCCGCGTCACGGCCTGGAGCACGACCCCCATGCCCCCCGGCCCAGGGTGCCCAGGACCTCGAACCGCGCGCAGGAGCTCGTCCGTAACCCGGGACCCGGGGCGGGCCCCGAGTCGGGAGGTCTTTCGAGAAGCCCCAGTCGTAGGGAGCGGGCTCAGAGCTCACCCGTCGAGCATAGCCGAAGCCCGCGCCGCGACTCCAGCTACCGCCGGGCGCGAGCGCGGAGGTCGAGGGCCACGCCCTGCCCTGCACCGGACGCTCGACCTCCGCGCACCCACGACCTCGAGGCCTGCCGCGGCGAGGTCGTCGCGTAGCTCGCTCGGCTCCCAGAGCACGGCCGGATCCTGGGACCGCCGTCGACCCGTGCTCGAGGTTGCGCCGGGCGTGACCGATCGCGAACAGCTCCCCGCCGGGCTCGAGGGCGCCCGCGAGCCGCGCGGAGGACGCCGGACAGCACGTCTCGCGAGACCTGGAGGTAGGCGACCACGATCAGGGCATAGGGTCCCCGTTCCCAGCGCAGGAGGTCCCCCACGATCCACTGCACCGCGACGCCCCGCTCGCGAGCCATGCCCTCGGCGCGCTCGAGGGCCACCAGGGAGAAGTCGACGCCGCTCGCGTCCCACCCCTGTTCGGCGAGCCACACGGCGTTGCGGCCCTCGCCGCACGCGACGTCGAGGGTGCGTCGGTTGCCCCAGGGGCTGACCCCCTCGAAGGCCTCGGCCACGAAGCGGTTCGGACCTTGGCCCCAGAGAGAGGCCGCTTCGCCGTAGCGGGCGTCCCACCAGGCCGCGCCGCGGGGGGCGCTCACTGCCCGTCCTCCAGCAGCGCCTCGGTCCGCGCGGCGGTCGGCGCCTTGCGCAGCCCGGCGGCGTGGCCGTGCTCCATGGCGGCCGTCCGGTCCAGCCTGGTGGCGTCGCGCGAGGTAGAGCGCCCACAGCGCGCCCACGCGATTCCCGCTCGAGCAGCGCACGAGCGCCGGCCTGTCCGTGGCGTCGAGGGCGGCGACGAAGGCGTCCACGTCCGTCTCGTCGAAGCTCGCGCCGTCGATCGGGATCTGGCGATAGCTCAGTCCCAGGGACTGGCAGAGCGCGGGTCTGTCGTAGTCCAGGTCGCTGAGGTCGTCGTCGCGGAGGTTGATCACGGCGACGACCCCCGCCTCCGCGGCGTGGCGCAGGCCCTCCTCGCTGGGCTGCCCCGCGAAGTAGCGGGCTTCGAGCGGCGGAGGTTCGGGGTCCCCGGCCACTCTGCGCGCCCGCTCTGCCAGAGGAGGCGCCTGGGTGGGCTGCGGAACCCGGGACGCGCTCGGCTCCGCGCGAGGGCTCGGCGCGGGCTCCTCGCTCCCGCACGCCGCGAGTCCGACCAGAAGCAGCATGGGCCAGCGCGTGTTCATGGGACCTCCTCGGCGCCGAGGCTACCCCTCCCGTCCTCGGGCCACCAGGCGCGGGTCACCTGTCCTCGACGACCCGAGCGGGTAGCCTCCGGGCATGACGATCCGCGCCGTGGTGTTCGATCTGGACGGGACCCTGGTCGACTCGCTCCCCGACATTGCGGGGAGCATGAATCAAGTCCTCCGCGAGCTGGACCTGCCCGTGCACCCCCTCGCGGCCTATCGCCGGTTCGTGGGCGAAGGGGTCGAACGCCTGGTCGAGCAGGCGCTGCCGCCGAGCGCGAGCGACCGGCGCGAGGCGGCGCTCGAGGCCTTCCGCTCGGTCTACGGGGCGCGCTTGACCGCCGAGAGCGTCGTCTACCCGGGGATCCACGAGCTCCTCGCCGGGCTCGGCCTGCCCCTGGCCGTGTGCAGCAACAAGCCCCACCCCTTGACCCAGCGCGTGGTCCGCGAGCTCCTGGGCGAGGTCGACTTCGTGTGCGTCGAAGGCGAGCGGGCCCCGCGTCCCCGCAAGCCGGACCCGGCCATGGCCCTCGACGTCGCGGCGGCCCTGAGCCTGCCGCCCGCGGAGGTCGCCTTCGTGGGGGACACGCTCACGGACATGCAGACCGCGGTGGCGGCCGGCATGCGCCCCCTCGGGGTCTTGTGGGGGTTCCGGGACCGCGCCGAGCTGGAGGCGCACGGCGCGGAGGCCACGTTCTCTGAGGCGCACGAGCTCCTGAGCTGGGTTCGGGCGCGGCGTTGAGCCGCGACGGACGGCGCGCGCTCAATGGGACAGCGCTGTCCCGCGGAGGGAGCCGTCCAGGAGGTTAGGGCTGGGCACGCGAGGTGCACCCTCCAGGGCCGACCCCCACGGAAAGGAGCGTCCCATGCCCCCCGAGACCACCGAGAGCCCGCCCCTGGGCAACCTGCACTCACCCCACGTCCGCGCCAGCCACGAGGACCTGACGCCCGACTTCGACGAGCGCACGATCACCCCCGCCCGCCGCAGCTACCGTGTCCTCGTCGCGATCATGCTCTTGCTGCCCGTGGCGGTCGCCGCAGGCGCGATCGTGCTCGCGCTCGTCGAGTAGGCGCCGCCTACTCGTCCTGAGGCTTGCCCTCGATCAGCTCGCACACCCGCTGCGCGAGCTCGACGGTGGCCGCCTGGCCGCCGGGGAGCCCGACGCGGGTGACCTCGAGGACCACGCTGCCGACCTGGACCACGGCGAGCTCGGCGGTGACCTCCGTGCCCCGCGCGGCGAGGTCCTTGCGCACGTAGAACCCGGCGCGTCCCTCCAGGGGCGCCTCCGCGTAGCTCACCGCCTTGAGCTCGATCCCCGGGTTCTGCTGGAGCTGCTCGTCCTTCTTCTCGGAGACCACCCGCTCGACCTCCAGCACGTCCGCGCCCGCCTCCGGAGCGTCGAGCTCGAGCAGCGCGATCAGGACCTGCGCGCCCGCGACGGTGCGCGAGGTCGCCACGATCACCTGAGCGCTGCGCACGCGCTCCACGCTCGCCTGGCCCTTCTCGCCCGCGAGGCCGAAGGAGGTGGCCAGGGCAGTCTCGGGCAAGGGCATGACCTGGGTCCCGAACGCGTCGCTCAGGAGCTCCTTGGCCACCCGCTGCGCCAGCGCCTCGACGTCGATCGCCTCCGCGACGGGCTCGAGGAATTCGTCTGGGTGCGACACCTGCCGCAGCGTCGTGGGCGGCTCGCCGAAGGCTCGCTCCAACGCCGCCTCGTAGCCCAGCGCCTCGACCAGGGCCGTGAAGAAGGCCTCACCCTCGGTGTAGGGGAAGGCAATGTTCTGCATCACGGCCTCGAGCTGCGCGCGCTGCATGGGGTCCTTGATCGACTCCGGCACGTCGGTGGAGACCGAGAGGAAGAGCGCGAACATGTCCTCCAGGCCCAACGCCTTGGCCACCTTGCGGGTAATGAACTGCGCGTGGCCCTCCACCACCGACATGCGCCCCTTGAGCTGGCCCACCGACGTGCACCCCGAGAAGTAGGCCTCGAAGTCCACGGTTCGCTGCTGGAAGGCGTGCACCGCCTCGTGGACCAGGATCAGATCCAGGAACCGCTGCGACCCCACCCCCTGCCAGGCGTCCTCGAGCCCCGCGATCAGGGTGAAGTTCTCGGGCACGACGTGCAGCGAGCCAGAGCGGAAGTCGAGCTTGGCCATGACCATGGCGCCGAGCTGCTGCCCGAGCTTCTCGCACTCCCGCTCGAGCTCCTCGCCCCGCCAGCCGCCTTCGATCTCGGCCAGGAGCATCATGTTCTCCTTGGCCAGCACCTCGCTCATGCCCTCGCGAGTCACCCGCTCGAAGCGCACGGGCGCCTCGAAGCGGTAGCTCAGAGCCTCCTCGAGCGCCGGCTGCAGGCGCTCGCCGAAGCGCGCGCCCATGGCCTCGGGCGCGTAGTCGGCTTCTCCCCCGTCCTGTCCCAACGCCAGGCCGGCGATCGCCAGCGCCAGCAGTCCGCTACGCAACACACGCTTCATGTCGCCTCCCTGAGTAGGACACCAAGCTACCCTCGAATCCCGCCGACGAACGGCGGCACGACGTCCTGGGAGGGCGGCGGTTCAGTCGCTGGTCCAGATCAAGCGACAGGTGGGCAACAGCTCGCTGAGGCGGGTCGCTCCCTCGCGGCTGATCGAGGTGTCGCTGAGGTCGAGCTCCTCGAGGCTCTCGAGGGTCGCCAAGACGTGCAGCGACGCGTCCGAGACCTGCGTCCCGCGCAGCACCAGCCGAGTCAGGGGGACCCCCTCCAGGGAGCGCACGCCATGGTCCGTCACCGCCGTGCCGTCGAGCTCGAGCCAGCTCAGCTCGGTGTCCGCGAGCAGCTCGAGGGAGGGGTCCCCGACCCCTGAGCACCCGCCGACACCCAGTCGGCGCAGGCCGCTCAGGTGCGGCAGCAGCTCCCGCAGGCCAGTGTCCGTGACGGTGTGGGGCAAGCGGAGGGTCTCCAGGCGCGCGAGGCCGGCGAGGGCTGCCACTCCAGCGTCCTTCACCTGCCGGCAGCCCTCGAGCTCGAGGGTCTGGAGCTCGGAGAGCGACGCGAGGTGGGCGACCCCCGCGTCGGTCAAGAGCTCGCACTCGCTGAGGTCCAGCGACTCGAGCCCCTGCAGGTCCGCGACCACCTGAGCCGCGGAGTCGGTGATCGGGCTGAACGCGAGGTCGAGGGCCTTGAGCCCCGGCGCGCTCTCCGCGAGCGCCGTGACCAGGTCGTCGAACAGCCAGTTGCCGTGGAAGCGCTCGAGGTCGAGGGAGGCCAGTGCGCGCAGGCCCTCGGCGCTGATCCTCACCGCGCGCACCTCACCCTGGAGCTCGAGGCTACGCAGGCGCTGACACGCGCCCTGGCCGAGGGCCCGCAGGCCCGCGTCGCTGCACTCGGGGAAGGCCTCGTAGACCTTGAGCCACTCGAGGCCCTCGAACCCCGCCGCGCGAGAGAGGTCCGCGTCGCGGCCGGGGTCGAGCCAGAGGCCGGGCACCCCGTGCAGGCGCACGTCCTGGGCGGCCGCGGGCGTGAGCCCGTCCAGCGGCTGGACCCACCACGAGCCGCCGCTGGGCACGAGCACGTCGACGCTCGCGGGCTCCGGGGTCGCCCCCAGCACGCGCAGCGAGAGGTCGGGGGTCGCCACCCCGACCACGAACCCATGGCGTGAAGAGAACTCCGCGACGGCGTCGAACATGCCCCAAATCCTGGCATGAACCGGCGCCGCGCCCAACCCCAGCCTCGATTTCCCTGGGCTGGCCTACTCCAGCGTCGCGAGGAGCTCCTTGGAGAACGGTCGCAGCTCCCGCCAGTCCCGGTCGCGCACCACCGGCACCCAGTCCGGGTTCGCGATCAGGGCCCGCCCCACGGCGAGGAGGTCTGCCTCGCCGCGCGAGAGCAGGTCCAGGGACGGTCCGGGGTCCACCACCGCGTCCCGCTCGTCGCCGTAAGCCCGCTCCATGGTGAGGGTCACCGAGACCTTCCCGACCGCGATCACGGGCAACCCCGAGAGCTCCTTGGCCCAGCCCGCCAGGGTTCGCGGCCCGTGCGCGGGGAAGCCCGGCGCGAGCGCGTCGCGGGTGCTCACGTGCAGCAGGCTGACCCCCGCGTCCCGCAACCCGCGGACCCAGGGTTCGAGCGCCTCGGGGCTCGCCCACTTCAGCTCCTCGTAGTCGTCGAGGCGCCACTGGCTGAAGCGATAGATCACCGGGAAATCCGGCCCCACGGCCTCGCGCACCGCCCGCGCAACCTCGAGGGGAAGCGCTGCCGCGCCTCCGGAGACCCTCCGTACTCGTCAGAGCGCCGATTCGTGTGGGCGCTGAGGAAGGAGTCGAGGAGATACCCGTGAGCCCCGTGGATCTCGAGGGCGTCGCAGCCGATCTCCCGCGCGGCCCGGGCCGCGGCGCGATACGCCGCGAGCACCTGCGCGAAGTCCCGGCCTCCATGGCCCGCACCTGCCGGCCGCTCCCCCGGGGCGCGGGCCCTGCGCTGGGCCCGATCGGGTCCGCGGACATGCGCCCGCAGTGCCAGAGCTGCGGCGCGAACGCCCCGCCCTCGGCGTGCACGGCGTCGACGACCGAACGCCAGGCCGCGTGCTGCTCGGGCCGCTCGAAGCGTGGCACGGTCAACGTGTCGTAGGCGTGGAGACCGTCGATCCCCGTCCCCTCGCTCACGATCAACCCGACCTCCGCCCGCGCGCGGCGCGCGTAGTAGGCGCGAATCTCGGGGGTCGCGCAGCCGTCCTCGCCGGCCTGACGGCGGGTCATGGGGGCCATGACGATCCGGTTGCGCAGGCGCAGGGTCCCCAGCTCGAACGGGGTGAAGGCGACGTGGGTCATGAGCGCTCCTGAACCCCAGGGGACCACGCCGGCGCCCCGCCCGCGAGGCCCGCGCGCTGTTACCTTCGGCCGACGAGGAGCCATGACCGACGGATCCGAGCCTGCCCCGCGACCCGCGCGCTTCGCCCGGGTCGAGCGCGCCTGCGCCCGCGCCTACCTCGCCGGGCACGTCGCGTTGTGGGTGCTCGCGGTCGCCTACGCCCTGGTCTGGGCCCACGCGGCCGACCTCAGCGCCGGGACGGCTGGGACCTCGCTGGCCGCGCTGGGTCTGGCCGCGGCCCTCGTGCCCGCGCGCTGGCTGCGCGCCCTGGGCGCAGACCCCCGCCGCCGCCGCGCGCTGGGCCTGCTCGGCGCCGTGGCAGCCGCCCTGGTCACCTACGCGCTGTGGCGCGCGGCCCCCTTCGTCCCCGGCCTGATCGCCGCCGCCCTGCTCGTCAGCAGCGCGGGGCTGGCCCTCGCGCGCGCCCGCGAGAGCGCGCGACCGCTGCTCGCGCTAGCCGCGCCCCTCGCGGCGGCGCTGCTCCTGCTCTCGGTCGAGCTGCATTGGAGCCTGACCGCCGCCCAGCAGATCGAGTGGGGCGACGTGTTTCGCCCTGGCTTCGGCCAGAGCTTGGACGTCCTCGGCCCTGGGGGCCGGTTGCGCGCGGACCTGCGCGTGCGCATGCGCTCCAGCGAATACCCCTACGGCGGCGCGCCGCTGTTCACCGACGCGCAGGGCTTCCGCGCCCGTGAGCCCGTGCGCTCCGGCCCGCACGAGGGACCGCGCGTCCTGAACCTCGGCGACTCGTTCTCGGTGGGCTACCGCCTGGGGCAGGACGACTTCTTCGGCGCGCGCCTCGCCCACGAGCTCGCCCAGCGCGGGCCGTGCGAGGTCGTGAGCGCCGAGGTCTCGGACCCCGCCCACGCGCTCTACTACCTGGAGACCTCCGGCGCCAACCTCGGAGGGGAGCTCGTGCTCGTGGGGATCTGCGGCAACGACGCGCTCCAGGCCGCGCACTTCCTCGGGCCCGAGGGCCTGTTCCAGCTCGACGCCGCGGGGCACGTCCGCGCGAACGCGACGCCGCCCGCCGCCGACGCCTGGGCGCCCTACCGCGAGCTGCGCTACCCGCGCCCCGCGAGCTTCACGTTGCCTGCGGCGGACCCTGAGGTCCTCGCCGCGAGCCTGGCGCTCACTCAGGACCCCACCCGCGCGCCCTTCGCGCGGCTCAAGCTGCCCCTCGCCCTGCGCGAGCCGGCGCGCCCCATGCCCTCGCTCCTGTTCAGCTCGTGCCTGGACCTCGAGCGCCGCGACGGACACAAGCGGCTCCTCGACGGCGAGGCCAACCTCGGGCTCTACCTGCGCGAGCCGCCGCCCCGGGTCGAGGCGATCTACGCCGACCTGTTCACCGTCCTGCGCGCGCTGCGCGCGCTGACCGCGGCGCGCGGCCAGGCGCTCGCGCTCGTGGCCTTCCCCCACAAGTTCGAGGTCCACCCCGAAGAGTGGGCGCTCATGCGCGGGTTCTGGAACCTCGACCCCGCCGACTTCGACCTCGAGGGCCCCCGAGCCCGGCTCGCCGCGTTCTGCGCCGAGGTCGGGATCGCCTGGATCGATCCGACCCCGGCGCTGCGGGAGGAGGCGCGCCAGCGCCCGGGCTCGCTCTACTTCCCCCTGGGGGACATTCACCTCAACCTGCGAGGGACCGCGGTAGTCGCGCGCGTCGCGGCCGACGCCGTGCGCGAGGCGCTCCCTCGCTGAGGCGGCCCTCGGCACGCGACAGCCGTGTCCCAGGCTCCGCCAGCGGCGACGCCTGCGCGCTCAGCGCCCGGGTGCGCGAGCTGCTGCGGCGCGCCTCACCGGCGCGTTCGACGCCCGCGACGTCCACGGCACGACGTTCGCTAGAAGGTGAGCTCCCCCACCCCCCCAGGAGGTCCCGGGTGATCCGCTCCTTGCTCACGTGCACACTGCTCGCCTCGTGCGCCGGCTGTACGCTGCCCGCCCTCGACCCCCGCGCCGCCGAGCTGACCGAGTCGCCGCCGGCGGGCCGCGACTGGGCGCTCGTCGCCGCGGGCCCCTTCCGCACTCAGGAGAAGACCTCCCTCGTCTCCGCGGTCCGAGGCGACCCCCAGGCAGACCCCGCGCCGCCGGCCAACGGCTTCACCGACGGCGCCCTGCTCAGCAGCGGCTCCGCGCTGGAGACCACCGCGTTCTACGGCTTCCAGGTCGCCCCCTCGGAGCGCGGCTCGATCGACCCCGGCGTCCAGCCGCCGCGGGTCGTGGCCTCCCACGCCTTCCGCCCCTTGGAGCAGACGCCGTGAGCCCCCTCCGCTCCCTCTCCCTGCTGAGCCTCGGCCTCCTGACCGCCTGTAGCTCCCCCGACGCGCTCCCCGACGCGCCTCACCCCTACGGCCTGGACCCGGTCCCGGAGACGGAGCGCTCCCACGCGGTCCCCCGCCCGCTGCGGGTCGAGAGCCGGCGCGCGCTGGTGGTGGGCGCGATCGACGACGCCACCGTGCAACCGGTGGGCGCGCAGTTCGAGTTCAGCGCCCTCGGGCTCCCCCGCGACGCCACGATCACCCAGACCTTCTTCTACCCCGCCCTGGCCACGGTCCTGCAGTCAGCGCTCGGCGACGCGCTCCGCGACGCCGGGGTGCGCGCGAGCGTCGACCACCTCGACCTCGGCGAGCGGGTGCCCTACCCCAGCCCGCCCTACCCGGAGCGAGTGCTCGTGCTGCGCGCCAGCCTCGAGCGCTTCGTGTATGCGCGCTACGACGCCCAGGACGTCGTCGCCGCCGAGCTGGCGCTGCGCCTGATCGAGGGCGAGACCGGCGAGGTGGTCTACCGCGACACGTGCCGCGTCGCGGTGGAGTCGCTGCACTCCGCCCACCGCGATCCGCTGCGTCACCTGGCGGGAGTCGTGGCCGAGCGCCTGCTCTCCGCCCAGCCCGTGCGCGAGCAGCTCCAGAACGCCCCGGGGGAGAGCACGACCCTCCCCGCCAGCTCCCAGGAGACCGACCAGTGATCCGCCCCTCCGCGCTCGCCCTGCTCGCGGCGCCCCTGGCCCTCGGCCTCGGGGGCTGCTCCAGCGCCCCGGACCTCACTCAGCGCCCCGGCGACGGGATCGGCGCTCGAGAGGGCGCCCCCGTGGCGCTGTCCCTCGCCCCGACGGTCGACCTGCGCCCCGAGGCCGAGCGCGACGGACTGAGCCCCGACTCCGCCACCCGCGAGGCCTACTACGTCTACAACGAGTCGCTGCAGGTCGGGAGCCACGTCACCGGCGACCAGGACTTCGCGGGGTCGGCGCCCGCCGCCGTCGACGCGACGCTGCGCGCCTACCTCGACTCCAGCGGAGCCCTGGAGGTCAGCGACGGCGCCGGCGCCTACCGGCTGCACGTGGAGCTCCTGCACCTGTTCGCCGCGCGACACGAGGAGCTCTCCGAGCGCACGGTCTACCCCGTCGTGCCCGTGCCGCTCACCACCTTCGAGCTCGAGGACCGCTTCGTGCCCCACGCGACCGCGGTGCTCCGGCTGCGCCTGCTCGGCCCCGAGGGCGAGCCCCTCGCCACCCGGGTGATCAACCAGGGCGTGGTCGGGCGCGCGGAGGTGCCCGACGCGCTGGGCGAGCTCGCCGGCGCCGCGCTCCGCGGCGCCGCGCACCAGGCGCGGACCCTGGTCACGAGCTGGGTCCACCGCGCCGAGCGTCGCGCGGGTCGCGGCGCTCCGCCCCCGCCCGCGGGCTCGTTCCTCGTGCACAGCCCCAGCCCCGCCTACCTCCACGGCACCCGCGTCGCGCGGATCGACCGCGCCACCGGCGCGGTGCTCATGAACGAGCTGCGCGAGGGGTTGCCGCGGGTCGGTCGCCCGGGTGAGTGGTACCTCAGCCCCTTCGACGAGGACGGGGTCGCGCTGGCAGGCGCCGACTACGCCCGCCTGGCCGCGGAGCTCGACGCGGCGGGCTTCACCTTGCGGCGCGGCGATCAACTCGTGGCCTACCACTACTTCGCACCATGAGCGCGAACGTCCTCACCCAGCCCCGGAGCCTCTACTGGGCCCCCGCGCTCTACGCGTCGCTCCTCGTGGCCTTCACCCTCACCGCCTGGGCCTCCCTCAGCGGCGTCACCCGCGCCTTCGAGCGCGAGCTGATCCAGCTCGCCTACTCACCGGAGACGGCGCACGGCTGGACCCGTATCGCGGTGCGCGAGGTGTGCCTCGACCTGACCGCCCTCGGCGGCTTCCCCCTCGGCGTCCTCGTGCTCTGCAGCGCCACGGCGATCCTCTCCCTGCGCGGCGAGCAGCGCCTGCTGAGCTTCCTCCTCGCGAGCACGCTCTCGGCCTGGGGGCTCTCGCTCCTGCTGAAGCTGGTGTTCGAGCGCGGACGCCCGCAGGTGGTCGAGCACCTCGACGTGACCTACACCTCGAGCTTCCCCAGCGCCCACGCGACGGTGGCCACGGCGCTCTACCTCGGGCTCGGCGTGGGCCTGCACCAGCGCGTGACCCGCCCCGCCCTGGCGCGACTGCTCCTGGCGCTGGGGACCGCGACCACCCTCCTGGTCGGGGTCAGCCGCGTCGTACTCGGCGTGCACTGGCCGGGGGACGTCGTCGCCGGGTGGTGCGTGGGCGCGTGCTGCGTCGTCGTGGCTGCGCGGCTGATCCTGACCCCGCCCTTCACCTACCCCCACGAGGCCTACCCATGACCCGCCCGTCCACCTGGCTCGTCACCGCCGCGCGTGTGGGCTATGGCGCCCGCGGGGTGGTCTACGTGCTCTGCGGCGGGATCGCGGTCTACGTCGGGCTCGTGGGCGGCGACGCGACCGGCAAGAAGGGCGCGCTGCGCGCGCTGCTCGACCGGCCCTTCGGGTCGGTGCTCCTGGGCGCGATCGCGCTGGGCTTCGTGTGCTACGCCGGGTGGCGCTTCGTGCAGAGCCTGGGCGACGCCGACGACCACGGGACCTCGCTCAAGGGGCTCTCGGTCCGCGGCGGCCTGCTCGCGAGCGGGGTGACCTACAGCGCGCTGGCGCTCTACGCGGGCAGCCTGCTGTTCAACGCGGGCGACCGCGGCGACGGCGGGAGCGTGCACGGAACCCTCGCCGGCTGGATCGGGTCGACCCCGGCGGCGTTCCTGCTCTGCGCCGTGTTCCTCGGGGTGACGATCGCCCACGGCTGGAAGGCCTACCAGCGCAAATACCGCGACCACCTCCGCGCGGGCCCGGAGGTCATGAAGGTCGTGGATCCGATCTCGGTCGCCGGACTCCTCGCCCGAGGCGTAGTGGTCCTGATCGTGGCGCTCTTGTTCGGCTACCGGGCCGTGTCCCAGGCCGGCGGCGCCGAGGCCGGCGATCCGGGGTTGGCGGGGGCCATGCGCTTCGTGCGCGACCTCCCCGCCGGCGGCGCGCTGCTGATCGCCATGGGCCTGGGCCTCGTGACCTTCGCGGCCTACTCCTTGGCCGAGGCGGTCTGGCGCAAGATCGACGTGCCCGACGCGCTGCCCTCCCCCGCCTGAGGCCTCCCCAGCCAGCCCGCCACCGAGCGCGCGATCAGGCGGTGACTCTCCCGGGTGTAGCCTCCGCTGGGCACGACCGCGGTTGGGATCCCTCGCCGCCGCAGCTCGCCCACGACCCACGCGTCGCGCTCGGCGATCGCCGCGGCGGAGAGGCTCAACCCGCCCAGCGGGTCGTCGACGAAGACGTCGGTGCCCGCGTTGTAGACCGCGAGCGCGACGCCACGCTGGGCGTCCAGGAAGCGCGGGAGCTCGTCGCGCAGCCGGTCGAGGTAGCTGGCCTCCGAGGTGTGCCCGTCGACGGGCAGCGGGTGATCGACCCGCTCCAAGGCGACGCGATCGTGGGAGGGGTAGATCTGCGCGTTGAACGCGTCGAACAGCCGCACCCGGGGATCGTCGAGGAAGCAGTGGGCGAGCCCGTTGCCCAGGTGCGCGTCGAGGTCGAGGTGCACGACCCTCGCGTCGCGGGAGAGCTGCCCCGCGGCCCGGGCGCTGTGGATCGCGAGCGCCACGTCGGCGTAGACGCAGAACCCTCGCCGCCGTCTGGCTTGGCGTGGTGGAAGCCGCCGCCCAGGTTCACGGCGAAGCCTCGCTCCAGGGCGCAGGCCACGGCGAGCACGGTGCCTCGCGTCGCCCAGCGCATGGGCCGCAGCAGCGCGCGCTCGAGCAGCCAGCGCGGCAACAGCGCGGCGACCCCCAGCTCCAGCACCTGCGCCACCACTCGCGGCTGCCGTAGGCGCTCGAGGTAGCCCAGGGTGTGCACCGCGAGCAGCTCGTCGGTGGACACCGGCCGGTCCGGCCGGATCCACGCCTCCGCCGGGACCTGGCCGCGCAGCAGCTTCCAGGCGCGCCCGTACTTCCGCGCGTCGAACGGGTGCAGGCGCTCGAGCCCCAAGAGCCCCATGTCGTAGCGGGGGCTGAACACGACGTGATCCATGGCGCGCCTCCAGGCTTACGGCGTAAGGCTAGCGCCGCGCTGCCCCCGCGTCAAGGCGTCTGCCCTGGCTCAGACGAGTCCGCAGGCGATCCAGCGCCGCGGGGGCGATCGAGCGACGCCAGAGCTCGGCGGGGGACCGGCAGCGCGTCGAGGGTGCGCGTCGAGGCGGGCTCATGGGGCGAGCTCCGCCAGGGAGTCTCGCTCCTGGACCGCGGAAGCCGGGGCGCGAGGGGCTGCTATCCTCGCCGCATGAGCTACGACCTCTGGTTCCGTGCCCCTGGCTCGCCGCCCACCCTCGACGAGCTCGTGGCCTACTTCAGCGCGCAGCCCCACGTGGAGGTGCGCGAGAACCAGCCTTCTACCGCCACCCCGACACCGGGGTCTACGGCTCCTTCGACCTCGACGACCGGGGCGACGACCGGGTCTGCGCCTTCAACCTGAACTACTTCCGGCCCCACGTGTTCGGGCTCGAGCTCGAGCCGCTGCTGACGGCCTTCGTCGGGCACTTCGCCCTGGGGGTCGAGGACCCCCAGGGCGACGGCATGGGCTCCGGCCCCTACAGCCCCGAGGGCTTCCTCCGCGGCTGGAACGCAGGCAACGCCTTCGCCCACGAGGCGATCCTCGCGCACCAGGCGCCCGACGCGCTGTTCAGCCAGCCGCGGGCGCGGCTCGAGGCGGTGTGGAACTGGAACCTGCGCCGCGAGCAGCTCCAGGCCTCGTTCGAGGTCCTCCTCGAGCCCAGCTTCGTGCCCACGCTGATGTACCTCGTGCTGCCCGAGTGCCCCGACCGGGTCACGGTGTGCGCGGTGTGGGGCGACGCCATGCCCCTCGCGCTCCCCGACGTGGCCGACCAGGTGATCCTCCTGGGCGAGGGGATCGACGTGCCCCGCCACGTGGCCGTGGACGCCGTGCGCCCGCTGCTCCAGGACTACCCCCGGATCGCGCCCGGCTCGAGCCACCCCACGGGGCTGAGCCTGCTCTCCGGCTACACCCACGTGAATCACGAGGAGGCCCCGCGACCTGCGGAGCGGGTTTGCCGGCGCTGCCCTTCGACGACTACCGCGGCGAGGTCCGGCCCTATCGCGAGACGATCGATCGCGTGCTCACCCGCGAGCTGATCGAGGCCGCGCGGCCCGACGCGTAGGCGACGGGCACAGTGTCGTGCTCCTCCGAGCGGTACAGCCTGACACACCTGCACTGTACCGGTTCAAAATCCAGATACTGGATCTGTTACGCCTTCACCCCGGGTGCCACCCTGGGCGCAGTCAGGAGGCTGACATGACCGACGTGACCTTGCTTCGCGACCTCTCCCCCGGCGCCCTGGTGTCCTGGCGCGCCCACGACTCCCTGGACCTCACCTGCGTCGAAGGCGTGGTGTGGGTCACCCAGGTCGGCGACGGCGCCGACTACGTGCTCGAGCGCGGCCAGCGCCGCGTGTTCCCGGCCAACGTGCACACCGTGCTCCAGGCGCTCTCGCCGGCAGAGGTCCGCGTGTGCAGCCCGGCTTGCAGCGGGGCGCCCCAGCCCGTCGCCGCGTGAAGCGCTACGAGGCGCTGGCGGCACGGGTGCAGGGCATGATCCAGGCCGGCACGCTCCCCGCGGGAGAGCGCCTGACCTCGGTGCGCCGCATGAGCCGCCAGCAGGGGGTCAGCGTGAGCACGGTGACCGCGGCGTATCGACTCCTCGAGGCGCGCGGGTTGATCGAGGCCCGTCCGCAGTCCGGCTACTTCGTGCGCGCCAGCCGCTGCCACCGCGTCCCCGCGCCGCGGGTCAGCCGTCCCTCCTCCCGCGCGCGGGTGCCCCAGGTATGGGAAGTGGCCCAGCAGCTCGCGGAGGCCGCGCGCAGCGACGCGCTGGTGCCGCTGGGGAACGCCGACCCGCCCGACGCCTTGCTCCCCGCCGCGGGGCTCATGCGGCGCCTGCGCGGGCTCGGCCGCGAGGCCACCCGCGCGGTGAATTACGGCAACCCGCTGGGCGAGATCGAGCTACGCACCCAGATCGCGCGGCGCATGCTCCAGGCGGGCTGCACCCTGGACGCCGGGGACCTGCTGATCACCCACGGCTGCTTCGAGGCGGTCCAGCTCGCGCTGCGGGCCACGTGTCAGCCGGGCGACGCGGTCGCGGTCGAGTCCCCCGTGCACTTCATTCTCCTGCAAATGCTCCAGGTCCTCGGGCTGAAGGTGGTCGAGCTCCCGGCCCACCCGCGGACCGGGCTCGACGTCGACGCCCTGGCCCCGCTCCTGGAGCGGCGCCGGGTGCGCGCCGTCCTCTGCACGCCGGTGTTCCACAACCCCCTCGGCGCGGTGATCCCGCCACCCCGCCTGCGCGAGCTCGTGCGCCTGTGCGCCACCCATGAGGTCCCGCTGATCGAGGACGACGTCTACGGCGAACTCGGCTTTGGCCTGGAGCGTCCGCCGGTCGCCAAGGCCTACGACCCGGACGGCTGGGTGCTCCACTGCTCGTCCTTCTCCAAGACGATCTGCCCCGGGTTCCGCGTGGGCTGGATCGCCCCGGGGCGCTTCGCCGACGCGGTGCGCCGCGTGAAGTTCGTGACCAACTTCGTCACCGCGACGCCGTTGCAGCTCGCGCTCAGCGCCTTCCTCCGCGACGGCGCCTACGAGCGCGCGGTGCGCCGGGCGTCCCGGTCCTACGCCACCACCGCGCTGCGTTGCCGCGACGCGGTCGCCCGGCACTTCCCTTCCGGCACGACCGTGAGCGACCCCCAGGGCGGCATGGTGCTCTGGGTGGGGTTGCCCGAGGGGGTCGACGGCGCCGCGCTCTACGCCTCGGCGCTGGAGGCCGGGATCAGCGTCGTGCCCGGGCACATGTTCTCGGCGCAGGGGCGCTTCCGGAACTACGTGCGCCTGGCCTTCCCGCACCCCTGGTCCGACGCCCTGGGCGCGGCGGTCGCCGAGCTCGGGCGCCTGGCGACCGGGTTGCTCCCGAGCTAGGCCTTGGCGCGCTCGGCGTCGCGGTCGGCGAGGAGCTGCCCGCCGACGGCGAACTCGTCGCGGGGGACCGAGTCGATTCGGCAATAGACGCTGGCGTGGGGCTTCCCGGTGACCTGGTGCAGGAGCTCGGTGACCTGGGTCGCGAGCTCGCGGCGCTGCTCGACGCTCAGCGGGCCGGCGTTGGCGATGTGCACGAAGGGCATGGACCTCTCCTCGGTTGGGTGGCCACGAGGGTCGATCCGACAGGGCGGGGTGTCAAGCGCCGGCGGTCGCGAGCTCGCGGACCTGCTCGCGGGTGCGGACGAACAGCGCGCGCAGGTCGTCGAGGCCGCCCTCGAGCTCGCCGCGGGCCATGCGGTGCACGGCCTCCTGCAGCTCGGCGTTGACCGGGGTCGGACGTCCCGGCGCGGGCCACGACCTCGCCGTTGAGGAAGTCGACCGCCGGCTCCGCCCGCGCTCGATCGCGTGCAGCATGGAGGAGCGCAGGCGGCGGTAGCGCGCGCCGACGGCGAGGAGCACGGTGTGCTTCGCCAGGAGCGAGGCGGATCCGCGGACGCGGCGCTCCTTGGGGGTCAGCGCCAGCCACTCGAGGTTCAGCGTGCCCGAGACGACCTCGAGCTCGACGTCCTGCGCCTGGGCCACGGCGACGACCTCGCTCATGACCTCCAGCGCCAGGCGCCGCACGAAGCGGTGCCGCAGCAGCGCCCCCAGCCGATCGCGGCCGAGGGTCCCCAGCGAGCTGATCGCGCAGTTGATCGCGAGCTTGGACCAGCGCGCGCCGAGCAGGTTCTCGGTGGTCTTGACCGGCCCCACGTCGGCCAGGATCGCCGCCAGGCGCTCGACCTCGGGCTCGAGGGGCCCGCGGAGCGTCCCCAGGCTGAAGCCGCCGGACGAGGTGCGCTCGAACACGCCGGGCTCGAGGGCCGAGGCGCCCCAGGAGACCACGGCCCCGAGGGTCCGCTCTTCGCCGACCACGTCCGCCACCCGCAGCTCGCACAGCCCGTTTTGCAGGCACACCATGCGCCCGCCGGGGGCGAGCAGGTGCGCGGTGGAGCGCGCGGCGGCCTCGACGTCCGGGGGCTGGGTCGCCAGGAGCACGTAGTCGTAGGTCCCGCTGGCCTGCTCGAGCCCGCGGACCACGGCCTCGGGGGCGCGCACGTCGCCGGGGACGTCCACGCCGCGCAGGCGGAAGCCGTGGGCCTCGAGGGCGTTGGCGCTGTCGGCGCCGCGGCAGAGGACCTCCACCCGGTGCCCGCGGGCGAGGAGCGTCCCGGCCAGCACGCCGCCGATTCCGCCCGCGCCGACCACGAGGATTCGGGGGCCGCCCTGCTCGTCCTGCTTCACGTGGGTCTCCAGTCGGCGCCCGTGCGCCGGACGCACACCATGCCCAACCGGCGCCGCGGAGACAAGGATTCTGGCGGATTCGCGGGAGCCGGCTAACGCCGAGCGCGCGCCCGCCAAGAGCCTCCCGGAAGGACGTGGAAGGAGGCGCGCGTGCAGCACGCCCGCTGGAGCGTGGCCCTCGCGTGGATCGTGGTATCCGTCGCGCCGGCGCAGGACTGGCTCGGGGACACCCCCGACGCGGAGCTGGAGTCGGCCCTGAGCGCGCTCGGCGACGCCGGGCGCCCGCACGAGGACCGCGCGCGCGCAGCCGCGACGTTGCCGTTCTACGTGGACAGTGACCCTCGCGTGCTCCCCGCCCTGGTCGAGACCCTCCGCGACCCGGACTATCGCGTCGCCTGGGGCGCCGTCCTCGCCCTGCGCGAGGTGGGCACCCCCGCGGTCCCTGCGCTAATCGCGAGCCTGGAGCGCGGCGAACACTACGCGGCCGCGGCGCTGGAGGGGATCCGCACGCCGCCCCCCGTCGCGGCGATCCCCGCCCTGACCCGGGCGCTGGACGATCCGGCGCTCCAGGGCCCAGCCTTGAGCGCGCTGTGCGGCTGGCCCAGCGAGGAGGGGTCACCGCCGCGCGCGCTGTCCCAGCTCCCCGAGCTCCGCGCGGCGGTCCCCCGCCTGCGGCGCCTGTGGCTGCACCCCGACCCCTGGGTCCGCAGGCAGGCGTTCCTGGCCCTCTGGCGCTGCGACCCCGAGGCGCTGCCTCGCGCGCTGGACGACTCCGACCCGTCCCTGCGCACCCTGGCGCTGCAGGAGCTGCAGTGCCTGCCCGGAGAGCGCGTCGAGCCCTACCGCGCGCGCGCGCTGGTCGCGTTCGACGACCCCAACCCCGAGGTGCGCGCCGCGGCGCTGAACTTGCTCTACACCGACGACCGCGCGATCGAGCGCCTGCCCCAGCTCCTGCGCCTGGCGCACGAGGACCCCGACCCCGAGGTGCGCCGCACGGCGCGGGACGCGGCCGAGCTCTCCCCCGTCACCGCGTGGAACGCCGAGCGCTCGACCCTCGACGTGCTCCCCCGCGTGTTCTGGCGCGAGCTCCTGGGCTTCGGCCTGGGCTACCTGGCGCTGCTCGTCCTCGCGCGCCGGGTGCCGCGGGAGCTGCCGACCTGCGCCCACCGCTGGGGCTCGATCGCCGTCGTGACCGCCGCGCCGACCCTGGGCGCCGTGTGCCTCCTGGTCTACGCGCACGACTACCTGGGGCCGAGCCTGTGGGTCGACCTCACCGTGGACTTCGAGCTGCCCTGGGTCCCGTTCTGGCTGGGCGCGCCGGTCGCGGCCGCCGGCGCGTTCGCGATCGTGGCCCTGGGCGTGAGCCAGCGCGCGGGCGGCGCGCCGCTGCTCCCGGACCCCACCGACGGCTGATCCGCGCCCAGGTGGTAGCGTCGGGCCAGAGGCCTGACGTGACCGACCGCCGCGCGCAGCTCCGCGCGATCTACGGAGTGGACTTCCCCGAGGATCTGTTCGAGACCTGGGCCTTCGCCCAGGCGCACCGCCCGGACGCCCCCGCCCAGGCGCTGAGCGAGCTCGGTGTGACCCTCGTGGGCCCCTTCGACGTGCTCGCCGGACGCTTCGACGACGTCGAGCTGCGCTACCCGGGCCTCCTGCACTGGCGCTACCAGCTCGACCTGCCCGAGCTGTTCACCGCGGCGGTGGGGGACGTCGACGGGCTGCACTGGGGCTACTGGTTCGACGACCCGGCGCGCCTGCCCCCGGTCGTCGCCGGGTACTACGCCAACGACGCCTTCGAGCTGTTCCAGCCCAGTCAGACCCTCCCCGGCGCGCTCCTGGACCACGCCGACGGGCTGCGGGAGGGGATCGAGCACGACCTGCGGCAGGACCCGGACTACGCCGACGACTACCGCGCCAGCCTGGAGCGCCTCGACGCCTTGGTGTCCGCGCTCCGCGCCTGGGACTTCCGCGAGCCCGAACCCTGCGCGCGCGAGGTCGTCGCCGAGACTCCGGAGCGCATGGGGATCGTGGTTCCCGCGGAGGCGTATCGCCCGTCCGGCGGGGGCGCCCGCGCGCGTCCGCGACCCCGGACGCGCGCGGGCGCTGGCCGAGGAGGCGCGCCTCCTCCTGGCCGCGAAGGCGCCCCGGGGACGGCGCTCCTCGTCGGACTGCCTGTAGCGTCCACCGAGGCTCGGCTTCGCGCTCCTGGAGGAGGCCTTACGCCGCCCTGGGGCGCGACGCGCGCTGCTGCGGGTCGCCCGCGTCCACCACGAGCACCCGCGGCTCCCGAGCTCAACGTGCTGAGCTACCGGATCGGGGACTACGCCGACCTGGACGAGCTGAACGAAGCGCAGGCCGTCAAGACCCTCGAGCTCGGCGCGCAGGTTGGACGCGCTCCGGAGTCGATCGCGGACCTCACCCAGCTCGAGGGCCCTGCTGTGGGGGAACCAGCTCCGGGACCTGCCAGGGCCCTCGGCGCGTGCGGCGCTGCGCGAGCTGAACGTGTTCAACAACGCTCGAGGTGCTGCCTGCCGCCCTCGGCCACCTGCCGTCCCTGACGCCGCGCAGCTGAGGAACAACGCGTTGGAGGCGCTCCCGCCCAGCCTCGGCGAGTGCCCGGCCCTCGAGCGTCTGGACCTCGCCGACAACCGGCTGCTTGTCCCGACCTGGCTCGGGCGCGTAGAAATCCGCGAGCTGAACCTCAGCGGGGAACCGGCTGGAGCGCCTCCTGCCGACCTCGCGCCTCGCTCCACGGGCTCGCGCGGCTCGACCTCCAACGCAACCCGCTTGCCCGTCGAGGAGCTCGCCCGCGCGCGCTGCGAGCCTGCCGCGGACCGACGTCCTGCCCCAGGCCTCAGGCCGGATCAGTCGACCCGGCGAAGCGGCTCGCGCGGGCGCCAGCTCGCGGCTTGGCTGACTCCGACCCCCTGCCGATCGAGCGCTGCGCAGTTTCTCCGCAGATCGGGCTCCCCAGGCGGCTACAACTGCAGCGGGAGGGACGGCTGCCCGAGCCATTGCTCCGGCTCCGGCTGTTGTATCTGGCCCCGTTCCCGTCCACCCGTAAGGCCACCCATGGCTCCCTCTCCTGGGGATCCCCCCACTCCTGGGGACCCCCAGCGCAGACTCCTCTGGGCTCGCCGAGTTCCAGCGCTGGGTGTGGACCGCCGCTACGTCCAGCACCAGCTCTCCCCGAGCAACTCCTCGCGGAGGTCGTATTGGCTGGTCAGGTCCCACCCAGGGTCACCGGCGGCGGACGCGGCCGCCGAGTGCTTCTACTACGGGATCCTCGCCTTCGGGCAGACGTTCGCAGAGCCGCAGCGAAGCCGCGAGCTGCTCGACCACGCGCTCACCACGTTCCGGGCCCAGCGGGCCCACGATCCCCGGGGGCTGCCTTGGACGACCACCGGCGGGCTCTACCAGGAGGTCCTCGAGCTCCTCGGATTGACCGCGAAGGCCGCCCACTGAGCGCGCTGCTGGATCGCGAGCCGGGGCGCGCGCGATCCAGTGCTCCCCGCCCGCGATCGCGGTGCGCGAGCGTTGAGGCCGGTCGCGTGAATGCGAAGATCGACGCAGAGGTGAGCGCATGGGAGCAGGCATGACCCCCGCGGAGGCCGAGGCGAGCGTCCGCCGCATGAAGATCCTGGCCGCGGGGTTCGTAGGGCTGTTCCTGCTCCCGCTGCTGCTCTACGCGATCTACCTCGACGGGCGGATCGAGTCGCTGAAGTACTTCCCCCCAGAGGCGCTCGAGGTCGAGCACGCCGGGCGCGAGGACCTGCAGCAGCTCCCGGTCGACCCCGTCGAAGGCCAGGTCGTCTACGTCCCCGCCTACTCCCACGTGTACCACGGCACCGGCACGCCGTATCAGCTCACGATCACGCTCAGCGTGCGCAACACCAGCGCCGAGCACGGGATCGTGGTCCAGTCGATCCGCTACTTCGACACCCAGGGCAAGCTCGTGAAGTCGCACCTCCCGCAGCCGGTGCGCCTCCCGCCCCTGGGCACGACCGAGGTCCTGGTGGAGCGCGACGACACCAGCGGCGGCAGCGGCGCGAACTTCCTCGTGGAGTGGCACGCCAAGACCGCGGTCACCGCGCCGGTGATCGAGGCGGTCATGATCTCGGCCAACGCGGGGCAGGGGATCTCCTTCGTGCGCCAGGGCCGCCCGCTCAGCGTGGCCGTGCCCCACGCGGAGGCGACCCCGGACGAGGCCCCCCCCGCCGACGTGCGCTGAGGGCTGCGTTCCCCGACGACCGCGTGCTCAGATAGCGCGCATGACGTCTCCGCTGCGCCGAAGGGTCCTCGGCGACCCTGCTCCTGTGCCTCGCCCTGACCGGGTGTGCGTCCCCCACCCCCAGCCGCGGCGGCGCGCCGTTCTCGCTGCCCGACGTGGTGCGCGACACCCTGGGCGACAACGGCCTGGGGGAGCGCCCTCGCTGCCCCAGGCGATCAGGAACCTCCTTCGACCCCGACGCCTTCGTCACCCCTGCCTGGGGAGGAGTCCGCGCCGTCCACGCCCGGCGGGACTGGAAGCTCGAGGGCGAGTTCCCCAGGCCTGGGGGTGACCGTCGGCAGCTCCTGGCGGCCCGCGCGCCCGCGAAACCTCAAGAACCAGGTCGACCGCGACTGCGCACGTTCTTCGCCACCGGCGACCCCGAGCTGTGGGTGAGCTTCACGACGGGCGGTCAGCTCCGGGTCGGGGACGCTGCACCGCGCGCGCGCCCTCGAGGACTTCGCCACCGAGTTCGTCCCCGCCTCAGCCTTGATCGCGCGCCTGGAGCAGAGCGCCGCGGAGGGCCGCGCAGGAGCAGACGCGACCACACGCGCGCTGCGGGTGCTGCGCAGCACGAGCGCGCGCTCGGCGGCGGCCCAGGCGGTGGCGCGCTACGACGCCGCGGTGGGGGACCGCGCAGCCGGAGGCGCGCTCGACCCTCGACGCGGCCTGGGCCGCGCGAGAGGCCGCCTTCCTCCGCCCTGGGGGCAGCGCGCCCCAGGCCCATTCGACGCGCGCCTGAAGCCTCCTCGGCGAGCTCGCGCCGTGACCTCGGGGCCGCGCTCGAGCTGCGGGCACCCGCAGCCCAGCGCGCGTCCGAGCCCTGCAGACCCTCGGGCGCGCCTTCGCCGAGGCCAGCCGCGAGGTGCTGAAGCTGGGCGGCCAGACCCCGTTTCGCCGCTGGGTCCACGCCTCTCTGGCCGGCACCGACGACGCCTGGTGGCGCGCGCTGCGCGACCCCGAGCGGCTGCTCGAGCTCCCGGCGCTGATCGAGGAGGCCGACCGCCTGCCGCAGCGCCTCGACACCGTGGCCGAGCTGAGCGCGCTCGTGCCCCGGCTCGTGCACTTCAGCCGCGCCCCGCTCGCGAACGCGACCTTCGACCAGCAGGCGGGGTATCGGGCCAACGGCGCCGGGGCGGAGCACACCGCCCGCGCGCTGCGCGAGGCGGGACACCCCCTGTGGGCGATCGTGGAGGAGGTCCAGGGGCACCGCCCATTCTTCCAGGTGACCGTCGAGGACGTGCGGCTCATGCGTGGACTCCTCGACACCTACCCCCAGCAGGCGAGCCTCCACGCGCGCTGCGGCTGGCTCGCCGCGCACCGCGCGCACCGTCCGAGCGCGCAGATCCTGGAGGCCACCATGGTGTGGCACGAGGTCTGCGACCGCCTGGCGAGCGCGGTCCGCGCGGAGGTGGAGCCCGCGCTCGCCGAGCTCGAGGCCCGGGGGCTGGTGGCGACCGCCCTCGTCCAGCGCGCGGCCCTCGAGGTCCAAGTGAGCTGGCGGGCCAAGGCGACCCGCATGCAGATCCCCGAGGGGGGCAAGGGCAAGGTCTACACCGGCAAACCCGGGCTAGCCCTGGTCGTGCGCTACGACCCGCCCTTCGCCGAGACCCACGGCGAAGCGCGGGACCTGATCGCGCGGCTGCATGGGGAGCCCTGGCTCGAGCGCCCGCTGCACCGCGTGTTCGGGATCGCCTACGACTCGTGGGAGCGCTACCGCAGCGCCGCCGCGGCGCTCGAGGTCGAGCCCGGCCACGTGCGCCTGACCCGGACCGACGCGGGCTGGCGCCTGACGCCGAGCGAGCGCGCGCCGCTGGTGAGCATGTCGCCCTGGATCGACTTCAGCACGCCCTGGGCCGCCACCAGCGCGGAGACCCGTGAGCTCGGGAAGCGCCTGCGCGACATGAACGCGCAGATCGAGGCCCAGGCCCCTGAGATCGAGGCGCGGGCTGCCGAGCTCAACGCCTGGGCCCAGCGGATCGACGCCCGGGTGCAGCGCTGGAACCAGGCCAACGCCCGAGGCCAGGCCTCCCGCAGCGAGCAAGACCAGATCCGCCAGGACCAGGCGCGCTTCACGACGGCCCGCGAGGCCGCCGAGGCGCGCCGCCGCGCGTTCAACGCCCTCGTCGCCGAGCACAACGCGCTGGTTCCGCCCTACAACACCCGGCTGAACCAGGAGCGCTCCGAGGCCCGGCGCAAGGACGAGGCCGAGCAGGACGCCGCGCTCCGCGCCTGGTTCGAGGATCAGGTCGCGCGACACGAGGCCTCGCTCGTCGAAGCCGGGGTCGAGGCCCCGGCGCTGACCCTCGAGCTCGACCTCCTGCGCTGGCTGCTCGGGCTGGGACCGCAGCCCCGCACGACCTTCGCCCGACCGCAGGGGGACGTGTTCGAGGACGCCTACGGCTTCGCCCAGGCCAAGCTCGAGGCCGTGCGCTCGACCCTCTGGGAGCGCGGGGACAGCGAGGCGATCGCCGCGGGGGTGCTCCTGATCTGGGAGCTGCTCGCCGACGCGACGATCGCCGAGCGTCGCCTGCAGGAGATCACGCCGACCGTCGAGCGCTACGTCCGGCAGTACGACCGCGCCGCGCTCTTGCGCCAGGCGCGCAGCCGACCCGGCGCGGGCCCCCTCGTCGAGCTGATCCAGCGTCTGACCGCCGGGAAGTAGGCTTGCCTCAGCCTCGGACCGACGGCCGCACGTCGCGCCGTCCGTGGGGGTTGTTGCGGCAGCCCGCGGTGCAGCAGCCGCCGTGCTCCGCCAGGCACTCCGCGTGGAGCGTGGCCTGGCACGCCGCGCAGGTCTTGAGCTCACGCGCCGTCGCGCCGGCGAGCTGCTCGCGGCAGTAGGCGCAGTGCTGCTCGGCCTGCAGGCGCACGGGGACGGTGCCCACCGTGCGCGGGGCGACCTCGGGCGGCCCCGGATCGGCCTCGAGCGCGCGCGACCCCGAGCGCGACAGCCGCACCAGCGCCTCCAGCCGCGCCGGCAGCCGCGCGAGGGCCTCGGCCCCGGGGAGCGACGTGCTCAACGAGAGCACGCCTTGCTTGAGCCGGAGCTCGTGGTGCGGACCGCCTCGCCCCTCGCGGGGCGCGACGAACAGGGTCGCCATGGCCTCCGGCCCCAGCTCGGCGAAGGTGTCCCGCAGGCTGTGGGCGGGTCCCACGAGCCGCACCCAGCGCACGTCGTAGGTCGCCCGCAGGAGGTCCTCGAACCCTCGCCGGACGTAGCGCGTCCAGCGCCGCTCCCAGCGCTCGGTGAAGTCGCTCGGGCGCTGGTCCGGGACGTCGACGCGCAACACCAGCGCGTAGTCGGAGCCCTGCCACCCCAGGCGCACGAAGCAGCGCTCGCCGAGCACGCTCCCCGTGAACTCCAGCAGCAGGCTGCCCACCCCCTGGGTCTGCTCCCAGCCTTGCTTGGCGGCGAAGTCCAGCAGGGCCTCAGCCAGCCCTCGCTCCCGCGCCGCGTCCCGGCGGTACTTCAGCACCGCCCACACCACGAACGCGGGAAGTCCGAGCGCGACGATCCCTGCGCACAGCCACTCCATGCCCGAACTATACGAGAGGGAGCGCAGGCCCTACGAGCACCTAACGCAGCGGGAGGAGCACCCGATCGCGAGCGTCCGGCTCACTCGCGAGGACGACCTGCACGGGAGCCGAGGGTAGCGCCGTCCAGGCCCAGGCTCCAGGCGCTGCCGCTCCCCTCGAGCACCTCGAACCCAGCAGCGAAGGGTCGAGGCCCGCGCTGAGGGTGAGCGCGTCTTGCAGGAACATCCCGTCCTCGGCCACGAACTCGAGCTGCACGGTGCAGGCGGGGATCACGCAGCAGAAGATCGCCCCGTGGGGACTCGGCCGCAGCCAGCCGGGGATCGTGACCGCGCCTTGGAACCGCCCCGGCCCTTGGTCCCAGGACACGCGCTCACCGTCGGGGCCGACGAGGGTCATGCGCCCGGGTCGATCCACCTCTCCGCGCAGGAACAGCAGGTCGCCCTGCACCTCGACCCCGGCCCCCAAGGAGCTCAGCTCGCGCGTCACCGTCCACCCGGGCGGGAGCACGTCGTGCTGCGAGGCGCCGGGCGTCCGAGCCTCGACGCGCGCGGTGGGGCCCGTCAGCTCAGGCAACGACACCACCGACGCGCCCTCTCCTCCGCGCGCCAGGGACCCACGCTGGCCGACCCCGACCCCGACGGTCCCCAGCAGCGCCCCGGCGAGCGCGACCCGCGCCCAGCGCACGCGCCGCGCGCGCCCGCGACGAGGAGGAGCCAAGCGCAGGCGCGGCGCGGGGGCGCAGCCCAGGGTCGAGCAGCCGCCCTTGGCGCACTCTTCGTGGAGCACCGTGCGACACAGCGCGCAGGCGACGAGGGCCTCCTCGGCGCGCACGGCGGCGCGGCAGTAGGGGCAGCGCTGCTCGGGGCCGAGTTGAACGGGCAGGGAATCGGCGCGCACCGCGTGCACGCGGAGGAAGCGGCTCATGGGGGACTCGCTGGAGCTGGGCGGGCCGCGGCCCGCGGATCAAGAGGTGACGGGGTTGAGCTGGGCCTTCAGGGCCTTGAGGGCGGTGTGCAGCAGGTAGCCGACGTTGCTCTCGCTGAGCTGGGTGACGCGGCCGATCTCGCGGTAGGAGAGCCCGCCCTGGAAGCGCAGGCGCACGACCTCCTGCTGGGCGGCCGGCAGCCCCTCCAGGCGCTCGAGGAGCGAGCGCTGGGCCTCCCCCGCCTCGACGGCGTCCGCGGGCCCGCGCTCGTCGCCCGCGCGGTCGTCCAAGGCCTCGAGCGGCGCGCGACGCAGGCGCTCCCGCCGGGCCTTGAGGTCCAGGGCGCGGTTGCGGCACACCGTGAACAGCCACTCGCGGGGGTGATCGGCGACCCGTCGGCGGGGCTGCTTGCACAGGCGGAGGAAGGTGTCCTGCACCACGTCCCGCGCCGCCTCCAGGTCGCCGCCGAGCAGGCGCTGGGCGTAGCGCAGGAGCGCGCCCTCGTGGGCGTCGAGCTGCTCACGGATCCAGGTCGGGTCCTGCATGCTCAACGCCCCGTCAGCTCGCGCGCGCGGCGCACGAGGTCGAGGAACTCGGCGCGGTAGCCGTGTCGGTCCGGCCCCAGGCTGTCCTGGGCGACCGCCTGCACCTGCTCGAGGCTGGCGCTGCCCGCGTGGGCCGAGCCGCGGAGCACCAGGCCGAAGGCCGCCACCGCCGCGGCGAAGCGGAAGTCCTCGCTCGCCTCCTGGAAGCCCTGCCCCGCGTCCTGGACGGGGAGCTCCATGAGCTGGCTCGCGTCGCCCTCGGGGGTCTTGTAGCGCAGCTTGAGGAACAGGAGCTCGCCGGGGTGCGCGCCACCCGGGCGCTCGGGCTGGTAGCGCAGCGGCTCGCCGTCGGCGGCGCCCGCGGGGACGACCTCGTAGAGCGCGGTCACGGTGTGGCCAGCGCCGATCTCGCCGGCGTCCTTGGCGTCGTCGGCGAAGTCGCGGTTGGCCAACGTCCGGCTCTCGTAGCCGATCAAGCGGTAGGAGGCGACCCGGGCCGGGTTGAACTCGAGCTGCAGCTTCACGTCCTTGGCGATCGTGTGCAGGGTCCCGCTGGCCTGGGTGACCAGGACCTTGTGCGCCTCGCGCAAGGTGTCGAGGTAGGCGTAGCTCCCGTCGCCGTGGTCGGCGAGCTGCTCCAGGGTCGCGTCGGCGTGGCCCTGCATGCCCAGGCCCAGCACGCTGAGGAACACCTTGCTCTGGGCCTTGCGCTCGATCAGCGCGGTCAACGCCTCGCGATCGGAGACCCCCACGTTGAAGTCGCCGTCGGTGGCCAGGATCACGCGGTTGACCCCGCCCTCCAGGTAGTTCTGCGTCGCGATCGAGTAGGCCAACTCGATCCCCGCCCCGCCGTTGGTCGAGCCGCTCGCCTCGAGCCCGTCGATCGCGCGCAGGATCGCCGCGTGCTGGTCTCCGGCGGTGCTGTCGAGGACGAGCCCGGAGGCGCCGGCGTAGACCACGATCGCCACCCGATCCTGCGCCCGCAGCTGGCGGGTGAGCTGACGCAGCGCCTGCTTCAGCAGCGGGAGCTTGTCGTCGGAGCTCATGGACCCGGAGACGTCGAGCAGGAACACGAGGTTGCTCGCCGGGCGCTGGCCGGCGGGGGGCTCGGCCCCCTTGAGCCCGATCCGCACCAGCCGGTGCGTCGGCGCCCAGGGGCAGGCGGCGACCTCCGCGTGGGCCGCGAAGGGGCGCCCGTCGCGGGGGGGAGCGTAGCCGTAGTCGAAGGTGTTGATCCACTCCTCGACCCGCACCGCGCTGGGATCCGGCAAGCGGCCGGAGCGGGTCAGGTCGCGGCGCATGAGCGCGTAGGACGCGGTGTCGACGTCGACCGAGAAGGTCGAGCGCGGCTCCTCCGCGACCGCGACGAAGGGCCGCTCCAGGACCGGCGCGGGCTCCCGCAGGCCGAGGGCGTAGGCGAGCAGCGCGTCCCGTTCGAGGTCCCCCGCCTCGACGACCTCGACGAAGCGCCAGTCCACGTCGCTGTCGGCCTCGCCTCCCTCCAGCCGCCGCCGAGAGTCGAGGCTCAGCTCGCGCAGCGCGCGCAGGCCCTCGGCGTCGAGCGCACCCGACAGGCGCGCGACCTGCCCCTCCGCGACCTCGCCGTTCGCGTGCCAGTGGCTCAGGGGGGCCTCGGTCCCCAGCGTCACCCCCTCGACCGGGGTCGTACCGTCGGCGTTGCCGCCGCTCCCGATCGCCCCGGGAACCACCGTCACGACCTCCTCGGGCGGCGCGATCGTCAGCTCCAGGGGTGCCCCCGAATACAGGACCGACGGCTTCGGGAGCCCCTGAGCGAGCTGGTGCGTCGGCTCGCTGCGGGACGCCGAGCGCACCCCGCCGTAGACCAGGGCTGCGACGCCCGCCGCCGCGACCCACGGGAGCCAGGCCCGGCGCCTCCCCGAGCTCGCAGCGAACACCGCCGCGCGCTGCTCGACGCCGAGGCTCACCCGCGGCTCCGCGGCGAACTCGGCCTCGAGCTGTCCCGCGAGCGCGCGCAGCTCCGCGAGCTCCAGCAGGTCCGCCTCGTCGAGGGAGGCCGCGAAGGCCGGGTCGTCGAGCTCGCCCAGGGCGTGGGCGGTCAGGCGAGGGTCGTCGGGGTCGATCATGGATCCTCCCGAGGCCGCGCCGCGCGCGGGCCTCTACCCCCACCACGATCGACGCTGCGAAATCTTAGGCGATTTTTGCGACGCCCCCGGGTCAGCCACCGCCCCTGGGCACCTAAGGCGCTGCCTCGTCACCGGTTGGGCGACCCTCGCCCCGAACGGCCGAACGAAACCAAGGCCCGGGCCTGGCGTTAACCACGGGACGGAGTCGACCCCATGCGCCACCTGCCCTGCCTGCTCGCCCTGCTCGCCGCGCCGAGCTTCGCCGCCGACCCGCCCACCCGCGCGCACATGGAGCTCGCCGCGAGCTACAGCGCCGACAACAAGGGCGTGTCCCTGCTCGTGCTCCACCGGGGCCAGCGAATCTTCGAGGACTACCCCGGCTTCAACGGCCCGCGCAGCGCGCACCAGCTCGCCAGCGGCACCAAGAGCTTCTCCGGCGCCGCCGCGGCCTTCGCGATCCACGAGGGGTTCCTGAGCCTGGACGAGAAGGTCGCGGACACGATCACCGAGTGGGCGCACGATCCACAGCGCAGCCAGATCACGGTGCGGCACCTGCTCCACCTCACGAGCGGCCTCGAGCCCCAGCCCGAGGGCTCACGCCGCCTGCGCATGAGCTACGCCCAGGCGATCGGCGCGCGCTCGGTGACCGCCCCCGGCACCACGTTCGTCTACGGCCCCGTGCACTATCAGGTGTTCGGCGAGCTCATGCGCCGCAAGCTCGAGCCGCGCGGGTTCAGCTCCCTCGTCGACTACCTCGAGCAGCGCCTGTTCCAGCCCCTCGGCCTCGAGGTCGACGCCTGGAAGGAGCTCGACGGCCAGCCCGTCCTGCCCCACGGCGCGTCGTTGACCGCGCGGGAGTGGGCGAAGTTCGGCGAGTGGTTGCGCAAGGAGGGCGAGCACGAGGGCCAGCAGCTCGTGCCCCAGGAGCTGATCCGCCAGCTCGCCCGCGGCTCCCAGGCCAACCCGGCCTACGGGCTCACGTTCTGGCTCAACGAGCCGGTGAGCCCGAAGCTCAAGCGCGAGATCCCGCTGTTCCAGTCGACGGATCTCGTCGACCACCCCCTGGTGCCCGAGGACCTCTACATGGCCGCCGGCGCCGGCGACCAACGCCTCTACGTGATCCCCAGCCTCGAACTCGTGGTCGTGCGCCAGGCGCGGGGCATGCTCGGCGCGGTGCTCGGCTTCCGCTCGGACTTCAGCGACGCCAACCTGCTGGCGCGCCTGCTCCACGGCAAGGACGCCGACGGGAAGGACCTCACCCCCTAGACGACGCGAGGGGATCGGCGAGCCGACCCCTCGAGCAGCGACGAACGTCAGGCGGCCGCGCTCAGTCCCAGATATCGCTCTCGGTGACAAGGGCGCCGGTGGTCGTGTCGAAGGCGAAGTACTGGCTGAGCCCGATCCCCTCGGGCGCGGTGTACCACGAGAGGCTGTAGACCACGACGTCCTTGGCCTCGACGCCGTACTCGTCCTGCCACTCGTCGTCCGACACCCAGCCGTCGAACGGGTCCAGGTCACCCTGGGCGTTGGCGTGGTACTCGAAGGCCTCGAGGTCCTCCTGCTTCGACGCCTTCAGCGACGCGATCTTGGCCGCGTCGTCCTTCGCGTCCTCGAGGGCCCAGGTATAGGCGGACTCGACGTGCTCCTCGTGGACCGCGCGCAGGTAGGCCAGGATCCGCGCCTGGACGTCCCCCGCGTCCTGCCCCCCGGTGGCGTCGCCCAGCGCCCCGGTCACCCCGGGCCCCGCCTCGCCGTGGCCGCTCCCCCGGCCGAGCCACAGCTTCCACAGCGGCGCGAAGCCGTGGCGCCCGTCCTTGGTCTTGACCTCGCCGAACAGGAACTCGCCCTTGCTGCGGTCCACGGCGCGGAAGGCCTGGGGATCGGCGGGGTCGACGAAGGTCTCGAGGGTCGGCTTGCCCCGGGTCCACACCTTGAGGGTCGGCACCCGCAGGGCCAGCTCGTCCCCCGGCTTCAGCCCCGCGTTGGGGCCAACCTTGGCCAGGGTCGCGTCCGAGAGGAAGCCGGGCAGGCGCACGCGGCAGCGCAGCGAGACCAGCTTCAGCTCGCGGGTCCCGTCGAAGCGAAACGCGGCGAACTTGAGCTGCACGTTGCGCAGGTTGAGCAGGACCTCCGCCGGGAGGTTCTTGATCGTGTAGCCCTCGGCCTCGAGGCCGTCGCCGTCGCGCAGGTAGAGCTTGCCCGTCCCCGCCCGGAACAGGACCACGCCCTCGGCGCTGCCGAGGTAGGCCGGGGAGACGATCTCGGTCGCGCGCACCCGCGAGCGCACCTCGGTCACCTGCCCGTCGCCGTCGACCAGGACCTGCGACCCCTTGTATTCACCGCGGACCACGACCTGCTCGCCCGCGAGGAACTTCAGCGCCTGACCGAGCTCCCCGCTCGGGGTGTTGCTGAACTCGACCACGCCACGCCGAGGGTCGCCCTGCAGCTCGAGGTCGGCGTTCAGCGTGCCGTCGAAGGTGATCGTCGCGCCCGGCGCCGCCGGGGACTGCGCGAGCGCGCTGCCTGCCACCGAAGGCAGGACGAGGGCGAGAGCCAGGGGAAGACGGGCGAATCGCGGCATGGGACCTCCAGGGACCGTGCACTCTGGCCTGCGAGGCGGCCGCTGGCAACACCCCCTCGATAAAGGGCTGGAGAAGGCGCCGGCTAGACCTCCTGCGGTCCGTCCGGCTCGAACCCGGACACTTCGCGCCCGAAGGCGATCTCCGCGGCCTGCTCGGGCGGCATGGCCGCGAGCACGACCCCCGCGTCGAACTCCTGCACGAGACGCGTGACCTTGCCCTCGGGGGTGAAGCTCAGCCACACCGACCCCGGCGCCTCCAGGCCCTGGTCGTCGCCGATCACGAACTCGACCCAGCGCGCACTCTCGAACGAGCTCCTGCCCTGGGCGCTGGGAGACCCCGATCCCTTGGCCGCCCACGCCGCACCGTAGCGCCAGAGCCGCGCGCTAGCGCCGGTTGAACGCCACCAGTTCGCCGCGGCTCGCCTCCGAGAGCGCCCAGCCGCCGACCTCGTCCCGGATCCGGGCGCGGAGCGCCTCGGCACTCACGCCCACCTGAAGCACGGCCCGCACCAAACTCGCTAGGGCGCGGCGCAGCGCCTGTTCCTGGGTGAGGTCCGCCACTCCCTGATACTCCACGCGCGCGACCGGCGACCCGTCGCAGCCTTGGACCCGCAGATACCACGCCTCCGCGTCGAGTTGGACCCCCGTCTCCCCGCTCCACGAGCGCAGGATCAGGTCCTCCGTGTCGTCGTCCTCCTCCCAGGGAAAGGGGTCCACGAACCAAGGGATCGTGAGGGCGTGCACGAACACCTGCACCCACGGCCGCGCGCTCGGCGGCGCTCGGCGTGCCAGGCGCAAGAGCCCCTCCAGGCAGTCCAAGGCGCGGCGATTGGCCCGCTCCGAGCGCGCCTCGCACAAAGTTCGCAGGCGCTTGACCGCTCTCGCCGGCAGCACGCTGCGCTCACGCAGTTCACACGCGGGGAGGACGAGCGCACCCACTGCCCAGGCGACTCGGCGCAACGTCGAGCCCGACCCCTGCACGAGGCCCTCGGCCCACGCCACGGGGTCGGGCTCCCTGGCGGGAGCTTCGGGGCCCAGCGCCTCGAGGGCGGCCTCGACGCCGAGGTAGGCGGCGAGGACCACCCGCTCACCGCCGAGCGTTCCCCCCTGGACCTGCGCGGCCAACGGATCACGCGACGGTGCGCACGCGGAACGCCGGTCGAGCCCCCAGCTCAGCAGCGCTGCGCGCACGACCTCCCGCAGCTCGCCGGCCCGCACCTCCCGCGGCCAGCCAGGGTCTGGCCACGTCCACACGATCCAGGTCACGCCGGTCGCCCAGAACACGTGGTCGTCCACCACCGCGCGACCGGTGCTGAGGGCGGTCCCTACCGCGATCGCTCCTTCGTCGGCTGGGGGCCCAGGCCGGCTCTTCCTCGCACGCACGGAGCCGGGCCTCGAACCCGCGCGTATGCGTGAAGGCTGGGCCCGTCGACCCAGGTCCGCAGCGCGTCCACCAGCCCGAGCGCGCGGGGTCCACGATCCCCGCGCTCGAAGGTGACCCCCGCCACCGCGAGCGCGCAGCGCACGGCGACCGGGAGCCTCACTCGGCGAGGACCCCCAACCAGCGGTCGAAGTCGGCGTCCCGCTCCGCGGGGACGGGGAGCTCGAGCCCCTGACAGGCCTTCGGGAGGGCGCATGCTCGAGGAAGGCCGCCGGTCAGGGCCGGGAGAGTTCGCCCGCGCGGGTGCAGGCGCGCGACCAGGAAGGCGGCCCCCTCCCCGGTCCGTCCAGCGAACCGCCAGCGACGCTCCAGACCGCGCAGGTCCGCGTCCGCCATGGCATGCCTCGGTGTCGTCGCTCGCGCGAGGGATTGGACACCCGAGCCTAGGGATCCTCACGCGAGCGGGTCGGCCTCCGGGAAACGTCAGCCCACTGTCGCGCTGAGAGCCCTAGCTCGCGCCCTTGGGCGCCCCCGCGCGCTCGAGGATCTCCGCCGCGGTCTCGCAGAGGCGCGCCACCAGGGTCCGCTCCTCGATCGTGGGCGAGCGCGGCTCGCCGTGATACAGCGCGAAGGTGCCGAGCACGGCCTGCGACGCGCTGAGGATCGGCGTCGACCAGCAGGCGCGCAGGCCGTGGGCCAGCGCCAGGTGCTTGGTAGTCGCGCCACAGGGTCGGTGGCCACGTCGCGAACCATAATGATAGGGCCGCTGTAGGCGGCTCGACCGCAGGAGCCGGCGGTCGGGCCGATCTCGATCCCGTCGATCGCCTGCAGTAGGCGGGCGGCAGGGCTGGGGCCGCGCCGTGGCGCAGGCGCTCGCCGGCCTCGTCCGTGGAGCAGGATCGAACCCAAGACCCTGGGCTCGGCCGCCGCCTCGATCCCCCGGACCAGCTCCTCGAAGACTCGCTCCAGGGGCGCGCTGCTCGCGGCCAGATCCAGGGCGCGGGCCTGGGCGGTCACGTCAGCGGGGTCGGGGAGCGTCGCTCATGCCCTGCATTGCACCAACCTCGCGGGCTCGGAAGGTTCAGCGCGCCCCGGCGACCTCGACCAGCCAGCGCCGGATCTCCTGCAGCACGGCGCCCTGGCGGGTGAGCAGGAGAGGTAGTGGTCGGCGTCGGGGTAGGCGACGTAGCGCACGGGCCTCCCGCCGCCGAGACCTGCGCGGCCAAGGCGGCCGCCGGCGCCGCGGGGACCTGATCGTCCAGCTCCCCCATGGAGCAAGAGCAGCGGGCGCCCAGGAAGGGGTCCGCGGTCGCGCGCCGAGACGTCCCGGAGACGATCAGGCAGGCCTGGAACCGCTCGGGTGCGCGATCGCCCCCAGCGCGCCGAACCCACCGGCGGAGAGCCCGCCCACCACCACGCGCTCCGGGTCGATCGAGAGCTCGGCCTCGACGGCGGCGACGACCGCCTCGACCCGCGCGTAGCCCGCCGGCCGATCCCAGACCCCGAAGCCCCAGGAGGGGAAGGCCACGGCGTAGCCCGCCTCGTTCGCCGTCTGCGCCAGGGCGTGGGGATAGAACTGGAACGGGCCCGCGTTCCCGTGCAAGAACACCAGGAGCGGGAACGGGCCGGGCCCCTCGGGCGCCGCGAGCCAGTAGTGGCCGCGGTCGAAGAGCCAGGTGTCGAGGACCCGCGAAGAGCGGTCGGGGAGCACGCGCTCCTCGGCGATCCGCGCGTAGCAACCGTCGAAGCACCCGGCCTCGACCGAGCGTCGACGCTCCCCGGGGGTGGACATGACCCAGGACCCGAGGCGCACGAGCTCGTCCTCGGGGATCCCCCCGAACCAGGGCTGCCCTCCGCCGTAGCCGGGGAGCGTCCGATCCTCGACGAGCGAGCCTTCCACCGCGCGCGACCAGGGCCCGGACGATCCCCAGCAGGAGGCACGAGCCTGCAACGAGCACGCTCCGCGCTCCCCTCCGGCGGCGCGGGCTCCGGGTCCAGGCCGCGACGCCAGCCGCGACCCCGTAGACGATCCCGGCCAGGCAGTAGGCGCCGAGCAGCGGCACGCCGGCGTAGACGCAGAGCGCGGTCAGCACAAGGAGCACAGCCACGCCCATGCCGGCGAAGGAGAGCACCAGGGCCGCGAGCAACCCGGGTCGGCGTTCGGCGGGAGGAGGGTCCATGTCGCGCTCCGAGTTCACGCTACCCGACGCAGCTCAGGTGAAGAGGCAGATCCCCCCCGGCCCGTACAGGCGTTCACGACGGCGAGGGCTCAGCGGAGGGGTCGTCGACGGTCGCGCGCCTCCGCGCCTCGAAACCCTCGGGGGTATGGCTCGGGTGCGTAGCCGGACAGGGCCACCTCCATGCCGAAGCGACCCATGGCGCGCGGCAGGTGCCTCACTCGACGAGCCGCGCGCGCATGGCCTCGACCCCCTGGAGCAACTGGAACACCGCGCCCCGATAGAGTTCGCGTGAGCGCTCCGGCTCGCCAACCTTGAGGTGCTGCTCGGCGAGGTGGACCGACTCGCGGTACGCGCTGGCGAGCTCCAGCAGAGCGTCGTCCTGCGGGAGCCGGCCGGCGCTCTGGAGCGCGACGAAGGCGGCCTCCTCCGAGCGGCTCATGGCCTCCAGGCCCGCGGGCACTCCCTCCAACCTACGGATCGTGCGCTGGATCGCCTGCGCGTTCTCGAGGTGGACGAGCGCGCTCTCGAGCTCCTCCGTCCACTCGCCGAAGGCGGCGGCGTGCTCCTGCGCAGAACGGTCGACCGCCTCCCGACGCTCGGCCTCCGCGGCCGCGAGCCGTTGGTGGCGAACCAGGGCTGCCCCGCCGCCCAGGAGCGCCACGACCACCGCCACCCCTGCCACCGTCCTTTTGCCCACGCGCCCTCCTGCTCCAGGCCAGGGTAGCAGGGCGCCTGGTTGCGGTCCGCCGCTCCCCTCGAGGCGACCGGGCTGAGCGTCGGTCCACGGGACTGTAGGATCCCGAGAGGACGCGTCCGTGACCTCAGCCCCTCCCGCCTCCGCCTCCCACCCCCTCGAGCTGGTGCTCTCCGGCAGCCGTCGACCTCGTCCGCGGTCCACTTCGGCGTCGTCAACTCCAGCAGACCGCGCTCCTCGCCGAAGGTCCGCACGGTCTCCGTAGCCCCCCAACAGCTTTCCGGGAGGTGGGGGTTCGCCCAACCCCAGAGCCACGTGTCGGTGAGGGCCGAGTGGCTGCCCACGACTTGGACCAACGCGACGAGCTCCCCCCGAGCGTCCCCGCTGAAGGTGAGCGTCCCCGCCTCCAGGTCGCAGTCGAAGCGGGGGTAGCTCCCGATCCCGTGGAGCTCCCGGAGGGTCTCCCGCTTTGCCCGAAGACGCTCCACGGCCTCGTCCAGCCATGCTTCGTAGCGCTCCGCGGTCCAGCCACCCGGGCGGTCCTCGACGCGACGACCCAGACGCATGTCTTCCTGGCCTGGAAGGGTCCACTTCCATGCAGCCGAAGGGCCGAGGCGCGTCGCCGTGCCCCCCGGCGGCAAGGCCGCCACGCCGCGCAAGCTCGCGTCACGTTCGAGCATGGACCCCAGCGAGACGAGCCGCGCGTCCTCTTTGGAGACCCGCCCGCCACTCGAGAACAGGAACATGCCGTCGTCCAGGTCACGGTGAACCTGCAGGATCGGTTGCTCGCCGCACAGGATCTGCCGCAGCGTCATGCACGCGGTGTCCTCTGGATCGGGGAAGGGCCAGTCCGACATGGGCCCCGGGTGCCCAGGGGCGAGGAGACGCGCCAGGGCGCCCGGCGTAGACCGCGTGACAGCCCCCCGCAGCGTGGGCGTCTTGAGGTGTCCCCCCGGAGGCCACGTGGCTCAGTTCCTCGCACCGCGACCGTTGAACGCTCCCCTGAACCCCGCGCGACGAGGCCTGGACTGGCTTTGACCTTGGCGCTCGCAGCCTGACGCCCGGCTTCCGTAAACCAGACAGCGCCCCCTCCTGAGTGGGACTTCGGCCTTCCGCACCCGAAGTCACCCCCACCCACTCGAGAGGAACCCATGGATACCCTGCTCGTCGAGATCCGCGCCGGAGAGGGCGGAAACGACGCCAAGCTGCTCGTTGAGCAGCAACTCACGATCTATACGCGCTACGCCAAACGAAAGGGGCTGGAGCTCGAGCTCGTCGACGTCCAGCCTGGAGCAGCCACGGTTCGGGTGCGCGGGAGAGGCGCCGCGGAGGCCTTCGCCCGCGAGGCTGGCGGACACCGCTGGCAGCGCGTCCCTCCCACCGAGAGGCGCGGCCGAGTTCACTCCAGCACCGTCACGGTCGCGGTGCTCCGGGAGCCGCGCCCGCACGAGGTTCGACTCGACCCCGCGGACCTCAAGTTCGAGCGCTACCGGGCCTCCGGGCCTGGGGGTCAGCACCGCAACACGACCGACTCGGCGGTGCGGGTCACGCACCTCCCGACAGGGCTCCAGGCGACCGCAGAGACCAAGAGCCAACACCGCAACCGGGAGCTGGCCTTGGCGGTCTTGCGCGCCCGGGTCCAGGCCGAGCAAGAACGGACCCAGCGCGTCCAACGCGACCACGCGCGCAAGACTCAGGTGGGCACGGGCATGCGGGCAGACAAGGTCCGCACCGTGGCAGAGCAACGGGGGAGGGTCGAGAACCACCTGAACGGCCGGAGAATCGCCCTCCGCAGCTACCTCCGCGGAGACCTGGACGGGCTGCTGTAGTGCGCTGCCGCGGAAGATCCGACGTGAGGCGAGCCCGCCGTTCGACTCGCAGAGGACGCGAGTCTCCAACCCCTCCCCCTCCTCGACGGGATCAGCCCACTCCGAGGATCACGGCCACGTCGTCCGGGAGCCCGCCCGACGGCAACCGCACGGCTTCGATCAGCGTTCGACTGGCATGCTCGAGCGGACCCGAGAGCGCGGCCGCCTGGAGCTTCCCGCGGCCGGCGTACTTGAGCAGGCCGTCCGAGGCGAGCAGTAGCCTCCGCTCCTCCAACGCCCCAGCGAATCCCACGGGCACCGCCGCACCGGATCCCACCAAGGGTTTGCGCACCTGCCGGTCAGTCAGGTCCACCACGCCCTGCTCGCTGACGAGCCACGCGCCGGAGTCCCCCACACTCGCGCCCCGCACCTCGCCGCCGTCCAGCAGGGCCAGCACCGCGGTCGCCTCGCCGACCCGTGAGTCTCGCGCGAGCTCGCGATCGATCCGCGTCAGGAGCGCCACGGGATCCACGCGCCCCAGGACGAGGTCGCTGGCGGCCTCCCGAACCTGGCGGATCACACCGTCCGCCGCCTCGGTCCCCCCAGCGCGCCCCCCGGCCCCGTCCGCGAGGATCAGGACGAGGGTGCCTCCGAGGTGGACCACGTCGACCCGGTCCTGGTCCATGGACCCGGCCTCCACTGCGGTCACGGCTCGGGGCATGGGGCGTCGTCCTCTACTTGGGCCCTGCGCCGTCTGCGCTCGCGGCCTGCGGTGCCTGACCCGAAGCGTAGCCTAGGTCGAGCTCCTGACGCCTGCGTTTCCCTCCAGGCTCTCGAGGAACCGGCGCACGGCGAGCCTTCGGCGGCGCGGACCGCCCCCTCGAGCTCGCTGTTTCCGTTGATCGTGAGCACGTGCCAAGCACAGAGCGCGCGACGCGTGAGGGCGCGCTCCTCGCACCCCAGCTTGAGGCAGCGGGTGGGCTCCGTGCCCTCTGCCCGCTCCATGGCCCTGGCAGCGTCGCGCACCTCCGCCGCGCCCTCCTCCTGAGCTCGCAGCCGGGCTTGAACCAGATCCGCGCGAGCGCGAGCCAGTCGCTGGGTGTAGTTGCTCGGCAGCCGGCGGGTGCACCAGGCGATCCACCACGCGAGCCCCGACGAATCGGGGCGCTCGAGCCGCGCGCCGTCGAAGGCGGCCCGCTCCAACTCCTCGGGCACGCGCACCCCGTGGGCCTCCACGTAGTGCGCGAAGCCCTCGGGCCACGCCCAGTCCCCCCGCCGCCAGTGCCCGCTCCCCAGCTCGGGGACGGGGGCGTCGCACGCGCAGCGACACCACGAGTAGCCACGAAACTGCAGATAGCGGCTCCCGCCGCGCAGGAACCGCACGAGTTCGGCGCGCTCCCCGGACGTGTACGGCTCGCCGACCAACGTCTGAGGTGTGCAGACCGCGAGCGGACCGTCGACGCTCACGATCCAGAACCCCAGCATGCGCACGGTGCCGTTGTCCCACTCCCGCGCCTCCGGGTGGTCCGCCGGCCGGATCATGGTCCGGCCCCGTCGATCGTCGCCAGCAGCTCGTGCAGATCCTGGGACTCTCGCCAGCCGCGCTGGAGAGCGCACACGTCCGGGTCGCCCATGTCCGCCTCCCGACCTGCCTAGGCTGGCAGCTCCGTCCGCCCTGCGCTCGGTAGGTCCGAAGCGCAGAGGGGTGGCTCGAGGAGCTCGCCACTAGAATGCAGGAATGGAGTTCCTGGACGAAGAAGAGCTGGACCACTCGTCCGTCGTCGCGAACTGCCGCATGAACCGCGAGCGCGAGCTCACGGGCACCAACAGCTACACCCGCGACCTCGGCTTCGACGTCCTCGCCTTCCTCTCCGAGCGAATCCGCGCCGGCCGGGAGGTCACCTGGCTCGACCTCTGCTGCGGATCCGCCCGCGCCTTGGCCCAGGCGCAGCGACGGCTCGAGACGGAGCATGGGTCTGAGGCTCCGGTTCGCATACACGGCGTCGACCTGGTGGACAGGTTCCACCCCGAGGCCACGCGGAGCGGCCTGTCCCTCCACGTCCGCCCAATCCGCGACTTCCAGCCCACGACCCAGTTCGACCTCGTCACCTGCGTACACGGCCTGCACTACGTCGGCGACAAGCTGAAGGCGATCCGCCTGGCGTGTTCCTGGCTAAAGCCCGACGGCCGCTTCCGCGCGAGCCTCGATCTGCAGAACCTGCGCCTCTCGGACGGGAAGCCCGCGGCGAGGTCGATCGCCCGGGCGCTCCGAGCTCAGGGCCTCGCCTACGACGGCAAGCGACGACTCCTCTCTGTAGACCGCAACCTCGAGCTGAGCCTGCCGTTCACCTTCGTGGGCGCCGACGATCGCGCGGGTCCGAACTCCACCGGTCAGCCCGCGGTCAACTCGTACTACGAGGCCTTGTAGCCTCCAGAGGAACGGGACTCATGCCCTCGTCTGATCAGCAGTTGCGCGAACTTCAGCGAGCGTTCGACGCGACCCTCGACCTAGCTCTCCTCGACCCCCTGCTGGAGGGCTATCGGCGGGTCGGACTCATGCCGCCTGCCCGGGTGCTGGTACGTCGCCCCCGTTGGCGGCCCCTGGCCGAGTTCGTGGAGACGTTCTACGAGGAGCCCCTCAGCGAAGAGAGCGGCTGCTCCGAGGCCGAGATTCAGGCGACTGAGCAGCGCCTCGGGGTCCGCCTCCCCTGCGCGCTGCGGGAGTGGTATTTCCTGGTGGGTCACCGTCTGCGCGACGTCGGACAGGACGTCCCCACGTCCCTCTCGCAGCTTCGGGTCGAGGACGACGCGGTCACGGTGTGGATCGAGAACCAGGGTGTGTGGTCGGTCTCGGTCTCCGCCAACGGGACGCAGGAGGATCCTGCCGTCCGGGTCGACGAGGACTTCGCTTCCATGGGTCCCTTGAGCGAGGCCCTGAGAGGACTCCTGCTGAGCGACACCCTCACGGGTGCCTCACAGGGCCAAGGCCTCGGTCCCCTGGGAGCGCTCGCCCCCGCGGTCACCGGTGGCTGGCACGAATCGATCGCCGACTGGGAGGGTGCTCGGGCCCGCTACCCGGCGAGGGCCGAGCCTCCGATCCCGACCTTCGCCGGCCACCCCTACCGGGGAAACCGCGAGGTGGTGCTCCGCGCCGAGGACGGAGGGACCTTCCTCCTGTGGGCGGCGGCCACCGAGCCCGCGCGCCAGGAGCTCTTGCCCTACCTCGTTGGCCCACTCAGCTGAGCCGGCGGCCCACGGGTCAGGGGCAGGATCACAAGCACCTGTGCGAATACGAACCTACAGCGAACACCGGCCTGTCGCAGGCACGCGATAGGCTTTCCGTTGAGGAGGCTCGATGTGCCGTCCGCAGCCACCGTTCGCTATTCTGACCCCATGCTCAACGTCGACCCGTTGGCCCCTGGGGGCCTGCGCTACGTCCGCCGCGAAGAGTTCGACCGCATGGTCGAGGTCGGCCTGTTCCGTGACGAGAAGGTCGAGTTGCTCCGCGGACTGCTCGTCACCATGAGCCCCAGCGGCGCGCCACACATGGAGGTGATCGACCGCCTCAACGAGTTGCTCGTGCTGAGCCTCACCCAGCGCGCGCGGGTGCGGGTCCAAGGCTCGTTCGCGGCGTCAGCAGAGTCTCAGCCCGAACCCGACATTGCGGTGGTGCCGCGAGCGGACCACTCCCGTCAGCACCCCCAGTCCGCCCACTTGGTCGTCGAGGTGTCCGACTCCTCCCTCGCGCGGGACCGTCAGATCAAGGCCGCGATCTATGCCAGCAGCGGGGTCCCAGAGTATTGGATCGTGAACCTCGTGGACGACGTGATCGAGGTGCGCACAGAGCCGCAGGGCGACACCTACGCACGGGTCACTCCCTATCGGCGCGGTGAGTCGATCTGCCTGACCGCGTTCCCGGACGTGACCCTCGAGGTCGACGCGATCCTGCCGTCCGCCTGAGCACCCGTCCAACCAAGCTCCGGTCCGGCGCCTAGGTCGGACGAAGCTCGGGGCGCCCGTGCTTCTGACCGATCTCACGGAGTTCGACGTCGGTGAGGCCCGTCTGCGCCTCGAGCACGCGCTGGTCGAACCACTGCCGGATTCGGTCGACCCGCCCGTCGTCGTCGAAGCGCAGCTCGGCCGTCCCGGGGGCTGCGATCGTAGCCCCGCGCTTGGCGTGCGGAGGGCCCTGGGCAACCTCGCCGCGCATAGTGAAGAACACGACCGCCTTGCGCGACTCGGGCGAACCGATCACCACGTCGCCGGGGCCAATCTCGAGGAAGGACGTGGGCGCCACGAACTGCACGCCGCACCAGAAGTTCACGAAATCGGGGACGGTGTAGTCCGCTTCGGACGGGTGCAGGCCCAGCGACTCCAGCGCGGATCGGCGAGCAAGGATCCGATCTCGTCCATTGCGCGGTCGACGGCTTCGGGCGTTCCCCCGTCGATTTCCCCACACCGACCGCCCACACCACGCCCGATCCGCCTTGACCTGCTGCGCTCCCAAGCTTGCATTGCGCCCCCTTGCAGGCCCGATCATTGACGCACGCGCGCCTGAAATGTCGAGCCCAGCACCCAGGGACCGCCCCGGACGTCCCCTCGGTGGGATTCGCTTGACGCGCTCCCGTTACCTTCGGGCTTCTTCTTCGTCCGGCCTGCTGGCAAGCATGGTCGAGCCAAGAGAGTACCAGTCACGGAAGGTCATACGTCTGTCGTCGCCCGCGCTCGATGAGCATAACGCGGTCGGCGGTCATGGGCCGCCACGTCGAGCAGTCCCGCAGCCAGACCGTCCCACGCTCGGCGCCAGCAAGTACCCCAGATCAAGAACACGTCGATCCGGCGACCGCCTGGGCAATCATAAGCGCGCCGTGCTCCGGCACTGGTCCGGGCTACGCCCTCGTTCGGGTCGGTGGGTGGTGAAGACGACGGAGGTATCACCGGGAGCGAAGGGAAACGGTCTTCGGTGAGGCTGGGAGCAGCCATGCGTGGAAATACTCGTCAGCGAGCAGTTCTTCGACGCCACCGAGGTCGTAGAGCCCGCGCCCATGCGGGCCTGGACCACCGTTCCCGACCTGCAAGAGGAAGCTCCGATAGTCGTCCGGCAAGGAAATGCATGCTGTCGAGCCTCGAAGGCGTGCACCTCACCCGGCTGGCATGGAGCGCGCTGCTCTGGGCGCGAGGTCAGACTTGCCAGCCACCCCCTGAGCGCTGGGGAGCCTTTGGCTCCGCCTCCGACCGCCAAGAGGCTCGCTTCGTCTCCGAGACAGGCAGCGAGCTGAACGCGCTGACGCCCCAACTCTCCCGCTCGCAAACGCTCCCTCAGAAGAGCGGTCTTGTCTTCGACTGAGCCAGTCGCCTTGAACCGTCGCTCGGCCTCCCTTAGACCTTCGTCCGACACTGAGTTCCTACTTCCTGAGCCCTCAACGTAGCGACAGCAAGCTTCCCGCAGTCAAGGCAGCGAACGTGGCGCGCCCTACGCGGCCTCTTCGCTCTGCAGCCGGTAGAGCGTGTAGTAGAGCCCTTCCTGGGCGAGCAGCTCCTCGTGGGTGCCTTGCTCGCGGATTCGGCCCTTGTGCAGGACCACGATCCGGTCGGCTTGCTTGATCGTCGAGAGGCGGTGGGCGATCACGACGGCGGTGCGGCCGGCGAGGAGGGTCTCGAGGGCGGCTTGGATCTTGGCCTCGGTCGCGCCGTCGACGTTGGCGGTGGCCTCGTCCAGGATCAGGACGTCGGGGTCGCGGGCCAGGGCGCGGGCGAAGGACACGAGCTGGCGCTCGCCGGCGGAGAGGTCGTGGCCGCGCTCGCCGAGGACCTGGTCGTAGCCCTGAGGCAAGTCGTGGGCCACCTGGTCCACGCCGATCGCGACGGCGGCGCGCTCGACGGCGGCCGGGTCCTCGCGGCCGAGGCCAATGTTGTAGGCCAGGGACTCGGAGAACAGAAACGTCTCTTGGGGGACGTAGGCCAGGCGGGAACGGAGCGCGTTGGCCTCGAAGGCCCGGAGGTCGGTGCCGTCCCAGGTCACCTGGCCGTCGTTGGGGTCGTAGAAGCGGCCGAGGAGCTTGACGACGGTGGACTTGCCGGCGCCGGTGGCGCCGACGAGGGCCACGGTCTGACCCTTGGGCACGTCGAGGGTCACGTGGTCGAGCACCACCTCGCCCGTCTGGTAGCGAAACGTCACGTCCTCGAGCTTCAGGCTCTGGGCGAGGGGCGCGAGGGCGGCCGGGGCCGCGGGGTCCGGCAGTTCGTCGGGCTCGTCCATGAGCGTGAAGATCTTCTCCGCGGAGGCGAGGGCGTTCTGGAGGATCGTGTAGCGACCCGAGAGGTTCTCGATCGGGGCGTAGAACCGGCCGACGTAGTCGACGAAGGCGACCAGGAGGCCGGCGCTCACGGCGGCCTCGGTCAGGAGCCCGCCCAGGGCCGCCCAGAGCAGGAGCGCGAGGGTCAGGGTCTCCGCGAGCTGCACGCCGGCGGAGAGCACGCTCGAGAACTTGAGCGCGCGCATGGACTCGTCGTAGAGCGAGACCGTGAGCTCCTCGTGGGTGGCGTCGTTCTTGGCCTCACGGCGGAACGCCTGGACCACGAGCATGCCCACCACGTTCTCGTTGAGGAAGGTGTTCAGCGCGGTGGAGCGGTTGCGCAGGGCGCGGAACAGCTGGCGCATGTAGCCGCGCATGCGGGAGAGCACGAACAAGAACGGCGGCACGAGCACGAAGGAGATCAGCGCCAGCTTCCAGTTCAGCCAGAGCATGGAGCCCATTTGTCGCAATGCCATGACGAGACACCATTGCCATTGGGACACTACCGGGCTGAAGAACGCCGGCGGCAGGCGCAGCACGCGCCGGAACAGGTCCCCGCGGATCGTGCGCATGATCCGCTGCCCGGCGAGGGTCATGAGCACGTTCTGGGTGAACTGCAGCACGCCGTGGCCCAGGACGAGGCCAATGAACACGAGCACGTAGGGCAGGATCCCGTCGACGTCGCCTTCCTTGATCGGGCCGTCGAGGACGAGCTTGAGCACGTAGGGCTGACCGAGCTGGGCCACCGCCGCCAGCGGGAACAGGACCAGCGAGATCCCGAGCAGCAGGCTCTGGGGCCAGGCGTAGGCCAGGAGCCGGGGCAGGAGCCCGCCGGCGAAGCGGCCTCTGCCCTCGTAGTCGTCCTTGGCGGGAGGGCTCACTCGGCCGCCCTCAGGCTGGCTTCCAGCCGCTGGCGCTCGTGCATGTGCGCGAAGCGCGAGTCCGGATCGGCGAGGAGCTCACCCGGCACGCCGCGCTCGACCACCGTGCCCTCGTGGAGCACCAGGAGCTCGTCCACGCCGAGGAGCGTGGCCGTGCGCGGTGACGAGGAGCTGCCAGGTGCGGCAAGGCCTCGCGCAGGTTCTTGAGGATCTGCACCGTGTCTCGGCGTCGACCATGCTCAAGGCGTCGTCGAGGAGCAGGATCGGAGGCTCGATCAGCACCGCCCGCGCGATCGCCAGGCGCTGGCGCTGGCCCCCAGACAGCGTGACCCCGCGCTCGCCGATCAGGGTCTCGAGGCCGCGGTCGAGCTGGTCGAGGTCCTTCTCCAGCTCCGCGACCTTGGCTGCCTGGAGCACGCGCTCGGGGCTGGCGTCGGGGGCGCCGAAGGCCACGTTCTCCCCCAGGCTCAGGGAGAACACGTAGCCGTCCTGGGGCACGTAGCCCACCCCCGAGCGCAGGTCCGCCAGGTCCCAGCGCTCGAGGGGCGTGCCGTCGACGAAGAGTGTGTCCGGGGCCAGCTCGAGCAGGCGCGGGATCGCGCGCAGGACCGTGGACTTGCCCGAGCCGATCCGCCCCGTGAGCCCCAGGCTCTTACAGCCGGGACGTGGAAGCTCACGTCCTGCAGCGCGTAGCGCCGCTCCTCGTCGCCCGGGTAGCGGTAGGCCGTAGGCTCCGCGCCCTCGAGCTCGCCGCGGACCGGGCCGCGGCCCTCGGGGGCGTCGGGGCTCTGGATCGTGCGCGGCGCGAGCAGGAGCTCGTCCAGGCGCTCGAGGCTCGCCAGCCCGCGCTGGCCCAGGCTCAGGACCCAGCCCAGGTAGATCGTGGGCCGGAGCACGAGGCCCATGACCGTGAAGAACAGGGCCAGGTCGCCGTAGGAGATCGACTTCTCCGCAACGCGCTGGCCGCCGATCCACAGCAGCACGAAGGTCCCGATCCCGCCGGTGATCACCGACGCCACGCCGATCGCGCCGCGGGTCGTGGCCTCGAGCATGGACTTCTGCAGGTAGTCGGCGTTCGCCTCCTCGAAGCGGCGCTCCTGCTCCTCCTCGAGGGTGAAGGCGCGGATCACGTCGATCCCGCCCAGGGCCTCCTGGATCCGGGTCGAGAGCCGGTCCATGGCCTCCTGGGCCTCCCGCGAATACCGCCGCACCCGGCTGGCCGCGACCATGGTCAAGACCGCCAGCGGGGGGAAGGGCAGGAGCAGGTAGAAGGTCAGCGAGCCGTCGATCCAGGCCAGGTAGGGCACGGCGATCGCGAACATGAACACCGCGTTGAAGGTGTAGAGGATCCCCGGGCTGGCCACGCCCTGGAGGATCCGGAGGTCGCCGATCGAGCGGCTCATGATCTCGCCGGTCGGATAGCGCGAGAAGAAGCTCGGGGCCGCGACCAGCAGGCGCTCGAAGACCTGGCGCCGGAGGTCGCGGGCGACCATTCGCCCGACCCCCAGGATCACCACCCGGGACGCCGTGCGCACCACCGCGAGCAGGATCCCGACCACGACGAGGGTGAGCGCCAGGCGCCAGGGGCCGTCCACGAAGGGCTGCCACAAGGACGACGGCGGCGCGCCCCCGTCGGGAGGCGCGACCCGGTCGACCGCGGCCTTGATCAGGCGCGGGACCGTGAGTGTGAACGCGTTGGCGAAGAACAGGAGGAACAGACCCCAGGCGTAGTGGCCCTTGTAGGGGCCGAGCAGGGTCAGGTAGCGGCTGAAGCCTGGGCGGGTGGAGTCGGACACGGCCCGGAATTATAGGGCCGGGGTGCCGAAGGACGGGGTCCGGGGTCGATCCGAGGACAGACCGTCGACCTATGGACCTTCAAGGCAGCGGCGCGCCGGTGAGGTGGGCCTTGAGGCCCTCGAGCCAGGCCTGGTGCGCCGCGGGCAGGGCCTTCTTCATGAGCGGCTTGGCGAGGGCGACCGCCCAGCCGGTCTGGATCTCCTCGGTGATCACGCGGGTCCCCTCGGGGACTGGTTCGAGGAACCAGCGGTGGTAGACCCAGGAGCCCTTGCCCTTGGCGGTCCAGCCCAGCGCGCGGTCCTGCTCGAACCGCGTGACCTCGCTCACGTGCTTGCTCGCGAAGGGCCGCCAGCGGAACACGCTCCCCAGGCCCAGGGTCCCCCCAGGCCCTGGGTTCTCGACGACGGTGATCGTGCCCCCGGTCCCGTAGAACTGGCCCCACCCCGAGGGGTCGGTCAGCGCGCGGAAGACCTCCGCCGGCGGGCGCGGGATCACGACCTCGTTGTGCCCGAAGATCCCGCGGGCGGGGTCGAAGCCCGCGGGCCAGGGGCGCGGGTCCGCCTCGCTCGGGGACGAGGCGCGCCACCACTGGGGGTAACGCCGGCGCAGGCTCCAGAACACGCCCAGGGGCGTGCGCCCCAGGGAGCGCGCCCGGGTCACGACCGTCGGCGTCCGGCTGCGCTCGCCCACGCCCGAGATCAGGCCACCCGCTCGCCCTCGGCGGGCTCGGGGTCGGCCTCGACCGCGGGGGCGTTGGGGTCGAGGGGCGCCGCGTCCTGCGGCGCGTCGTCCGTGGGCGCGTTGGGGTCCTCGAGCACCGGCACCTCGGCGAGCGCCTCGGGCGCGGGCGCGGCAGGCTCGGGCGCAGGCTCGGGCTCGGTGTCGCGCAGCGGCGGGCGATAGCTGAGGACCAGGTCGTCGTCGGGCTTGAGGGTGTAGAACTCGCGGAACACCAGGGTGTGGAACTTGACCCGCAGCCAGGCGAAGGCCATGAGCAACAGGCTCAGCCAAGCGATCCGCACGTCGAACAGCCACAGCAAGCTGCCGTCGGGCCACAGCCGCGCCAAGCCGCACACGAGCAGGAACGCCCCCGAGGCGTAGACCGCCCAGCGGGTCTGGGCCAGCTCGAGGTTCTTGAACTCGGGGAGGCGCATGCGCTCCCAGTCGACCCGGGTGAAGGGCCAGAGCACGACGAAGGGGAGAGTGCAGATCAGCCCCAGCACCAGCGACTTCCCGATCGAGTCCCAGTGGTCCTGCGTGCCGAGCTGGATCGGCGCCGAGATCAGGAAGCCGGTGGCCAGGTAGCCGCAGGTGTAGCGCACGTGCAGGAGCACGACCTTGGCCAACAGGCGCTTGTGGCGGAAGTGCTCGCGCGGGTCGGCCCAGCGGCGCTCGGCCTCGTATTGCTTGAGGCGGAGCCAGCGTCCGAGCCGCCCCCTGGGTTGCGGCTCGAGCCTGCCAGACGGCGTCCGGGCGACCTCTGAGTCCTCGGCCATGCTCGAGTCTACCCCGCGGGCGCGACCTCGGCCGGCTGACTAGAGTGCCGCCAGGAGGGGATCCCATGTTCGAGACTCTGTTCCTCGCGCGCCGCGGGCGCGGGATCGGCGCGCTGATCGCCGGACTCGGCAACGGCGAGCCCTGGGCCTGGGGGATCCTGGCGGTCGTGATCGCGATCTTCGCGGGCCCGCCGATCTACCGCGCCCTCAGCGAGCAGAAGCCCGAGGCCGCCCCCGAGCCGGAGGACGGTCGGCAGGAGATCGGGCGCGACGCGCCCAGCGACGCTGAAGACATGGACTGACGGCGAGCCCCGGGCCCCAGCCTCAACCCCGCCGCACGCCGCCCCCTCGGGACGCTGCCGAAAACCAGACAGTTTTCGGACAATCGCCTGAAGCCGCGAAGTCGCAACAGGTAAGGCCCACGCGGGACGAGACGAACCGCTCTGGCGGAAACGCGGCGGAAAGGCTCCGCTAAGCCCTGGTAGGGTGGGCCCGCCGGGGCAGGAACGGCGCTTGCCCCTTGGCGGACATGAACCATCGCCGCCTGCTGCCCGCCCTGCTCGTGAGCCTCGCCCCCCTGACCCTCGGCCAGGGCATTGCCCCTGCCCTCGGCCCGGTCTCGTCCGCGCCTGCCCCCCAGCTCGTGTTCGACCTGGGCTGGGAACCCGACCCCGGGCGCCGGCTGTGGGGGACGCTCTTGCGCGGCCAGGTGAAGGAGGCCGACCACACCTTCTTCGACCTGCCCTTCCCCTCGGACGCCCGGCGCCTGGAGAACGGCGCGCCCTCGCTCGAGGGCCTCCCGATCCCCTACCGCTCGCGCTACCTCCCGGTGCCGCGCAAGAAGGGCTTCCTCAAGATCGCGTTCCGCTCGGCGCAGACCCAGCCCAGCGGGTTCTCGCCCTCGGGCCCGATCTACTTCCGCTTCGACGGCCCGATCACGGCGCCGGTGGACGACCCGCTCCTGAGCCAGCGGCCGGACGCCCAGGTGTTCCTCGTGGACATTACCCCGGGGAGCCCGGAGTACTTGAGCAAGCGCCCGATCCACGTGGCGCTGACCACAGCCGCGGACAGCTACCGCCAGGCCCACACCCTCCAGCTCCTGCCCGTGCCCGGCCTCGGGCTGCGCCCGGACACGACCTACGCCGCGATCGTGCTGCGGAGCCTCGGCGCCCCGGGGCATGCGACCCTCGGTCAGCCGAGCGAGCTGCTCGCGCTCCTGCGCGGCGAGCACCCGACGCCCAGCGGCCAGGCGCCCGACAAGAAGCGCAAGGCGCGCAAGTGGGCCGAGCGCGTGTCAGAGAACACCGCCGCCCTCGAGGCCGCCTTCGCGCCCTTGGTGCGCGCGCTCCCCGACCTGGGCCTCGACGCCGGCGCGATCGCGGCGGCGACCGTCTACACCACCGGCAACCCGGCCAAGCGCCTGATCGACGCCGTGGACCAGATCAAGCAGCTCCCGCCGCTGCCGGTGGAGTCCCTCGAGCGGCGCGAGGATCGCCCGAGCCCGGTGTTCACCGCCGTGCGCGGCTTCTACCGCGTGCCCCAGTATCAGGAGGGCAACGCCCCCTACCTGGTCGGCCGGCGCGTCGGGCCCAAGCTCAGCCGCCTGCGAATCGGCACGTTCACCGTGGGCAAGATCCTGGGCAACGGCGCGTTCCGCTACGACGAGCAGGGCAAGCTGGTCGAGGTGCGCAAGAAGAAGACGCGCTTCGAGCTCTCGATCCCCAAGGGCCGCATGCCGGCTCAGGGCTTCCCCCTGCACCTCTACGTGCACGGCACCGGCGGCATGCCCGACGAGGCCCTCGACCGCGGGCTCCAGACGTACAAGGGTGAGGAGACCCCCGGCCGCGGCTACGCCATGATCGTGGGCAAGGGCGGCTGGGCGACCGCGTGCGTCGCCACCGGGTTCAGCCCCGACCGGATCGGGCTCCGCGCCGGCGACGGCTACCTCGGCTACAACTTCCTCAACACCGAGGCCATGCGGGACAACTTCATTCAAATGGTCCTGGAGCTGGTGCACTTCCGCACGCTGCTCCTCGACCTGGAGCTGGATCCGAGCCTCTGCCCCGGCACCGACGCCAGCGCCGCCGCCGACGGCAAGATCCGCTTCGACCCGAACCTGGTCGTGATCAACGGCCAGAGCCTGGGCAGCTACCTCACGGGCATGCTCACGGCGACCCTCGGCGGCTTCAAGGCGACCGTGCTCACCGGCGCCGGCGGCTCCTGGATCGAGTTCCCCTTCGGGCCGAAGTACCCCTTCCCCCTGATCAAGCTGGTCAACAACCTCCTGTTCCAGAAGAACCAGGCGGGCCTCGACCGCTTCCACCCGCTGCTCATGGTGTTCGACCTGGCGATCGGCCCCGCCGACAACGCCCACATTTGGCGCCACGTGCTGAACGAGCCGCTCCCCGGGCGCACCCCGCCGCACCTGCTGGTGATCGGCGGCCACGAGGACCTGCAGGTGGCGATCGGCACCCAGCGCGCGCTGGTGCTGGGGATCGGCGTCGACATGGTCGGCCCCGACGTGGGACCCACCCCGGCGGATCGCCTGACCCCGGTCCTGCCCTGGATCCAGGGCCAGGAGCTGGGCTACGGCGTGAGCAACAACCGCCTGCTGCCCAACGGCCTGCGCCGCACCGCCGCGGTCGTGCGCTGGGACGCGGACCTCGTCGACGGCGACGGGCACCGCGTCGTGTTCCAGCGCACCGAGCCCCAGCGCCAGCTCACGGCGTTCCTCGAGGACCTGCGTCAGGGCCGCGCCCCGCGGGTGATCGACCCCAGCGCGGCGACGGTCGCCTCCAGCTCGCACCCCTGAGCGTGCGGCCCGCTACTGCGCCCCGAAGGCGCCGAGCCCGGCGAGCTTGCTCAGGGAGACGACCGCCTCGACCCAGGCGGGGTGGCTGTTGAGCGAGGGGACCATGACCAGGTCCTCGCCGCCGCGAGCCTTGAAGTCCTCCTTGGCGCGGATCCCGATCTCCTCGAGCGTCTCGAGGCAATCGGCGACGAAGGCGGGGAGCACCACCGCCAGGCGCTTGGTCCCCTGGTCGGCGAGGGCGTCGATCCGCTGGTCGGTGTAGGGCTTGATCCAAGGCGTGCGCCCCAGCCGCGACTGGAAGCACACCTCGTAGTTCGTGAGCTCGAGCCGCGCGGCCAGGGCGCGGGCGGTGGCGTAGCACTGCGCGCGGTAGCAGCCGCGGTTGGCGGGCACGAGCTCGGCGCAGCAGTCGTCGCGCTTGAGGCAGTGCGCGCCGGTCGGGTCGCTGTCGGTCATGTGCGACTCGGGCAGCCCGTGGAAGCTGAGCAGGACCTTGTCGGCCTTGGCCTCGGCGAGGTAGGGCGCGGCGACCTGGGCCCAGGCCTCAATGAACGCCGGGTGGTCGTAGTAGGGGGGCACGAAGCTCAAGGACGGCACCACGTTCTTGGCGCCGGCGAGCTCGAAGATCCGTTGCGCGGCGGAGCCCCAGCTCGAGGACGCGTAGTGCGGGAACAGGGGGAACACGGTGATCCGCTGGATCCCCGCCTGCTCGAAGCGGTCGAGGGCCGCCTCGAGCCCCGGCTCCTGGTAGCGCATGGCGAGCTCGACCCGCACGTCGTCGCCGAGGGCCGCTTGCACGGCCTGGGCCAGGTCTTCGCCGTGGCGCAGGAGGGGCGAGCCGCGCTCGGGGTCCCACACCTTCCGGTAGGCCTTGGCCGACTCCGCCGGGCGGCGGAGCAGGATCGAGGCCAGGAGCGGGTAGCGAATGGCCGAGGGCACGGTCAGGACCCGCGGGTCCGAGAGGAACTCGGAGAGGTACTTGCGGACGGGCCCGGTCTCGGGGGCCGCGGGGGTGCCCAGGTTGACGAGGAGCAGGCCTTCGGCGGGGGTGTCCACGGAGCTCAGCCCTTCTTCGGCCGCATGGCCCGCATGCCGGCGGCGACGAGCTCGGGGTCGAGCTCCGTCAGCGCGTTGAACATGCCCAGGTTCACCGACTCGCCGCCGTCGATCGCGATCTGCTGCCCGGTGACGTAGCCCGACTGCTCGGAGAGCAGGTAGACCGCGAGGTTCGCCAGCTCCACGTGCTCGCCGTAGCGCCTGAGGGGGATCTTCTTCTTGAACAGCTCCTCGTCCATGCCCGGGGGCACGAGCCGGGACCAGGCGCCCTTGGTAGGGAAGGGCCCGGGGGCGATCGCGTTCAGCCGGATCTTGTGCCGCGCCCACTCGACCGCGAGGGAGCGGGTCAGCGCGAGGACGCCCGACTTGGCGCAGGCCGAGGGCACCACGAAGGCCGAGCCCGCGGGGGCGTAGACCGCGGTGATCGAGAGGATCGAGCCGCCCTCGCCCTGGGCGATCAGCTGCTTGCCCACCGCGTGGGTCGCGTGGAAGGTGCCGTTGAGCACGATCGAGACGATCGCCTGGAACCCGCCCGGGCTGAGCTCCGCGGTCGGGCAAATGAAGTTGCCCGCGGCGTTGTTGATCAGGGAGTCGATCCGCCCGAAGCGCGCGACCCCGGCCTGGACCATGCCCTCGACCGCGGCGTAGTCGCGAATGTCGGTCGAGACCGCGAGGGCCTCGCTGCCCCGCTCGGCCACCTCCGCGGCCACGGCGTCGAGCTTCTCCTGTCTCCGCCCGGCGAGCACGAGCTTGGCCCCCAGCTCCGCGCAGCGCAGCGCCATGGCGCGCCCGAGCCCCGATCCCCCTCCGGTGACCACGATCACCCGGTCCTGCAGCAAGTCCTCGGCGTACACGGGGGCCTCCTCGTCGGGGCGTATCTTACGCAGCCCCGGGGGGAATCCGAGGTCGGGGGAGCGGCGGGTGACCCCCTGACGGCGACGGGGCCACGGGGGCTCAGCCTCCGTTCCGACTCAGCAGGGCTCCTGCCGGGGCCGCTCCCCGCGTCGCCTCACTCGGGCACGCGGAGCCGAGCGACCCGACCGGGTTCGACGGTGAGCGACTCCGCGAGCACGGCGGGGGGCCCCTCGTCCGGCGCGACGAACACCCGTTACGAGCCTGGCTGCAGCCCTTCCACCCGGTAGCTGCCCGCGCGCGCGCGCGCGGACGCGCGAACCACGAACGGAGGTCCACTCGAGGACAACCCCAGCGCTGGCTGGAGCCGCGCGGGCCGAGTCTCGCCGCGCTCGACGCTGGACAGCGGCCTCAGGTCGGCGCCCGCGATCATGAGTCGCCAGGGGTAGCGCGGCGCGCCGCGACGCTCCAGCTGGAGCTCGGCGTCGCCCCACCGGAGGGGGGCGTCGGCGGTGAGGGCCCCGGGCGCCACGGGCTCGATCCGCGCCCGGAGTTGCCCGGGCGCGAGCTCGACCAGGCCCACCCGCTCGCGGCCACGACTCGCCACGAGCACCCGCGCGCCGTGCGGACCCAGGCCACCCAACACGAGGGTGTCGCCCTCCTGAGCCGCCCAGGCGAGGGGCGGACCCTCGACCGCGACGGTTTGGCTCGCGAGCTCTCCGAGCTCGACGCGCGCGAGGTGCGAGGAGGAGAGCCGGAGGGTCAGCTCGCGCCGCGCCCCTGCGGCCAGGGTCACGCGCTCTTGCGCCTGCAGCGTCACGTCGCTCGAGCCCCGAGTCGAGACGTCGTAGGTCCCCGGGGAGAGCTTCAGGGAGAGGCTCGACCCCTGGGGAGCGGGGCCGGTCCTCCCCACCCCTCGTCCCCCGGGCGGCCGGCTGCGTGCAGCCGGTAGGCGCGCTCCAGCGAACGCCGCTCTCCCAGCGCCCCCCCGGGCAGGTCGACCTCCTCGACCCACACCACGGCGCTCGCGTCACCGAGTGTGCTCTCGACCTGCAGCGTCAGGGTCGCGAGCGCTGCCGTGGTCAGGCGGAGCGCCCGCGGCCCCCGGCCCTGCGCATCCACCTCGAACTCGCCTTCAGCGAGGCGCTCCTCGCCGCGGGGGTCCAGACCCTCGACGCGGACGCGGTAGCGTCCCGGCGCCGTGACGGGGGGGAGCGCCTGGCGGGTCCGGGGCTCGCTCCACCCGGCCTCGGGACCGCGACCCCCCCACGGGAGTTCGCTGAGGGCCCGCCCCTTCTCGAGGGGGCAGTCGAACACGAGCGTCACCTCGACGGCCGGCTCCAGCTCCACGACGAGTCGAGCGCCCCGGGTGCCGCCCTGTGCGCGGAGCAGGCCCCGCCCTACGCCGACCCCGCCAGGGAGCGCGCCGGTCGCCTCGACGGCGAGCGCGTAGGTCCCGTGGCCCTCCTCCCAGCGCAGCTCCAGCAGTCCGCGCGGATCCGTGCGCCCCACGCCGCACACGAGGCCGCCGTCGTAGCGCACCTCGGCCTCCGCGACCGGAGCGCCGCGGGGATCGAGCACGAGGACCTCGACCTCCGTGGCTGGCCGAGGGCTGCGCCCGGGCTCGTCGCCGCGGGGGGACGAGCGCTCTCCCGCGCGCTGGGGCGGTTCCTGTGCCGGCGAGGCCCTGCGCGAGCTCACCGGCGCCTCCGGGGGTCGCGGCAACGCCTCGGGGGCAGCGGCGCCGGCTCGCCTCGTGGCCCCGTGCGGAGTAGATCGCTCCTCTGCGGCCGAGCCCAGCAGGATCAGCCCGACCGCGGCGGCCAGGGTGGCCGCGACCAGCGTGGCGACCGGCAACGTGCGGAGCGCGCTCACGGGTCAGGCCGTGACGCGGACCCCGAACACGTCCTCGTGGGCGTTGATCTCGTCGATCAGGGACTCGGGCGGGGAGTGGCTCACGCGGATCGTGGCGCAGGCGGCCTTGCCGCCGTGGAACACGATGTTCTCCATGTCCTCGACGTTCAGGTTCGCGCCCTTGAGCGTCTGGAGCACGAAGGCGAGCACGCCGACCTTGTCGCGGTGCCGGACCACGAGGCCGGCGGTGGCCAGGCTGCGGTCGGTGAGGTTCACGCAGTTGTGGACCTTGCCGTGCTCGCGGTAGGCGCGGGCGACGCGCACGGCCTCCTCGGCCACCGCCTCCTGGGCCTGATCGGTGGAGGCGCCAATGTGGTGGGTGCCGTAGACGCCCTCGAGCCCGCCCAGAGGATCGGCGAAGGTGCCCACGGAGTCCGAGGGCTGCACGTTCCACACGTCGAGGCCGGCGCGCACGCCCTTCTCCTCGACCGCGCGGCGCAGGGCCGGGCCGTCGACCACCGGGCCGCGGCTGGTGTTCAGGAAGATCGTGCCCGGGCGCAGGGCGGCGAAGAAGTCCGAGCCGATCGCGCCCTTGGTCTGCTCGGTGAGGGCCAGGTGCACGCTGACCACGTCGGCGGCGAAGGCCACCGCGCTGAGGTCGGTGACGCGCTCGACGTCGAGCTCCTCGGCCAGCTCCGGGGTCAGGGAGCGGCTCCAGGCCACGACCTTCATGCCGAAGGCGTGGGCGCGCTGCACGACCTGGCGCCCGATCTCGCCCAGGCCGATCACGCCCAGGGTCCGCCCGTAGAGCCCGGAGGCCTGGGAGAACTGCTTCTTGTTCCACTGCCCGTCGCGGATCGCCTGCACGCACTCGGGAATGTGGCGGTCGATCGCGAGCAGCAGCCCGAAGGTCAGCTCGGCCACCGCCACCGCGTTCTTGCCCGGGCAGTTGGCGACGTAGATCCCCAGCTCGCTCGCGGCCTCGACGTCGACGTTGTTGTAGCCGGCGCCGGCGCGGATCACGAGGCTGAGCTTGCCCGCCTCGAGCACCGCCCGGGGGACCTTGGTCGAGCGCACGATCAACACCTGGGCCCCGCTCTGGCGCACGGCCTCGACCAGGGCGTCGTCCTTGAGCCCGGGGTCGTTCTGGACCTCGTAGCCCGCGGCCCGCAGGTTCTCGAGCCCGCTCTGGGGCAGCTTGTCCGCGACGACGACCTTCACGCGTCCCTCTCGATCGAATACACGAGGAGCCCCGAGCGCAGCTTGGGCTCGAACCAGGTGGACTTGGGCGGCATGGTGCGTCCGGCGTCGGCCACCGCGAGCAGCTCGTCGGAGGTCACCGGGGGCAGCGAGAACGCGAGCTGCGCCTTGCCGTTCTGGACCGCGCGCTCGAGGGCCTCGGTCCCGCGGATCCCGCCCACGAAGCTGATCCGCTCGTCGGTGCGCTGATCCTCGATCCCGAGCATGGGCGAGAGGATCCGCTCGGCGAGGACCTGCACGTCGAGGCGGCTGACCGGGTCGTCGGCGGTGGGCTCGAGGGGGATCCGATACCACTGCCCGGCGAGGTACATCCGCACCTCGCCGCGCGCGGCGGTGCCCGACGTCACCTGCTCGCAAGGCAGGACCCCGCGCAGCTCACGCAGGAACGCCTCGGGCGAGCGCCCGCCCAGGTCGTGGATCAGGCGGTTGTAGGAGAGGATCTGCACGTCGTCCGAGGGGAAGGCCACCGCCAGGAAGTAGTTGCTGGGGTCGTCGGGGGTCAGGGTCCCCGCCTCGCGGCGTTGGCGGCGCACGTTGCTCGCCGAGGCCGAGCGGTGGTGCCCGTCGGCGACGTAGAGGTGGGACACCATGCCGAACGCGCTGTCGAAGTGCCGGGTCTCGGTGACCCGCCACACGGTGTGCTGGATCCCGTCGACGGCGGTGAAGTCGAACAGCGGCTCCTCTTCGCAGGCCTCATGCATGAGGTCCTGGATCCGCGCGTCGGGGCGGAAGGTGAGGAACACCGGGCCGGCCTGGGCGCCCAGGGTGTTCACGTGCCGCGTGCGATCGGCCTCCTTGTCGGGGCGCGTCTTCTCGTGCTTGAGGATCCGGTCGTGGTCGTACTCGTCCACCGAGAACGTGGCCACGATCCCGGTCTGGGCGTGCTCGCCCATGATCTGGCGGTAGAGGTAGAAGCAGGGCTGCTCCTCTTGCACCAGCGTCCCGCGCGCGCGGAAGGCGTCGAAGTTCTCCCGCGCCTTGGCGTAGACCCGGTCGTCGTGAATGTCGACGTCGGCGGGGAGGTCGATCTCCGGGCGCACGACGTGCAGGAAGCTGTCGGGGTTGCCGTCGGCGAGCACCCGCGCCTCGTCGCTGTCGATCACGTCGTAGGGGACGCTGGCCACCTTGGCCGCGAGGTCAGGGGTCGGGCGCAGGGCGCGGAACGGACGGATATCGGCCACGTGGAGACTCCTCCGGGTTGGTCGCACAGGGTCCCACAGGGACAGGGGTCCGTCCACGACTAGCCCGGGCGTGAGGCGAATGCAGCGTACCGGGAGTTCGGTTAAACGCAGAGGCGCGGAGGCGCTGAGGAACGCAGAGGCCGCGAGTGCGGACAGCGGCCGCGGGAGAACAAATGTTCGGGTTTTGTCACCACACTCAGATAGAGTGATCGCCCGAAGGAGGCAGCAGATGGCAGTCAAGGATCTGCTTGAATGCGTGACCTGCAACCCTGCTCTCCTTAGCAAGATTCATTTGTCGGCCCGGAGAATATGAAGGGGCTGGGAGAGATATCGAGTGAGCGCTCGGACGAAGTTGGAAGGTCAGATTGAGTCCGGCGGATTTGAGTTCGCTCTCTCACTGGGCGCGGCGCTCACTGTGCATACGGCCCTCGGGCCCGGACTCCTCGAGTCCGTCTACGAGTGCTGTCTCGAGCATGAACTGCGTCTGCGAGGGATCCGAGTCGAACGGCAAGTCGTCGTGGGACTGGACTACCGCGGCAAGCTTCTAGGCGACGGGTTTCGGATCGACTTGCTCGTGGAGGGTGAACTGGTGGTCGAGGTCAAGGCGGTCGAGACCCTGCGTCCCATACACGAAGCGCAGCTCCTAACCTATCTCAGACTTTCTGGCTCTCGGCTTGGCTTACTCCTCAACTTCAACACCGAGAGCTTGCGTGAGGGAATTCGTCGGCGCGTCAACGGCTATCCGTCGTCGTCTACCTGACCCGCTCGCGCACCGCGAGCCTTTGCGTTCCTTTGCGTCCTTCGTGCCCTTTGCGGTTCAAGAGCATCTACCCGCCCGCGCCCACCCCCAGCCTCGGCTATCCCAGCGCGCCCAGGCCGCGGAGGTGGATCAAGAGCACCGCCCGCCCGCCCGCGCCAACCGACCGCTACCTCAGCGCGCCCAGGCGGCGCAGGTGGATCAGGAGCACCGAGACGTCCGCCGGGCTGACCCCTGAGATCCGGCTGGCCTGACCCAGGGAGCGCGGGCGGACCTGGGACAGCTTCTCGCGGGCCTCGAGGCGCAGCTCGGCCAGGCCGCGGTAGTCGAGGTCCTGGGGCAGCGCGGTCTCCTCGAGCTCCTTGTGGCGGGCGACCTGGGCCGCCTGGCGCTCGATGTACCCCGCGTAGCGCAGCTCGACCTCGAGCAGGTCGAGGACCTGGGCGGGCAGCTCGAGGAGCCCGGGGATCTCGGCGCCGACCTCGCGCAGGCGGGCCCCCGGGCTGCGCAGGGCCTTCTCCAACGCCGGGCGCGCGCGGAAGGCGCGGCGGCCCTCCTCGAGCGCGTCGCGCTTGGCGCAGAACGCGGCCCAGCGCGCGTCGTCGATCGCGCCGACCCGCCGCGCGAGGGGCGTCAGGCGCTGGTCGGCGTTGTCGTGGCGCAGCAGCAGGCGGTATTCGGCGCGGGAGCTGAACATGCGGTAGGGCTCCGACGTGCCCTGGGTCACGAGGTCGTCGATCAACACGCCGGTGTAGGCCTCGTCGCGGCCGAGGATCAGGGGCGGCTGCCCCTGGGCCCAGAGCGCGGCGTTGATCCCGGCCAGCGCGCCCTGGCCGGCGGCCTCCTCGTAGCCCGTGGTCCCGTTGATCTGCCCGGCGAAGAACAGCCCCGCCACGGCCTTCGTCTCGAGGCTCGGCTGGAGCTGGTGCGGGGGGAAGAAGTCGTACTCCACCGCGTAGCCGTAGCGCAGGATCTCGGCGCGCTCGAAGCCAGGGATCGAGCGCACGATCCGGTCCTGGACGTCGGCGGGCATGGAGGTCGAGATCCCGTTGACGTAGACCTCGTGGGTGTCCAGGCCCTCGGGCTCGACGAACACGTTGTGGCTGCGCTTCTGGGGGAACTTGACGACCTTGTCCTCGATCGACGGGCAGTAGCGCGGGCCGATCGCGTCGATCACGCCGGAGTAGAGCGGCGAGCGGTGCAGGTTCTGCTCGATCACCTGCTGCGTGGCCTCGGTGGTCCGCGTGATCCAGCACTCGACCTGGGGCAAGGCCGGCGCCCCCTGGCTCAGGAACGAGAACAGCACCGGCGGGTCGTCGCCGGGTTGGGGGTCCATGACCGAGGTGTCCAGGCTGCGCCCGTTGACCCGAGGCGGGGTCCCGGTCTTCATGCGCCCGGTGGTGATCCCCGCCGCGTAGAGCGCGCGCAGGAGCCCCGAGGGCGGCTCGCCCATGCGCCCGCCGGTCGCCTGCTCGCGCCCGAGGTGCAGGACGCCCTGGAGGAAGGTGCCCGTGGTCAAGACGACCGTCCGCGCGCGGTAGGCTCGCCCGCCGCCCACGACGACGCCCTGGACCCGGGGGCCCTCGACGTCGTCCTGGACCCACACGTCCTTGACCAGCTCCTGCTTCACGACCAGGTGCGCCTGCTCCTCGACCCGGCGCTTGAGCCACTGGGCGTAGCGCCACTTGTCGGCCTGGGCGCGGGGGGCCTGCACGGCTGGGCCCTTGGAGGTGTTCAGCAGGCGGAAGTGGATCCCGCAGGCGTCGATCGCCTGCCCCATGGCGCCGCCCAGGGCGTCGACCTCCCGCGCGATCTGGCCCTTGGCCTGACCCCCGACCGAGGGGTTGCAGGACATTTTGCCGATCGTGTCGAGGTTGGCCGTGAGCAGGAGCGTGCGCTGGCCCATGCGCGCGCTGGCCAGCGCGGCCGCGGTCCCGGCGTGGCCGGCGCCGACCACGATCACCCCGTAGGGGTCGTCGTCCATGGGCTCGATCGTCTCGTTCACGGGGCAGAGCATAGCCGCGGGCCGCGGACGCGCTTCAGGGATTTCCGCTCCGACCTTTCGCTTGTTGGGCCTGCAGCCCCGTGGTCCGCTCGGGGACAGAGGAGGGCGCGCGCCGCGGCTGCTCATGGACCAGGCCTACCAAGAAGCGCTCCGCGCCTGGCAGATCGCGCCCCGTGAGCCCGGCGCCCTGGCCCGACTGATCCGCGCCGCCGCCCGCGGCGGCGAGGCGCTCCCCGACGAGCTCGACCACGAGCGCGTGTTCGAGGAGCTCGCCGAGCGGGCGCAGGACGCCTACGGCACCCTCGACGCGGGCGGCTACCGCCACGTCGTGGGCTGGACCGGCTGGAGCGCCGCCGAGGTGCCCGACCTCGAGGAGTTGCAGGAGCGGATCGACGGCATGGCCGACCCCGACACGTCCCTCGGCCCGACGCTGCCGTCGGGCTGCCTGGACGTGCGCAGCCTGACCCCGGTCAAGACGATCCTGCGCGCGGGGCCCTTCGACGGCAAGGAGTTCCTCGGCCTCGAGCTCGCCGCGGGCAAGGCGCTGAGCGCGTTTCCCGGGGCGCGCTGCTTCGACCTCCAGACCCGCTACCCCTCGACGGTGGTCTTCTACTCGAGCTCGCAGCTCGCCTGGCTGCCGATCTTCGACATGGCCTACCTCGTGATCGTGCAGGAGGTCTGGTAGCGACGGTCCTGCAGGGCCTGCGCTAGCGCAGCTCGCGCAGGAGGAACTCCAGCATGTCGGCCTGCGCCTCGCGGGGGTGACGCCGCAGGTAGTCCCCCAGATATTGCCGCGCCTCCAGCCGGCGCCCGAGGATCCCCAGCGTCTGCGCCAGCCCCATGCGCACGTCGAGGGTGTCGCGCCCCTCGCGCAGCGCCCGCGCGAAGTCGTGGAGCGCGTCCACCAGGGCCCCCTGCTGCAAACACACGAGCCCCCGGTTCTGGCGGGCGGCGACGTCCTCCGGCCGGAGCTCGAGCACCCGCGAGAAGTCCGCTCGCGCGCCGGCGAGGTCGTCCCGCGCGACCCGCACCTGGGCGCGCTGCAGGTGTCCGGCGACCGAGCGGGGCGCGCGGCGCACGAGCTCGTCCAGGACCGCCTCGGCCACGTCCGGGTGTCCGGCGGACATGAGCCGCTCCGCGAGGAAGCCGCGCAGCCAGTGCTCGTCCGGGTGGACCTGGAGCAGGTCCCCCACCAGGTCGGCGAAGGCCTCCAGCTCCCCGACACCGTCCAGCAGGCTCTGCAGCAGCTCGACGACCTCGTCGTCCCCCGGCAGGAGCTCCCACGCCCGCCGCGCCGCGGCCAGGGCGGCCTCGGAGTCCCCCAGCCGGCGACAGAGCCGGGCGTAGTCGTAGTGTCCGCCGCCTTCGTCGGGCAGCAGGTCGCAGCGCAACGCGCAGCGCCGCGCGGGCCTGCTCGAGCTGACCGGTCTCCAACAAGGCGCTGGCCTGCACGCGGAGGAACTCGGGGTCGTTGCGGACGCTGGGTTGCACGTGCTCGCAGCGCGCGAGGCTGTCCAGGGTGCGCTGGGGTTGCCCGAGGCCGAGCTGCGCGGTCGCGAGGTTCAGCCACAGCGCGGGGTCCCCCGGCCCCTGGGACAGCGCGCGCCGCAGATCCTGCGAGGCCTCGCGGTGGGCCCCGCGGGCCACGCGCACCATGCCCCGCAGCCCGAGCACCGTCGCCGCGTGCTCGGGGCCGAGCTCCAGGGCGCGGTTCAGCGCGGCTTCGGCCTCCTCCAGCCGCCCGAGCTTGGCCAGGCCCCGCCCGTAGAGCAGGTACACCGCGAACTCCTCGCGAACTCCTCGGGAGCGTCCCCAGCGAGGGTCAGCTCGAACAGCGCCACGCTGTGGGCGAAGTCCTCGCAGCCGTGGCACACCTGGGCCAGGCTCGCGCGGGCGCGGGGGTCGCGCGGGTCGAGAGCGAACGCGTGGGTCAGGGCCGCCCTGGCTACGGGCAAGTCGCCCCGGGAGAAGTAGGTCATGCCCAGCTCGGTCCAGCCCTCGGGGTGGCGCGGGTCGGTCGCCACGGCGCGCTCGGCCCAGCGCGTCGCCTGGGGCCAGTCCTGCAGCAGCTGGTGGACCACCGAGAGCCGGGCGAGGTCGTCGACGCGGAGCTGGCCCATGATCTCGAGGCGCTTGAAGTCCTCGAGGGCGGCCTCGGCGCGGCCCAGCGCCGCGCGCGCGCGCGCTCGCCGACGGATCAGGGCCGGGGCGTCGGGGAGGTGCCCCAGGGCCTGATCGAGGGCCTCGAGCAAGCGGGGGACGTCGTGCTCCAGCCCGTCGAGCAGCCGCAGCCAGGCCTCTACCGAGCGGGGGTCGCGCCGCGTCTCGGCGTAGAGCGCGTCCAGGGCCCGGCGAGGGTCCTCGGGCAGGGCCTCGATCCGCCGCCGCAGCGCGGCGAAGGCCTCGGTCTCGGCGCCGCCGCTCAGCTCGCGCGCGCGCGCGAGCTCCGCCGCGGCCGCGTCGCGGGCGCCACGATCGAGCTCGATCCGCGCGCGCTGCACCCGAGCCACGGGGTCGTTGGGGGTCGCCGCGAGGAGCTCGTCGGAGGTCGCGAGCGCGGCGTCCTGGTCGCCCAGGCGCAGCAGCGCGTCGACCCGCAGGCGCAGGGCGCGAGGGTGCCGCGGGTCGGGGAGCGCGTCCAGGGCCGCGAGGGCGGCGACCGGATCGCCGCCCTCGAGCTCGACGCGCGCTGACCCCAGGTCGGGCTCGGAGGTCTCGAGCACCGGCGGCTCGTCCCTCGGCCAACGCGCGACCGCGAGGGCCGCGACGCCGAGGCACCCGACCAGCGCCAGGACCCACGGCCAGCGCCGAGCGCCGGGCCGTGGGGCCTCGCCCCGGACCACGCGTCCCAGGGCTCGCTCGAGCTCGCGCGCCGAGGCGAAGCGCTGCTCGGGGCGCTTCGCCAGACAGCGCAGACACACCGCCTCCAGGGCGGGGTCGACGTCGGGGACGTGGCGGCTCGGCGGCTCGACCTCGAGCTGCTCCACCGCCCGCAACAGTTCGACCAGGCTCTCCCCCGCGTGCGGAGCGAGCCCCGTCAGCGCGAAGTAGAGGGTCGCGCCCAGGCCGTAGACGTCGGTCCAGGGGCCGGTGGCGCCGCCGCTCGCCTGCTCGGGCGCCCAGAACCCCGGCGTCCCCTGAATCGCCCCCGTCCGCGAGAGCCGGGTAGCGCCGGGGTCCGTGCGCCGCGCGAGGCCGAAGTCGCCGAGCCGCGCCGCCCCGTCTCGCTCGAACAGCACGTTGTCGGGCTTGACGTCCCGGTGCAGGACGCCGTGGTCGTGAGCGTAGGCCACCCCGTCCGCCAGGGACTGCAGGAGTTCGGCAGCGTCCCGTGACGCCAGGGGGCCCCGGGCGGCGACCCGCTGGGAGAGCGTCCCGCCCCCGAGGAAGGGCATGGCCAGGTAGAGCACCCCCTGGTGCTCGCCTGCCCCGCGCAGGGGCACGAGCGCCGGGTGCGAGAGCTCGGCCAGGACCTGGGCCTCGCGCAGGAAGCGCTGGCGCCCCGCGTCGTCGCGCCGCTCGAGGAGCTTGAGCGCACACTCCTCGCCCCGGGGCCCTCGCGCGCGGAACACCGTGGCGGTGCCCCCCCGACCGAGGGCGCCTACCAGGGCGTAGGGCCCGACCTGGGCGCTCAGCGCAGGTCCTCGATCAGCGCCTGCGCCCACCTCGCGTGAGGGTGGTCGGGCTGCGCCTGGAGCGCGGCCTCCGCGGTGGCCAGCGCCTCGTAGCGGCGGCCCAGGTAGCGCAGGCCCTCGACCCGCAGGCACCAGGCGTCGAAGTCGTGGGGGTCCCGCGCGAGGATCACGGCCACGTCCACGAGCACGTCGACGAAGCGGTCGGCGCGCAGGTGCAGGTGCGCGCGGTTGTAGCGGGCGGCGACGTCGTAGGGGTCGAGCTCGAGGGCACGGGCCACGTCGGCCTCGGCCCCGGCGTAGTCCTCGAGGGTGGAGCGCAGCCCGGCGCGGTTCCCCAGCGCCCCGGCGTCGTCGGGCCAGCGCTCGAGGTACGCGTCGAGCCCAGCCAGGGCGTCCTCGGGTCGCCCGAGGGCGTTGAGCACGTCGACCCGGGCCCGGCGCGGGCCGCGGGCGTCAGGGTGCTGGCCGATCGCGGAGTCCAAGACCTCCAGCGCCTGCGCGTGCTCCCCCAGGTTCATGAGCAGCTCGGTGAGGACGAGCTGCGCCGAGAGCGAGTCCGGGTCGAGCTCGAGCGCGCGCCGCGCGGGCGCGAGCCCGGCCGCCCAGTCGCCGAGCTTGAGCGCGCAGCGCGCGAGCTGGTAGTGGGACTCCCCGTCCTCCGGCGTGCGCCGACAGAGCTCGGCGAGCTCGACCCGCGCCTCCTCCCACCGCTCGAGGCGCAGCGCGAGCTTGGCCAGGTTGAACACCATGGGGACGTCGCGCTCCGCGCCGCAGACGATCGCGCGGCGCAGCGCGTCCAGGGCCTCTTCGTCGCGCCCGAGGTTGGCCAGCGCGGCGGCGAGGTAGGCCCAGAGCTGGGGGTCCGCCGGGCTGCTCGCCAGTCCGGCCCGCAGGTCCGGGACCGCGAGGGCGTCGCGCTCGAGCTCGACCCGGACCATGCCGCGCTTCCCGCGATACAGCCCCTGATCGGCGGACTCGTAGCCCAGCACGAACCCGAGGGTCGCCTCGGCCTCGGCGTAGCGCTCTTGCCCAATGTAGGCGTCCGCGAGGATCCCCAGCGGCCCGGGGATCGTGGGGGTGCGAGTGGCCAGGGCCGCCTCGAGCAGGCGCGACGCCTGCTCGAAGTCGCTGAGCGCGACCTTGACCTGCGCCAGGACCGTGCGCGTGGGGAGGTCGCGGGGTTGGAAGGCGTGGGCCTGGACCAGGGCGACGTGGGACGCCGCGTAGTCGCCACGGTGGGCGAGGGAGTAGCCCACCTCGCGCCAGGCCGGCCCCTGGTCCAGCGCAGGGCGCAGCGCGGCCAGGGCGTCCGCCAGGGCGCCCTCGCCGTCGTCGGCGTGCCGCCGCAGGCGGCTGCGCACCAGGAGCAGGCGCGGAGACCGCGAGCCGAGCGCCCGGGCGCGGAGGAGGTCGGCCTGGGCCTCCTCGTCCCGCTCGAGCCCGACCAGGAGCTCGGCGCGCCGCGCGAGGAAGGCCGTGTCCTCGGGGAGGCAACGCAGCGCCTGGTCCAGCACCGTCCGCTGCGCCTCGTACTCGTCCCCCGCGAGGCGCAGCCGGCGCTCCCAGCCCTCCCGCAGGGTCGGGTGCCGGGAGGTGATCCGCTCGAGCTCGGCGGCGGCGCCCTCGGAGTCGCCGCTCGCGCGGCGCACGTCGACCCGCACGAACTCCGCCGCCGGACCGCCGCCGCACACGATCGCCTCGGAGAGCGAGGCCAGGGCGCCGGGGAAGTCCTCCCGCGCGACCTGGATCCGCGCGCGCAGGAGGTGCAGCTCCGCGTCGGTGGGCGCGACCTCGAGGGCGGCCTGGACGGCCGCCTCGGCGGCCGAGGCGTCCTCCAGCGCGAACAGCGCCCGGGCGCCAGGAGCTGCCACAGGCGCGGAGTCCGGCGCCGCCACCGCGTCCAGGGCCGCGAGCGCGCCCGCGGGATCCCCCGCGTCCAGGCGTGCCCCGGCCAGGCCGAGGGCCTCGCCCAGGGCAGGCGCCGCGGCCCGCGCTTCGCGCGCTCACCCGGGCGGAGGCCCCACAGCCCGACGGCGAGCGCGGCGGCGAGGCCCAGGCCCACCGCGCCGAGCGCCCACCGCGGCGCCGGGGCGCGGCGCCGACCCGCACCGCCTCGAGGGCCGCGCGCAGCTCCCGGGCGTCGGCGAAGCGCCGCGCGCGCGTTCCGGCGAGGCAGCGCAGGCAGAGCGCGTCGAGGGCCGGGCTCACCTCGGGCCGCAGGGCGCTGGGCGGGGTGACCTGCCCTTCGATCACGGCGCGCACGACCTCGACCAGGGTCCGCCCCTCGACCGGCGGCACCCCGGTGAGCATGGCGTAGAGGGTGGCCCCCAGGCCGTAGACGTCGGTCCACACCCCCACCGGCTCGCCGGAGCCGGCTTGCTCCGGGGCGAGGTAGCCGGGGGTCCCCATGAGCGCGCCGGTCTGGGACAGCCGGGGCTCGAGCACGTCGGTGCGCCGGGCGAGGCCGAAGTCGGTGAGCCGCGCGCGGCCCTCGCGGTCGAGGAGCACGTTGTCGGGCTTCACGTCCCGGTGCAGGACCCCGTGGTCGTGGGCGTAGGCCAGCCCGTCGGCCAGGGCCTCGGCGACCTCGAGCGCCTCGGCGATCGGGAGCGGGCCGTCGGCCACTCGCCCCGCGAGGGTCGGGCCCGGGAAGTAGGGCATGGCGAGGAAGAGCACGCCCTGGTCCTCGCCCACCGCGCGCAGGGGCACGATCGCCGGGTGCGAGAGCTCGGCCAGGACCTGGGCCTCCCGCAGGAAGCGCTGCTTGGCGCGGGGGTCCTGGCGGTGCAGGATCTTGATCGCGCAGTCCTCGCCGCGCGGGCTCTGGGCGCGGAACACCACGGCCATGCCGCCGCGGCCGAGCTCCTCCACCAGGCGATACCCACCGATCCGCTGCACGCCCCAAGGGTGACCGATCGCGCCCGCCGCGGCCAGGGACCCAGGGCGGGCTCAGCTCAGGGCGCGGGTGACCTCGATGAACGCCTCGGCCAGCGTGGGGTGGTACCAGGGGACGCGGAACATGTCGCGCACGCTGGCGTCCAGGGTCAGGATCGTGGCCGGGAGGTGGATCAGGTCGTCGGCGCGCGGGCCCACGATCTGGCAGCCGAGGAGCTTGCCCCCGTCGGGCGCGGCCACGAGCTTGATCGCCCCGTGGCGCGCGCCCATGACGATCCCGCGGCCCTGCTCCGCGAAGCGCTTGGTCGCGACGCGGTGCGGGATCCCCTCGCGCTCGCACGTCGGCTGCGAGCGCCCCACGCTGGCGAAGGGCGGGTCGGTGAAGATCACGTCCATGGGCGGGATCCGGGTGTCGTAGCGCTCGAGCTCGCCGCTGAGCACGCCGGCGGCGCGGGCGGCGTTGCGCCCGGCGACCTCGCCCTCGAGGTTCGCCTCGTGCAGGATCATGCGTCGTCCGGTGGCGTCGCCGGCCACGAACACGTGGGGCAGCGAGGTGGCCTGCGTCCCCGGGATCTCGGCGTCGTAGTGCACGCCCAGGGCCTTGAGCCCCAACCCCTCGGTCGCGGGCTCGCGACCCAGAGCGTTGAGCACCAGGTCGGCGGTGAGGACCTCCTCGGCGCCGTCGCGCTCGATCCGCACGCGCGCCTTCCCGTCCGCGGCCTCGACCGCGACGAGCGTGGCGGGGACCCGGAGCTGCATCTCCTCGGCGAGGGCCGCGTGCAACTCCTGACCCAGCTCGGCGTCGACGCGGCTCAGCAGCGGCGAGCGGTTGACCAGGGTCACCCGGGTCCCGACCCGCGCCAGCCACTGGGCGAACTCGAGGCCCACCGCCCCAGCCCCGAGCACCACTGCCGTCTCTGGCGCGGCCTCGAGGGAGAACATGGCGTCGCTGTCGACCACGGGTGCCGCGGGGTCCACGGGGACGGGGGGGGGCTCCACGTAGCTCCCGCTGGCGATCACGAAGGCCTTGGCCCGCACCGGCTCGCCCGAGACCTCGACGGTGTGGGGGCCCGTGAACAGGGCCTCCCCGCGGCGCAGGTCGTGGGGCGCGGACTCGACCCCCGAGACCTTGGCGCGCTGGAAGCGCTTGACCAGGGCCCGCATGCGCTCCATGTGCGCGGGGAAGTCGAGCTCGGGCTCGGCCACGCGGATCCCGAAGCGCTCGGCGTCGCGGATCTCGTGCAGGCGGTGTGCCGTCTCCAGGAGGGTCTTGGTAGGCATGCACCCGCGGAGAATGCACAGCCCGCCCAGCTCCTCGGCCGAGTCCACGGCCAGGACCTTGGCGCCGGCCTGGCCCGCCACCCGCGCCGCGCGGCTGCCCGCGGTCCCGCAGCCGATCACCACCACGTCGTAGTCGAAGTCGCTCACCGTCGCTCCCCGCTCACTTGGGTTCTATGTTCACGCCGGAGACGCGCCACGCGCCGTCCTCGTAGCCCAGGTGGATCGTGACCTCCGCCCGCTGCCCGTCCCGCTCGCTCGTCCCGATCATGGTGGCGCGGTCGCCGTTCACGGACCGGTTGCTCACCGTCCACTCGGCGTCCTTGCCGTAGAGCACGGGCCATGCCTCGCTGAACGTGGCGAAGCCGTCCTCGCCCAGCTCGGCCTGCAGCGCCGCGGTCAGCCCGCCGTAGGCCCCGCTGACGTCGCCCTGCTGCACACGCTGGACGTGGGCGTGGGCCGCGTCGAACGGGGCCTGGGTCGCGTAGAGCACCCCGCCGACCAGGAGCGCGACGAAGGCGGCGAAGGCCAGGATCGCCGCGCAGCCGCACCCCAGGAGGATCAGCGGCAGGCGGCTCTTGGGCGGGGTGGACGGAGCGGTGTGTTCCATGGCGAACCTCTCGCCCGTGGCGGGCTGGCCCCACGCTACTGGCCACCCCCCCCGGCCACCAGGCTCCGCGCACACCGGCGGGAGCCCGCGGCGTCCGCCGCGGGCTCCCGCTTCACCTCGAACCTGGTGTGCTCAGTCGTCGTTCAGCGACTCGATCATGCCGGCCGGGGCGCGGTCGCCGAAGGCGAGCCGGGTCGCGAAGACCTTCCCCTCGGGGACGCTGTCCGACTGGATCTCGACGTAGACCCGGCCGCCCTCGACCCACACCCGATCGCCGGCGGCGAGCTGGGCGATCGGCTGGTCGTGGCCAATGTCGTCGCCCAGGGCGTAGACCGGCAGGTCCTGGGTCGCGCTGGCCTCGACCGCGGTGGCCTTGAAGCCGGCGGCGGTGTGCACGCCGCGCAGGGTCACGATCCGGTTGCGGGCGCGCTTGCGCAGCAGGCTGGCCAAGGGCCCCACGATCGTGTGGGTCTTGCCGTCGACCGTGATCTGGGGGGCCTTCTCGGCGGGGTCGTCCTCGCGGTCGGCGGTCAGGAGCCCGCTCAGCTCGCGCAGGTCCTCGGGGGCGATCACGCGCTCGCCGAAGGCGAGGCGGCCCACTTGCACGTTCCCTGCGGGGTAGGCCCCGTCGCTGTGCTGCGCGACGTAGACGTTGCCGCCGGTGACCCAGCAGGTCGCGCCGCGGGGCAGGGTGCCCAGGGGCTGGTCGTGGCCCACGTCGTCGCCCGGGGCGTAGATCGGGAGGTCGTGGGTCGCGGTCCCGCGGATCGCGCTGACGAACACGCCGAAGGGCTGGGCCTCGCCGCCGAGGAGGTAGGCGTCGACGACCACCTCGTGGTTGCGCGCCCGCTTGCGCAAGAGCCGCGTCAGCGGGCCCGAGACCGCCAGCGGTGCGCGGCCGGGGAGCTCGATCGTGACCGGGGTCTCCACGGGGTCGTCTTCGCGGTCGGCGCGGATCACGCCCTTCTGGGCGTGCACGACCTTGATCCCCACGAACCCGGCCGCGGGGGGCGGGGTCGGGAGGCCAGGGTCCTGGGCGAGGACGGGGAGGGCGGCGAGCACCGCGAGGAGGAGGGAGAAGGTGAGGCGCTTCATGGGGGAAGTCCTGGGTGAGGGGTGGAGTGGTTCCGTTTCCCTCCCCGAGTGCACGGCGCATGCCGCCTCGTCTGTAAAGATCAAGCCATATAAAGAGTTGCAAGTCCCGCCAGGACCGTGGCCAGTCGCTCCGTTCGCCCCATTCGCGTCGCGGCGTCGGGGTTGGACGGAGCTCGCTCCCAGGTGCGTCCCAGCTCGCTGCCACGATCGTATGGCCCCCCGCAGCCGGCGCCCTCGCGTTGCGCGGCCCCGCGGCAAGGGCTACTTCGGCAGGGGGAGGGGCCCATGAACGAGCACGCCGACGACGCACCCGAGGGTCCAAGCCTGGAAGAGATCCTCGCCGAGCGCTGTCCACGCATGACCCCGATCCGGGGCACCCCGACCCTGTTCACCCTCAACGGGTTCGGGTTGACCCTCTACGGCGCGCGGGACCGCGACCCCGTGACCGGGACCTACGTCAAGACGCAGTATCTGGCCGCGCTGTTCCTCCCCGTGCTGGCGATCGGCGCCTACCGGGTGGCCGACGCCCCGCGGGGTGGCTGGTATTTCCTGGGCAAGGAGCCCCTGGGACCGCTGGCCAAGGCCTGGACCTTCGCCGTGCTCGCGGTGGGCCTGACCTTCCTCGCCGCCGTGGGGTGGGCGGTCCACACCAGCTCCCCGGCCTATCGCGCCCAGGAGACCCTGACCCAGGCCGAGGCCTACCTCGCGGAGGGCGACCGCCTCGACGCGGCCCAGAGCTTCGCCTTCCTCGCCCACGGGCCGCTCAGCGCCCGCGGCCAGACGGCGCTGAGCGCCCTGCTCGCGGAGGAGCCTCAGGGCGAGCTCGGGGCCGCGGCCCGCCTGGTGTGCACGGTCCGCGACAGCGCCTACGGCGCCGGGCTCGTGCAGCCAGAGGCCGCGCGGCTGGCCCAGGCGGCGGTGGCGGGCGCTGGAGCCGACCCCGAGGGCGCGCTGGCGCTGCTCGACGCGCTGCCTCAGGACGACCCCGCGGTGATCGCGGCCCGGGAGCCCGCGCTCGAAGCGGCGCTGGCCGCGACCCCCGCGGATCCTGAGCGCGCCAGCGCCCTGGCCCTGCTCTACGAGGCGCGGGACGAGCTCGAGCGCTGCGAGGCGATCCTGCGCCCGGCGGCGGCCGGACTCGCCGGCCACGAGGGCGCGCGGATCCTGGGCCAGATCCTCAGCGAGCGCGGCGAGGTCGAGGAGGCGCACCGCCTGCTCCAGCCCTACGTCGAAGCGCGGCTGACCGAGCTGCACGCGGCCGAGGCCGCCTACGAGCAGACCCAGGAGAGCGTGTGGCAGAGCTCGCTGGACCGCTTGCGCCAGGGCGCGGCGGGGCCGGCCTGGTATCAGTCCTACGACGCCGCCGACGAGGCCACGCAGCAGGCCATGGTCCAGGAGTGGATCGCCCCGCACCTGGAGAACTCGAGCCAGCTCGCCGCCGCCCGCGGGCGACTGCAGGACGCGGCGCGGGTCGTGCCGGTGGCCCTGGACCTGGGGATCGTGAAGCTCCAGCGCGCGCAGAGCCTGGAGGACCCCGAGGCCCGGCGCGCCGAGCTCGAGGGCGCCGAGCAGGTGTTCGTCGCGATCCAGGGCGTGGCGCAGGACAGCCCCATGTTCCAGCTGCACCTGGGCACGGTCTACTACTGGCTCGGCAAGCACGACGAGGGGCACACGCTCTACGAGGAGCTGCTCGCGAGCACCGAGCGCGCGCCGAACGTGCTGCTGCGAGTGGCCCACGAGCTGCGCGGGGTCGGGGCGGGGAGCGAGGCCCGGGTCCTGGCGGAGGAGGCCTTCGGCGCCGCCGAGGACGACGCCGTGCGCTACGAGGCCGCGGGCCTGCGGGCGGTGCTCGCCGGCGACACCGAGGACGAGATCGCCTGGCTGGAGAAGGGCGACCCCCAGAACGCCTTCGCCCGCGCCCAGCTCCGCTCGGCTCAGGGCAACCAGGCCCTGGGCGACGGCGACGAGGACGCCGCCGCAGCGCACTACCGCGCCGCGCTCGAGGCCTACGCCAAGGTGCCCGAGAGCCAGAGCACCCTGAACAACGCGGCCCTGGTCTACCAGCGCCTGCACCAGATCCGCCGCGACCCCGCCGACTTCCTCAAGGCGGTGGACATGCTCGAGCAGGCGGAGCGCCTCGACTCCCGGGACCCGATCGTGCTCGGCAACCTGGCGGGCGAGCTCCTGCGCCGCGCGGGGCTGGCGGCGGTCGGCGACGCGCTGGAGCTGCGCACCCTGCGCAGCGGGCCCGACGCCGCGCAGCTCGCTCAGCTCTACCGCACCCAGGCCGAGCGCGAAGCGCTCGAGGGCCGGCTGATCCAGCACGCGGACTTCACCGGCGGCGTCGAGCGCCTGAACAAGCTCGTGGTGCTCTCGCCGCAGAACGCGCAGATCTACCGCTCGCTGCTCGAGGCCTACGCCTACCGCTACGACCTCGAGCAGCACCGCGCGCTGCTCGCGGCGCTGGAGGCGGTGAACCTCGACCACACCGACTACGCCGCGGCGGTCGCAGGCTGGCTCGTGGGCGAGGACCCCGAGGAGGCCGAGCGCTACGCGGCCAACCGCAAGCGCAGCCGCGAGCGCGCCGCGCGGGTCGTGGCCAGCGCCCGCGCGAGCGACCACGCCCCGACCCTGGCGGCGGCGCTGATCGCCCAGACCTGGGAGGAGCTCGGCGGACACGCCTACGGCGAGGAGCTGCCCCTGGACGAGGCGGTGGGCCTGGCCGAGGAGGCCTACGCGCTCCTCCCCTCGCACCGCGCGACCGACGCGCTGGTAGGGGCGCTCCTGGCCCGGACCACCGCGCGCCTGAGCGCGGCGCACCCCGCGTTCGCCACGCTCCTCGCCGAGAACCGGCGCAGCGTCGCGGCGTTCTCGCTGCCCCTGCTGGCCCTGGAGCACCCCGCCGCCGAGCTGCGCGCGGCGGCCCAGGCCGACCCCGACCTGCAGCGTACGGTCGAGCTCGTGGCCGCCCTGGGCGCGGACGACCCGCGCTCGCTGCGCCCCTGGGACTGGGCCCTGCTCAGCGGCGCCGGCGCTCCCGCGGCCGCAGAGGCCCAGGCCGTGCTCCGCGAGGACGCCGTGCTCCCTCTGCGCCTGCGGGCGCGGATCCTGCTCGAGCCGCTGAGCACCGACGCCGCCCTCTCCCTGGCCTGGTATCACCGCGCCCTGGGCGACGACGACGCCGCCGAGGCGACCCTGGCCGCGGCCCGGGAGCGCGGCGCGCCGCTGCCCTGGTAGCCTGCCTCCCGGAGGTGCGCATGCGCCGCTGGCTCGCGCTCGGGCTCACGCTCACGCTGGGCTGCCCGGGCTCCGACCCGGCGCAGCCGAGCGACGCTCTGGACACGACGCCCGCGGTGCCTGAGTTCGAGCGCCCCCTGGAGGTCCCGGTGGAGCCCGAGCGTCGTCCCCTGCCCCTGATCTTGCGCGACGTGGAGGCCCTCGCCGTCGAGGGTCCCTACCTCGACGACGCCCTGGCCGAGCTCGAGCGCGCCCAGAACCGCCCGCGGCGCCTGCTGGAGGAGGTGCTGGCCCAGGGCCCAGCGGTCCTCGGCGAGCTCAGCGCGGCCCTGCTCTCCGCCCAGCAGGACCCCGAGCGCCTGGGCTACCGCGAGCGCCGCGCCTTCGTGGCCCAGGCCTTGGGTCGCCTGGCGCGGTTCGACCCCGAGGCCGTGCGCGAGACCCTGGAGCGGGTCGCCCCCCGGGATCAGCGGCGGGTAGCCGAGGCCGCCCTGGCCGCCCCCGACGGCGCCGAGATCCTCGCCGCCTGGCGCGAGGCCAGCGCGGGCGAGCTGCGCGCGCTCCTGGACGAACTCGGCTCGCGGTAAGCGCGCCGGGACGTCACGCTCCCCGGCCCCTGAGCCGTCCGCTCTCGTCGGCGCCATGCACGAGCCCTCGCCCCCGACGCTCCGCCGCCTGTGGCCGCCCGGTCCACGCCCGCGCGGCCTGAAGCGCCTGTGGCCGCTGGGGGTGCTGCTCCTGGGCGGGGTCGTGGTCGCGCTCCTGTTCGCCACCTCGCCCACGCCGGCCAAGCGTCATGAGAGCCGCCTCGCGCGGTGGAGGTGGAGGTCGTGGCGGTCTCGACCACGGACTACCCGCTCCAGATCGCGAGCCAGGGCACGGTGCGCGGGCGCGCTTCGCCGGCCCCTTGGCCAGCCAGGTGGCGGGCGGGTCGTGGAGGCCGCGCCAGGGTTCGAGGACGGCGCCCGGGTCGACGAAGGCGCGCTGCTCGTGCGGCTCGAGCCTGACGACTACGCCCTCGCCGCCGAGGAGCTCGAGCACCAGCTCCAGGTCGCCCAGAGCGAGCTGGCCGAGCTCGACGTCGAGGCCACGAACCTCGCCGGGCGCCTGGTTCTGGCTCGCGAGCGGGTCGACCTGCGGGGCGATCAGCTCGCGCGTGGTCCAGCGCCAGCGCGAGCAAGGGGTCGCCACCGAGGACGACCTGCTCGCGGCTCAGGTGCTCGAGCTCCAGGCCCGGGAGGGGCACCTCGACCTCGAGGACCGACACCGCGCGCTGCTCGCGCGGCGCACGACCCTGCGCGCAGCGCAGGAGGTCACCGCCCGACGCCTGGCCCGCGCCAAGCTCGACCTGACCCGGGTCGAGGTGCGCGCCGTTCCGCGCGCGGGTGATCCGCCGCGCGGTCTCCCCGGCGAGTTCGTCGCCCGCGGCGCGACGGTGGGCGAGCTCTACGCCGAGGATCCGCTCGATGCGGCTGCCCTCACCGCGCGCCAGCTCGAGCTGCTCGACCTCGAGGCGGAGGCTCCCCCGTGACCCTCACCGCCAGCGTAGGCGAGGCCACCTGGACCTGGCCCGCGACCCTCGCTCATGTCGAGGGCGAGGTCGACCCCCGCAGCCGGCAGCTCGCCGCGATCGCCCGGATCGAGGCAGGCCGACCTGCGCCCGGGGAGGTTCGCAGAGCGCGGCGATCACCGGGCGCACCTTACGCGGCGGTCGTGATCCCGCGGGCCGTGGCCCTCGCCGGCCGTGAGGTGCTCGTGGTCGACCGCGAGGCCGGGGTCGTAGCCGGCGCGCGATCGAGGTCGCGTTCAAGGGCGCCGACGAAGCCGGTGGTCAGCGCCGGCTCCGCCGACGGCGACCTCCTGTGCACGACGCCGCTCGTGTTCGCGGGGGACGAGCTCGCGGTCACCGTCCACGAGCTGCCCTCGGCCCAGGAGGACCCCTGCGATCGCCTGGTTCGCCAAGAACGGCGTCGCCGCCAACCTGCTCATGCTCGCGATCGTGGGCGCCGGCCTTCGCCTTGCTGCGCTGAGCGCCCGATCCTCGAGGTGTTCCCCGAGTTCGAGTCCGACGTGATCCAGGTCTCGCTCTCCTACCGCGGCGTGACCCCCGCCGAGATCGAGGAGGGCATGCTCGTCAAGGTCGAGGAGGCGATCCAGGACCTGGAGGGATCGTGGAGGAGCTGCGCTCCAGCGCGGGCGAGGGCACGGCTCGGTCTCGATCGAGGTCGAGCCGCACACCGACCCGCGGTCCTGCTCGGACGACGTGAAGAACCGGGTGGACGCGATCTCGACCTTCCCCAGCGAGGCCGAGCGCCCGGTCTACAGCCTGGAAGCTGGCCGGCGCGAGGTGATCGCGCTCGTGGTCGCGGGGAGGCAGTCCCTGAGGACGTGCTGGTGCGGCTGGGCGAACGCGTGCGCGACGACCTGACCGCGATCAAGGGGTGAGCCAGGTCGACCTGGTCGAGGTCCCCTTACGAGATCTCGATCGAGCCAGCCGCGAGCAGCTTCTGGGCGCCCACGGCCTGACCTTCGCCCAGGTCGCCCAGGCGATCCGCTGCGGAAGCTCGCTGGACCTCCGCGGGCACGCTCAAGACCGCCGGCGGCGATCCGCCTGCGCACCGTGGGCCAGGGCTACGTCGGCGCCGACTTCGAGGGCCTGGTCCTGGATCAAGCGCCCCGACGGCACGCGGGTGACCCTCGGAGACGTGGCCGAGATCGGCGACGGGTTCGAGGAGGAGCCTGTCGAGGCGCGCCTCAACGGCGAGCCCTGCGTCATGCTCGAGGTCTACCGCGTGGGCGACCAGAACGCGATCGAGGTCGCCGATAAGGTCAAGGGGTACATCGCCGAGGAGGGCCCGCGCATGCCCCCCGGGGTCACGCTCAGCTACTGGCGCGACCGCTCGGACGTGATCAAGAAGCGCCTCTCGACCCTGGTGGCAGCGCGCTCCAGGGCGGGGTGGCCTTGGTGCTGCTCATGCTGGGGCTGGACCTCAGCCCTACGATCGCGGGGCCGGGTCACCGCCGGGATCCCGATCAGCTTCCTCGGCGCCCTGGCCGTGCTCCGTTCCTCGGGTCACGATCAACATCATGAGCCTGTTCGCGTTCATTCTGGTGCTGGGGATCGTGGTCGACGACGCGATCGTGACCGGGGAGAACATTTACACCCACCTCCGCGCAGGGAGACCCGACCCACGCCGCGATCGAGGGCACGCGCGAGGTCGTGATCCCGGTGGTGTTCGGCGTGCTCACGACCATGGTCGCGTTCCTTCACTCGATCGCGCTCCTGGGCGGCCGCCGCGGCCCGGTGTTCGCCCAGATCCCGCTGGCAGACGCATCCGGTCCTGTTCTTCTCGCTGATCGAGTCGAAGCTCGTGCTCCCCCCCGCGCACCTGCGTCACGTGCGACCCTGACCGGGGACAATGCGCTCGCGCCTGCAGCAGCGCCTGGCCGACGGGCTCGAAAGTTCGCGCCGCGCAGCTACCGCCCGGTGCTGACTGAGGCCTCGACCGGGCCGCGGGTTGACCGCCTCGGTGGCGCTGGTCGCGGTGGCGATCGGGGTCTCCTCGGTGGCCTCCGGACACATGCGCTTCGTGTTCTTCCCCCGGGTCGACAGCGAGGTCGCCCGTGGGTCCCTGGCCATGCCCGAGGGCACCCCGTTCGCGGTCACCCAGGAGTATGTGCGCCGCATGTCCGCCGCCGCCGAGCGCCTGCGCCAGCGGCACGTGGACCCCGAGAGCGGCGAGAGCGTGATCCGTCACGTGCTCGCCACGGCAGGGTCCGCGGGCTCGGACCGCGGCCAGTCGCACCTGGGGCGGGTCATGTTCGAGATCGTGTCCCCCGAGGACCGCAGCTCGACGATCACCAGCGCCGAGCTCGTGCGCGAGTGGCGCCAGGAGATCGGGCCCCTGCCTGGGGCGAAGGAGGTCAACTTCCGCGCCGAGATCGGCCGCAGCTCGAACCCGATCGAGCTGCGCCTGGCGGGCCACGACCTGGAGGCCCTGCGCCGGGTCTCGGAGCGGCTCAAGCTGCGCCTGGCCGACTACCCCGGGGTGTTCGACATTACCGACAGCTTCGACGCCGGGAAGCTCGAGGTCCGCATGCGGCTCAAGCCCGAGGCGGAGACCCTGGACCTCGACCTGCAGAGCCTGGCGAGCCAGGTGCGCGAGGGCTTCTTCGGCGCCGAGGCGCAGCGGATCCAGCGCGGGCGCGACGACCTGCGGGTCATGGTGCGCTACGCCGACGAGGAGCGCAGCTCGCTGGGCTACCTCGAGGACATGCGCGTGCGCACCGCCAGCGGCGACGAGGTGCCCTTCGCGGTGGTCGCCGACGTCGAGCTCGGCCGCGGGTTCTCGACGATCCAGCGGATCGACCGCCGGCGCACGGTCAACGTGATCGCCGACGTGAACAAGGACACCGCGGACGTGACCGCGATCTACGCCGACCTGGCGCGGGTGCTGGAGGAGGTCGAGCGCGACGAGCCTACGGTCTCGGCCTCCTTGGCCGGGGAGGCCGAGGAGCAGGCCGACTCCTTCGGCGGGCTGTTCGCCGGACTCCTGCTCGTGCTGTGCGTGACCTACGCGCTGCTGGCGGTGGCCTTCCGCTCCTACGCGCAGCCCCTGGCGGTCATGTGCGTGATCCCCACCGGCTGGGTGGGGGCGCTCCTGGGCCACGTGATCCTGGGCATGACCCTCAGCATTTTCAGCCTCATGGGCATGCTCGCCCTGACCGGCGTGGTGGTGAACGACAGCCTGGTCATGGTCGAGTTCATAAACCGCAGGCGGCGCGAAGGGGTCCCGCTGTTCGAGGCCGCGCGGATCTCGGGGGTGGCCCGCTTCCGCCCGATCCTGCTCACGTCCTTGACCACCGTCGCCGGGCTGGTGCCGCTGATCTTCTTCGAGCGCAGCACCCAGGCCCAGTTCCTGATCCCCATGGCGGTCTCCCTGGCCTTCGGGGTCCTGTTCGCGACCTGCGTGACCCTGCTCGTGCTCCCGGTCGCGGTGCTCCTGCTGGAGGACGCCGTGCGCTTCGT